>CAZFVQ010000089.1:0-1560 GCA_964522415.1 uncultured Rikenellaceae bacterium | reverse complement strand
ATGATCAGGCCTTTCCCGAGGGGACGGTAATTGCAAAAAAGACACATGGATATTCCATCCGGTGCCTGAAAGACTGATTCCGGTGAGATTTGTTGTCTTTGGAAAAACCATTCTTTCGAAAATCGTCTTCTGTAAATGTTTCAAAAATATAACTCGTTTGCGGTTCCTGTAATAAATTACCCGGACTGCACTGGCCCCGGATGATGTTTTACTACCCTTGTTCTGAGCATAAATTTGTCTTAGTGCGACAAATTTGCGAATTCATCATTATCAATCTTTGATACAGCGTACAGCCATTCCTCTATACTTTAAACTATATTCAACCATTGCATTGGGCAGGATATAATCCAGTTCCAGATAATAGGCTGTAGACATGGACGGGTTTATATTACAAACAGTGCTGCTCCATAATTGTCCCAGATAACCCTGACCTCTGAACTCCCACTGCCGGATTCCTGAAGGAAGCGCGTTAAAGTGTGTTTTATTGTCCATAGCCGGATAGTCCGGACTTCCCAGGGTGCCTTCATAGCCTGAATCATTCCAGTCCTTCGGATCTCCAAGAGATTTGGCTATTTTATTTCCGCTTGTTGTTCCGTCGTAATTATACCCGTTTTCAATCAGGTAGTTTATCAGCTTATCCCAATCCTCTTTCGACGGCACATGCCAGCCTTTTGGTGCAAGTTTTCCGGTCTCAACGGCGTACCAGTTATACAGGCGGCCATACTTGTTTGCATTGCTTTCATCATTATTGTAATCACAATATCCGGGTCTCTCCAGAGTTGCCCATTCCTCCCGCATGGTTATATTGAATATCGGTGTTCCGTCGTTGTATGTTGTTGTTTTTAAATTCTCAGCCATCCAGGTCTGTGTCCCGATTTTAACAGTACGATAGGAATTACCGTCAGCATCCTTAACGGTATTATCGTCTTTTTCACAAGCATTCAGGGAAAGGACAGCCGGCAGGAGAAGAGTAATGAGTATCGGGTTGATCGTGGTTTTCATAATGATCTGTCAATAATAGTTGTAATGTAATGAAACAAATAAGCCATGTTAAAAGCTTCGGCCGGAGACATTCTTTTTGCCAAGATAACAAATTATAAATTAACATTGCATAATAGATGGGGCGCAATAAGCTTCGCTTTACTGTGGCTGCATCCCAACAAGCCGGGATTCCCGCCCCCTATTGTGCTCCATCGGGCCCGTTGTGCGTAATGTTGAAGAAGTTTTCCTTGTATAAGCCCTGTCATTGTACTCATATCCGGCGATGGATAAGAAAGGAAAATACAGCATTTGAGATTTTGTCTGTTATATTAAAAATGAGTACATTGAAATATTTTTGTTACCTGGTGATCATAAGCTGACCTGGATAGGATTGGTTTAATCTGTCAGTTACGGATTGTCAGTAAGATGCATGAATTGCTTTATAATTATGCATTGATTATTTTATTGATATTCAAATAATAACATTAATATAAATAAAACATTGTTGTATGAAAAACAGAATTAAGATTCCGGCTTTGTCAGTCCTGCTTATGATATTCATAGGTTTTGCCTGCAAAA
>CAZFVQ010000088.1:0-1565 GCA_964522415.1 uncultured Rikenellaceae bacterium | reverse complement strand
TCCTGTACCGGTCATACCGATACAATATCCATAAAGATAGAGAACCCTGTTCTTCCGGTATTAACCGGAAAGGATACTAATCCTGTGTTGAAAATCAAAATGATTCGTCAACAGCCGGCAGATTACTCATTGCAGAAGGTCGTTATTTCATTAGAGGGAACGACTGATCTGAACAATATTGAGCATGTATCGCTTTTTAAATCAGACGGTGAAGGGCGTTTTACCACTGAAAATCTTATCGGTAAAATGCAATCACCTGCCTCTGTCGTTACGTTTAAAGATAATTTCAACATTACTGAAGATACGCTTACATTTTGGGTATCGGTTACATTAAAAGAGATTATGGATCTGTCACACAGAATCATGGTACAATGTAAGAGTATTACTACGGATATCGGGAAAGTACCTGTTCCTTCCGCCGATACACAGAGTCTTAGGGTAGGTGTAGCAGTACGTCAGCATATGATGAACGATGTGCATACCTCCCGTATTCCGGGATTGGCCACATCGAAAGATGGAACATTACTGGCAGTTTATGATGCGCGGTATGAAAGTGCGAGGGATTTACAGGGACATATCGATATAGGATTGAACCGTAGTACCGACGGAGGGCGTACATGGCAACCGATGCAGATCGTGTTGGACATGAAGGAATGGGGAGGTCTGCCGGAGAAGTACAACGGAGTGAGCGACGCCTGTATCCTGGTGGACGATAATACCGGAGATATCTATATAGCAGGTCTTTGGATGCATGGTGTACTCGACCCGGAAACCGGGAAGTGGGTTAAGGGGATGACCAAAGATAGTACCCGGTGGATCCATCAATGGCAGGCGAAAGGGTCCCAGCCGGGATTCGGTGTAAAGGAAACTTCGCAGTTCCTGATCACGAAGAGTACTGATGACGGATTAACCTGGAGTGAGCCGGTAAATATTACCTCTGTCAAGAAACAGGAATGGTGGTTATTTGCCCCCGCACCGGGTCACGGCATTACCCTGTCGGATGGTACATTGGTATTTCCGACACAAGGACGGGATGAGACGGGTAAACCGTTTTCCAATATCACCTGGAGCAAAGACGGTGGAATAACATGGACAACCAGTAATCCTGCACATAAAAATACGACGGAATGTATGGCTGTCCAGTTATCCAATGGATCCATTATGTTGAATATGAGGGATAACCGTAACCGGGGAAATGATGAGGTGAACGGACGAACCATTGCCACAACAACCGACCTGGGAGAAACTTGGACGGAACATCCCACTTCCAGGAAAGCATTGATAGAACCAACCTGTATGGCAAGCCTGCATAAACATGTTTATCGTGAAAAAGGTGTTGAGAAATCTGTATTACTATTCGCCAATCCCGCTTCTACCTCTAACCGGGATCATATTACCTTGAAAGTGAGTAAGGATGATGGCAATACATGGCCCGAAGAGAAACATATACTGCTGGATGAATATACCGGACGGGGATATTCCTGTATAACATCGGTAAATGATTCAACTATCGGTATCCTTTATGAAAGTAGTCAGGCCGATATCGTTTTTCAAACTGTATCATT
>CAZFVQ010000087.1:0-1670 GCA_964522415.1 uncultured Rikenellaceae bacterium | reverse complement strand
TCCTGTCTTCCGCATTGGGACACCCTAAAAATTTTCTTCAATAATTTTGTACAGTTCAGCCTGCTGCTCGTCCATTTTTAGGAGCTTGGTTTTCGTATATTTTGAATCGGGAAGGTTGTAAGTGATTTGATACATGTTGTGAGTTACCTCGTTTGCTTTCTGCGGTGATAGACTCGATTTAGCTTCTTGCAATGCCCTTTCCAATTCCTTATAAACCGAGTAGGCAGTGAACGCAATGCAAATGTGTGCTTCGATGCGGTGCCTGAGTCTGTGATAAATGGGACGTATGCGCAAATCTGTCTTGGATATGCGAAACGCTTTTTCGATATGCCACAACTGTGCGTAATTTTCCAAAATCATTTTGCCCGAGAATTTACTGTTGGTAATGTATCCCTTTAACCCATCCCAAATACTGTCGGATTCATATTTCCGGTAATCGATGCTTATAGTTACCTCACCCTTCATTTCAAGATATTTGTTGTAACCTCTGTTGTTGATGTTGGATTTGGTTAGTTGTCCCGATTTTAACCGTTTCTCCAATCGATCCAATCCTCTTTTACGGTTATGAGCATCTTTGCGTGCCCTTGCATCGGAATAATGCACAATTAATCGTCTCCGTCTTTTCTTCTTTTCGATTGTAACCTCTTTGTCAACACAATAAAAGTCTCCGTCTTGATATTTATGCCCGAAAATTTGCTGCCCAACCGTCTTATTCTCGTTTTTCAGCCTTGCTCCGATGATATACTCGTAGCCTTCATCTTCCAGGGCTTTCAAGTTGTCGTTGGAAAGCAATCCCGAATCGGCGATGACAACCGGCTTGTTAATATCAAATTTTTCCTGCATTTTTTCCAAAAATGGAATCAGCGTATGTCCCTCATAAGTATTTCCTTCAAAAATATCATAACCGATAGGATAACCGCTTAATCCTACCAAAAGTCCAATGACTATTTGCGGATTGCTGTGTTTCCCGTCTTTGCTGAAGCCCGTTTTTCGCAAATCGTCCTCATCGCTTGCCTCGAAGTAAAGTGTAGTCATGTCGTAAAACACCACGCTTACCTCTTCTTTCAGCACGTGCTTGGTGTGAGCAAAAGCTATTTGTTCGACCTGTTCTTTTAGGCAGTTGTTGAGTTTGTCCAAAAAACGATAAATCTTATCGGTATCGATCCAAACTCCTTGATAGCGGTAAAGATATTCACTCGTTTTCATCTTGCTCAGCGGAAAAGCCAGCCGGGCAACGACCAAATGCCTGAAAAGCGGTTCACGGATTGCTCCAAAACCGATATAATCGTAGATCTTGCCGAATATCAGCTCGGGACCGACGGTGCGGATATGTGAATTGCTGAGTGAAGAAAACGCCTGATCAACCAATTGGTCGTCGGCAGAAGCGAAAAGAGATGGTTGCCGCTGTAACTCTTCCATCTGTTGACTTGCTTGTATTTTGAGCCGGTCGATTTTATGCTGCTCAGTGGCACAACCTATCGTTTTAACAACTTTATACTTGCCTCTTACCTTGCTAATTATCTGAATGCTAACGCTTCCGGAGCGATTTTTCTTTTCTCGGATGAACATAATAAAAATTTCGGGACACCCAAAATTAGCAAATTATTTTCATATTCCATTGATTAACAGTGAAATGATTTGGGTGTCCCGAAAAAGTGCGGAAGACAGGA
>CAZFVQ010000086.1:0-1673 GCA_964522415.1 uncultured Rikenellaceae bacterium | reverse complement strand
CATGTCTTCCTGGGTCTTCGCCCTAAATTCCTTCGTCCTGCCTATCCAAGAGGTGGAACGTCAGTCATGCTCCTAAACTGGGTCTATGCCCTTATGGATAAATTCAACCTGACTGTCCCGGCTCTCTGTTTTCAAAGTGCGTTCAAATCCTATAAATACTACAATTATTGGGGTCATTCACATCCTCGTCTGGATGGCTACGGCGCTTTCCACTCATCGAAAATGTGCTATTGGTGTTGGTATACTATCGCTTGTCAAGGTGTCCCTGCGCCTTTATGCTGCTGCTTTCATTGACTGCTGAATATCGCCCATCATCTTCTCAGGATTGTAGTCAACGCCATTTTTCAGAATAGCGTAGAATACCCTGATAAGCTTGCCACAGAGGGCGATAATGGATTGCATTTTGTTTAGCGGGTTCTTTTCCCTTGTCAGGTTACGGTGGTGTAGTTCTCTGAATTCCGGGTTTTTACCCAGGATGGCAATCATGGTCATGAACAACCCACGCCGTAATCTTTTCCGCCCCCGGCGACTAATTGTGGTCTTTCCTTTATGTTTGCCGGAGCTGTTCTCTACCAAATTGCAGCCGGCTAGTTTTTGTATTTGACGCGGGTGTTCGAACCTGTGGATATCCCCTGTTTCACCTACAAAGGTTGCGGCTGTAATCAACCCAACTCCCTTGATACCCAGTAGTTTGACCGCGTTTGGTACCTGCAGCAGAAGTTCCTGCACCAGTTGTTTTAATCGTTCGTGCTGAGCATGGTATAATTCGTATTCCGCAAGCAGGTTCTGCAGGCTGGTTTCCGAAGCCACCTGACCGGTGGTTCTGCCAATGCTCTTGGACGCCGCCTTTACTAGCGCTTGCGCTTTTTTAATTCCTATGGAGCGTTTGACAACTGTCCTCCAGGTGGCCAGTATTTCTTCTGCGCCCGTCTCCAAAACTTTAGCTGGTGTTGGAAAGGTCTGGAGTGTTAGAAGCGCTGTTTTTCCTGTCCATTTCTTGAATACTTCTGTGAATTCTGGAAACCGTATATCCAGCCAGCGAATAACTCTGTTGTGGATAGCAATTAGCTGCTTTTGCAACCGCTCTCTTTCTTCTACTGCTTCGCGCAGTTCTTGATAGATGTCCTCCGGTATGTATACCTCCCGGTAACGTCCATCTTTCACTAACATGGCGATGGTTTTCGGATCTTTTCGGTCATTTTTGGTTGGACTGTTATCATCTAGTTCCTTGGTTCGTTTGACGTGAAACGGATTGACTATTGCAAGTTTATGGCCCTGGCGCTTGAGGTGGTCTCCCAGTGTGAACCAATAATGTCCAGTGGGTTCGAGACCGACGATGACTTCCGTCTTTTCTTGCTGCCTGCATGTGTCCCGCATCCATCGGTCCAGAAGTTCAAATCCTTCTGCCGTGTTGCTGAATTTCAGCAGTTTGGTCAGCTCTATCCCTCTGTAATCAAAGGCTCTGGCAAAGTGGGTTTCTTTCCCGATGTCGATTCCGACTACCAGGGTTGAAATTTTTATTTGCGAAATCTTCTCGTTTTGTGTACGCTTCATATAGGGACGCCTCCTCAATTTGGTTTTGTGCCTTTCTTTGCGGGTTCAGCACATTACCATTGTATTGATGAGCGTCTCTTTTTTCAAAGGTCATTTTCAATGAT
Source organism: uncultured Rikenellaceae bacterium (assembly GCA_964522415.1). Taxonomy (GTDB): domain Bacteria; phylum Bacteroidota; class Bacteroidia; order Bacteroidales; family VadinHA17; genus LD21. Next base: position 15 of record CAZFVQ010000086.1, on the reverse strand, counting down.
TACAGGAATGCTCCT
>CAZFVQ010000085.1:0-1695 GCA_964522415.1 uncultured Rikenellaceae bacterium | reverse complement strand
TACTTCTACCCTTTCAGAACAAATGAAGAAAGCCAATGAATTAGATGAAGCGATAAAACAAAACCTTGTGAAAATCGGCTATGGCTTATAGAATTAAAACATTGATTGTATTTGACACCAACGTATTGCGTGATATGTTGGGCAAGGAAGTCGTGTATAATTCTTTCACTTTTGGCAAATCTTATAATGAACTCGATACCTTCATCAAGGAAAACGGATTGGAAGAGTATGTAAAACTTTCCGTTTCCACTATGGTCATTGAAGAACTCAAAAACCAAAAGAAGCGAGCATACAAACAAGACATTGCGAACCTGAAAGAAATCGTTAAACGGCTTGAAGGCTTGCCGCATATTCCAGAAGGTTCCATTCCGATACCTGATGAAGACTTTGATTGTGGTGCTTTCATTGAGCATAACGCAACAGCGTACATAGCAGCCAATGACATCAATACCTTGGTTTACAAAGAAGAACACGCTTCTTCCATTTTGAGCAATATGGTTCAAAAGGTGGTAAACACTGATAAACCGCTTTCGCCTTTTGCTATTTCAGGTCCATACAAAGATGCAGGATTCAAGGATGGTATTATTTGGGAAACCCTGATGCACTTTGAAACGGTATTGGCATATGACAAGGTGATTTTCCTTTCAAAAGATGGCGACTACAAAGAAAACTGTTTGGACGACTTCACGCAGAAATGGAACAGACACATCAAAATTGAAAAAGATAAAAACAACGTAATAGCCGAACTCAAAAGAGATTACGGCAACTACATTGAAGAACGAGCCATTCACGATTTTGCCGACAAAGAATATTTCAGGGATTACCTGTTTGACCAACTAAAAGTGAAAACTCAAATAGCTATTAACGGCTCAAATTTTAAGATTGAGAATTTTGTAATTGAAAATCCCTGCATTTTGGTTGAGCGGATGCCGCCAAGTGATGAAGAAGATGAATACATCATCATTCATTCTCAAATCATCATTCACTTTACCGAAGCAGGTGAGAAAAAACAACAGGTAGTGATTGCACAAACCGAACTTGCAGATGAAGAAAGCAAGGAGATTATTCAAACCACCTACGACATTGAATTAATATGAGCGAATTGAAAAAATATAAATTAGGTGATTTGGGCTTTTTCTTTGGTGGTGTAACTTCTATCAAAAAAGAAGACTACGGACACGGAACGCCTTTTTTGCCTTATAAGAACGTTTACAAAAACTCGAAGGTGAATGTAAACGAATTGGAATTAATGAATGTACGTCCTTTGGATTTGGAAAGGCGTAATGCCGTTTATGGAGATATTTTCTTTACCGCTTCGTCTGAAACACCTGATGAAGTAGCAATGTCTTCCGTATTGTTAGACGAAGTGGAAAATCTGACTTTCAACGGCTTTTGCAAAAGGTTCAGATTGAATGACTTTAATACGTTGCTACCTGAATATGCTCGCTACTTGTTCCGTGATATTTCATTCAGACGAGAAGTGTACCAGTTGGCAACAGGCGACATTCGTTTCAATATCAGTCAAGAAAGTTTGGCAAACATTGAAATTGAAATTCCCGACCTACCCACCCAACGCCAAATCGCCCAAATCCTTTCTTCCCTTGACGACAAAATAGAACTCAACCTGCAAATGAACCAAACTTTGGAAGCTATGGCACAAGCCATTTTCAAAGAGTGGTTTGTCAATTTCAACTT
>CAZFVQ010000084.1:0-1736 GCA_964522415.1 uncultured Rikenellaceae bacterium | reverse complement strand
TTGTCCTGAGCTGGAGATTGCAGGAAAAGCCTTTGATGTATCGGAAGGAATCAGGACGGTTCAGGAAAATAAACCCGACCTGATTTTCCTGGATGTCGAAATGCCTAATGGTACTGCCTTCGATCTGCTGACGCATTTCCCCGATAAGGATTTTGATGTGGTTTTTATAACGGCATTCAATCATTATGCAATAAAGGCAATAAAATTCAGTGCTGTCGATTATATCCTTAAGCCTATAAACATCAAGGAATTTATCGAATCCGTAAAGAGGATTGTAGAAAAACGCCTGGGGAAAAAACCGGGAAGCCGTGAAAATATCAAAGTGCTTATGGAGAATCTTAAATCAGTTTCTCCATTACGGCTGGCCATACCGACTTCTGACGGAATGGAATACCTGAATCCGAAAGATATAATCCGCATCGAGGCTGACCGCAGTTATTCCTGGTTTTTCCTTGCGGGTGACAGGAAAATACTTGTATCGAAAAATCTCAAGGAATTCCAGGATATTCTTGACAGGCGCAGCTTTTTCCGCCCTCATAATTCTCATCTTATAAATCTGAAGTATGTGCGGAAATACATCCGGAAGGAGGGTGGTTATATTGAAATGCAGGACAGTTCACAGATTCCTGTTTCCAGAAGCCGCAAGGATCTGTTCCTTAAACAGATGTCGCGTTTCAGGGGATGACGACTCCCGGTGGTCCGGCGACCCTGCTGCAGAATAATCCTTTTTAAATAAATGAAAAGGGGCCTTCACGGCCCCTTTATTCAAAACCTAAAATCCGGCTGAAGCGCCCGTAGAAACGTTTACTGCTTTTCCGCAGTCATATTTTCATCTGCCCTGAGAAGGAAAGGGAAAAATGCGGCAATAGTCCTGGCTGCATCCAGTTCCCTCATTTGTCCCGGCCCCAGTACCTTCTGATGGAAGTATTCCTTCCTGTTCATTTCTGAATCGTCAGTTATATAACCTTCCTTTTCAAAGGATTTGTCAAGCATCTCAACCCCGAAATACCGGGAGTTGTTTACATACTGAACAGAAAGCCTGTCTGACAGCACAAGATATTTCTGACCTGTCTGTTCCCTGCAGACAATAACTGTTACCTCCATGGGAGTATTTTCATATCTTATGACATAGGCCCTGCAGTCTTCTCCCTTTAAAGGTACGGGATTGTCTATGGATACTACCTTATAGTCACCCAGTGAGGTGTAGGTTTTTCCTTCTGCTATCACCCTGCTGGCAAAGGAAAATGTACCGGCTGCCAAAATAATCACTGCAAACAAAATCATTCTTTTCATGGCTCAATAATTAATGGTGAAAAATTCTTAAGACTTCTCATGATTTATATTTTTGAATTACTGTTTGTTCCATTATAAAGACAGCGATTATTTCTTTTTGCTGCACTGAGCAAAACATTATTGATAAATATGACAAGAGGCCTTACAGGCCCCTTGATTCAAAACCGGCTGACACCCCGCTGAAGGGCCTGAAACAGAACCTACTCATTTACTGCAATCATATTATCTGTGCTGAGAAGAAAAGGGAAAAATGCGGCAATAGTCCTGGCTGCATCCAGTTCCCTCATTTGTCCCGGCCCCAGTACCTTCTGATGGAAGTATTCCTTCCTGTTCATTTCTGAATCGTCAGTTATATAACCTTCCTTTTCAAAGGATTTGTCAAGCATCTCAACCCCGAAATACCGGGAGTTGTTTACATACTGAACAGAAAGCCTGTCTGACAG
>CAZFVQ010000083.1:0-1736 GCA_964522415.1 uncultured Rikenellaceae bacterium | reverse complement strand
AAATGGGCGGGAAGCCATTTTAGGGCTTTCCCGCCTTGATTGCCCATCAGCAAAGACGGGCGGGACTGTCAACGGCGGCGCATTTATGCGCCGTTCATCTTGACCGTTGATTGGCCCCGCTAACTTTGCTACTCTGTTCTAAGTAATTCCTCAATTTGTTTTTTCATATATTCTACAAGTGCCATCGCTTCCTTTTCTACTGTCTCCCATTCATCAGACAAATTTCCCAAATAAGCTTCCTTTGCCGTTGTTAGCAGGGGGGGGAATCTCTCCGGCAATTTTAAAATTACCCATTTTGCGGCAACATCTTTTGTCGTGATTTCTTCTGTTACTAAAGTAAACCACATTCGTGATAAGGTTAATAACACATTTCTTTCATCACCCTTAAAGCTGGAAATCAAACCAGGTAAAGAAAACCGAATTGCTTTTTTAATTTCGTGAAATGGGATAGCGGGAATAAGCTCTTTGCTTTCCGCCCCCTTCAAAGTTATGCTATTTTTTCTTGCTTGCCATAATAAAATCATTATATCTGGGTCATTGCAGGCTTGCGGATATTCTCCTGCTTCCATCTCTCCCCTTAGCCATTCACCATACATATACTGACATTTTGGCGGAAATTGCAACGGAACAATATCAGATTGATTGATAATAGTTACCTCTAAAGGTCTTTTTTCAATACAGCCTACGGAGCCAGAAATTTTCAATAATTGCTTTGTTAGATCTGCTCTGATTGAATTACTCAATTCTTGTTTAGTAATTATCAGTATATCTATATCACTATCTGGACGCAGCCCATTCATTGTTGCTGAACCATATAAATATATCCCCAATATTTGACCTTGTAATATGGTTTCTGCTATTGAAATAACTTGATTTACTTGTTGTGGAAATTCATTTATATTCATTGTAACTCCTATATGTATTTATTTTTACTCCTCAACAACTGATAAAACAGCGTCTAAGGCTAATTCTAAGGCTATGGATATACTTGTTTTTCCCCATTCTCTTTCTTGGTATTTATGAGGGTCTGCAAGAGTATCGGCTGAAAAAAGCAGCATAGCCCATGTAACTTTTCTAAATTTTGCACACGCCGCCAATGCGGAACATTCCATTTCTACTACTTGACATCCCTCTTCTTTCCGATACTGAACCATTTCTACTGTTTCTCGATAAAAACCGTCTGTTGTCCATGTTTTAACTTCCCAATATGGTATATTCTTTTGGCTTAAAGCAGATTCAATCGCATTTATACCAGCCTTTGAAATCTCTACTTCTCGGGAGGGAGGAAGATAATGGTAAGATGTTCCCTCATCTCTCAATGCAGAAACAGGTATCAAAAATCTATTTTCCGGGATGTCTTCCAATACGCCGCAGGAGCCGACGGAAATAATCTTTGTTACACCCCCTGCAATTAAATATTCTAAAACTTGGACGGCAGCAGCACTTCCCACAGGAGCCGGACATAGACATATTTTCTCCTGATTATAAAGACATTCATAAATAGGATATCGTCTTGTTGCACTTTCAAATTCATCTATCTGTATTCCATCATGGGTATGTGCATAATTTTCAACCTCGTCTCCTAAAAAAGCAAACACTGCTTTTGCAGGAAAACATTTTTTCCCATTTCCCGGCTGAAAAACAGCTTTTGATGCGGTATCGTACTCTAAAACAGGGTAGTCATGCTTTACTAATGGCATATTATTATCTCGAATAACAGGCTATTATTCTATTCC
>CAZFVQ010000082.1:0-1755 GCA_964522415.1 uncultured Rikenellaceae bacterium | reverse complement strand
TCATTGTTGATTCAACGCATTCCCGTTCAAAGCACACACCACAGACTCCGACACAAAGCTGCTGAAAAAGTCATCCGCATGACAACCCCAAAAGAATCTAAATAATATTATAAAAAATCTTTAAAAATCATGACTTTACTGCGTTTTATGGTATAATACACTTAAGAACTTTTGGAGGATTTCAAGTGCTTAATTTAAATAAACAACTAAAATTTTCAGCTTTCACTGGCATATATGATACAGTTATTCCTAAGAATCACTTGCTTCGCAAAATAGCTGAAAATATTGATTTTTCCTTTGTAAATAAACTTATGGAGAAATGTTATTGTATAGATTTTGGACGCCCCGCATATGAGCCAGAACTTATACTTAAAACTTTGTTTTTAAAACTGCTTTACGATCTTTCAGACCGTGAAGTTATTTCACGTTGCCAAACTGACATGGCATTCAAATTTTTTTTAGGACTTGATCCCGAGGATGATGTGCCAGATGCTTCTTTACTTGCAAAATTCCGTACTCTGCGTATAACTGAGGAGGAATTACAGAAGTTTCTAAACGAAACTGTAAGACAGGCTTTGGATAAAAATATTGTAAAAAGTAAAACAATCATTGTTGATTCAACGCATTCCCGTTCAAAGCACACACCACAGACTCCGACACAGATATTGCGTGAAATGACCAAAAATCTTCGCAAAGAAATTCACCGTACTCAGAATGAAATTAGTAATATATTTCCTGAAAAGCCTACTGTTGAAAATGATATTTTTGAAGAAATCGATTATACAAAGGCATTAGTTGATGCTCTTTTAAAGGTGGATTTAAAGAGCGAGAAGGCTCAAAAACTACTCATCAAGGTTCAAAATACACTTGAATTACCAAACTTAGTGGAATTACAAAGTGCAAACGATGAAGACGCAAAGATTGGACACAAATCAGAGGATAATGATTTTTTTGGATACAAAAACCATATCGCAATGACAGAAGAAGGTATAATCACAGGGCTTTCAGTTACAAATGGAACTGCAGCAGACAACAAAGAGTTTGAAAACATAGTAAATCAAACACTTGAAACAGGTGTTGAAGTTGAAGATATTGCAGGAGATAAGGCGTATTCCACAAGTGATATTTTAAAATTTGGTATCGATAAAAATATAAATATTATTTCAAAGCTTAAGGAAAATGTGGGTAGCAAAGAATTTAATGACGAATATGTATCATTTAATAAAGATGCTGATACTTATGAATGCAAAAACGGTTGCTTAGCAAAGAAAAACAAAGTTAGAAAAAATGGTACTATTGGTTATAGTTTTTATAGAGCAGACTGCGAAAAATGCCCATTTGCAAAAGACTGCTTGAACAATATAAATGATGGCTACAAACAAATTTTACAAAATATAAATTATGAAATTTTTGAAGAACAGCGAACTTTTGAAACAACTGAGCATTTTAAAGAAAAACATAAAATTCGTTGGAAAATCGAACAGCGAAACTCGCATTTGAAAAATCGATATGGATTGAATAAAACTTATGGAACTGGACTTTGGAGTATGAAAGCCCAGTCTTTTCTGACGGCATTTACGGCAAATATTGTTAAGATTACAAAGTTAGTAGCTACAATATAGGGGGATATTCCTCTGTTTTTTTATAAAAACGGCATTTTACGGCTGTTCGCTTTGTAAATTATGGAATTTGATGTTTTTTTAAGCTAAACCAAAACTTTTCACACGAAATTTGCTTGATTTTTCAGCAGCTTCG
>CAZFVQ010000081.1:0-2043 GCA_964522415.1 uncultured Rikenellaceae bacterium | reverse complement strand
TGTAAACTGATAGGTTTTCGCTTCGAACTCCCGCACGACACCATACCACCAACCGATGGGGCGCAATACGCTTCGCTTTACGGTGGCTACATCCCAACAAGTTGGGATTCCCGCCCCCTATTGTGCCCCATCGGGCCCGGGAATAATCGGGCTTCAATGATACGGAACATGCCTGGCAAAAAAACAGGAGTACCCAAGCGTACAGTCCCCATCACGAGGATTGAAGCCCGATTAGACTCCGTTACGCCCTTTACTGTGTTTAGCACGCAAAACCCATCGGGCTTCACGGCGTCAATCCCGGGCCCGTTGTAGCCCATAGTAGGACTGCGCTTCAGCAAGGCTTGTATGGTTCGTATTGAAGAAAAAAGAATTAGAAATTTGGAAAGGGAAGATTATCTTTGACAAGATAAAACAAAGAACCCGGCTTCATCACCAGCATAAGAACTGGGAGAGGAATCACCGGGACTACAATGCAAAGATAATACAATTATGGATAACCATGCAATAGTAGAAAGAATAATTTCGAGAGAAAGACTTGAACCCTATTTGAATTACCATAAAAATAACCTAACAAAAGCGATTGCTCATTATAAAAGCAACATTCTGATATCTGAATCATTCTACCCTTTACTCGCTGTATTAGAGATTGGTTTAAGAAATTCTATTGATTATCAGTTGACTAAAAGATTTAACGATAGAGAATGGTATGATAATAAAGATTTTGTAAAAATTGCGACTAGATTTCAAATTGACAGAATATCACAAGCAAGAGCAAATATTTACTCTGAAAAAAAGGAAATAACACCAGGAAGAATAATATCAGAACTGTCATTCGGGTTTTGGACATCATTGTTTGACACGAAATTTGAAATGACTTTATGGAAAAACTTGAGATTAGTATTCCCAAATTGCCCGAAAAATATTCGAAAAAGAAGAACAATGAGTTCAAAATTTAACGGGATTAGAAAATTGAGAAATAGAATTTTCCATCACGAGGCAATTACTTGGAATTTAAATGTTTTGAATTCATATAAGGAAGAGATTATTCAAGGGATAGAATGGCTAAATAGGGATTTACTGGAATGGATAGTTGAACTGGATCACGTTGAAGAAACCATTTCAAAATACAGAAATACAATTGATGTGACCAAATAACTACGAGCTACAACATCGCATATATCCAATGGCGGGGGAAGTGCAGACTTTAAACATCCTACCCCGCATTAAGGTTTGTGTCGGTGGATAGTGACGAAGCCCGCACTCCGCCACTGGCCATATGCGTAACCGTTGGGGCGCAATACGCTTCGCTTTACGGTGGCTACATCCCAACAAGTTGGGATTCCCGCCCCCTATTGTGCCCCATCGGGCCCGGGAATAATCGGGCTTCAATGATACGGAACATGCCTGGCAAAAAAACAGGAGTACCCAAGCGTACAGTCCCCATCACGAGGATTGAAGCCATGAAGCCCGATTAGACTCCGTTACGCCCTTTACTGTGTTTTGCACGCAAAACCCATCGGGCTTCACGGCGTCAATCCCGGGCCCGTTGGGCATAATTTTATAATATCTGTGATTTAAAACATATCCTCATGAAATACTCTCAATTCGTCATCCTAGTTGCTCTTGCAATATTAATCTCTAGTTGTGCAACAAAAAAAGCCATTCTAACCTCCATGACTCAAGACGATAACATATTACTTGGAGGCAAACCTGTTAATATAGAAATAATTGATATAAGAAATGAGATTACAAAGAGGCAGCTGAGAATCCCTATAATGACATGGCCTGGACAGAAAGACAAAGTACAACCTCCTCTAACAGATTCCCAACGGAAGTTAATTGAAGATCAGATTCTACTTCATTTTAATCAATCAGATCAAGAATTAAAAGTAAAATGCAAAATAAATGAGGGTTTTAAAGAATTCACCGCTCATGCTTTTCATGAGAGGGAATATGTTCAATTCGATATCAAAATTGAACTTTTGGACACTAGTATATCGTTCATAATATAACTTGACAATATCAAAAAGCTTGTTTATCTTT
>CAZFVQ010000080.1:0-2229 GCA_964522415.1 uncultured Rikenellaceae bacterium | reverse complement strand
GTTACTGTTCACTCCCTAACATAGAATAAAGAAAAACGCAACTATAAAATAACATAAAACAAACATAAAAATACTAAAAATTCTTTGAATTTTCAGTATTTTTTTTAACTTTACTATTGACATTATCGTGGTTATGTGTTACAATGTACACGTAACCATTTAATTAATTATGGAGGTGTCTTATGGCAATTATTCACCAATATGACAAACGTTCCGGCATTACTTATGCCTATGAATCACATTCATACTGGGACAAGGAAAAGAAAATGAGTAGAGCAAAAAGGACATTAATAGGGCGTGTAGACCCTAATACAGGTGATATCGTCGCAACCGATGGTCGGTGCAAAAAAGACAAGATAAAAAAAGAAAAAGGCGGGGATCTTAATTACAAAGAACTTTATGAAAGGCTACAAAAGAAATGTGCAGCGCAGGAAACTTTAATTAAAGCATTGCAAAAAGAAATCAATGGGCTAAAGGAGCAAAAATAAGATATTATGAATAATAACTTCGAATACATCACAAATTTGCAATATAAGATCAAAGCTTTAACTGCTCAAGTAGAAGCATTTGAGTCAGGGGAAAAGTATGTCAAGATGTATTCGGAGTTCAAAAAACTACTTTCTCAAAGAGACAAGGATATTATAAAATTAAAACACGAACTGGCAGATGCTCATTGCCAGATAGTTACTGCACGTAAAAACTGGATGCAGGTTATGGAAGACATGGAAATCGAGCATGAAAAGAAATTGAAAGAAAAAGACCGTAAGATAAAGGAATTAGAAAAGCGGGCTTTTAAGGCAGAAGGAATGAACGATTCTTTAAGAGATAAACTCAAAGAAAAGAATATAGAATTATACCGGACAATGACTGAATTGGAAGAAGAGAAGGGCAAGAATCAAGAATTAAGGGCACAGATTAACCGTGATTATGAGAATTCGTCTATTCCTTCATCCATGAAACCATACCATAAGAAGATTTCAAACAACCGGGAAAAGACGGATAAGAAACCCGGTGGTCAGCCCGGACATAAAGGACACAAAAGAAAAAAACATATACCTACAAATAATATACATATTCCTGCTCCGGAAAAATATGCGTATAATTCAGATTACAAACTAACAGGGGAAATAATAACTAAGCAAGTGATTAATCTTAACATCGGTGTTACCGTTGATGAATACGATACTCCTGAATTTAGAAATGTACGTACGGGGCAACGTGTTCATGCGGATTTTCCAACAGGTGTTGTCAATGAAGTAAATTATGGAGGAAGTGTAAAAGCTTTTGCATTTTTACTAAATAGCCGTTGCTGTGTATCTATAGACAAGGTAAGGGAATTTCTATCTGAATTAACGCAGGGCGAACTGCAGATTTCAAAAGGAATGATTAACGGATTGTGCAAGGAATTTTCTAAAAAAACAGAAGCAGAACAAAAGAAAGTATTTTCTAGCCTACTTCTTTCTCCTGTGCTCAATACAGACTTCACCGGTGGTCGTCTTAACGGTAAAGGTATTCAAGTTGCTGTATGTGCTACTCCGGATACAACAATGTACTTTGCCCGCGAAAAAAAAGGTCATGAGGGTGTTAAAGGAACCCCTGTTGAAAATTACCAAGGTATTTTGGTTCATGATCATGACAAAACTTTCTATAATTACGGTAACGAACACCAAGAATGTTTATCTCATATACTTCGCTATTTAAAAGATAGTATGGATAACGAGCCTAATTTGAAATGGAATAAGCAGATGCGCGAACTGCTACAAAAAATGATCCATTACCGGAAAAATCTCGACCACAATGCTGATTTAGACCCTGATAAGGTAGAAATGTTTGAAAACAAATATCAGGTTATTCTTGAAGTTGCAAAAGGAGAATATGAATATGAACCACCTACCAATTACTATATGGATGGTTATAATCTTTACCAGAGATTAGACAAATACAAAGAAAGTCATCTTTTGTTTTTACATAATATTAGGGTTCCAACAAACAATAATTTAAGCGAACGTTTGTTAAGAACTTTTAAACGCAAACAAAAACAAGTCATGACATTCAGAAGCTTTGATAGTATACACTATCTTTGCAATAGTATGGGAATGATTAATTTGTTGCGTGCAAAAGATAAAAATCTTTATACAAGCATTTCTTCAATATTTGATTAATGAAAGATCCTTAGGTTTTATTCTAAGGACTTTTTAATCTGAATCTGGTTAAGTGTGAACAGTAACA
>CAZFVQ010000079.1:0-2331 GCA_964522415.1 uncultured Rikenellaceae bacterium | reverse complement strand
ATGATCAGGCCTTTCCCGAGGGGACGGTAATTGCAAAAAAGACACATGGATATTCTATCCGGTGTCTGAAAGACTGATCCTGACTTTTTAATTCTGATAAGTAAACAGGATACTGATTCCGGCCCGGTTCGTGCCGGAATTCATATTGTATCAGCGGGACTCCCTGTTTTCCGACTGGTTTTTATTCAGTTTAATTCTGATTATAAGGATCATCTTTATTATCTTTGCGTGCCAATAATGTTGAATCTCATGAGCAGGAACGACAACAGGAAAAAGCGCAACTGGCGCGACAAATACAGAATTACTGTATATAACGACACAAGTTTTGAAGAGGTCTGGAGAATAATCCTTACCAAATACAATGCCTTTCTTCTTGTTACAGCTGTGGTATTTTTAATTATTGCAGTAACGGTATCCCTGCTGGCATTTACAAATCTGAGGGAAATGATACCGGGATATCCTGACATAATGATGAGAAGAAATATTCTTATGAGTGCAATACGCCTTGATTCACTTGAACACGAACTGAAGCTGAGAGACAACTATTTTGCCAACCTGAATGCCATTATTTCCGGGAACGAGCCTGTCGGGGTATTTGCTGCACAGGATACAGGTGCTTCATACGGAGAAATAACCTTCAGGAAGACGCCGGAGGATTCAGCTCTGAGGGCACAGATTGAAAATGAGGAAAAATATAACCTGAGTGTGAGTCCGCCGGTTTCTGGAAATATCAACAGTTTCTCCGGCCTTCATTTTTTCCCTCCGGTAAAGGGAATCATTTCAGGAAGATATGATCCGAGGACCCGGCATTTCGGTACTGACATAGTAACAAGACCGAAATCATCCGTGGCTGCAGTTCTTGACGGCACGGTAATATTTACGGGATGGACAATGGAAACAGGATTTGTGATACAGTTGCAGCATGTGAATAATATTGTTTCGATATACAAGCATAATGCAAATATACTTAAGGAGACCGGTGATATTGTCCGTGCCGGGGAACCGATTTCAATAATCGGCGACTCGGGCGAACTCTATACATCGGGGCCTCATCTGCATTTTGAAATATGGTACAAGGGTGCTCCTCTTGATCCTGAAAAACATATTCTGTTTTAAATCATTCTCCTACGGACATGCCGCTGAAAATAACAATATTGGGATCCACAGGTTCAATCGGGACCCAGGCACTTGATGTGATATCAAAACATCCCGGATTGTTCAGGGTGGAAGTCCTGACTGCAGGAGACAATGCCGGCCTTCTTGCAGAGCAGGCCAGAAAGTTCCTTCCCGGAACAGTGGTAATCGGAAATGAGGCCCACTACACTGTTTTGAAAGAAAATCTGAAGGATACCGGTATAAAAGTATATGCAGGCAACAAGGCTATTGAGGATATAGCGGCCGAAGCAGATGTTGACATTATATTAGCAGCAATTGTTGGTTATTCGGGATTAAGACCAACTATTGCAGCTGTCAGGTCGGGGAAAAGAATCGCTCTGGCAAACAAGGAAACCCTTGTTGTTGCAGGTTCTCTTGTAAATGACCTTTTGGGGGATTCACACAATAATCTGATTCCGGTTGATTCAGAGCATTCGGCCATATACCAGTGCCTGGCGGGAGAAGAGCTCAGTTCGGTTGAGAGAGTAACGCTTACGGCTTCCGGAGGCCCTTTCCTCAATACACCCTTTGAACAGATGGCAGGGGCGACACCGGCTGACGCACTCAGGCATCCCAACTGGAATATGGGGGATAAAATCACAATCGACTCGGCTACCATGATGAACAAAGGACTGGAAGTGATTGAGGCCAGATGGCTTTTCAACCTCCGGCCCGATCAGATCAGGGTGATAATCCATCCTCAGTCTGTCATTCATTCCTTTGTACATTTTACCGACGGTTCCGTGAAGGCACAGCTCGGCATACCCGATATGAGGCTGCCGATTCTCTATGCCCTGGGATATCCCCGCAGAATAAAATCCGGTCTTCCGCGTCTGGAATTTAAAAAATGTCCTTCCTTTACATTTCATGATCCTGATCCCAGGAAATTCAGAAGTCTGGATCTTGCTTACCAGGTCCTGAAAGAAGGAGGAAGCATGCCATGCGTTATGAATGCGGCTAATGAAACAGCCGTGGCGGCATTCCTCGGTGGCCGGCTGGGTTTTTTGCAGATAGCCGAAGTTGTTGAACACACTCTTGGGAAAGGGATATTAATCAGGGATCCGGGACTGGAAGAGCTGGAAGAATCAGACAGGCAGGCCCGCTTAATATCCGAAAAATATATCAGAAAACTAACAGACAGAAAATGACAATACTGATTAAAATACTCCAGTTCAT
>CAZFVQ010000078.1:0-2640 GCA_964522415.1 uncultured Rikenellaceae bacterium | reverse complement strand
ATAACTTGAAAAATAATCGCTATTAATTCCCGCACGCACCATACCATAAAACGTTCAGGCACATTCAGCTAAAGCTGAACTTTTGTCTGCCCGTTGCTTTGCAACTCCTGCATCCAAAAGAAATGTGCCTGAACGCCGCGCTAAACCAAATTGCTTCGTATCTTCATACAACTTATCAGCTTTAGCCGGATATCGAATCAAAACGTGCCCGAACATGTCGCTAAACGCAATTTGGTCCCGCCCTTGCGGGCTTTACTTCCGCTCATAGCAAGCTCTGGCGGAACCGCCCTCAGGGCGGAACTTCGTTTAGCGCGGCGTTGTATGCAAGCTGACAAAAAGGACAATGCGTAACTTAAAAACATAGAATTCTACCTTTCTGAAACACGTGTCTAAATGAATAGTAAACTATTTTTCAAACAATTAAATACTACTTATATGAATAAATCAAATTTTATTACAGTTTTAGTTTTGTTTGCAATATTTATAATTTGTGCAAGTTGCAATAGAGAAGAACCGGAAAATGAAAATTTTATTGGTATAAAAAACATTTCGTTCGAAAACTATCCGAAAGTAGATGGCTCCACTTCTTCAAGCGTACTGAATGTAATGGTTGCGTGCAAACTGTTAGGATTACATTATGTATGGATGGAACCAGCAGTTGTTACCGAATGGACTATACAGCCTGTATATGATGAAATTCCCGAACAATATAAAAACCTTTTTGGCGAACGTGTGAAAAGTTCAAAAACGCATGGTGCATTTATGAATCTGATTGACGGAGAGGCTGATATTATCCTCACACACAGAACTATCTCGCCAGACGAAAAAGTCCATGCCGATGCTGTAGGAGTTTCGCTGATTGAAACACCCATTGCATTAGACGCTTTTGTTTTTGTTGTTAACAAGAATAATCCTGTAAAATCGCTGACGGTCAATCAAGTTCAGAAAATATATACAGGCGAAATAACCAATTGGTCGCAGGTGAGTGGTAAAAACGCAAGTATGAAAGTATTTACGCGTCCCCGCAATTCGGGCAGCGAGGAGGTGCTGAGGGAGTTAGTAATGGACGGTTTAGAACCGGCTGATTTTCCGGAAAGCGCAATAGGCGGAATGTCGCAGGTTTTTGGTGAAATTTTACACAACGAGGATGCTATCTGCTATACTTTCAATAACTACAAAAATTTACAAGCGCGGGTGCCTGACAGCGAAGTGCCAAAAATATCTGTCAACAACATTTTTCCTGATGAAAACACTATTAAAAACGAAAGTTACCCTTTTATATCAAAAGTACATGTTGCAATCCGTTCTGATTTAGACCATAATTCAATGGCTTACAAATTATACAAGTGGTTACAGTCCGAAAATGCAAAACCGACTATTACCGAATGTGGATTTCAACCCAAATAATATAACGAAACGATAATTTGAATAACTCAAAAAAGACTTTTAGAAATAGAACAGCCAGCATACAACATTGTGTATAAAACAATGGGGTTTAGGAGGTTAGGTCAAGCATTCTGCCCCGCATCGGCGTTTGTGTCGGCTGATAGGTACGAAGCCCGCAATCCCCAACGTTTCATACACGTAACCGATAGGGCGCAATACGCTTCGCTTTACGGTGGCTACATCCCAACAAGTTGGGATTCCCGCCCCCTATTGTGCCCCATCGGGCCCGGGAATAATCGGGCTTCAATGATACGGAACATGCCTGGCAAAAAAACAGGAGTACCCAAGCGTACAGTCCCCATCACGAGGATTGAAGCCATGAAGCCCGATTAGACTCCGTTACGCCCTTTACTGTGTTTTGCACGCAAAACCCATCGGGCTTCACGGCGTCAATCCTGGGCCCGTTATGGTGCATTTTAAGAAACACATTCAGAGCATTTTAGAAGTCATAAGTTTTCCTGCATAATTTTGAATTAAATCCTTTCATGAATAGAAAAGATTGCATAAGTTTGTATCCAAATGAATACAATGGAAATAAATGTACATAATTGAGAAAACAGACGAATTTGACAGATGGCTGATAAAACTAAAAGATTTAAGAGCCAAAGCCAAAATATTATTTCGTATTCAAAAGATTGAGAATGATGAACACTTTGGAGACTGCAAAGCTGTTGGCAATGGGATTCGGGAATTTAAAATTGACTTAGCTAAAGGATACAGAGTGTATATTAAAGAATTAGATGGTAAAATCATTATTTTACTAATTGGTGGAGATAAATCAACTCAGCAGAAAGACATTGAAAAGGCAAAAGAGATTTTAAAACGAATTAAAAAGTAGAGAAATGGAAACTTCAAAATTTGATATAGCGGACTATTTAGATAGTAACGAAATGATTGCAGAATATCTTAATGCTGTTTTGGCAGAAGGAAATGATTCCGATATAATTACAGCAATCGGACATGTTGCAAAATCAATTGGAATGACAAAGATTGCTCAAGAAACTGGATTAAGCAGACCAAGTTTATACAAAGCTTTATCTGATGGTGCTAAGCCTCAATTTGAGACAATTATGAAAGTATTAAGAGCAATAGGTGGGCAAATACAAATAAATCCAATAACAGCTTAATAAAAAACGCACCACAATAAATAGGAATATGAGCGGTCTGCAAGACCCAGCGATTATTACGTGTTGA
>CAZFVQ010000077.1:0-2873 GCA_964522415.1 uncultured Rikenellaceae bacterium | reverse complement strand
CGAACCACTTGATTTACAGTAAAACAATAATAAAACCATCGAATGAAAGTCAGACATATTATTTTGCGTCAGATTCATATTCCTGAACCGGCGAAATCCCGCTACAGGGGCAAAACCATGCGTACTGATTCCGGAACCCTGATTGATGTT
Organism: uncultured Rikenellaceae bacterium; assembly: GCA_964522415.1. Classification (GTDB taxonomy): domain Bacteria; phylum Bacteroidota; class Bacteroidia; order Bacteroidales; family VadinHA17; genus LD21. The sequence goes on along the minus strand of CAZFVQ010000077.1, from coordinate 2,723 downwards.
GAATCTGTTAAGATTGAATATGATGATATTTCAAGACCAAAAGCAGTTGAGATATCGGGAATGAAGGATATTGCTGCCGTTGCTCCGGCAATACCGGTAAAACTGATTTCGCCCGTGGATCAGGATCCGGATGATTCATCCGCGTCAGCACAGGATTCCTGGGGGATAGAAGCCGTCGGAGCCGGCATATCGCCTTTTGATGGCTCTGGAATTGTGGTTGCGGTTCTTGATACCGGAATTGATCCTGATCATCCCTCATTCAGTGGAGTTGATCTTATCCGGAAAAATTTTACTGTGGAAAGTGACAATGATATCGTTGGTCACGGAACTCATTGTGCCGGAACTGTTTTCGGAAGAAATGAATCCGGTATCCGCATTGGAGTGGCACCGGGTATTAAAAGCGCCCTTGTCGGAAAAATACTGGGGAAAGGCGGGGGAAGCAGCGATATTGTCACGGAGGGTATTCTGTGGGCTTTTCAGAATGGTGCACATATTATCTCAATGTCGCTGGGCATTGACTTTCCCGGCTATGTTGACCAGCTTACAGGAAGCGGGATACCTGCGGACCTTGCAACTTCCATGGCGCTTGAAGGATACAGAAGCAATATACTTCTTTTTGAACGACTGGCATCGATGATAAGGGCTCTGGGTGATTTCCGCCAGCCCTGTCTGCTTGTTGCTGCCGCAGGCAATGAAAGCCGCAGGAATGTGGATCCCGCTTATGTGATTTCTGTTTGTCCGCCGGCTGTGGCTGAGGGAATGATTTCGGTAGCTGCATTGAACAAGGCATCAGATGGCTATAGCGTTGCTCATTTTTCCAATACCGGGGCCAGGGTGTCCGCTCCGGGAGTCGGAATATTATCTGCAAAGGCAGGAGGAGGACTTGCCCTGATGAGCGGAACCAGTATGGCAACACCTCATGTTGCAGGTGTAGCAGCTCTATGGGCACAGAAACTGAAAAATGAAAATATGCTCAGGGGAACAATACTGACGGACAAGCTGATGGGTTCAGCAGGCTATGAAGGAATGAAAGCCGGATATCTGCCTGCGGATATCGGATCGGGAATCATCCGGGCGCCCCTGGGCTGAAGTAAAGCGTTTTTTTATTCTGATTCATTTTTTTAATTTTAAAGCACCGGAGTTTCTGTTCACACCGCGACAACTCCTGGTTGTTTTGTAGCAAGTGTTCCGGTACGGTACCGGATTCCGGTGAAGAAAAGGTCCTTTTTTATGTCAGAAAGCTTATTTTTATATAAAAATATGAGAAATGATCGTTACCTGTGTTTATGTACATGTAAAACCCGAGTCGGTCGAAGATTTTATAAAGGCAACTGAAAAAAATCATAGCGAATCGGTAAAGGAGGCCGGAAATCTGAGGTTTGATTTCTGCCAGCAGACAGATGATCCCACGAGGTTCATGATTTATGAAGCCTATGAGTCGGTGGAAAATGTGGAAGTTCACAAAAAGACTGCACATTATCTGAACTGGCGTGACAAAGTCGTCGATATGATGGCTGAACCCCGGAAGGGAGTCAGATACAATATTTTAAAACCTGAGAAGCGGGAGTAATGATAAAATCATTCCGGTTTAGCAGGTTGCCGCTTATAATTTTCGGCAGGGGAAAATCAAAGGAGCTGCCAGCCCTTATCAGTCACTTTGGCAGAAGGGTTCTTCTTGTTTCCGGCAGACACTTGTCAGGAGATGCTTTTCCCGGATTCAGCTTCACGGAAGCAGTGGATGGGCCGGGGAGAGCCGAGGCAGAAAGACTGATTGTCACGGGTGAGCCATCCCACAAACTCATTGATGATACGGTCAGTCTTTACAGGAAAGATCCGCCAGACCTTATTGTTTCGGTGGGAGGAGGAAGCGTAATGGATGCCGGCAAGGCAATTTCCGCCATGCTTACTGTTGAAGGCAGTGTAAGGGACTATCTTGAAGGAGTTGGTTCCCTTGACCATCCCGGGACAAAGATTCCTTTTATTGCCGTTCCGACGACTTCCGGTACGGGCAGTGAGGTAACAAAGAATGCGGTAATCTCGGATACAGGCAGGGATGGATTCAAGAAATCCCTGCGGCATGATAATTTCGTTCCCGATATTGCCCTGGTTGATCCGGAGCTGACCATTTCATGCCCTCCCGAAGTAACGGCTGCCTCAGGCATGGATTGTTTTACCCAGCTGACTGAAGCATACCTCTCAACCGGCTCAAATGAATATACTGATGCCCTGGCGGCTGAAGGGCTGAAGGCAGTAAAATCATCTCTGCTGCGGGCTTTCCGGAATGGAAAAGATATGGATGCAAGAAAGGGAATGGCTTTTGCAGCACTTACATCCGGTATCTGTCTTGCCAATGCCGGACTGGGAGTTGTTCATGGTTTTGCATCAGCAGCAGGAGCTTTGTATGATATTCCTCACGGTCTTATCTGCGGAACTCTGATGGCAGCATCCAATGAAATGACTGTGAGGAGGCTGCGGGAAAAATCCGGCAGTCAGCCCTTCCTGGGTAAATTTGCTTCCCTTGCAAGGCTGTTTCTCGATGATGCCGGGGGGAAAAGTGATGAGAGGCTGATTGATGAATTTATTGAATATCTCTACGAACTGACTGCCGGACTGAATCTGCCCGGGCTCAGGCGGGCTGGTATAGGTGAAGACGGATTACAGGAAATAGCAAAGTCCCTATGTTTGTATCCAATGAATGTGTAGTATAAAGCATAAGCTAAAGA
>CAZFVQ010000076.1:0-2960 GCA_964522415.1 uncultured Rikenellaceae bacterium | reverse complement strand
TCGCAGAATGGAAGTTGCCACAGAGATTTTGTTGGATTTATCGAAACAAACAAAGAGTTTAGAGATGAAAGTAATAAACGTGGATGAGCGAGATCAGGCATTAAACATATTTTTGAAGAAAATGAAGTTTAGTGTATTTGTCAAACAATATGAAATGAGAAAATATTTTTCTGTTTAGGATATTGCATAGATGAAGAAGCTGACTTTAAGGGCGGTTGTCAGTGAAGGGGCAGGCATGAGATATAATAAAACAATAATGTTAAGTAATGGTGTGGAATGTTGTTTGAGGAATGGAATAGAAAGTGATGGTCAGCTTGTATTGGATAATTTCAATCTGACACATAGCGAAACCGATTATTTGCTTACATATCCAGATGAAAACAGTTTTAATGCCGAACAGGAAAGCCGGTTCCTGAAAGAAAAGGCTGAGAGTGAAAGGGAGATTGAACTGATTGCCATAGTTGACGGTGTTATTGCAGGAACAGCAGGAATCGAGGCAATCGGTACAAAGTATAAGGTACGGCATCGGGCAGAATTTGGCATCAGCGTTGTGAAAAAATATTGGGGGCTTGGAATTGGTAAGGCTTTGTTGGCTTCATGTATCGAATGTGCTAAAGCAGCGGGCTATAGCCAGCTTGAACTTGATGTGGTTGCTGAAAACGAAAGAGCCGTTTCTATGTATGAACAGGCTGGATTTGTCGAGTTTGGAAGAAATCCCAAAGGATTTTGCTCCCGCATAGCCGGATTTCAGGAGGTCATTTCTATGAGATTAGAATTGTGATGATCGAAAGATTTATTTCATGCTTTCTTTTCGGGTGCGGATGTGTTATAATCATGATATTTCCAAAAAGGAGTTAAAAAATATGCGGCAGGGTATTCTTAAATAAAACTATAACCAAATAGTGGGAACAAAAAACTTTGGGCGGTAAGAGTATTTTGCTGCTGGGGATTTTTATGCCTTTTTTGGCTGTGAATGGAGGATGACACATGAAAATAATCAATATTGGCATTCTTGCACACGTTGATGCAGGAAAAACAACACTGACAGAAAGCTTGCTGTATACAAGCGGGGCAATCATGGAACCGGGCAATGTAGATAAAGGCACAACAAGAACGGATTCTATGGCTTTGGAACGTCAAAGGGGAATTACCATTCAGGCTGCCGTTACATCTTTTCACTGGAAAGAGTACAAAGTGAATCTTGTAGACACACCGGGACACATGGACTTTATGACAGAAGTGTACCGCTCTTTATCGGTTCTGGACGGAGCGATTTTAGTAATATCTGCAAAAGATGGAGTACAGGCACAGACCAGAGTGCTGTTCCATGCGCTGAGGAAGATGAAGATACCAACCATTATTTTTATCAATAAAATCGATCAGGAAGGCTTTGTTCCTGCACAGACTTATCAAAATATCAGAGAAAAATTGACAGAAGATATGATGGTTATGCAGGAAGTTCATTTATTTTCAGAATTAACACTTTCCGACGTTGCGGATTTTGAAAAGTGGGATGCTGTGATTGCCGGGAATGATAATCTTTTAGAAAAATATCTTTCAGGAGCGCCTTTGACATTGCGGGAACTTCAGGAAGAAATAAAGCGAAGGGTACAGCAGGGAACTTTTTTTCCGGTATATCATGGAAGCGCAAAAGAGAATATCGGAACAAAAAAATTGCTTGATGTAATCACAGATATTTTTTCATCGAAAACAGATAACTGTCAATCGGAACTGTGCGGGTATGTATTTAAAATTGAATATACCGAGCAGAAAAAACGACGTTGCTATTTAAGGCTGTATAGCGGTACGCTTTGTTTACGGGAAACGATTCTTCTGTCAAAAAAGGAAAAAATTAAAATTACAGAGATGTCAATTCCATTTGATGGAGAAATCGTCCCAACAGACACCGCTGATTCCGGGGAGATTGTTATTTTATCTGACAATACATTAAAACTAAATGATGTTCTGGGAGATGAAAAACTATTGCCACGCAAGGCATGGACGGATAATCCCCTGCCGCTTCTTAGGACAACGATAGAGCCAGCCAAAGCAGAGCAAAGGGAAGTGTTGCTGGATGCCCTTACAGAGATTGCCGATACTGATCCGCTTCTGCGCTTTGTGATTGATCCTGTCACTCATGAAATCATTCTTTCCTTTTTGGGGAAAGTACAGTTAGAAGTTGTTTGTTCTTTATTGAATGAAAAATATGGCATTGAGGCAGAGGTAAAAGAGCCTACGGTCATTTATCTGGAAAGACCACGAAAAGAGGCGCATTATACAATTCATATTGAAGTGCCGCCAAATCCCTTTTGGGCATCGATTGGTCTGGCAGTCATTCCCCTTCCTGCTGGGAGCGGAACAGAATATGAAAGCAAGGTGTCACTTGGCTATTTAAACCAAAGTTTTCAAAACGCAGTTATGGAAGGGATTCAGTATGGATTGGAGCAGGGAGTGTATGGATGGGAGGTAACAGATTGCAGAATTTGTTTTGAATATGGTGTTTACTACAGCCCGGTCAGTACTCCGGCAGATTTCCGCTTTCTTGCGCCCATTGTGCTGGAACTGGCATTAAAAAAAGCAGGAACACAGGTTTTAGAACCCTATCTTTCTTTTACCCTGTTTGCACCGCAGGAATATCTTTCACGGGCTTATCATGATGCTGTGAAATACGATGCGGTAATTGAAACAACTTCGTTAAAAAATAATGAGGCAATTTTAACTGGAGAAATACCGGCTCGGCGGATTGGGGAATACAAAAGTGATTTGAATTTCTATACAAATGGAAGAAGCGTTTGCTTGACAGAATTGAAAGGGTATCAGGAAACTTCAGGGGAACCTGTAGTACAACCTCGCCGCCCAAATAGTCGGTTAGATAAGGTTCGCCATATGTTTCAGAAGATAATGTAACGTCTTGCGCAATGCAAGTGTTCATTGCTGGCTATTGCGAAATATCATTGATA
>CAZFVQ010000075.1:0-3127 GCA_964522415.1 uncultured Rikenellaceae bacterium | reverse complement strand
TTGACTTTGTTTATTAACTTAAAAATAGGCCATAATTTATTTGGCCACTAGTGATTTTTTATATAAAACCACAAAGCCTCTGTCAGAATAATTGAATAATTTAACCTGTTTGATCTTTTTATTATCGCGTTGAAAAAGGTGTGGAAAAATTTTATCTTTGTAATTAACAGATAGTATATGATATGAGGCGTGAGATTGAACATCGGTTGTCTTTTTTTGAAACGTGGCTTCGGAATCAGCGATATAGTGAAAAAACCATTGTTGCATATGTAAAAGCAATCAAAATTTTCTTTCAATTTTTTGAGAGCAAACTTCCGGAACAAATCACAATCTCAGATTTTCATTCTTTTAACAAAGATTTCATTATAAAACAAGGGTATTCTGCATCATACCAGAACCAGGTTATCAATGCCATCAAATTGTTTTACTTAAAAATTGAACAAAGGGAACTGAATATTGAACTCATTGAAAGACCTCGGAAATACAGACCTTTGCCAAAGGTCATCCCAAAGGAAGTAATACAAAGAATGCTGACATCAATACCAAATTTGAAACACAAGACAGCACTCACTCTTATTTATTCCTGTGGTTTAAGAAGAGGTGAACTGATAAATCTTAAGCTGAGTCATCTGGATTCCAAACGCAGAACGTTGTCAGTTATCAATGGTAAGGGTCAAAAAGACAGGGTGCTGCCGGTGAGTGAAAAAATGATGCAGATTATCATTAAGTATTACAAGATGTATAAGCCAACGGTATACTTAATTGAAGGACAAGTAAAAGGTCAAAAATACAGCGAAACCAGTCTTGAAAACATATTTCATAAATACCTGGGAATGATATATAAAGACCATAAGTTTACATTACATTGCCTGAGGCATAGTTACGCTACTCACTTGCTTGAATCAGGGGTTAATCTCAGGTATATTCAGGAACTTTTAGGCCATAAGAGCAGCAAGACAACGGAGATTTACACCCACGTTTCTACACATTCATTAAGCACGATCAGGAATCCTATTGATGATTTTGATTTGTAATATCTTCGGGAAAAACTGCAATATTTGCAGCTCGCAAAAAAAAATGCCAAAGGATTTCGCGGGTATGGCGTAATTGGTAGCCGCGCCAGACTTAGGATCTGGTGCCGAAAGGCGTGGGGGTTCGAGTCCCTTTACCCGCACAGACAAATCAACCCTGCAGCAAACGCTGCAGGGTTTTTATTTCCCTGTGCAGGCCGTTTGCACGATTGATAAGGGAAACCTCGTCCCGAGAGTTCAATGCGTGCAACGGCTACAACAATGATGTTAAGATTTCAAAAAGATTGCATAGTAATCAAATTTTTGGCAATATTTATTTCTTTTTGCCAAAATATAGATTTATATTTGTATAATTAAACAGACAACATCATAGCATCAGACAGATTACATATCAATAAGTTAAAAGACTGTTTTGGAGACCAGGAATACTTCAAAACTGATGACATTGCCAAATTTTATAGAAGTCTTGAGCCTGTTTTAAAACAAGCAACGATTAATTGGAGAGTCTATTATTTGGTTTCAAAAGGTGTCCTTGAACGCAAAGGGCGTGGAATATTCAAGATTGGCAAAACTACTGTTTTCGTTCCCGATTTAGATAACAAAACCAAATCTATTTACAAGAAAATTCTTTCGGATTTTCCTTACAGTACCGTTTGTGTATGGAAAATGTCTTTGTTGAATGAGTTCACGCTACATATTTCCAACAATCACCTTACTTTGATCGAAGTTGATAAAGAGAGTATGGAATCCATTTTCTATTCACTAAGGGATAAATATAACCATGTGTTCTTAAATCCCAACAATAGCATACTGGAACAATACGTTTTCAATTCTAAAACTCCCATTATTGTCAAACCCCTGATTTCTGAAGCGCCTCTCCTATCTGTCAGTAATATCAATACAACTACCATTGAAAAGATGCTGGTCGATTTATTCTGTGATGAGGATCTGTTTCAGTTTTACCAGGGCAGGGAGAAAAAAAAGATTTTCGAAGAAGCTTTCGCAAAATACACGATTAACAATAACAAACTATTGAGATATGCATCGCGCAGAGGGAAAAAGAAAGAGATAGAAACAATAATAAATCAAATTATCAGAAAATGAAATTTCATGACGAAATATTGAGCAGTGTGGCAAGTAAACAGGGATTTATCCGTTTTGAACCACAACACCGTATCACACAAAGCCGTATAGAAAAGGCCCATTACAAGTTTTTTTATTTTCCAATACACAAAACGGCAAACGAGGAAGATTATATTTTACTGGATATCCTGTTTGAAGAAGTATTATATGCTCAAATAACAGAACTTCCTATTGTATCTCTCTTTACGCCCGTAAAAGAAGATCCCATAATGGTCAAAGTTCCTTGTATTGAAGATCTGTTAGGAGACAAATTAACTGCCTTTGCTCCAAACAGTACAGGAATCCCTTACTACAAAGGCGAAGATAGCATGAGCATGGAAATCATCAAGCAGTTGTACGATATTGGAAACTTATTTGATAGAAGTGAAAATTTAAAAATCGTGAAAGAGACTTTCTGCAGATTTTCAAGAACAGAGCTGTCTTACAGGAAAGCAAAAGACAAAACTGAAACAGATGTGATAGAGGATATATTTCAAACTGCACTTTGCATTACAAGTCGAGGCGAATTGGGAAAAGGAGATTTTGAGGAATTACAGGCGGGTATCAGGCGGGTTGCCGGATTCATCTTTACCGAAAACTACCATATTGAGAAAGCCATTGTATCCGCATCCAAAGCCTCTTATCTTTCCGTGTTGATTTTATCAGAAAAGACAGAAATCGAAAAATTTGATAATCCTATGCAAATCAAAGATTGGACGATCTCCAATCCATCATATAACAAGCTGAATAAGCTCAAAAAAACAAACCCGGAAGCTTTCTTTTACTGGTACAAGACAGTTTCCGCTTAGAGAAGGGCTTTGCAGCAGACAGCTGCTTATAAATCAACCCTGCAGTTTGCTGCAGGGTTTTTATTTGTCACGATTGATAAGGGAAACCTCACCACGCTCAGAAATAAGCTAAAAACTAAACTTCAATCCCACAAAGAAATTCCGCGGCATCATGGGTCCGTAGAT
>CAZFVQ010000074.1:0-3163 GCA_964522415.1 uncultured Rikenellaceae bacterium | reverse complement strand
CAACCGGGAATAATCGCTGGGTGTTGCACGCCGCTCATATTCCTATTTATTACCGTGCGTTTTTCATTGTTTTATAAATACTTATCCATAAATTCCAATATTTTCTGATTATATAGGTTGAAATTTTTTGTAGGTCCGTCAGGTCCCCCATGAACTGCTTCAGGAACTATCCAAAGTTCTGTATCACCTTTCATTTTTTCGATAATTTTCTTACTCATCCATACTGGTGTTCTATCATCTTTTTCGCCAACGATTAAAAAAGTTGACTTATCAAATTTTGGTGCTAACTCAATTGGATTTAATTCTTCAGGGTAGTCAGACGGTACAATTAGTATCTTTTCTTTAAATTTTTCTATTTTTCTTAGCGTCGGGATAACTTCTTTAAATGAAGTCATTAAGGCTTGACCTACAAAACACTTCACCTCTGGTCTCTTACTTGCGGCTGCCATTGAAAGATAAGCTCCTGTTGACCAACCAATCAATGCAATGCGATTTGAAATAACTTCCGGTTGTTTAATTATTTCTTCGATTACAGAGTTATAATCAATTAACAGCTCGGTATAAACCAAGTAATCTGTATTCATTTCCCATTCGTCGCTTCCTCCAAATCCTCGCCAATCAAAAGTTGCAACATTATATCCTTTAGCAGTATACGCCATTACCATATAATACTGTTGCCAAGACATATTGCTTGCATCTCCATTACAAATAATTATGGTTGGTCGTTTTTGTTCATCAATAGTTTGATACGGTTTAATTCGTGGATTATTCCAAGCATTTTCTCTTTCCGTTTGTGTTAATGAATCCTGGGCAGGATAAAACCATGTTTTTATTTTTAATCCGTCTGGTGTAACAACCTTTATTTCTTTATAAATAAGTCCTAATTTTTCAGGATAGAAACGATATCTCCTGTCAGGTTTTATACTATAAACTGTCAGAAATGGAAATAATATTAATATTACGAAGATTATTCTTTTCATTTGTTCATCCTTTTTAAATGCACGGTAACGGTTCTCGGCTTTGCGAAGTGGCGGATTTTCAGCACAAATGTTCATTTGAAAAACGAAACTTGAACCTTGCACTAAACTGTCATAGAAGCACTTTACCCGCCATTTTGCCAAACTGCTGTTAGCACTTCGCCCTTCTTTTCTGTCGTGTTTATTCGTTGTCATTTCGTGTGCGTCTTGGTGCGTTGGCTTGGTGGCTCTTTTGCAAAACTTGGCTTGTGTGTTGGCTTGAGCGGTTTTGCAAATGTGCCACCAATAGCGTGGGCTTATTCTTCTTTTTTGTCTCCGTTTTTTACCAAGTCTTCTGCTAACATTTTCGCTTGGGTGATTACCGTATCAACCGCTTTTTCTTGTAAGTCTGGCGGATAACCGTGTAGTCTTAATATTCTTCTGATGTTTCGTCTTAATGCTGATTGAACACTTTCTTTAATTGTCCAATCTATTGTCGTGCTGTTGCGGACGGTCTTTAGTAGTTCTTGGGCAATATGTTTTAAGATGTCGTCACCCAAAACGGCTACTGCACTGTTGTTTACTTCTAATGCGGTGTAAAAAGCATATTCTCTGTAATCCAATCCCAATTTGTCGCCACGTTTGTCGGCTTCTTTCATTTGCTCGGCAAAAGGGATTAGTACTTTCTCCAAAAACTCTACTGTGTCAATCATTCCGTTGTGATAGCGTTTGATGGCATCTTCCAACATTTCAGAAAATTTCTTGCTCTCCACCAAGTTGATTTTTGTCCGCTTCTTGATTTCGTCTTTAAGAAGTTTTTTCAATAGCTCAACGGCTAAATTCTTTTGTGGCAAGTCTTTCAATTCTTGCAAAAAGCGTTCGTCAAGGATTTCAATATTGGGCTTTTTCAGACCTGCGGCATCAAAAATGTCTATTACATTGTCGGTTGTGATGGCTTCTGAAATGATTTGCTTGATGGCGGTTTCCATTTCTTCATCCGTTTTACCGCCTTCGTTTCGGTCGGATATTTTTACCAACCTTGATTTGATGGCTTGAAACAACGCCACATCATCACGAATGGCCATTGCCCGCTCGTGGGGAACAGAAATCGCAAAGGCTTTCAATAAGTTTTTGGTGTTTTCGGTAAAACTCTGCTCTCCGTTTTCCTGACTGAAAATGTAATCCACGATAACGGGAATGAATTTCAATTTTTCTTCGGGTGTAAGCGTGAAGAATTTACGCCAATCAAAATGCCTTAATTGATAGTCTATTGCTTCGTGCAGTTCCAACATTTTGGCAACTGCCAATTCCTGGTCAAGTGTGGGTTTGCCTTCGCCACCGCTTGCAGTGTAGTCAGCTAAGGCTGTTTTCAGTTCCTGTGCAATGCCCAAATAGTCCACCACCAAACCGCCTTCTTTGCCTTCGGTAAATACTCGGTTTACCCGTGCTATGGCTTGCATTAGGTTGTGACCACGCATTGGCTTGTCCACATACAGCGTATGCAAACAAGGTGCATCAAAACCTGTAAGCCACATATCCCGAACAATCACCAATTTCAAAGAGTCGCTTGGATTTTTCAAACGATCACCAATAGCTTTTCTTCTCGGTTTGTTGCGAATGTGGGCTTGCATATTCAAGGCATCACTACTGCTGCCTGTCATAATTACTTTTATTGTGCCTTTGTCGTCATCATCTGAATGCCACAAAGGACGGATTTTGATGATGGCTTCATAGAGTTCCACACAAATTCTGCGGCTCATACACACTATCATTGCTTTGCCTTCCAATACTGCGTTGCGTTGCTCGAAGTGATAGACCAAATCTTCTGCAATTTTTTGAAGTCGGTTGGGGTTGCCTACAATGGCTTCCAACCGTGTCCATTTTGCTCGCATTTGTTGGCGGTTGCTCAGTTCTTCCCCTTCGGTGAGCTCTTCAAACTGCTCGTCTAGGCTTACTTTTTCGTCTTCGTTAAAATGGACTTTTGCCAAACGGCTTTCATAGAAAATCGGAACGGTGGCTTTATCGTTTACGGCTTGCTGAATGTCGTAAATATCCACATAGTTACCGAAAACGGCTTGGGTGTTTTTGTCGGTGGTTTCAATGGGTGTGCCTGTGAAGCCGATAAACGTGGCATTAGGCAAAGCATCACGCAAATGTTTGGCAAAGCCATCAATAAAATCGTATTGGCTTCTGTGGGCTTCATCTGC
>CAZFVQ010000073.1:0-3209 GCA_964522415.1 uncultured Rikenellaceae bacterium | reverse complement strand
AAAATTTTTATAATTAAGTGGTATAAAATTATTATCTTTGACGAATGGATAGGAATTGTGATAGTTGTGCAAGGAAGAATGAGTGTGGTGTGCTTAAGGGGATTGGCGAAGATCAGCGCGGTATAGTATCATGTGAGAGGTATAGGCCCATGGATATTGAAGAGTATGTAATGTGGCGTAAAAACAAGTACAGCACACTACTTATTGACACGAAAGGAGTTGACAAATATTTTAAGTATTGAAAACATGGATAAGGAATTACAAAATGTTAATAGTGGGAAGGAACCCGCGTTTATAGAAGAGACGGAAAGTCTGGAGATATATATTGATGGTGTTAGGTGGTATACATATCAACAGTTAAGCGCCCTGCTTGGACTTAGCATTTCCGCGATTTACAAGAAAGCTAAAGCGGGCAAGATACAAAATAAAAAAGTATATGGACTCTCTGTTTATAGGTAGTGGATCATGGCAGAATACGATAATCGTCTATCTGAATCCCTTGTCCGGAAAATGGAGTCTGTACGTGGGTTTGGAGAACACGACAAATCCATAAACAAACTCACCGAGGCAAATATAGCACGAACCTTTGCCAGGGCGATTGTTGAATCCGACTTCCGACACGGGAGTAAATGGTATATGTGGTTTAATGGCAAGAAATACGTTTTGCTTGATGAGGCACAGATAAAGGGTGCGTTATACGATGCCTTATTGGAGTTAGAGGTAGGACTTGTATATGTCGTCAACAGTATAAACAAGATGGTGGAGTCGGCATTAACGGCTCTTGCCCGTAGACCATACAACCCGAACAAGGGTCTTATATCATTCAAGAATGGTGTGCTGAATCTGGACACCATGGAACTAACATCCCCGGCTGATGAGTCTTTTGAAACACCAACCTACATAGATTTTGACTACGATCCCAATGCACAATGCCCTAAATTCAGGACATTCCTTAGCGAAGTGCTGCCGGACGCATCAACACAAAGGGTGTTACAGGAATTCTGTGGTGCCCTTTTTGTAGACAGGAAAAAGTATAAGATAGAAAAGATCTTATATTTGCTTGGCGAGGGTCAGAATGGGAAGGGTGTACTTCTTGAATGCGTGCAACACGTAGTGGGCAGGGATAATGTATCTTCATACTCCATGTATGACCTATGTACATCTCAACGGCGCGATAACAACGTGGCTGGTGCGAATGGGAAAATTGTAAACATATGTACCGACATGAGCAAGGCCGATATCAGTGGTGGCGAGTTCAAGAAGTTTGTCAGCGGCGAACCCATGGTAGGCAGGTTGTTATTTAAGGATACATTTTTTGTATACGACATCCCACTGATGATGGCCGCACTGAACGATGTCCCAAGAACCACCGACCATAGCTTTGGGCACATAAGAAGACACCTTGTCATACCCTTTGACAGACGCATACCAGAGGAGCAACGCGACCCGCTTCTTGCTATGAAGTTGAAGGAAGAGTCTACGGGAATATTGAATTGGATGTTTCAGGGCCGGGCAAGGTTTCTTGCCAATAATGCCAAGTTTTCAAATTCAGGTGTTATAGAATATACGGCAAGAAAAATCAAGTCCGAGCAGGATGTCATAATCGCCTTTATGATGAGCAAGCAATATCTTATGCAAGAGATGCCGCACACGGAACGCTTCGAGATAAGCAATGAAGACCTGTATCAGGAATATGCTGAATATTGTCGTAAAAATGGCCATAAAGGGCAGGCGTCAAACAGTTTTACCGTAAATCTTTCTCGTAAAACGGAATATGGGGTAGAGGCAACACGTATGTCCAATGGTGCGCGTGGGAAGGTGTTATATAAGCCAAAACCGGGGTATATATATGATGAGGATACGCAGGAAATGGTTAATATTTATGATCTGGAGCGTAAAAAAATCGAGGCTGATAAAATTGAGGAAGATTTGCCGTTTTAATTATGAGAAGCGATATAGACTATATTAAGATATTCGAGATTCTTCCACAGATAACAGGGTTGCCATTTGTCCGTCGCGGCCCCAGGTGGTATGCGGCGTGTCGCATGGATGGCGAGCCGCATAAAAGGTGGGACAAGACCGTGGCCAGCATACACAATAACAAGGTGCGACTTATGGAACAGGGCGGTGACAGCCTCCCGGTAATCGACTGGCTCATAAAATATGGTGGTGTAGGTGACGTGAAGGGTGCTATCGGGGTACTAAAGGAAAAGGGATCCGCGAAGCTACATATTCCGCCACCCCCACCCGAACCACGTCTCCGCTATATATGGCCATCGGTGCTGTATCTGGAAAAGAAAAAGATCGGCACATTGAAAGACGGGCTGTTTTTATGGCTTGAGAGGCACTTCCCCGTGCAAGATATAGAAGACTGTTACCGCCGCTATAATATTACCCCAAACAAGGGCAAAAGTGGCATAGAAACCGTTTTCTGGAACGTTGACGCATTGAGCCGTGTCTGCAAGGACAAGCGTATAATATACAAGAGTGACGGACACCGGAATCGTGACGCACGGGCATATTCGCAATATAAGACACGTGACGGGTATCGTGGGAAGTGCCTCTTCGGCATACAGGGCGCGAAATGGGTTGTGGAGTCAGAAAAGACGGCCATATGCTGTGCGCTGTACTTTGGAGGTGACTGGGCTGCAACTGGTGGAAAAAACAACACCTCGCTTATAACGGATGATCACATGCTTTTTCCCGACATAGACGCATATGATACTTGGGAAAAACAGTTCCCGGGTCAATGTGTAAAATGGTGGGAGCATCTAGCATACGACCATGGAGATAAAGATGATTTAGCAGATTATATATTTAACAAACTTAAAAATGGACAATAGGTCTACAAATTCAAAAACCGACTACGCGTCTGAAAATTCAACAAATTGTCTTAACGACCTATACCGGATACTGCCCGCTGTGGCAGAGCGTTATGAAACATCGGAGCTTGACATTCTATATGACAAGGTGAGGCCGTGTGTGTACATGAAATTCCTTATCGGGTTATACCTATTTAATAAGGGGCATAGGCATAGGGACATAGGGAACGCAATTAACGCAGACCGAACACATGTATACTATATCATAGAGCGTGCTACCGATATAATGAAATCACACGATCAGTACTACGATCACATGAAGGAGTGCATGAAGCTGGCGTTGGGCGACGTTGGAGAACCATGGGATATAATGAAAAAGTTTATATA
>CAZFVQ010000072.1:0-3303 GCA_964522415.1 uncultured Rikenellaceae bacterium | reverse complement strand
AGATGTTGGTAACCCCCTGTATTTATTAACAATTTGAGTTTAAAGACAAACACTAATTAGCTCAACCTGATAAGCTAATCAGACAACAGAATCCTTCCCGATCCGCTGATACTGGATGAAGGAGGCAGGAACATTCCTGTTAAAACGGAACCACCGGGAATGGGCTCAGATAGCTGTAAGGCGCGGCTATATCGGATGTGTTTATGCCGGGACTCGGATATTTCACCGGATGATTACAGCAGGTTTTCTGAAGAAATGCGTGATTCCACCTGTTCCTGGCTGCTGAAAAGGCAGATTTCCCACAGCCTCTGAATTATTTCAAATCATAAAAACTGATTTTTGTTTCCTTGTTCTGTGCTCCTGTTTTACTTTTGCAGGGCTTCAACGATGGATGTTGAAAAGTTCTTAAGGTCCTGTGGATTTCTTGAAGTAATCAGGTTTCCGGTAACAACTACCGTTGAATCAACATATGTTGCACCTGCCTGTTCAATCTCGTCTTTAATGGCACCTGTGCCTGTAAGAACAAGAC
The DNA here is from genome assembly GCA_964522415.1 of uncultured Rikenellaceae bacterium. Classification (GTDB taxonomy): domain Bacteria; phylum Bacteroidota; class Bacteroidia; order Bacteroidales; family VadinHA17; genus LD21. The sequence continues at coordinate 2,774 of CAZFVQ010000072.1, read as the reverse complement.
CTTTCAGCAGGTCAGCCGTAACAAGAACCTGGGGACCATGGCAGATTGCTGCAGTTACTTTTCCGGTATTCCAGAAAGACTTTACAAATTCAATTACTTTGTCATTTTCTCTCAATACTGCAGGTCCTCTTCCTCCCGGAAGGATCAGTGCATCAAAATCATCAGGACTGACTTCGGATACGGACTTCTCAATGTTTATTGTGAATTCACTGTTATATGCTTTTACCTTTCCCCGTTCGGGGCCGATAACAGTGATTTCATAGCCATTATTAATCAGATAGCCCATGGGCATGTAAGCTTCACCGTCATGGAATCCTTCTGCCACCAGTACTGCGACACTTCCATGTATTGAATCATCTTTTTCGGTGACGGGTGAATGCGTCTGGCATGCAGCAAAAGAAATCAGCAGGGCAAAAATGAAGATCTGTGCTAATGTTTTTTCTTTGTGTTTCATGATATTCCTTGTGTTTGGTTATATGGATTCAAATTTATGTAAAAAATCCTGTATTACGGGTGAGTTAACAGTATTATCAGTGTCAGGTGAAATTTCCGGCAGGAGCAGCCGTAAATTTAAGGGGCATCAAAATAAACAACCGGCTGATATTGCCGGTTGCTTGTTGCTCCGCCAGGGCTCGAACCTGGACTTTTCTGATCCAGAGTCAGACGTGTTGCCAATTACACCACGGAGCATTATTTGGGAATGCAAATATATAAAATCCTGATAAACCTTCATGACTTAATTTGAAAATGATCAGGAAAAGATGAGGGCGCTCCACACTGTAACGCCCTCAAAAAATTGCCGGAAAGTTCCGGCAATCGGATCATAGTATGAAATAGACAACAGTTATACGAGTAGTGGGGAAAAAAGTTATACCGGCCCTGTACGGGCTTTCCCGGGTTTCTTCCATACAGGAACCGGTTCCCCGTTTTTTGAATGGAACTTCAACGTTAGGATCTGGTAAGCTGCGCAGCGTGTCCTGCCGCCTTTGTCCTTGCTTCTTATTTCTTGCTGACCATCTTTGTCCAGGGATCCCTGAGGGAAACAGTTCTGTTGAAAACGGGGCGGGAAGGTGTGGAATCCGGATCGGCACAGAAATATCCGAGTCTCTGGAACTGGAATTTATCGTATGGGAGCGCCGAAGCGAGGGATGGTTCCAGTTTGCAGTTCTTAAGGACCTTTAGGGAATCAGGATTGAGAAATTCCCTGTAATCCCTGTCTTTCTGTCCTGAAGGATCCTCATGATTGAAAAGGCGGTCATACAGTCTTATTTCCGCATCAATGGCATGTTGTGCAGAAACCCAGTGAAGAGTACCTTTGACCTTCTTTCCGGATAATTGTTCTCCGCTTTTTGTTGCAGGATCATAGCTGCAGTATACTTCTTCGATGATTCCGCTTACAGGATTTTTTTTGAATGATTCACATCTGATAATATATGCGCCCTTGAGACGGACTTCTGATCCGGGAGCCAGACGGAAATATTTATGAGGGGGATTTTCCATGAAATCGTCGCGTTCAATATAGATCTCATTGCTGAAGGGAACCATCCTTGATCCCATGGATTCATCCTCGGGATTGTTGATTATCTCCATTTCCTCAACCCTGCCGGAAGGATAGTTTGTGATTATCACCCTGAGGGGATTCAGTACCCCGAAAACCCTGGGTGCTTTCAGGTTGAGATCATCCCGCACGGCATGCTCAAGAAGGGAAACATCATTTATAGCTTCAACCTTTGTGTATCCTATGAGATCAATGAATCTCCTCACAGATTCCGGGGTATAGCCTCTTCTGCGGAGACCGCAGAGGGTGGGCATACGGGGATCATCCCAGCCATTCACCTTAGCGTCCCGGACAAGCTCAAGAAGCCTCCTTTTGCTCATAACAGTATATGTCAGGTTCAGCCGGTTGAACTCAATCTGTCTTGGCCTGTAAGCAGAGGTCATGAGCTGATCGATAAACCAGTCGTACAAAGGGCGGTGTATCTCAAACTCAAGGGTACAGAGGGAATGTGTGATTCCTTCAAAATAATCGCACTGTCCGTGCGCGAAATCATACATCGGATATACATTCCACTTATTGCCAGTCCTGTGATGCGCTGTCTTAATGATCCTGTAAATTATGGGGTCGCGCATGTGCATGTTGGGTGACGACATGTCTATCCGGGCACGCAGGACGCGGCTTCCTTCCTCAAATTCGCCTTCATTCATCCTGTAAAACAGATCCAGGTTCTCCTGAACGGATCTCCCGGTGAACGGACTTTCCGTACCGGGCTGAACGGGAGTGCCCTTTTGCTCCGCAATAATATCCGATGGCTGATCATCCACATAAGCCAGACCTTTTTTTATCAGATCAACGGCAAAGTCGAAAAGCCTGCCGAAATAGTCCGATGCATAATATTCGCGGTCTTCCCAGTCAAAGCCAAGCCAGTGAATATCTTCCTTTATTGAATCGATATATTCAACTTCCTCTTTAACAGGATTGGTATCATCAAACCTGAGATTGCATCTGCCTCCGTATTTTTCGGCCATTCCGAAATCAAGACAGATGGCCTTGGCATGACCGATGTGAAGGTAACCGTTTGGCTCGGGAGGAAACCTTGTGTGTATCCTTCCGTTGTTTTTTCCTTCCTTCAGATCATCAATGATGATTTGTTCAATAAAGCTGACCGGAGCTTTTGATTCTTCGGCTCTCTGTGTTTTCTCTGCATTCATCCTGAAAAAATTATGATTACAAAAATAGTATTCTATTTCTGATTCAGATAATCTTTAAGGGTATT
>CAZFVQ010000071.1:0-3434 GCA_964522415.1 uncultured Rikenellaceae bacterium | reverse complement strand
TGACTATACCGAAAAATTAACTATGCCGAAGAACATTCAAAACCTTTACCAATACTCAGTCTTATCTGAGAAACTTCGGAATAGTTTTTGTTGAAATATTCCTTAGGTTTTGAGACGCTTAACCTATCTAATAATGAGGAGGTAAGCGTATTGAAACAGACTATGACAATCAAAGAGCTATCAGTTATTGTTCTCGAAGAAATGAGAATAGCGCTGTATAGCACAGGAACGATCAAAGAGTATGCAAATATATTCAAACGGCTTGTTAAGCTAGCAGAAAGACTAAAAGAAGTGCACTACACGTCTGAAATTGGCAGGAGTTTTATCGAGGACAGCAGTTATGCCTATTCAGAAGGCTACTGCCACACAAGATACTGCCTGCATTGCCGTTGCATCCAATTTATAGAGTCATATCTTACAGATGGAAAGGTAGACTGGACTCAGCATTTTGTGTTACGGAAATTAAATCTGATATCTAAAGAATTCTCGGATACACAGGTAGCCTTTTGGAACCTTATGATTTCGATGGGTCTCAAAGTTAATACAATTGATGGATATCGGAGATTTGTACACTATTTTCTAGTGTATCTCGAAAACAAGGGGTATCGCTCTTTTGGTGAATTGAAAAGTGGAGATATTATCACATTTATAGCACTTGTATGCAAAGAGCATTATCAGCCAACAAGCCTCGGAGCCCATATGCCTGGTCTGAGAATATTCCTCAGGATGAATGAATCCACAGCAATATTTGAATCAGAATTACCAGAGCACCTACCGAAGAAAAAAGATATCATAGAAGTCTATTCAGATGAAGAGCATGATAAAGTACTTAAATATCTGGAATCGGGTAACATTTCATTCAGGAATAAAGCAATATGCCTGATTGCACTAGAAACAGGTCTCCGTGCAGTAGATATTTGCAATCTCAAGCTGGGGAATATAGATTGGGAACATGACTCTATCCACATCGTTCAAGAAAAAACAGGGAAGTCGATGAATATACCACTTCGTGCATCCATTGGAAATGCACTTATTGATTATCTGCTTTCAGAACGCCCGGCATCTGACTCTGAATATATTTTTCTTACAAATCATGCACCGCATACGCCGATGAAAGCGCACGCAGGTTACAGAAAAGTGTTACTTGATGTCATATCAGATGCAGGTGTTGAATCAAACGGCAGAATTTCAGGAACAAGGATTACAAGACACAGCACCGCATCAAGGATGCTCCGGCATGGTGTCCCCCTGCCTGTAATATCAGAAGCTCTCGGACATGGAAACCCGAACAGTGTCATGGTATATCTTTCTACGGAGGATGCAAAACTTGCTGAGTGTACACTTCCCCTTCCGGAGGTGTGTCATGAATAAGAAATATGCACTACATACATTAGCAGAAGAATTCATACTTTACAAACGGCGATTAGGTTGCATCTATGAGACTCCGTGTCTCTACCTTATGAATTATGTCAGATATGCCGAAAAAAGCCGGACAGGAGAAACGCTTCTTGACAAGGAAAGTGTCAAGGGATATCTTGATAGCCTAGCAAATGCGCCGGGTTCCCTTTATGGTTCAGCAGCTGTTCTCAGGGAATTCGGACGCCATTTAATTAAGTGCGGATATGTGGATGTATATATCGTACCGCCTAAGACCGTTGCACTGCCGACACCAGAGCCTCCTTACTTTTTTACATCTGAAGAAATTAGGCATTTTTTCGATAAATGCGATTCCATCAAACCCAATCTTAGTTTTAAAGGGCGTCAACTGGCACTTCCTGCAATGTTCCGTATTTTATATTGCTGTGGCATGAGATGCAAGGAAGTTAGGACGCTGCTTTATGAGGATGTCCATTTGGAGGCTGGTTTTCTTGATGTTAAGCAATCCAAAGGTCCAAAGAGCCGAAGGATATATATCAGCAGTGAGCTTTCAGAATATCTCAAGAAATATGAAAGTTCTATATCTCTCGTGTTCCCTAATCGGAAATACTTTTTCCCAAGCAGGGGGAACTGCTATGGGACTGGGACGATCTCCAAAAACTTTCGACGCATCTGGAAGCAAGCGTACCCGAATTTTATGCTCGGATCAAGACCCAGAGCATATGATTTTCGTCATCACTTCGCCTGGGCAAACCTTAATCGATGGGCAGCGGAAGGATTGGATGTTAATGTCATGCTGCCATATCTGATGCGGTACATGGGGCATCAGAGCATTAGCAACACCTTGTATTACTTCCACTTTGTCCCGGAATTTTTTCCTACCTATTCAGATATGTCAAGAGAGACGGAATGCATTATTCCAGAGGTGGCATATGAAGAAAGATAGCTCTCACAGTAGCCTCGTATTCTGGGATACAGCAAAGGAGTACCTTTATCACCATTTGAAGGACATAAGAAAGGTAAGTCCTAACACCATTGTTTCCTACAGGGATAGTTTGAATTCATATATTGATTATCTGGAGCAACAGAAAAACTTGAGCAGAAGGAATATCTCCTTTTCGGACTGCAGCCGGGAAAACATGAATAATTATCTTGATTGGATGCTGAATGTACGTAGGCTGGCTGAAAAAACGTGCAACCTCCGCCTTACTGCCATACATTCAATTCTAGAATACGCATCCAATGAATATACAGAACTAATGCCAATTTACCTCAATGCGTGCAGTGTAAAGGGCGTAAAGGTTTCATCCAAACCAATTGAGTTTTTTGAACGAAGACAGATGCAGGCATTGCTGACAACACCTGATACTGTCAAGAAGACGGAACGCAGAAATCAGATGATGCTAATTCTCATGTATGATACCGCAGCAAGAGTAACTGAACTGCTGGAGTTGACTGGGGGCAGTCTGCACATAGACTCAGAGATTCCGTATATCACGATATATGGAAAAGGCCGTAAGTACCGAAATATTCCACTCATGGAGAGGACACGGCATCACCTTAAGCGATATCTAAAGGAGTTCCATTCGTCATTTGTAAAGGATGATCCGCTGTTTTATTGCATCACATATGGTAAAAGACATCGCCTTTCTGCCGATACTATGGAGTGCATGCTTAAAAAGTATGTAAAGAAGTGTGCCCAATCGGGTATTGAAATGCCTGACTCCCCGCATTGTCACATGATCCGGAAGACAAGAGCAATGGATCTGTATCAAAGTGGCATTCCACTTACACATATCCAACAGTTGTTAGGTCATGAAGATTTATCGACTACTTCTGGTTTTTATGCCTTTGCAACATTGGATACTTTGGCAAAAGCAATGAACAAAGTAAATGAGGAATCGACATCTGAGAAGAAATGGAATAACAGGGCAGTCATAGAAAAACTTTTAAGGTTGTAGTTTGTTGAAAAACTATGCCGAAGTTTCTTAGGCGAAACTTAGGATTTATGCGAGGTTTAAGATTCTTTCGGCATAGTTAATTTTTCGGTATAGTCA
>CAZFVQ010000070.1:1909-3453 GCA_964522415.1 uncultured Rikenellaceae bacterium | reverse complement strand
TTTTCCGGCTGGATGGTTGTTGCCACGGGCGCATCGTATTCACCTTGTGCGGCAGAAACCATTTTTATTCTCCATGCTTGTATTTGGTTGTAATACTTCCCGGCATATTCGCGTGCATTGAGATTAAAAAAGCAGTCTACGACATCCCCAACGTTAAAACCGTCCGCTCTATCGCCAAACGCGTCGAAGTTTGCACTCTGTGGGTAAGCGCCAGAAATCTCCCTGATTAAAATTTGTTTCAGCGTAAAGGGTTTGCCGTCCTTTTTGCTTATTCCGCTTTTGTCAATAATTTGTTCAATAATTCCTGTAATTTTGTTTTGACTATCCATTATTTTTTATTATTAATTGGTTTTTCTTTTTTAGTCTTGGTGGCAGTGGGTTTATCATCATCTTCATCGGTATCCTCAATGATAGAGTTTTTCCACGGCTCCCTTATTGGATCATCCTTTGGTATATCCAACATGTTTTTATGGTCATATTTAATTCCGTTATCTTCTCCGTACTTTTTATATTTACAGTATTCGCATTCGTCCTGTAATGCCAATTCGCAGTATGCCAAGTATCTGCATGGGCTACTACGACACGATTCCGCCAAGTATCTTCGTGGTGCCTCGAGGGACGTTGTGGTGTCTTTAAATACTTGGGCTGCCGCGATCTTTATGGCATCCCACTGGTCTGATGAATTTGGATCCAAGGCTTTATCGGCAATGAGTTTTTTCAGGGTGGACGAAAATTCCTCCGAAAAAGCCTCTTCGGTCTGCTTCTGATCGGAATTTTTAGGATTAAACACATCCTCGAACTGCGAAGATCTTAGTTCTATATATTCCCTGGCATCCATGGACGACCAAAGTGCGGATGACCTTGATCGGCATTGTGCCTTGGTTAGCTGCGGTGCGCAAAATATGTTATATATTTCATCACGCGGCTTCATGGAGATAAGCGAATAGTCAATAGCGTCTTTTTCCCTTTCAGTAAGACTCCACGGCTTGTCTACGACTATTCTATTTGGTATTTTGTGTATCATTTTGCAAATTTAATGAAATTTTCCTTATTCCACGTAGTAGTTTTGGTTTTTATTGATTTGCAGTAGTCTATAACCATGATCGGATGGATTATGGAGCTATCATCGCCAATGAATCTTAAAAGTTTTAATTCCTTGGAGAAGGCCGTTCCTGTGGCAGGTACGGCGATCACGGATTTTATAAGGCACTTAAATCCATCCAGCGAATCGCAAAAACATCCAATGTCTGTATTCTTCTCAAGCCACCATGCCTGACCTACAAGGTGCTGTGTTGGATGTCGAGAACCCATTAGTTTTAACTCTACCCCACAGAACATCCCACTGATGCGAAACATTATGTCCGGCAGGTCTTTAACAAGTCCAAGCGACAATTTTTTCCCGGCGCTGGCGATACCCTGCTCGGCGAAATTCCCCCACAATGATCCCCGCAATAACGGGTATTCCTGTGAAAACCATATTACACAGTCCGCTTGTAGCTGGTGTTCGTGCGTGTATTTTTCTTCCATTTTTTAAAATTTAAACG
>CAZFVQ010000070.1:0-1809 GCA_964522415.1 uncultured Rikenellaceae bacterium | reverse complement strand
AGATGTATTCTATGATATAGGTGTTGTTTGTCATTTCTTTACTTTATTTTTCAATATATTCTTTTTAAAAAAGTACCAGTATTGTGGCGAGATGGCCTTCCCGTGCTTTGTGCGCATGATTTCTATGGCCTCCATGAATGCCTTTTTCTGGTTATCCGGGTTCTTTATACACACATTTACAAGTATCCAGTTCGTGTTCCTTCCCTCCAGTATACATTTTGCGACATATACCTGCAATGCGTTTCTATCATCGCCCGGCTGTGTAACCTGATCCGCGATACGCACCAGTTCCACCTCGTATATTTCCTTATCCGTAAGAAACCTGTATCCACAGAAAGGGCATATGCGGTAGGACAAGTGTATGAGCCTTTTGCATCCCGGACACTCTTTTGTGGATGCTATACCTCCGCCTTTAAGTTCATTGTGCCACAATACTTGTGTCCTGTCATATTCAGGTGATCCGAATTTCTGTACGTTTTCCCCGAAATCCAGTATGGTATAATGCGTTTTACCTTTGGACGGACGGCCTCCACGTGCTGCCTTTTGCGAATAGTTGGGATATGATTCCGTGGCGAAATCGAGAATAACGGTCTGTATTCCCGGATTATTGTATCCAACGCCAAGTATATCCACATTAAGTAATACTTTAAGTGTCCCGGTCTCGAACTGCCTTATTACGTCATCTCGATCTCCGCTAAGCAGGCAGTCCGTGTCCGGCATGGTTTTGGATAGTATATATTTAGCTTCTATACCGTTATCCACGAACTCCTGGCACAACTCCACACAGTGTTCTGATGAAGTGGTGTATACCAATGTTTTTGTATCGTATGTCAATCTCTTCCATTCCTCGATGATCCCGCCATAACGCGTCCTGTTCCTAAACTTCATGGCGAGTTGTTTTTGGTTCCAGTCTCCAGATGAGTAGTCCCATTCAACGCCAGACAAGTCCGGCGCATCGAATCCGTAACACTCGGACGGCACTATAAATCCCATTTCAATAAGCTCTGAAGCTGGTATTCCCGGAACTATTGTGTCGTATAGCAGGCCCAGCTGCTTCTGCTTACCAGACCTGCTCCATGTCCCGGAGAATCCTATGACATATGTTCTCTCGTCAATAAAGTCGAAAATCCAATCATTCCATTGCAAGTGTCCCTCATCTATCAGCACAACATAACAACTGCGTATCATATCACGTACGGATTCCATCTTGTTGGCTCGCGACATCAGGGTTTGTGACATTGCGATATTGCATTGCGCGCTGGTATCTATGGACTTTGTGTTAGCGGTTATGATCTGTGTCTCAATACCCAAGTCCGTAAAAAGGTTGTGGCTCTGTTTTGTGATCTGTCTGCGGTGTGAAAGTATAAGCACGCGGTGCCCATTCCCCATTGAGCGTAACGCCATGGCCGCTATAAGATATGACTTACCACCGCCCTGCTGAAGCCTTACCGCTATATGCCTATATGACCGCATTGCAGTACGTATGCATCCCATAAGTCTTTCCTGGTATGGTCGCAGTACTATATCACTCATCTTTTGCGAATTTCAGTTTTAGGAAATATATGGAATCGAAAGACACTCCTCGCAGATACCACTGGTTAAGTAGTCCCCAAGAAGATATGTTATACAACTCCATGACGTGTTTTTCTACCGTACGATCCATCATATTCAAGTGTTTGATATTCGTGATTACTGCCACCGTGCCGTCTTGAAATTTACATTTATTTCCCACCGCTATATCTATATTATTGGTAACGGCTGCGTATGGGACGATAATCTCTTGTTGGAATTTGTGTGATATTTCGTGAA
>CAZFVQ010000069.1:0-3939 GCA_964522415.1 uncultured Rikenellaceae bacterium | reverse complement strand
CCGAATGAATGAAGCGTATTCCAGACTGAAGAAAATAGAAGGTCATAGTACATCCTTTGATTATGCAGACAAACTGCATTAAGCTGATGAGGAACTGTGAAAATAATATGGTAATGTTTAACGGGCAGAGTACTATGCACCAGGTCATCGATCCATAATGCTTGTTTTGCAGCCTGACACTTGGGACAGTGTCTGTCTCCACAGCTATTGTAACTGTAACGTACCGTGCCGCAGTTTATGCACACTTCTTCGTGGCCACCAAGGACAGCAGTGCGGCAGACTGATAATTTGGCAAGCACCTTTAATTGAAGCGGAGTAAGCTTTGTCCCGGAAAAAAGATCGGCGCCGAAAAGATTTATTGCATCGGCAAGATCAAACTTTGTTCTCAATACCGGGATAGTTGTAGAGTGTATCGAGAGGACTATGAGCTTTAACCACTTCACACCGGGCGATATGAAGGTAAATCATGGTAGTGGTTATTTCAGCATGGCCCAACAGTTCTTTGATTGTAACGATATTAACTCCCTGTTCAAGCAAGTGTGTGGCATAAGAATGCCTGAGAGAATGAAGGTTAACATCCTTTGTAATGGAAGTTTTTTTAAGGTTTTCGCGCATCACCCAAGAGAGACCACGAACGCTGTACCTGCCATCGGGCTCTTTTCCATTAAATAGCCAGATGTGTGGATTCTCGGCTGAGAGGTATTTTTTCAGTCCTACGGACATACTTGCAGCCAATGGAACAGTACGGTCTTTTTTGTATTTGCCCTGGCGGATGTGGATGACTTTACGGTCAAAATCAACATCAGAGATCTTAAGATTTATCACCTCCTGACCACGTAATCCCGCTGAGTAGATTAATGTCAGTACAACCCGTTGTTTCAGCAGCGTTGGCGCGGCAAAAAGCTCTTTCAACTCTTTCTGGTTGAGAATAACAGGGAGTTTAGTCTCTTTCTTTAATGAAGGCAATGCGATGGCATTTTTGTTCATCCCCAGCAAACGGTAATAATAACGCAGTCCGTAGACCATGTGTTTAAAGCTGCTTCGTGAAGGCGATTTAGGGTCACGTGCCAAAGCTACCAGGTATTCATTGATCTCTTCAGAGTCAATTTTTTCAGGTAGATTCCCGAAGCGGATCACAAACAAGGCGATGCGCCGAATGTAATTATTTAATGTACTTTTACTCTGTCCACGCAAAGTAACCTGTTGTCCCAACTTAACGACAACTTTTTCAAATTCAGGAACAAGCGTGATAGCTTGTTCTACAATAGTAAAACCCGATTTCTTTCTCATAATCAGAAATTTTTTTGTTAATAATCTTTGAGTATAGAAAGAATCGGGTACTTTTGAAATAGCTATCCCGTCAAGACGGGATTTAGTTCAACAAGCAATATAGCCAATGGCGGGGGAAGTAGAATTGGAAACCGTCTTCACTGCTTTATGGTTTGTAACTGCAAATAGGAACGAAGCCCACAAAATCGCCACTGGCCATATTGCCGACCGTTCAGGCACATTCAGCTAAAGCTGAACTTTTGTCTGCCCGTTGCTTTGCAACTCCTGCATCCAAAAGAAATGTGCCTGAACGCCGCGCTAAACCAAATTGCTTCGTATCTTCATACAACTTATCAGCTTTAGCCGGATATCGAATCAAAACGTGCCCGAACATGTCGCTAAACGCAATTTGGTCCCGCCCTTGCGGGCTTTACTTCCGCTCATAGCAAGCTCTGGCGGAACCGCCCTCAGTGCGGAACTTCGTTTAGCGCGGCGTTAGCTGTCATTGTACAACGACAGTGTAGGAGTTATAACAAGTAACAAGAATGGACAAAAAGAAATTCGGACAAAAAATTCTTCGATACCCGCTGATAAAGATAATCATCGGACTTGTAGTTTGTGGTGTAATTGTCAGCGTAGGACAAATAATTGTTGGTAAACTATTAAACGCAACCACAATAGAAACGGAGGTAAAAAATCTAATAACGGGACTTGTGGTTGCAATTCTTTCAATCGCTTCCTATATTTACTTATACAAATTTTATGAAAGGAGAGCAATCTCTGAGTTTTCAAAAAATGGGTTGTTAAAAAACCTAACGCTAGGAGTTATTTTAGGTACTATGCTCCAATCATTGACGATTCTTGTAATTTATCTAAAAGGTGGCTATTCTATTATTTCTATAAATCCAGTTTTATTTTTAGTTCCTCCCTTAACCATGGCATTAACTTCTGCAATTTTTGAGGAAACTTTAGTGAGAGGAATTATATTTAGGATTACAGAAGAAAAATTGGGTAGCTATTTTGCACTGATAATTTCAGCAGTTTTATTTGGTGCTATGCACCTTGCGAATCCCAATAGTTCATTAACGGTGGCAATTGGACTTGCAATTCAGGCAGGACTATTACTTGGGTCCGCATTTATCTATTCCCGAAATTTGTGGTTTCCAATTGCTATTCATTTTGCTTGGAATTTTACCCAATCCGCAATATTTGGTGCAAACGTTTCTGGAAACACAATTTCAAAGACATTGATTACGTCCAAAATTGAAGGTGCTGTATGGTTCACAGGCGGACAATTTGGGCCGGAAGGTTCAATCCAGGCAACTGTCTTTTGTTTAATAGCCACAATTGTTCTATTAACTTTGAGCCATAAGGAAGGAAAAATAATGAAGCCTTATTGGAAGAACCATATCGTAGAAAAAACAACGAACGCCGCCCTAAACCAAATTGCTTACTTTCTTTGTACATACAAATAATCAGCTTTAGCCGGATATCGAATCAAAACGTGCCCGAACATGTCGCTAAACGCAATTTGGTCCCGCCCTTGCGGGCTTTACTTCCGCTCATAGCAAGCTCTGGCGGAACCGCCCTCAGTGCGGAACTTCGTTTAGCGCGGCGATAGGGCGCAATACGCTTCGCTTTACGGTGGCTACATCCCAACAAGTTGGGATTCCCGCCCCCTATTGTGCCCCATCGGGCCCGGGAATAATCGGGCTTCAATGATACGGAACATGCCTGGCAAAAAAACAGGAGTACCCAAGCGTACAGTCCCCATCACGAGGATTGAAGCCATGAAGCCCGATTAGACTCCGTTACGCCCTTTACTGTGTTTTGCACGCAAAACCCATCGGGCTTCACGGCGTCAATCCCGGGCCCGTTGTGTGGCATTTTAATTATTCCAATAAAAATTTCTATTTCTGAAACAAAATACCCATCTTTGGCGTTAGTGTTATAAGACGATAGTATGATATTTTCATTTGGTTCAAAGGATACTGAAAAAATTTGGAAAGGAAACCATGTTAAAAAAGTACCAGTTGAAATTCAGCAACTCGGTCGAAGGAAATTAAGGATGCTTAATAACTCTCAGAACTTATCTGATTTAAGAATTCCGCCATCCAACAGGCTCGAAAAATTGCAAAGCTCAGGGTTTTACAGCATCAGAATCAATGACCAGTGGAGGATCATATTTCAATGGATTGACAATAACGCACACGATGTTGAAATAATAGATTATCATTAAAGATTGGAGGATTACAAAATGAACAGGTTACCAAATATTCACCCCGGAGAAATTTTATTAGAAGAATTTTTAATCCCTCTTCAGATCACAGCTTATAGATTATCTAAGGATACAAATATTCCTCAGACACGGATTTCTCAAATTATTAAAGGGAAAAGAAGAATAACTGCTGATACTGCTCTCAGACTAGCTTCTTATTTTGGGACAACAGCTAAGTTTTGGCTTGGATTACAAAATGATTTTGATATTGAAGAAGAACGAGAAACTAAAAAAGAAATTCTGATTAGGATAAAGAAAAACGCACCACAACAAGCAATATAGCCAATGGCTATGGGAATAGCATTGGAAACCGTCTCCATAACATTACAGCCTGTTACTGCATATAGAAACGGAACTCACAAAATCGCCACTGGCCATATTGCCAGCCGATA
>CAZFVQ010000068.1:0-4115 GCA_964522415.1 uncultured Rikenellaceae bacterium | reverse complement strand
TCGGTATCCTTTATGAAAGTAGTCAGGCCGATATCGTTTTTCAAACTGTATCATTAAAGGAGATCCAATAATCATACAGGGAACCGGGGTCCTTTCCTGACGGACGTGACGTTTAGAAAAGACAGCGCCCATTCCAGTCATGGTAATGATTACATCAGCAGGGTCAAATAAATTGTCATACTGAATTTTAATAGTTAACACTCCTGAAGAAAATGAAAAAATTAACACAATCAGCACTCCTGTTTGGAATAAGCCTGATAATTTCTCATGCCACAAGCAGTGCACAGATTAAACCGGAAGATGTTTCAATCAGAAAAATCTGGAGCAATGAGTACCATAATGCTTTTACATCCCTTATCTGGTTCAAAGGCAATTTTTATTGTTCGTTCCGTCAGGGAAGTGATCACGCCGGAGGTGTAGATGGGGTTGTACGTATTATAAAATCAAAAGATGGTATAAACTGGACATCGGTTGCAGTGCTTGAGAAAAAAGGTTACGATCTCAGAGACCCTAAATTGTCTGTTACACCTGACGGAAGAATTCTGGTAAACATCGGAGGTTCAGTATATAAAGACAGGAAACTCATGAGCTGTTTATCTCACGTTTCATTTTCAAATAGTTCAGGGAAGAAATTCTCTGATCCTCAACCCATTAATATTTCAGCCAATGCCAGGACAAATTTTGATTGGCTGTGGAGAGTTTCATGGTATAATAAAACTGGTTATGGGGTTGCATATTCGGCGGGAGAAAAGAAAGAAGAACAAGAATGGTCAGTCTGCCTTTTAAAAACTACCGATGGTATTAATTATGACCTGGTTACCAGGCTTTCATTGGATGGAAGGCCCAACGAAACTACTGTGAGGGTAATGCCTGACGGGGAGATGATGATGATGGTTCGCCGGGAATCAGGTGCAGGCTTCTGGGGAAGAAGCAAACCGCCATATAAGGAGTGGAGTTGGACAGATACAGGAATCCGGTTTGGCGGACCTGACTTTACAGCGTTAAATGACGAGCTTTTTATTGCCGGTACCAGGGTATATGAAAAACCAGCAATAACCGGACTATTTTTAGTTAACAGGGAAGGGCAATTCAGAAATCTGCTCCGGCTACCTTCAGGAGGTGATAATAGTTATCCCGGATTTGTTGTAGGCAAGAAAAAAATATTCGTGTCATACTATTCCTCGCATGAGGGTAATTCATCAATTTATCTGGCTGAAATACCATTATCTCTGATTGAAGGATTATGAACAAACAGACTTCGGACAAATTCATTAATAGCCAATGGATTTTTTGGAAGGAGGTCTGATTGGTGAAACTGCAATGATGTTTATTACGTCTTCCGGCATAATTTAAGCCTTGTATTTGTATTTACCGGACTTCCATTTATAGATATTGGCTGAAATATTAAGGCAAATCTGGTTTTTTATTGCAGATACAGTTTAAGGAATAATCTGGCATAAATTTCTTATAGAATAAAAATAAATACCAATTATGGCGCACAATAACTACCCTAAAAAAACAATTATTGTATACCTTTGGTATACATATAAGTAAGTAGGCACAAGGCTAGTAGAGCCGAAACGATGGTGTTTTATTGAGGGAATTTTTGTTTTGCCAATTCTCAAAAAAATATTGAAAAATTGCCAACGCACTAAGCAAGAGTGTTCCAGCCCATCCCTGCAAGCATCGCTTCGCTTCCACACACTTACTTTCTTTGCCTGGCGCATAGTGGCATAATTGACATGTAACATAAAATATTATATTTTTATGTAATTATTTAATTATCATATCTTAAAAGAATGTACTTATCAAATATTCGGATTATAAATTTTAGAGGCATTAAGAGACTGCAAGTCAAATTTGATCCTAAAATAAATATCATAATAGGAGAAAATGGAAGCAACAAAACCGCTTTAATTGATGCGATTAGATTGCTTTATAATATGGGTAATCTTAAAAAGGATATCTATATTACAAATGAGTGCTTTCATATTGACCCAGAAACAAAGCAAACAGCTTCAGTTATTGAAATTTCTTATATTTTTAAAGGACTTGAAGAACATGAGAAAGGAGCTTTGTATGAATATTTAATATTAGCAAAGGATGATAATAAAGAAGATGAAGCAAGAATTACTCTTAGATACGAATACAGAAAAGATAGTTATCCTAAGTTTACTTATTTCACAGGAGCTTCTGAGGAACAAAAAGCAGATTCAGGAACATTTGAGATATTTCAACATTATTATTTAAGTGCCTTAAGAGATAGTACTTATGACATTTTAAACTATAAGAATAATATTTTAGGACTTGTTGTTAAAAGACTCGTTGAAAGAGCAAAATCTGAAGATGAGTTTAAGAAGATTATTAAGAAAGCAAATGATGACCTACTTGATAGACCTGAGGTAAAATCTACACAGAAGAATGTTAATTCAAACTTAGATGAAATCTTTAAAATTTCTTCTGATAGCAGAATTGGTTTACGAATCGAAGAATATACTAAAATTGAGAATATTGTAAACATCATAAAACCTTATTTACCATTTGATAAAGAAACCCTAAAGGAAGATGGTTTCAACCTATCCCAAAATAGTCTAGGATTTAATAATTTAATAAATATAGCAATCATTCTTGGTGACATTAAGGAACGTATTTCTGATAATAAGCAACAACATTATGCCCTCTTGATAGAAGAACCAGAAGCGCATTTACATCCACAACTTCAGTTAAATCTATATAACTTCCTAAAACAAGCAAACAATCCTCCCAATTGTCAACTTTTTATTACAACGCATTCCCCGACATTAACATCTAAGGCGAATTTGGAGAGCCTAATTTTATTACAAAAAAGAGCGACAAGACTGGGGAATTGTTTTTCTAATCGAGAGAATGAAAATATTGTTGAAAAAGCCAACAAAAGAATAGTCCTAAAGAATATAGATTTTGAAACTAGAAAATTGCAACTTGAAAGGTATCTTGACGTTACCAAGTCACAACTGTTTTTTGCTAGGGCAGTACTATTTGTTGAAGGAATATCTGAAGAAATTCTTATTTCAATATTTGCTAAATTTTTGAAAATAAAACTTGAGGATTATAGAGTTGAAGTCGTGAATGTTAGTGGCGTTTCATTTTATCCTTTTTTATATCTTTTCAATTCAAAATATAGTCATAAAAGAATTAATCAAACAGCAGTCCTTATAACTGATGATGATCGTTTTCCTAATTCAAAATATAGCGAATATTCTTTCAAAAATTTAGTTCATAAAGACTTTCAAAAAGTAGAAATATTATATGAAAACATCCGTAATTCTCAAATAAATAGTCGAATTGGGAATCTAAAATCAACTATTCGAAAGAACCCAAATAAAATTAAAGTTCGAACAGCTTACAAAACACTAGAATATGAAATAGCAAAAGCAAATATTCCAAATACAAAACAGGACTTTGATAAAAACTTACTAATTGACTTCATTAATAAGCATCAACCTAAAAAAATTGAAAAGATTCAAGAATACATTAGTAATCTTCCGAATAATGAATTTTCCACAACAGAGAAAGAAAAAATAGCTCTTTTAGTTTGGAAGGCCTTACCGTCAAAAGCCGATTTTGCTCAACAGTTTGCTTTTGAATTAGAAAGAAAAATAGATAATGGTGAAGATATTAAATTTAATGTTCCTGATTATTTGAAAAGTGCTATTGAGGAATTAACAATTAACCAATGAATTTTGAAGTAACTAAAGATAATGAACCATTTATTGATGCTCGCGGGAAGGTAATTCTTAATGCCTGCCCTGGTAGTGGCAAGACTACTTCAATTGCGTATAAACTTCAGGCTCTTTTTAATGAATGTAAAAACAAACACGGGCGTTTTTCAGGTATAGCATGTCTTTCATTTACTAATGTAGCTAAAGACGAAATTAATGAAAAATATCATTCCTTCTCAGGTCATAGAATTAGTTATCCCAACATTGTTTCTACCATTGATAGTTTCATTAATTCGTATATTACTCTACCATTTTATTATTTATTAGAATATGACTCTAAGCGACCAACAATTCTTGAATGCATATTCTTGCCCAACCCGGACAGTGATTCTTGCCCAACCCGGACAGTGATTC
>CAZFVQ010000067.1:0-4203 GCA_964522415.1 uncultured Rikenellaceae bacterium | reverse complement strand
ACAAATAGAAGTCCGGGTAAAGTTCGGGCAAGACACTGTTTGGCTTTCACAAAAGCAAATGGCAGAGCTTTTCGACAAAGACACTGATACCATCGGCTTACACCTGCAAAATATATACGCTGAGGAGGAACTGGAAGAAAATTCAACAACCGAGCTTTTCCCGGTAGTTCAAAGCGAAGGGAAAAGGAGGGTTAATAGAAAGATAAAATTCTATAATCTCGATGCTATTATTTCAGTTGGCTATCGTGTTAATTCAAAAAGTGGAACTCAATTTCGCCAATGGACAACAGAGAGATTAATTGCTCTATTATTCAACCAAAAAATGGCAGGATAACATGGAAGACCAAATTGCAATATATAAATCTCCTGAAGGAATTGAAGTTGCCGTAATCTTTAATGAAGACACAGTGTGGGCAACACAAAGACAAATGGCTGAACTTTTCAATACCACTCCTCAAAATATCACTCTGCACCTGAAAAGGATTTATGAAGAAGAAGAAATTGCTGAAAGTGCAACTTGTAAGGAATACTTACAAGTTCAAAAGGAAGGTAAACGAAATGTAAAGCGAAGGCAACTGATTTACAACTTAGATGCAATATTGTCTGTAGGCTATCGCATTAGCTCCATCAGGGGGACTCAATTTCGCCAATGGGCTACTCAACGACTGAAAGATTATCTGGTGCAGGGTTATGCCATCAATGAAAAGCGCCTTGCCGAAAAGCAACAGCAGGTGGAATACCTTAAAACGGGTATTCGTATATTGAATCGTGCCATTACCCAACAAACAACCGAGGCAGACAGCCAAATGCTGCAAATCTTTGCCAAAGGACTTGAATTGCTGGACGACTATGACCACGAGAAATTAGATGTAAGAGGAAAAACAATCCAACAAACCGTTTATCCTGATGTGAAAGCATATTTGGCTGTAATTTCCAACATGAAGTCAGCAATTGCCTCTGATCTATTTGCCCAACCAAAGGATAAGGGATTTGAAAGTTCGATAAAGCAGATCGCTCAAAGTTTTGGAAATGAAGAGTTGTACAAAAGCATTGAAGAAAAGGCCGCAACGCTTCTATATCTAATTGTGAAAAATCACTCGTTTGTAGATGGAAATAAAAGAATAGCAGCGGCTTGCTTCCTGCATTTTCTGGAGAAAAACGACCTGCTCTATGCAGAGGATCAATCGCCAATCATCAGCAATGAAGCCCTGGCTGCACTCACTCTTTTTGTGGCCACAAGCAAGCCGGAAGAAATGGAAACGGTGAAGCAGCTTATCATCAGCATTTTAAATCGAAATAAATGACCTGGGAATATTCAGAAGACAATCTGATTGAACAAACCGCCATTGATTTATTCTTTTATCATTTGGGTTGGGATACGCTGTTGGCATTCAACAAGGAAAGCTATGGCGAAGGAAGTACCTTGGGCAGGTTAAACAAAAAAGAGGTGCTGCTCAAAAGGATTTTCTTTGAGAAACTGAAACAGTTCAACCCCAACCTGCCTGAACAAGCCTACAATCAGGCATACGAAAAACTCATTGAAGAGAGTATTGCCAAGTCATTGGCGGAAATCAACTTTGAAAAATACCTATTGCTCCGTAATGGTATTCCGGTTGACTTTATCAATGAAAAAGGAGAGCAGATAAAAAACAAAAAGCTGAAGGTATTTGATTTTGACAATGCAGACAATAACAACTTTTTAGCCGTTCGTCAACTATGGATTCAGGGTAGAAGCAACCGCGAGCGCAGACCTGACATTATCGGATTTGTAAACGGGATTCCGTTACTGTTTATTGAACTGAAGGCAGCCCATCGGAAATTGGAAAACGCCTACAACGATAATTTCACAGACTACAAGGATGTAATTCCCAAACTCTTTCATTACAATGCTTTTGTATTGCTGAGTAATGGTATTGAAAGCCGCATTGGCAGCATTACAGCCGAATATCAGCATTTTCACGAATGGAAACGCATTACTGAAGAAGATGAAGGCATAGTTGCCCTGGATAGAATAATTGTTGGTGTTTGTGAGAAAAAACGCTTTCTGGATCTATTCGAGAACTTCATTTTGTTTGATAATTCTTTGGGCAAAATCGTCAAACTAATTGCCCGAAACCACCAATTTATTGGCGTGAACAAAGCCATTGAAAACATACGGCACAAAGAACAACTTTACAAACAGGGGAAAATAAGCTTGGAAGAAAAGCAAAAATTGGGTGTGTTCTGGCATACGCAGGGGAGCGGAAAATCCTACTCAATGGTTTTCTTCAGTCAAAAGATTCATCACAAATTCACGGGTAGTTATACTTTTTTGATTGTAACAGACCGTAACGAATTAGACACACAAATTTATGGTACTTTCAGCGGAGTGGGTGCAGTGCCTCAGGTGAAAGCAGGTGAGAAAGATTCAATAAAAGCCGACAGCGGAAAGCATTTAAGAGAATTGCTCAGGTCGGACCACCGCTATTTATTTACACTCATTCACAAATTCAACTTTGAAGAAGAAATAACCCAAAGGGACAATATCATTGTCATGTCTGATGAAGCCCACCGGACCCAGGGTGGGCAACTGGCAATGAATCTCCGCTATGCATTATCCAATGCTTTTTTTATAGGATTCACAGGAACGCCGCTTTTCAAAGACGATGAGATTACCAAGCGAATTTTTGGTGATTATGTTTCCCGCTACGATTTCAAACGCAGTGTGGATGATGGCGCAACTGTTCCGCTATATTATGAGAACAGAGGCGAATATTTAGGATTAAAAAATCCGGTTATCAATGAGCAGATAAGGGCCATAATTGATACCGAGACGGAAGATCTGGACAGTGACCAGCGTAGCAGAATAGAACAACTTTTTGCCAGAGAATATCCCATATTAACCGCCCGAAAAAGGCTGGATGCCATTGCCAAAGATGTGGTCTGGCATTTCTGCAGTCGAGGTTATAAAGGCAAGGGGATGTTCATTGCATTGGATAAACTCACTGCCGTAAAAATGTATGATCTGATTACGGAGCATTGGGAAAAATATGTGGGGCAATTGGAAAAAGAAGTTTCCAAGGGGAAATATGGCGACCAGGAATTATTGGAGAAGAGACGTGAACTACAATGGATAAAGGAGACAGAGATTTGTGTGGTTGTAAGTTCTGAGCAAAACGAAATACAGAAATTCAAAAAATGGGATCTGGACATTGAGCCACATCGGGAGAAAATGAATACCCAGGACCTTGAAACAAGGTTCAAAGATGAAAATGACCCCTTCCGTCTGGTGATTGTTTGCGCGATGTGGATCACAGGATTCGATGTTCCCAGCCTTTCAACCTTGTACCTGGACAAACCATTGAAGTCGCATACATTGATGCAGGCTATTGCAAGAGCCAACCGTATCAATGAAGGTAAAAACAACGGATTAATAGTTGATTACATTGAAACTTATACTGCCTTGTTGGATGCTTTGGCAATATATGGATCAGATGCTGACGAAGGAGGTGGCGGTGGTGGTGACGGTGGAGGCAAAAAACCCGAACCACCTGTCAAACCAAAAGATGAACTTATCAAGCAGTTGGAGGAAGCCTTAGAAGCGACTGAAACATTTTTGAAAGATGAAGTGAATTTTGATTTGCAGGAACTCATCAATGCTGACGGTTTGCATAAATTGGCTGCACTGGAAAAAGCAATTAATGCCGTGTATACCAATGACGAAACGAAACGCAAATTTCAAGTATTGGCGAGAGAAGTTTTCAGGAAATATAAGGCACTTCAACCCGACAGAGTATTATTTGAATATGCACCAAGAAAGAACGCTATTGATGTAATTTATACTGCTATTGAAGATAATGTTGAAAGTGCAGACGTGGCAGCCCTAATGCGTAAAATTCAGGATGTGGTGGACGAATCCATAGAAAATATGGTTGCGGAACACAGCCAGAACGAAGGAAAAATAATTGACCTTAGCGGCTTAGACTTTGACCTGTTGGAAAAATACTTTCTGAAAACCGAAAATAAGAATGCAGCAGTTCAGTCACTCAAAGACAAAATAGAAAAGCAACTGAAGCGAATGGTAGAACGCAATCCAATGACAGTTGACTTTTACAAACGCTATCAGGAAATCATTGAAGAATACAACAGAGGAAAAGACGAAGTTGTAATCAAAGTCCCTATGTTTGTATCCAATGAATGTGTAGTATAAAGCATAAGCTAAAG
>CAZFVQ010000066.1:0-4273 GCA_964522415.1 uncultured Rikenellaceae bacterium | reverse complement strand
TTTTAAGTGCTGATCGAACACGAAAATCTTTACCGGAATAATAGAAAAAACACAGCCCGCAATCATTGAATAAGTCAACAACACAGAAAAGGGGTATCAAAATGTTCCGTTAGATGGTAACATTTATTAACGGTATCAAAGTATAAGCCTCTGAGAAGGATTGTATTACATTACCATCCTGTTTCCAGTATCAATAAAATGATTATTAATCTTGTTATTGATATGTTGTCAGGCTTTTTCATTTTTTTGTTTATTTTTCTTTTGACAATAACCATTATTGCTAAAGATTTTAATTTAAAGCTTTTAATCCAGGGTTATTTGCTGATTATTACATCGCATCTTTTCCGAAGGATATTTCAGAACGTTATTGAGAATAGGTATAATTTGAGATCATCTGTAATGATGGTTTTACTGATCATTCTGTTTTTTTTGATTTCGTTCTTCAGACCTCCTTTTGAACCATCCAACTTTCATTGGACCTTGATAATCTTTGGGTTTTCAGTTTTTCTTATGTTTTTGACAGATAGTTTAACCCCGGAACAAAACAGAACTGTAATTTTCTTCAGGAAATCCACTATTAAGAATACTTTTTGGCAATTATTATTTTATAACAGAAGCGTTAGAATATCTCTGAGTATAGGATTAATTGTAAAAATTGTATTTTTTATAGCAGATATGCTTCTAAGCAAACATACCGGGCGTCATATTTTAGATGGCAATTTATTATACTGGATATTCATTGCAGCTCCCACTTTTCATTTTTCATATGTGTTTAACAATCTTTGGGGACATTATCCTTCCTTGTGGTTGCAATTAAAGCTTCATTCCGGAAATGACTGGAAAGAATATTTCAATATTTTTTATAAGACTATTTCAATACCACTTATACTGGATTTGGTTATTTCATTAGGATTTCTTCTGACATTATGGGAAGATAAAATATTCGTACTCTCATATTATTTAATTGCCCTGATTTTCCTGTGCTGTTTTTCTCTTTACTGGTCATTTGTTCGACCTGCTATAATGACCGATTCAGCAATCTTTAAAATAGCTCATTCGCCCACAGGAAATTTTATTTGTCTGCTTGGTGCAAGTTTTCTTTATCTGATGAAAATTAATTTATGGTTTTATTTAATTATTCCATTTTATCTATTCATTTCTATTTTATTATTGCTGAGAGTAAAAAATGATTTGGTGTTGAATAAACACAATATTTTTTCACCTCTTTTCTCGGGATGAATTACTATTTTGCAATTGTCTAATCCTTGACCATCCGTACCGTCTGATTTTTAAACTACAGGAAAGCCCTGTACCCATCAATGAAAATGGACAATACTTTTGGCTTGAAATAACAGGAGTGGAAATTGTTGAAATAGTGGATTGCCATATAGTTTTGACGAATATAAAGCGAGAGGTAAGAGAGCTCTGGCTATTGAACAGGCAAAAGATTGGGCAAAGCTATTTCCTTTTGCTGATATGGTAAAATCCGGATGGGTCAATGCAAAATCCAGGACTAATACCGCAATGTCCGCTTATATATAGAAAATGGTACCAAAGCTAATAAGGCAATAGTTAAAATGATTATTGGGAAAACTTTGCTATTGACGAGGGCAGCAACAAAAACATTGATTCACAAAAAACGCTGCACAATATTGGTAGAGAAACTTTTGTGGAAATAGCGAAAATATCTGAAAAGGTTACCGGAAAAAATTATAATAAAAAATGTCCCGGTCCGGTATTATTGGACTGGGCTTGTTTATTTTTCGAATGCAGATGTAATTGTGTAATTTAGATCTGCAGGCGGTAACCGAAAAGCCTGAAAAGAGTAGGTAACAATTTCAATGTTATTTATATGAAAGAACTTAGTTTTGATCAAATGGAATCTGCTTCAGGTGGTCATTGGCTTAACAATCATTCATGGAGAGAGCATCTCATTTGTATGGGTTTGGGTGCACTTGCTGCTCCAGGTGGCCCAGGGGCGACTATAGCAGCTATGTCTTTCTGCTATATGCTAACGTAGAAACAGATTTGCATTATGGATACCTGAAAAATTCCAGGTATCCATAATGATTTGCATTTTTATTCTTAACTGAATACATTATGTTTATAAAAGTTATAGAACATTCAATTAAGAGCTTTTTAAGAAATGCTACGTTTAACTTAAGATTAATAATGAAGGTTCTAACAATACTTTCAATATTATATCTTTTTTTTGTTTTAATCTATCTAGGATATGATTTTCCCAATATAATTCATTTATTCCATTCTTCTTCAAATCCGGTTACTTTATTTAATCACAATTTGTTACATATATGTACAGTATTATTTATTCTTCAGTTTTTTTTCCTTAAAAATCCCCTGAGCGCATTGCTGGCTTATTTACACTTGCCGGTTAAAAGGAACAAACTGGTATTATACATACTTTTTATAACGATTTTCAATTATTTTTTTATCGGATTATTATTGTTTTTTATCCCATACTCATTTAGAACGATTCTTCCGGACTACAGTATCCAACAGTTTTCCTTCTATTTCCTTGGAATTTTAATAATCTTTTTTTCGGTCGGATATTTCAGTTTGCTGATCAGGAATTTAACCGGGATTTCTTTTGTATATGTAATCCTCCCGGTACTTCTGTTTGCCGGTCTTTATTTTATTGATCTTTTCCTGGATATTTCTTTTACTAGCATGTCCGGTTTCATCTTTGAGCAGCTCATAAACAAAAATCTGTATTTTCTGATATTGTTGATTTTAATACTTACCGGATTATTATACTGCAATTTCATTTTATTAAAAAAAGGCTTTTATGGTATTTATCAAAATCAAAAATCCTTTTCTGATTTTACAGTCAGACCGACTGGAAATTATTTCACAAGTAATGATTTATTTACATATGCTGGACTTGAAATCAGACTTATCTCAAGAAACAAACGGTTAAGAGGCTTTTTTTTAATAACCGTGTTATTTGTTACTATATTTTATAGTATTCAGTCACAAAACGATGAAAGTTTATCTTTTGTGTTTGCGGTCTATGTTTTGTTAAACGGGTTGTTTGGTTATATGTTTATACAGTATTTATTTTCCTGGGAAAGCAGTTACTTTGATTTTATCTCATCGACGAAATTTGACATCATTAAATATTTAAAAGCAAAACATCTGATATACACAATATTAAGTATAGTAGTATTTCTTTTATTTTTAATTGCAATAAAACCTACCAAAACCGAGATACATCTATTCTTTTCAGCATTATTATATAATTCAGGTCTTGGCTATTTTATTCTTATCTTTTTTGCAACTTATAATAATTCCAGGATCGATCTGAATCGCAACATTTTCTTTAATTATCAGGGGATAAACAGTGTTCAGTTTTTGGGAGTAATATTAATTATGCTGATACCAAGCCTGATCCTTTCCCTTTTGTTACTCCGGATAAATTTAACAAATAGTCTGTTTATCATTAATTTCCTATGTATTGTTGCCTTAATCAATCAGAGGAAGATTTGGAAAATTATTCATAATAAATTAATGCGGAGAAAATATATAAATCTTGAAGGATACAGAAAATGATCAAGGCGGCGAATCTTTTAAAAAAGTATGGAAACACGGTTGCCGTGGATATTCCGGAATTATCAATCGATGAAGGAGAAATCTGGGGACTTGTCGGGAATAACGGGGCAGGTAAAACAACTTTTTTAAGATTGATGGTTGATCTGTTGAAACCCGACAGAGGGCAGATACTTTCAAAATCAATTCCGGTTTACCAGTCGGAACACTGGAAAAGTTACACTGGTTCTTTTATTGACAATAATTTTCTCATTGAATTTCTTACACCGCTTGAATATTTTGAATTCATTTCAAGGATTTACGAAATGGAAAGAAATGAATTATATGAAAGACTTGAAAGTTATGACCATTTTCTTAATATTAAAACATCGGAAACCTCCAAATATATAAGACAGTTATCATCGGGAGAGAAGTACAAGGTCGGCGTTATCGGCGCTCTTCTCTCAGATCCTGAATTGCTGATACTGGATGAACCTTTTAATTTCCTGGATCCCAGTTCACAGATCATATTAAAAAAGATACTGAGTTCCGGATTCCGGAATAAAACCAGAACGCTTATTCTTTCCAGCCATAATCTGAATCATATATCTGATATATGCACCCGTGTTGCCCTTATGGAGAAGGGTAAAATAATAAGGGATCTTAAAAACAACAGAGAGTCAATGTCAGAGATTGAGGACTATTTCAGATATCAGACAAATAATTA
>CAZFVQ010000065.1:0-4325 GCA_964522415.1 uncultured Rikenellaceae bacterium | reverse complement strand
TTTGAATATTTTTTAAAAATAATACTCTGAAAATTTGGTTTACAACATAGAAGAGCATATACGTTTTATAGACTGAGCATAATTAGATGCTATTTTATCTAATGCTTAACTACAAAACACATTCCTAATTTGTAGTTTTTGTGTAACTTTGGTTAGCATATAAACAAGTTGGTGGCAAGCGTAAAAAACAACAGAAACAAAAAATGACATTAATAAAAAACATAAAATTGCTGAGTGACTTTGGGATTTTTCAAAATTCTGTATGGAATGACTTGCCCGACTTTAAAAGATTTAATCTTATTTATGGTTGGAACAGATGTGGTAAAACTACACTATCACGAGTTTTTTCAAGCTGTGAAAAAAAAGCTACATACCACATAGAAAAATTCAAACAATTTCCTGTAAATGGAGAATTTGAAATTACATTATACGACAAAACATTTATCAAATCAAAGGACCTTTCAAATTCAAATATAGAAATCCGTGTTTTTAATAAGGACTTCATAGATGAGAATGTATCTTTTGAACCTAATAAATCTTGTAACGGTATTGTTTATTTAAGTGAAGTTGATATTGATACCAAAAAAAAGCTAGACAAACTGACCATTGAAAAAAATGCATTGAAAGAAAAGAATGAGCAAGCCAAGAAAAATAGAGAATCTAAAGAGAAAATAAAAAACTCATTTTTACAAAGTGTTGGTCGAGAGGTTTCTAATGTATTATTTGATAAAACCTACAATAGAACAAAGGTAGAACAAAGAATAAAAGACATAGGGATTGATAAAATCAGAACACTGATACTAGATGATAACGACAAAAACAAACTCGAAGAAAAAGTAAAGCGTAAAGTTGGTAAAGAAATATCCAAGTATAAAGAAGTTGAAATAAATATTCCAGTTATTGGTGATATAAATGGAATCTACAATCACATTAAAAATCTATTAGCTAAGGAAATAGTTGCTGAAACTATTGAAAAGCTCAAAAAAGATGAAGAACTAAATAATTGGGTAAAAAAAGGATTTGAAATTCATAAATCAAAAAATGAATACGGTAAATGTTTGTTCTGTGATAATCCTTTACCAAACCAATTGTTCGACAAATTTTCAAAACATTTCAGCAAAGATTATCTTGATTTGCAATTAAATATTGAATTCTTCATTTCTTTATCACAAAATCTCAAGTTTTCTCAAATTCCATCTGATAATTCAGATATTTATCCTGAATTTAGAGCTGAATATGTTTCACACTCTGAAACGTTGAACTCATCAATAAAAGCTTTTGTAGATTGGTTATTTATCAGTTCTAAAGGTTTACTAGATGAAAAGAATAAAAATCCTTTTGATAAAGATTTGGTTGAAATATTAGACGAGCCTAGAGATTTTCAAAAGGAAATAAATCAAAATATTTTTAATCTAAACGGGGTAATAGAGAAACACAACCAACAAGTTATAGGACATAGTGATGAAGTTTCTACATCAAAAGAAAAACTTGAACTTCATACAATTGCAAAGGCAATTATAGAAGAGGATTTCCAAAAAATGGAGAATGAATATTTAACATCACTTGATAAAGAAAAATCTAGTACAGACGTATTATCAATCATTGATAAGGAAGTAGAGAAACTTCAAAAGGAAACGTCACAAATCGGAAGTGCTTTAGCAAAAATTAATAATCATCTTAAATCATATTTTGGTAGGGATGAAATATTACTTGATTTAGATTCGTCAAAAAAAGGTTATCTAATTTATAGAGATGGAATCCCTGCACCAAATCTAAGCGAGGGAGAAAAAACGGCAATAGCTTTTTCATACTTCATTGTGAAAGCAGAAGAAAGAGATTTTAAAGTAAGCAACAGTGTAATATTCATTGACGACCCAATTTCGAGTTTAGACAGTAACTTCATTTACCACAGTTTTTCTTTAATTAAGGAACATTTTCAATCTGCAAAACAACTTTTTATTTCAACTCATAACTTTCATTTTTTCAACTTGATAAAAAAATGGTTCACGCAAAAGAACAATAAGGTTCGAGAGGAAAATATTGAATTGAAAAGGAAAGGAAAAGAACTGAAACCTAATCCAAGCGAATTTTATATGATAGAAAGCTTTTATGAAAATGAAAGAAGGAAGTCGAAATTAAAGCCAATGGACAAAACTCTTATTAGATTCAAATCCGAATATCATTTCCTATTTAATAATATTAACCAGTTTTTATCATTAAGACCAGAATATGGCGATTTATATACAATTGGCAATATCTCCAGAAGATTTTTTGAAATTTATGCAGATTTTAAAATCCCAAATACTAGCAATTCAAAACAAAAAATGGAGGCTCTATTAGAAGAAGCTAATTCAAATGGAGCAAATATTTCAATGACAGCATTAGGCAAAATTTATAAATTAATAAATGAATATTCGCACAATTATGAACCTATGGGTTCTATTGAGCATACAGACAAAAGCGAAAGCGGTGAAGTCATTAAAACTCTTCTCAAAATCGTTGAATATTCCGATAAAAAACATTTTGAAATAATGAAGAAGAATTGTTTATGAATATGAAAACGCCAGACTGTAACAGCCGTTTTACAAAAGCGGGGCTTTCGTGCTTCAATGAAAGTGAAGTGCTAAATTCAAACTTTGTACATCTAATGAATTTTTTTGCTAAAAATCCCCGCCTTCGCAAAGCAGCAAAACGTTACCAGTTACTCTAAGACTACATAACAACAAACAAACGACAATAAAAAATGGCAAAGTTTTTAAACACAACAGGAGTTTCTTATCACTTAGAAGAACTCATAAAGGGGACAAAAGACAGATTAATCCTTATCAGCCCTTACTTGCAGTTCACAGATAGAATTAAAGAACATCTGAGTCATTTGAATATTCAAAAGCGTGACATTAGAATTGTTTACAGAGAAAACAAATTACAACTTGAAGAAAATAACTGGTTAGAAAGCCAAATTGGTATTCGGACTAGTTTGTGTAAAAATCTTCATTCCAAATGCTACTTAAACGAAAACGAAGCAATCATAACTTCAATGAATTTGTATGAGTTTTCGCAACAGAACAACAATGAAATGGGCATTTACATTTCAAAGGCACAAGACACAGACCTTTATAACGCAACACTTGAAGAAGTTCAGCGACTTTTAGCTATAAGTGAGGAAATCAGGGTGACTGTTAAAAAAGTAACGGCTGACACTCCACCTAAAACAGAAAAGAAAGTAGTAGTGACAAAATCAGCATTTGCAAAACCATCCGGCAAGCAAACAGGTTATTGTATTCGGACAGGTGTAGAAATTCCATTCAATGTTAAAAAGCCATTAAGCTATGACGCATATAAAAAATGGAATGAGTTTGGCGATCCTGACTATCCTGAAAAATATTGTCATTTCACAGGTGAACCTTCAAACGGTGAGACAAGTGTAAGCCGACCAATTTTAAAAAAGAATTGGAAAAAGGTGTAATCAAGAAAAAGAAATGATTCTTCGTCACTTTTGGTGTAATAGTCAAGATTTAATCTGGCAGATGAGTTAGTTAGATTGTTTAAACATCTTTGTTTCTACAAGATAACTTTTAATCTTTCAATTAATTTTTCTTATTATTGAAAAGAGATTTGGTGGAAATACCTTGTCTACGTAATTTCCTTATCTCCCACGGGGGGAATGGATTTTTATCCTTCCAAAGACCGCGTTTGGCTTTACGTGCTTCTATTTCCAGTTCCATTAAATCCTCATCATTATTGTATTTAATAAAATGCCATGCCATACCTGCTTTAATCATTTCATGGCTTAACTCCGTTCCATCATACAAGAAAGTAAATCCTATAATTCTATCCCCATCTTGACCAGTTTTATGAACTTTGACTTTTTTGTTAAAACACAACTTACCTAAATAATTTTTCGACAAATTACTATAGGGCATTCCTGGTTCAGGTGCATCGATACCTTCCATTCTGACTCTTATTATCTCATGATCTTCAAGCAACAGATCATATGTATCACCATCAATAATATTGTAAACTGTACCATAGATAATTTCGCTACTTACCGGAGGATGGGTATCAATTATTTTGGAGATTGTCTCGGAATGAGGAATATTTTTATTATCACTAGAGCTATAAGTTTTATTTTCAGTATTATCATGAGGGAATATGGGAATTCGACCAGACTTAGAACAGCCAGAACAACCATGAATAGAAGAAATAATCAATAAGGAGAAGAGCAAGATTATCATATTATTCCACTTATGGAAAGCCTTTTTTATCACTGAGTGCATATTCTTGCCCAACCCGGACAGTGATTCTTGCCCAACCCGGACAGTGAT
>CAZFVQ010000064.1:0-4387 GCA_964522415.1 uncultured Rikenellaceae bacterium | reverse complement strand
TTACACTCTACGAAGATAAAAAAGTTCTTTGAAACTAAATATGGCAGGCTATAATAGAGGAAGAAACTATACAGGATCGAATCAAATTCAACAAAATTCCGTTTATTTGATACAATAGTCCGTTAAACTTTTGAACTTATTGATCCCTGTCAAATTTATATATTTGATTATGAATGACTTATTAAAACAAAATTACAGACAGATGAAAGAAGATGATTTTTCAAGACGTGAATTCTTAACGAAAAGCAGTCTGGGCGGATTGGGCTTGTTAACAAGCGGAAGTACTATTGCCTGCAGCCGCAGCAGAGATAAATCCGCTAAGGCCGGAAGAACCGGACGGGCAAAAATTGACAATATCGGGGGAATATCCCTTGAGCAGCTTCGCGATCAGTACAGATCGGAACTGTATGATTATTTTATTCCCAACATGGACAAGTATGCCATTGACCATGAATATGGCGGGGTGATATGTTCTCTGGATATCCGGACAGGCGAACCGGAAAGCATGAATAAAACCGCCTGGTTCGTTGGAAGAGGAATGTGGGTATATTCATATTTGTATAATAACCTGGAACAGAATTCCCGTTACCTGGAGATTGCTCGCAAGTCAAAGGATCTGTTGCTGAAGTTACAACCATCTGATGACAGTTTCTGGACGGAAACTTTTACCCGTGAAGGAGAACCCCTTTCAGGACCGGGAGATATTTATGGCAGTCTGTTTGTTGCCGAAGGTTTGTTTGAATATGCGGCAGCATCGGGGGAGAAGCAATACCGGGACCTGGCAAAGAGAATTATTTTTGACTGTGTCGCACGTTATGACCAGCCCGATTATAATTACAGTATCGGAAGTTATCTGAAAAACTCTCCGCCGGTTCAGGGACCCAGAATACTGGGTCACTGGATGATACTTCTGAGCCTGTCCACACAAATGCTTATGCATGAGCCTGATGAAGATCTGGAGAAACTTGCTGCACGCTGTGTGGATGCAATATTAAATCATCATGTCAATGCAGAATATGGATTGACCAATGAGGTTCTCAACCACGATTTCAGTCTGCCCGATAATGAATATGCACAGCATTCCATAACCGGTCATGGTCTGGAGACCCTTGCCTTTGTAATGTTTGAAGCCGGCCGCCTCCGGGACAGGGAATTGTTCCGGTCGGCAGAAAAAGTGTTTAAGAAAATTGTAGATGTCTCTTCTGATCATGTTTATGGCGGATATTTTCATACCCTGCAACAGGTGGATAACTATATCTGGAGTACAGGCAAGTCGCTCTGGTGCCAGCAGGAAGTCATCAACGGAGCTCTCTTTCTGATTGAACATACAGGTGACGAATGGGCAATGGGTCATTTTGAAAGAGCGAATTCCCATATTTTTGAAAAATACTTCAATCCGGCCCATAAATTCTGGCATTTCGGAGGAGACCGGAAAATGGTAAACCGTAATGTAAGCCTTATGGAACATTACCATCATGCCCGGCAGTTTGTACGCGGACTGCTTACATTTGAACGTATGATTGAACGCGGAGGCAGGATATCGGATTTGTTTGTCTGACATAAGCAGACAGGGATTGCCGGATTATGACGGATAACGGTGTTGTGGCATTCATGGCAGATGGAGTCCCGGTAGCAGTATAACAGGATTCAGCTCAATATTTACAGGCGGGCGGCAGGTATTTATAATGAGATTGGATTATCTTTGAAAGGATAAGCAAATCCAAAAACCTGAACGATGAAAATAAAACTTCCTTTCTTTAGTCTGGTCAGTATCCTGATTTCAGGCTTATTCACTGTTCCACTTTCCGCTGCCCTAAATCCCGCGGGGCATGATACTCTTACTTTTATTCATATCAGCGATATCCATATCTGCAATCTCAGGGGATATCATCCTGACTTTGTGCAGAGGCGCCAGCATTTCGGAAACGGGATGGCCGTTTTTCAGGAATTCCTCAGTACTGTCCCGTCGGAAGTGAAAGCCGATATGGTGATAATAACAGGTGACAACGTCGATTTTTATGAAGCGGAAACTGAAAACGGAGGAATGCTTGATACCCAGATTGAACAATATGCCCGTTTGCTTGACATCAGTCCGGTGCCTGTTTATCTCACTCTCGGGAATCATGATATTGCAAGTTACAGGATCACTCCCGGTCCGTGGAGCGGAAACAACCAGCTTGAAGCCGGAAGGGCACGTGCAGCATGGATGAGAAATGTTCCATGCTTTAGAGACGGCACATATTACAGCCGTGTTTATAAAATTGATACAATGACTTTCCGTTTCATTTTCCTTGATAATGGCTATTATTCAACCGAAGAAATATCTGACGGTGAATTGAATTTCACAATTGATCCTTACCAGCTTCGCTGGCTGGATGCCCAGCTGAATGCCTCTGATTCGGACGTGGAGATAATCTTTATGCATATACCTCTTCCAAACGGGAAACCGGCTGAAAATGAAATACTCACCGAGGCGATGTCGGTTTATTCGCAAAAGACTGATCTGTTCAATCTCTTCAGCGTGCTGGAAAAGAATTCCTCAACTGCCCTGATCTTCGGAGGACACAATCATATTAACCTAATCAACAGATACAGTCTTCCGGATAGTAAAATTCTTACCCAGGTAAGAACAGGGGCTATGGGATATGATGCAGCCAACTGGCGTCTGATCAGGATCACCGGGGATAAAATCCTGATAAGCAAAGCAGGCAGTACCGTAACTGAATATACGGTACCCCTGAACTGAATGTAATAGTCTTTATTTTTCAAAACAGCGGAATGTTTGTTTGATTTTGTTGGTTCCCGCCAGATACTTTAGTTTGAGTATGAGTGATTTATAAAATATTTTTATTTGATAATATATTGTTACCAAGTTATTTATGTAAATTTTACCAACCATTGATATTATGAAGAATAAATTATTGATATTTATTATTTTATGCTTACCGTGGACGGTATTCTCACAGGATAAACCGCTTTCAGATGAGCAAAAACCAAAATTCTATGACCATAATTTTTTCCTGATTGAGGGAACAGTCTTCAGCGGGTCGGTCAAGGAAGACCTGTATGACAGGCTTCCGCTGGCATACAAGGATAAAGTAAGGGAAGCAGTATGGGGCCTCTCAAAAAATTCTGCAGGCATATCATTAAGGTTCCTCACAAACTCAACGTCGGTCAGGGTACGGTGGGAACTTCTCAATAACTTGCAGATGAATCATATGGCAGAAACAGGCATCAAGGGTGTAGATCTCTATTTCAAAAACGGATCAGAGTGGCAGTATCTCAATACTGCAAGACCTTCGGGAAAAACCAATGATTATCTGCTTATTGACAACATGACTCCCGAACTTCGGGAATTCAGAATGTATTTACCTCTATATGACGGAGTTGTAAAACTTGAAATTGGCATTGACAGCCTGGGTAAAATGATTATGCCAGAGAAAAGCGGAAGTAAGCCAATAGTGTTTTATGGCACCAGCATCACCCAGGGCGGGTGTGCTTCGCGTCCGGGTATGGTTCATACAAGTATCATTTCAAGGAAGCTTGATGTTGATTGTATCAATTTCGGATTCAGCGGCAACGGGAGAATGGAAAAACCTCTTGCGGAGCTTATCTCAGATATCGATGCACAGTTTTATGTGCTGGACGGTACAAACAATATGACACCGGAACAGATACATGAAAATGCCATTCAGCTTGTGGAAATAATACGTAACAGACATCCCGTGACTCCTGTAATATTTGTTGAAGGAATGCTGAACGACAAGTCGTATCTGGATGAAAAGACCCGAAACATGGAAAATGCCAAAAACAATGCACTCAGGAAGGAATATGAGGAGATGAAAAGGAGGGGATTCAAAAATATTTATTACATTGAACAGGCTGGAGGCAAGGGCTATGATTCGGAATCCACTGTTGACGGTATTCATCTGACTGATCTGGGATTTTCGAGATATGCGGATTTCCTGATAAAGGAATTCCGGAGATTGAAAGTGACTGACAGAAGGAGGTGACAGTAAGGAGCCCTGTTGAAAAGCAGTACAGCAGGAAATCGGTGTATTGGACCGGATAGGATTGGGTCGTATAGGAAAGGACAGGAAAGGATAGGGTAGGATAGGATAGGATAGGATCGTATAGGATTGGGTCGTATTGGATTGGGTCGTATTGGATTGGACAGGATGGATCCGGACAGATTTCCGATAAAGCGGGACAGGTTTCCGATAAACCGGGGCAGGTTCCCGATAAACCGGGACAGATTTCCGATAAAGCGGGACAGGTTCCCGATAAACCGGGACAGGTTCCCGATAAACCGGGACAGAGAATACGAACTACTTAGTGTCTGTCCATAAAGTCCCTATTTTGTGTAAAATCGGGAATTTTTTTTTGT
>CAZFVQ010000063.1:0-4504 GCA_964522415.1 uncultured Rikenellaceae bacterium | reverse complement strand
AGACCATTCCAGTACTATGCGAATAGGGCATAATAACATACCTCAGCCACCCATCTTGCAATTTATCACCAGATGAATGTGGTATAATAATAGATCTCAACCATTCATCTGGCATTCCGGTAACGGGTGAATGTGGCATAAGGACATACCAGAACCACCAATAAGACAATCAAATACCGGGTGAATCTTATTTGAATATCACAAGAAAATGATACCGGTTTATTAACGACAGCTGAACTACCGGACCACCTGATTTTACAGTGGTGGGAGCATATTATAGTCTTACCGGTAATAGATTAACTTAAGGAGTCATTTATGTAGGATTTCAAGTCTAATAGTCCCGGAATAATTTGTAAATTGAACATCAATTGTAGAACGTCAGTAACAGATATATTTTCAGTGTATTAGCTCAAACTATTGATGCTTTGTCTGTGTGACTGACGGGGCGGTGCAGTATTATGCCGGAAAGTGCCAAAGAACCACTGCATTATTGTACCCGGTTTCACTGCACTGGGATGCCCAATTGTACTGTACTACTGTTCCCAATTTCATTGTGCAGCTGTTCCCGATTGTAGAGTACTCCTGTTCCCGGGTTACAGCATCAACATTCCCATTCACTGCAATTTTGATTCCCGGTAACAGCTTAAAGTGATAAATGAGAGAAGACAACCTGAAAATAGTTATATCCAAATATATCAGCAATTGGAATATAACAACAGTTAGCTCAAACAAGCGTTATAATCTGAAATTGTGAATAGCCATAACGAAATCTGCCAATTGATGTGAATATTGAGTATATCTATTACTTTTATAATAAGTTGGCAACAAGTGTAAAAAGACAAACGAGCAGTTAGATACGATATTGACGAAAATAAAATAAGAAAGGATCTAGCTTTTCGACAGGACAGTACAAATTTGATGGAAATTTATTTTGCTTTTTTCTTTCTACCCGCAAAAATGAAGAAAGAAACCCCACCCACATTGCAGCACATTTGCAAGCCCTACGAGTCGATGCTCAAAACCAAAGCTTGCAAAAGAGCTGCAATTTTGCTGACGCACTA
Source organism: uncultured Rikenellaceae bacterium (assembly GCA_964522415.1). Lineage (GTDB taxonomy): Bacteria > Bacteroidota > Bacteroidia > Bacteroidales > VadinHA17 > LD21. The sequence continues at coordinate 3,443 of CAZFVQ010000063.1, read as the reverse complement.
GTGCTAAATTGTTACTTTTGAAAATTGAATTAACGAATTGGAATTACGATATAATGCAAGGGAAACAACTCAGAAGATTAGAAGCTGAACTTTGGAGAGCAGCAGATCAACTCAGAGCCAACAGTAAACTGACTGCTTCGGAATACTCAATGCCTGTACTGGGATTGATATTTTTACGACACGCCTATAACCGTTTCCAAAAAGTAAAAATTGAAGTTGAAAAAGATCTGCCTGTGCATCCGCAGCGGGGCAGACGACCGGTTAACAAAAAAGATTTTGAGGAACGCAATGCAATGTTTCTGCCAGAAAAGGCACAGTTTGAATATTTGGTTTCATTGCCCGAAAGTGCCGACACAGGCGAAGCCATTGACAACGCTATGAAGCTGATTGAGGAGGAATACGACAACCTCAAAGGTGTATTGCCAAAGAACTTTTCCATTTTCAGTAAAGACCTCTTGCGAGAACTGCTACGCATTTTCAATAAAGAAGTTCTGCAAAAGGCTGAAGGTGATTTATTCGGAAAGATTTACGAATACTTCCTCAACAAATTTGCAATGACCGGAGCTCAGGAAGGCGGTGAGTTTTTTACGCCTATGAGTCTGGTACAAACCATTGTAAATGTAATTGAACCCGATCACGGCATCGTGTTTGATCCTGCCTGCGGCTCTGCGGGTATGTTTGTGCAGACGGGTTATTTCATAGAAAGCGAAGGGCTGAAACCTGCCGAGAAAGTTACTTTTTACGGACAGGAAAAAGCCGAACTCAATACCAGATTGGCTAAGATGAATATGGCCGTTCATGGGCTTGAAGGCAACATACAGGAAGGAAATACTTTTTATGAAGACAAACACAATCTGGTGGGTGATGCCGATTTTGTAATGGCAAATCCTCCGTTTAATGTGGACGGAGTGGATAAAGTCAAAGATGTGGTAAAAAAAGACCCACGCCTGATTTTGAAGGGGAAAGTAAACCTGCCAAAAAACGATAATGCCAATTATCTGTGGATACAATATTTCTATAATTACCTGAAACCAACAGGCAGAGCCGGTTTTGTAATGGCTTCATCTGCCAGCGATGCAGGACACAGCGAAAAAGACATTAGGGAGAAGTTGGTAAAAACAGGCGCGGTAGATGTGATGATGGCTATTGGCAACAACTTCTTCTATACCCGTTCATTGCCTTGCACACTTTGGTTTTTTGACAGAGCAAAAGAACAAAACGAAGCGAAAAAAGATAAAGTCTTAATGCTTGACGCAAGGAAAATTTACCGCAAAGTAACTAGTAAAGTAAATGACTTTAGCCCCGAGCAATTGCAAAACCTTATTTGCATTGTAAACCTGTATAGAGGCAACACGCAGAAATTGGAAAGCACGGTAAAAACCTATCTGCAAACGGCTGCCGATTTAGCTAAGAAAACAGCCGAAGCTACTGCTGGGTTGCAAAAGCAATTACAATACCTTTTTAAAACTGTAACCAACTTTGCAATCCAATACGCCAAAGAAAACAAGGAAGCGAAAGCCTTTGTTGATGCTTTGAACATTGAAGAAACTGCGAGTGTTTACGAACAACAAAATAAACTGATTGCCGAAGCGAAAAAGGCAAAGGCAGATATTGAGGTTTTAGAAAGCATTGCTCACTTATGCAAAACCTTACGAAAACCGCAAGACAAACTTATTAAGCAATTGCTCGATGCCATTAGCACAGCCACAAAAGAATACCAACTGAACAAGAACAAGGACTGGAAAGCCCTTAATGTACAGACGGAACATGTCCCATCTCTGAAAGCCCTTCAACAGCAACTCAGCGGCAACCCCGATGAAGAAGAACCCGGACTGCTGCACGAAACTGAATATTTCTACAAACAAGCCCAATGGCTTACCAGCCGTTTCCCCGATAGTGTTTATACCGATGTGGAAGGACTTTGCAAAGTAGTAACACAAAAAGAAATTGAAGAAAAGGACTGGAGCTTGAGTCCGGGCAGATATGTGGGTGTGGATATTTCTACCGATGATGATATTGACTACGAAGAACGCCTGAACGAAATACATATAGAATTGGAAGCATTGAACGAAGAAGCCATTGTTTTGGCTAAAACCATTGCCGAAAATTTTAAAGACCTGGCGTTATGAAGTGGGAGCTTAAATCATTCGATGAAATAGGGTTTATCGGAAGAGGCAAATCAAGACATAGACCGAGAAATGCTGAGCATTTGTATGGCGGTGAATATCCTTTTATACAAACAGGGGATATAAAAGCTGCCAATTTTAGAATTAATGAGTATTCTCAAACATACAATGAAGCAGGGCTTGCACAAAGTAAACTGTGGAAAGCAGGAACACTTTGTATAACAATTGCTGCCAATATTGCGGATACTGCAATTTTAGGAATTGACGCTTGCTTTCCTGACAGCATAATTGGTTTTATTCCTTATGAAGATAAAAGTGATGTTCGTTTTGTTAAATACTTTTTCGATATTTTTCAGGCTCGAATGAAAAGCATTTCAACAGGTGCTGCACAAGATAATTTGAGTTTAGAGAAACTTTTAACTTTTAAAATCCCATTGCCCCCACTCCCCACCCAACGCCGGATCGCTTCTATTCTATCGGCTTATGATGATTTGATAGAGAATAATCTGAAAAGAATTAAACTGTTGGAGGAGACAGCACAGTTGCATTATAAGGAATTGATGTCTGAAGGCAATAACGAAAAGAAACATTTTGAAGAATTTTGTTCCATAGTTCACGGATATGCTTTCAAATCAACAGACTTTTCAGAAGATAAAACACTTGATATAGTTGTACGAATGGGCAATTTTAAAGAAGGTGGGGGGTTACAATTTGACAATAACACTAAGTATTTGAACGAACATTTTGAATACAATCCAAAGTATAAACTTGAAGCGAATGATTTAGTAATGGTTTTATCAGATGTTACTCGTGAAGGGAGGATTATTGGTAATGTTGGGTTCATTCCTTTAAATGATAAAACATATTTACTTAATCAACGGGTTGGTAAAATCGTGGCAGATGAAAAATATAGAGAATGGCTTTATGTTTCTTTTAACAGCAAGGAGTTTAAAGATTACTGTTTGAGTTGTGCCAATAGTGCTACAGTTTTAAACTTCAACAATAAAGACTTATTTAAATTCAAAATCACCATTCCAAAAGAAACAGAACTGAAAGCATTTATTGAAAAAGTTAAACCTATGTTCACCTTGATCAGCACACTTGGCGAACAGAACAGCAAATTGAGAGAGGCCCGGGACATCTTATTGCCTAAGCTAATGAATGGACAAATAGAAGTGTAAGAACCTGGGAAAATGGAATTTGTAAGAAAAACGGTTAGCTTGCTAAATGAATGAGATAGAAATATATAAGACCGAAGACACACAAATAGAAGTCCGGGTAAAGTTCGGGCAAGACACTGTTTGGCTTTCACAAAAG
>CAZFVQ010000062.1:0-4779 GCA_964522415.1 uncultured Rikenellaceae bacterium | reverse complement strand
TGTAAACGGTAAATAACAATGTACATTTTTTCGCAAATAGGAATGTACCAAAAACAGCAATTAGTGATGTACCAAAAACAGCAATTAAGAATGCACACTTTTTGTTAGAAGAAGAATTTCTTTCAAGGAAAAGTTTTCCATTTTTTCATTTAAACAGATTTTAAGAAACAAAACAACTTAGTGTTAATAATGTTGTTTTGAACCAACTGGGATTATCCTGTTATTGGTAATCTGATAATTAACCAATAACAGGAGGATTGTTCATGAGTAAAAAATTAATGCATAAACTGATTATGTACCACGAAATTCATAAAAGAAGCAGAGATGGATTTAAATCTGCTCAAATAAGCAGGTACCTTGGCATCGATAGACGAACAGTCAAAAAATATCTTTCGATGAGCGAAGAAGAATACCTAGAATTTATTCACGGCCAGATGGATCGGAGTAAAATGCTTGAACCATACGAGGAGTTTATAAAAACCAGACTTGAAAATTGCCCGGACGCATCTGCTGCCCAGGTTCACGATTGGCTGAAAGAGCACTATATTGATTTTATCGATGTAAATGAAAAGACAGTTTTCAACTTTGTCCTGTATGTTCGAAAAAAATACGGAATACCCAAACCCTTTAACAACAGGGAGTATGAAAAGGTTGAAGAGTTGCCATTCGGCAAGCAGGCTCAGGTAGATTTTGGAGAATACAACATGATAACCGAAGAAGGGAAACGTAAGAAGATATATTTTTTCGCTATTGTTCTCTCCCGCTCAAGACTGAAGTTTGTCTGGTTCTCGGAACATCCATTTACTACCCTCGAAGCTGTTGCGGCGCATGATAAAGCTTTTAATTACCTGGAAGGTATTCCCGGGGAGATGGTCTATGATCAGGATACATTGTTACTTATTAACGAAAACAAGGGCGATCTGATCTTAACAGAAGCTTTCCGAAAGTATGCCGATTACAGGGGATTTAAATTGTACTTCTGTCGTAAGTCTGATCCCGAGAGTAAGGGTAAAATCGAAAACGTGATCAAATACATTAAATATAACTTCCTGCGCGGCCGTGTCTTTGTTAATATCGATACGCTCAATGGCCAGGGGATGGAGTGGCTTAGCAGAACTGCCAACGCTAAAGTACATTCTGCAACAAGGAAGATACCCCATGAGCAGTGGCTCGTTGAGAAAAATTATTTACAACCCTTTATGGACTCTTTCAAACCGGCAAGCGTTCTGAACGAGCATAATGTAAGGAAGGATAATACAATATCTTATAAAGGTAATTTTTACCGGCTTCCTTCAGGAACTTACAAACCTCCCGGAACTATTGTCAGAACTGAAAAAACCGATGACAACCAGCTGATAATTTACAACTCCGGCAATGAGAAAATTGCATCACACAAAATTTATACCGGAAAAGGAAAAACCATTGGAGGTAACAATTATAAAAGAGATTTTTCTTCTGGTATAGATCAGATGATAGATGACTTATCCGGGCTGTTCATAAGTGCTGACCAGGTTAAAGAATACTTAAATAAAATACGTCATGACAAGCCCCGCTACATACGGGATCAGCTTCAATATATTAAAAAACTAACCGGGACATTTAACATGGAAGTAATGAACCAGGCTATCGATTTTTGCATCGAAAACAAAATCTACAAAGCAACTGATTTGGGAAGCGTGGCAAAGAAGATCCAATCCCGGATTACCCTCGATAAAATAATCACACCTCCTGTAATAATAGATACAATAAACCGGACAGCTCATAAGATTATACCAAATAAAAGTAACATATCAGATTATCAATCAATAATGAACTAAGCCTATGGAAACAAAAACAAAAGTGATAAGGGACTATGCCGGACAACTTAAGCTAATGGCAATACAGGACCATCTGGAAAAAATTATCAAAAAGGCTGATGAAGAAAAATGCAGTTACCTTGATTTTTTACTCAACACCCTCCAAACAGAGATTAATCACAGAAACAACCGTAACCTTGAAAAAAGAATCAAAGCGGCAAAACTGCCTGTTAATTATGACCTGGATAATTATGATTACTCTTTTATTAATGGCATCAGTAAACAACAGCTGAAACAACTTAGAGAGTGTATGTGGCTGGAGAAAATTTTTAATATCGTTTTGATGGGGCCTTCCGGAACAGGAAAAACACTGATCGCTGCCGGGCTGTGTTATGATGCACTAAAATCAGGTTACATAGCTTACTTCCGAACAATGGAACAAATCAATGAAATATTAATAATGAAAGACATAATAAGGTCAGCTTTAATTGAATATAATAAACTACTCAAGGCTCATTTGCTGGTTATTGATGATATAATGATGTTTGCTTTAGAGAAAAAACAGGCCGTACAACTTTTTAATTTTATTAATCATCTTCATGAAAAAGCTTCTTTTATTATAACAACAAATAAAAGTCCTGAGGAATGGGTCAAAATGCTTGATGATGAAGTTATTGCAACTGCCCTGCTGGACAGGATCTTATACCGCTGTGAAGTTGTAAGGTTGTCGGGTAAAAGTTACAGGTTAGAAAACCGGAAAACTATTTTTTAACTAATGTTTTGTTCTTTGATTTTTTATATGTTTAAATCGAAAAAATGAGCATTCTTAATTGCTGTTTTTGGTACATCCTTATTTGCCAATTTTAGTACATTGTCAGTTGCTGCTTACAAACCGTCATCTTTTAGCCTTTTGTGGATGTACTGTAAAATTTCATAGCTATACTTTTGGGCTTCTGGTCGTATTGTGAAAAAATATTCTGGCTTTGTTTCGGTTTGGGTTAAAACATCTCCAGAACCATATGGTGTCAGGTCGTCTTGAAGTTTCTGAATGAAGTATAACTGAATTGAAGAAACACGGTGAAAGAACTTATAAGCGTCCCTCGTATACTTAATTTCCTTATCAATATTAAAATCATTTGATGGGTTTGGCAGGAAAAAATACTGTGCTTGATTTCTCCATTCCATACGTAATTGGGAATGCGTAAATGCATACTCCGAACTTCTGTACAAAGATATTATGCGAGAAATAGTTGGCTTTAAAACTGAATGAGCGCTATTGGTTCTTATACATTCCTTAGCAAAACTATCTATGTATGCCATGAACTCCGTGTACAAGCTCTCAACCTTTTGTTGAAATCCTTCTTCTGACTCCATCAGGGTAATGCCGAGATATGAAGATGCTTCAACAGGATTGGTACATAACTTCGGCTTAACATCCAGTTTGCAGATTAAACTGTTTAGCTGTTGTTCCAAAATCTCGTCATAAATCGGGCTCATAACATACATTAAATTTCGTCCAAAAGGTCTGCCGTCATTTGCAGGGTCTCTTCATCAAATGAAGCTAAATATAATCTTGTTGTTTGAATCGAACTATGACCGAGTGCTTCACTAATTATTCCAATAGGTCTTCCTCGCCTGTAAAGATATGTGGCAAAGCTATGGCGAGCAACATTTGTTTCTATCCCTTTCTTTATCCCCAGCTTTGCAGCAATTTTTTCCATGTGCGTATTCACAAACTTTGTGTGATTTTGCACCTTTCTCCGTGTGTCCTTATAGTTTAATCCATGTTCCATTATGTTGAAAATAAAAGCATCCGCTGACTCATCTTTTGTCCCTAATTTGTCAATTATATCTTCAATCTTTTCCGATAGCTTGAACCTAACGAATACTTCAGACTGATTGGTTCTACGTGTTTTGGCTCGTTTTATCTCGATGGTATCACCATTTATATTTTTGCGTTTCAACAAACATGCATCCTTTACATTAATTCCATTGCAGTAAAATAAAAACCACCAAAAGAGAAATGCTCTTCTTTCAGAATCAGTCTGTGGTTCATATTTCTTCAGTGTTCGTAATTCATTTTCATTTAACGCAACATTCTTTTTACTCGACTTTTTGATAGTGTAGCCCGAAAAAGGATTGTCATCTGTTTTAATATGACCCTCTCGTTTTGCCCAGTTCCATACAGCTTTCAGGGTTCGCTGATTCATAGAAGTATAGGCAACTGATAATCCTGCACTGTACATATGTTTTTCATACTGCTTCAGTAACTCAGCCGTAACTTGTGTTGTTGATAATCTTTTTCTGAATGAAATGAAGGAATTCTTAGCTGTTCTATAGACCTGAACATTATCACCTGATTCATCGTCATTTTTCGATTCTTTTTCCAATTCCAATATGCGTTTATCCCATATTGCATACATGTCATTGCTTTCCAGATGTGTTAAGGTCTTCTGAAAATAGGCATCACGGAATTTCTGAAATGTAAAAGGTTTGTCAATTCTTTTAATGGCTTCATTAAACATCTCACCAACGAGGTGTTCCAGCTTTACTCTTTCTTCTTTAAGCCTTTGGTCTCGTAATTTGGGACTGAACATTCTCTTCCATTCTTCCTTGGTATAATATCGTCTTAATGAATACAGCTGGTTCTTACCCACATAATACACGTTTATTTTTGCTGGGTATTTGTTATCTTTCGTTCTTTGTGATTCCCGCTTATCCAAATATAATTTACCTGTAGGTTCATGTATAGCCATAACAAATACGAATTAAATTAATTTGCAATGAAATTTGCAATATAAAAATATTAAATATAATGAAATAAAAAAATACTAATCGAAAAAAAGGCAACTTCAATACACTGATTAACAGAATATAAATTAATTATTATGAAATATTAGGAAATGGGATGAAACTCAACTATTCAGTTTCCCAAGCTGAGGGTCGCGGGTTCGAATCCCGTTTCCCGCTCTTAATAATCAGG
>CAZFVQ010000061.1:0-5224 GCA_964522415.1 uncultured Rikenellaceae bacterium | reverse complement strand
CGTGTGTTAATTTGTGTACGCTAATAAGCAATAAAAAGTAGAAGTACCTTTCCACATGATGGTGGGCTTTTTTTGCGTGCGTATGCAAAGGAACACGTAGGTTTGACACGAGCAGTCTTTGAACTGTATCGTGGTGTTTTTTCGTGCTTTGTTGTTATGCAGGCGTCTGCCCTCTCTGTGGGACAACGCCTGCTTTTTATTGCAGAAACAAAGGAACAATGCAATAAAAAAGGAGGTTCGCATTATGACCCAAAACAACAATTCATGGAGAAAAACTTATTTTACACTTCTTGCCGGACAAGCAATATCCTTTATTAGCAGCGGTATTTTGCAAATGGCCATTATCTTTTATTTGGTTGCGAAAACTAATTCTGCAATCATATTGACGGCGGCAACACTGATTGGATTTTTGCCGCAAGCCTGTTTAGGCCCGTTTGCAGGTGCTTTTGTTGACCGGCACAGCCGTAAAAGCGTAATGATTGGTGCGGATTTGATAATTGCCGCCGCTGGCGGTATTCTGGCGCTGGTGGCGTTTTACATGGAATTGCCCGTATGGTCTATTATGGTTGTCCTGTTAATCCGAAGTGCGGGAACTGCTTTTCATTCTCCAGCATTCAGCGCAGCAACACCTATGATTGTGCCAAAAGAGGAACTTACAAAATGCGCTGGTTACACGCAGACCATGCAAGCAGTAAGTGCGATTATCAGTCCAGCTGCCGCAGCGTTTTTATATGCTGTTTGGCCTCTTAATGCAATTATATTGTTAGATATTGTGGGTGCAATCCTTGCCTGTGTGACTGTTGCGATTTCGTCCATACCAACGCCTGAACTATGTCCAGAAACGAAAAGACAACAGTTTTTACAGGATATGAAAGAGGGGTATGTGGTATTAAAGCAAAACAGGGGCCTCTTTGCTCTGCTCTGGATTGGTGTAATTTATATGTTCTTTTATATGCCAATCAGTACGCTTTTTCCTCTCATCTGTATGTCATACTTCAAAGGAACACCGGCCCATGCCTCTGCCGCTGAAATTGCTTTTGCGGTTGGTATGCTGCTTGGCGGAGTCATTCTGAGCATTTGGGGCGGTTTTAAGAAACGGCGGTACACCATCGGTCTTTCCGTTCTCCTGATGGGCGTTAGCATTATGCTCTCCGGGCTTTTGCCGCCAGACGCATTTCTTGTCTTTGTTGTGTGCTGTACTGTTATGGGAATTTCCGCTCCATTTTACGGTGTGCAAAATGCGATTTTTCAAGAAACGGTCAAACCAGAATATCTGGGGAGAGTTTTTTCTCTACTGACAAGCGCCGCTTCCCTCGCCATGCCGTTTGGCCTTGTCATTTCCGGGCCTCTGGCGGAGCGGCTGGGAGTTGAGAAATGGTTTGTCATTTGCGGAATTGGCATTATCATCGTTGCGCTTGCCGTATTTTTACTACCCGGTTTGAGAGAGATTGACAATACGCAATAATCAACTGCACCTTTTTCTATTACTAAACAAAATGCCTGGATGGTGGTTCTGAAAAACCAGAACCGCCGTTCAGGCATTTTTTATCTTCGTCCTCTCTGCGGTTTTGGATTCTTCAGCAAGTCGGATTTTTCCGCAATCTTTTTCAGCCACTTCCGTTCTTCTACTGACAGCTTCCTAAAATTCAGCTTGAGCCGTTTGCAGATAAACGCCAAGTACGCTTGTTCCGTGTCGCTGTCCTGGCTGACGATTTCACCAGCAGTTTCCAGCATTTCTTTTAGCGGGTTATCCTCTGGGACGCTGAAAAAATCGTCCTTGTGTGTTTCCCGCAGAGCAAGGGCAATCCCGTTTATGTCCCGTTGTATCACATAGCGGCAAAACTCGTCCTCATCAATATGGGCGGTGATAAGCTGTCTTAACTGCGTATCACTCATGCCAGGATTATGCTTTTTTATAACAGTTGCGCTCATCGTGTCCACTATGGCGTTTGCACCCTGCGCCTGTTTCAGTGCCGTTCCGTTCACATAGATTTCAAGGTCAGCCATCAGCCGGGGGAAATCCGGGTGCGCCGCCAGCTCACACAGCAGGGTATTGTCTATCCTCCCGCTTTTCAGCAGGTCAATCATTTCATCACTCAAACGCAGGTCTGCAAGATCGGCGTTTGGGTGATTTTTCATTTCAGACAGCCCCAGCAGATAATCAGCGGTCACACCGTAAAACTTCGCCAGCCGGATAAGGGCATAGTGGCTGATGTCCTTGAAGTCTTCCGTTTCGTAACTGCCCAGCGCAGACTTGGAAAGCCCGGTCTGCTCCGCAAGCTGCCCCAGCGTCAAGCCACGCTCCACACGTAGGTCTTTTAATCGCTCTTGTATGGATAAAGACATATTCACCCTCCTTGCTAGCTCAACGAAAGAGAAGCCGTTATGCTATGTACTATGCTCATAGCATAACGGCATAGGCATTTACAGTTTTATTTTACCATTTGCTACATCTTCACGAAATTTATCAACAAGCTTCGCTGTCAGCTTGGATTTACCGTAGTGTTCAAGTACAAAAGTACGATAACTTTTTCCATCTACAAGCACATCACTTTTTCTGGTCAACAACCAATTTCCGTTACCTCCTCCCTGTTCTCTAATATTCCAGTCTTTCCCATATCTTTTATAGATTTCATCTTTTTTACCTTGAACAGACATTGATTCGCTTGGAATATAAACAATTTGCATAATAGCTCCTCCTTTATTTTGTGCAAGAAGACCAGAAACCTGAATTTGTCTTTTATCTTTTTTTGATTATATCACAAATCCGAGAGCGTGGAAATAGGGAGTTTTTCAGGCTGATTTCCTACCTCTTGGATATACGGCACAGGCGGTCAAAAAGGTGTAGACTTGGGATAGTTCATCGATGGACAAGCACCTTGGAAACAGAACACGCCAAAGAAAACGGAGGGACGCATGAGCAAAAGACCCTATCAACACCTGCCGCCGCTGGAACACAGGCCGGACGGCTCCCCCTACCGCATAACCCCGCCCCAGAAGAGACGAGCCAGCGGCCTGATACGCCGGGAGTGCTGCAACTGCGAGGACGGAAACTGCCTTGCGCTGGACGATGGCGACACCTGCGCCTGTCCGCAGATGATTTCGTTCTCCGTCTGCTGCAAGTGGTTCCGCTGGGCGGTCTTGCCGCTGGACAGGACGCTGGAAGCGGAGATTTACCGGGACAGGGACTTGAAACGCTGTGCGGAGTGCGGCGGTGTGTTCGTCCCGAAGTCCAACCGGGGCAAATACTGCCCGGACTGCGCCGCCAGAGTTCACAGGCGGCAGAAAACAGAAAGTGAACGGAAAAGGAGGTCTGCTGTGGACAGTTAAGAGCGGGAAAAGCCTTGATTTGCAAGGCTCCGCAAGCCCTCAACCGGGGCGGCTGGTATCATTTATCATTCGCCCCGGAAAACGGGCCTCTAACCGTCCACAAAACACGCTATGACAAACACGATTTATATTCACCAGCCGGAAAAGGCGTTCAGTTTCACCCGGCTCCCCAATTTCCTTTTTGAAGCACCCACATTCCAGCCCTTGAGCAACGAAGCGAAGGTGCTGTATGCCTTTGTCCTGCGCCGGGCGGAGTTGTCCCGGAAGAACGGCTGGGCGGACGAGTACGGGCGGGTCTACCTGTACTACCCCATCTGCGAGGTGGTCGCTTTGCTCCGCTGCGGGCGGCAGAAAGCGGTCAACACCCTGCGGGAGTTGCAGTATGCGGGGCTGGTGGAAATCCAGAAACAGGGCTGTGGAAAACCCAACCGCATTTACCCGAAATCCTATGAAGCGGTTCCAAACACCGACTTCAAGAAATCCGGTTATGGTACGCCGGAGGGCTGAAAACCGTACTTGGCGAGTACGAAAATCAATCCTCTTGAAGTACGGAAATCTGACGGTATATAGAAATACAGAGATTAAAACCATCTATTTACATTCATTCCATTCCAATCCTATCAGAGATATTTTCGGCGGGAAAACCCGCCGGAAAGGAATGGAATGGGGAAAGGAGTTCAATGGCACAACACGCAATTTTGCGATTTGAGAAGCACAAGGGCCACCCGGCGGGGCCGCTGGAAGCCCACCATGAACGGAAAAAGGAGCAGTACGCCAGCAACCCGGACATTGACACCAGCCGGAGCAAGTACAATTTCCACATCGTCAAGCCGGATGGCCGCTACTACCATTTCATTCAGAGCCGCATCGAGCAGGCCAGATGCCGCACCCGCAAGGACAGCACTCGGTTTGTGGACACGCTGATTACCGCCAGCCCGGAGTTTTTCAAGGGCAAGTCCCCAAAGGAGATAGCGGCCTACTTCCAGAGGGCGGCGGACTTCCTCATTGACCGGGTGGGCCGGGAGAACATCGTTTCGGCTATGGTACACATGGATGAAAAAACGCCCCATCTGCACTTGGTCTTTGTGCCGCTGACAAAGGACAACCGCCTGTGCGCCAAAGAAATTATCGGCAACCGGGCCAATCTGACGAAGTGGCAGGACGATTTTCACGCCTGTATGGTGGAGCAGTACCCCGACCTGGAGCGTGGGGAAAGCGCCAGCAAGACGGGCCGGAAGCATATCCCCACCCGGCTGTTCAAACAGGCGGTCAACCTCTCCAAACAGGCGAGGGCCATTGAAGCGGTTCTCTCCGGCATTACCCCGCTGAACGCCGGAAAGAAGAAAGAGGAAGCCCTCTCCATGCTGAAAAAGTGGTTTCCGCAGATGGAGAACTTCTCCGGGCAACTGAAAAAATACAAGGTCACAATCAATGACTTGTTAGCGGAAAATGAAAAGCTGGAAGTCAGGGCAAAGGCCAGCGAAAAAGGCAAGATGAATGACACGATGGAACGGGCGAAGTTAAAAAGCGAACTGGACGATATGCGGCGGCTGGTTGACCGTATCCCGCCGGAGATTTTAGCGGAACTGAAACGGCAACAGCGGCAGCATGGAAAGGAAAGGTGATCTTATAAGTAATATCAGATACAAAAAGGAAATCGAAATCGTGACTTTTCAGGGAAAGGAAATCACACTGGAAAATCTCTCCCCGGTGTTCACGCCGGAACAGGAAGCAGCCAAACGCCGGGAACTGGAACAGCAGCTTTATGAGGTGTTCCGCAAGTACGCCGACAAGCGGGAGAGTGAGGAAGCCGGGACATAAGGTTTTCCAAACCCATCATTGATTTGCGGGGCTGCTGGCGGTATAATAGAACTGTCAGCAGCTCCGTTTCTTT
>CAZFVQ010000060.1:0-5376 GCA_964522415.1 uncultured Rikenellaceae bacterium | reverse complement strand
TTTTTGCCAGGCATGTTCCGTATCATTGAAGCCCGATTATTCCCGGGCCCGATGGTATGGTGTCGTGTGGGATTACGAAGCAATTACCTATCAGTTTACACTGATCTTATTTTACGAGCCACAAACCTTCCCATGCCCACTGAAACCCGCATGCACTATACCATATGTTGTGTGGTGTAAATAATTCATAATATGTACTTATCCTCATCGATAGCAAATATATAATCATGAGATTCCACCGGGTTTTTCTTAAAATTAGTCCGTAAATTATAATTCCGTAATTCATAAATCCATAGAGAACTATTATCATACAAATTCTCTGAATAACCAATCACTATGTCGGGCGAGAATTTTACTTCTGACAAGTTCTCATTGGAAGGAATCACAAAAATACTGTCAAAAATCTCTGCTGTCAGGGAGTATGGTTTTTTATTTAAATCTCCTGAAATATATAATTCTATTTCAGAATCAATTCCCAATTGAAATTCAGTATATCTGTATCCGCCACCAATGTCTGAAAAAACATATAACCTTCCAGACATATATTCACTCTTAGGAAACAACTTAACAGTTAGTATGTCAGATGTCTTATTTCTTATCAAAATCCGCATCTGATAAGTTGTTTTTTCACAGGAAGTTAATAAACTCAATATTAAGAGAATCAAAGCAAATCTTTTCATAGAATCTTTGTGTCCTTTATAAAATGTTTAATAAAAAATTTTCTTGCTACTTCTAAGACGAAAGAATTTTAAAAGGTTGTAATTGAATAATTTTTCTAAAATCGCTCTTGTGTTGAAAAATAAAATTTACAATTGTAAATGTTTTTAATTTTTATACCACACAACGCCGCGCTAAACGAAGTTCCGCACTGAGGGCGGTTCCGCCAGAGCTTGCTATGAGCGGAAGTAAAGCCCGCAAGGGCGGGACCAAATTGCGTTTAGCGACATGTTCGGGCACGTTTTGATTCGATATCCGGCTAAAGCTGATAAGTTGTATGAAGATACGAAGCAATTTGGTTTAGCGCGGCGTTCAGGCACATTTCTTTTGGATGCAGGAGTTGCAAAGCAACGGGCAGACAAAAGTTCAGCTTTAGCTGAATGTGCCTGAACGGTCGGCGGTATGGGGCGTGGCGGCTATAGGGTAGTTTTCCATTCGGGTTATACAAGATTATCTTAAGTTCACAAAACTTCGACTGGCACCGAGGCCAGCTATGACCTATACCGACCTGTTAGGCACTGAGCGGATTTTCTTTGCGCGAATAAATTATTAGTATTTGTAAGTTCAAACCTGAGTCACTTTTCCACCGGGAATTTCACCGAAATGAGGAACACCTCTATTAAACCTTGATTTAATTACTTTGCCAGTAGATAGCCTTACTCTTGCTTTACGATATGGTTTGTCAACGATCTTGGAGGGAATCTGCGAAACCCGGATCCAAGTCTCCCATGTCTCATCTGGTTTTAGCCTTTTGGGAAGAGGTCTATCGGGCTGAATAATAGGTATTTGTTTGTTCTCGTTTATAAAAAACAGATGCGTGATTTCTATTTCTTTAACTGAGGATAAGTTTGTTACATTAAGGTAAAAGCACTCAATCTTAGATGAAAGATGAAATGCCCGGTGGACAGTAAATCTCAATTTTCTTTTGTGATCGACGAATTTCCAATAATTGTCAAGTATAGTTTTAATAATATTAAAGTTCATTCTTGGTGATATTTAAGAAATTGTAATTCACATTCATTTACTATGTTGACGCTTTGTGCCTAACGCCGCGCTAAACGAAGTTCCGCACTGAGGGCGGTTCCGCCAGAGCTTGCTATGAGCGGAAGTAAAGCCCGCAAGGGCGGGACCAAATTGCGTTTAGCGACATGTTCGGGCACGTTTTGATTCGATATCCGGCTAAAGCTGATTAGTTGTATGAAAATACGAAGCAATTTGGTTTAGCGCGGCGTTCAGGCACATTTCTTTTGGATGCAGGAGTTGCAAAGCAACGGGCAGACAAAAGTTCAGCTTTAGCTGAATGTGCCTGAACGGTCGGCGGTATGGGACGTGGCGGATAAAAGGCAGTTTCCTGTCGTGGTATACAAAGTTAAATTACGTTTACAAAGCTTTAGTGGCTACAAATGCCAGCCATAACCTATACCGTTTGTTAGGCGGAGTATTTATTTAACTGATCCAGGTAAAATCCCAGTAAAGAATCTTCCATTTACCATCTTGGTTGCTAAAAACATATATTTTACCATAACCACCTAAACCATCGCTGAAATAGCTCCCTCCCATAAGTATAGTATGATTATCCAGAATAATTGGATTTGAGAGGGTTAGAAAATTGGTAGTATTATATGTTTTTCTGGTGTAGTCATATGGGTTAAAATCTTTATTCTTTTGCGATAACTCTTCTAGATTGTAGAAACTGAATGTTTTTATTCTTAATCTAGTTGAATCCCATTCAAGACGTGCTTTTTTAGATATCTTTTCGGAGATTGACCCTATATCTAATGAATCAATAATAGTTAATTTGAGTAGTTCTTGAAATAATGTACTATCGTAACTGCAATACCTTCCGACATCATAAATAATATCAGTATCGCGTTGTGTGTTATAAAACTGCATTGCCTCAATAGCTAATAAATTTGTTTGATACACGCTGTCCAAGACAAAATCATTAATGAGAGTATATGCAATTTCAGCATTAATTATTTCAGGTTGTGGATCGAGTGCCTTTTCCTCAGATGTAGCATTCTGTTTTGAATAATTGCAACTAAAAGTGAAAAGCAGGATTGGAATTATTGTAGCAGTTATTTTCATGAGAATGTGGATATTACGCCTAACGGACAGCGGTATGTTTTGTTGCCGACTTCGGAGCACGTCACTGTCAACCCGTGATGAAGTTTGAAGCGAGCCACAGCCGTTGATTACAGCACTAACTCGGCAATAAAATATACCGCATGTTGGCGGTAGTTTTTCTTTATAAATGTGTCACTTTGTAATTATATTTATCTGTTAATCTGCCTGTTACTATTGACCGATGACATGCTTCTGGAAATTCTTCTACACAAAAGAAAGCCACACGGTTTGCCCCAACTTGTTCAAGTTTTTCAATGAATGTTTCAAAGTCAAAGTTTTTTAAAATCTTATTTTTATACTCGATTACAAAAACTTTCCCTAATTCATGTCTTTCCCTTTTTAATTCACCTTTTTCTATGTCAATTTCTTTTTGCAGACCTCTAATTTCACTTGTTGGGGCTAATTCAGGGACGTAACCATATTTAATTTCTAATTCATTTAATTTTTGTTGAAGTCTATTGCTGTTTACATAAGAATATTTTGCACCTCGTACACCTCTTCTTTGTCTTATGTCGCAGAATGTGTCAATGTTGTTCTTTGTCAATTTGTCAAAAAACTCTTTTTCCGTTGAGTTATAAACTCCGATTGTAAAAAATTCCATATTATTTGATTTTTCTTTTTGAAGTCATATCTATTTCGCCCCATAGATTTATTGGGCTTTTACCACCGTTAATAAGTAAATTAACCTCGTTTTGGTCCATTAATTTGCCATTTTTAGTAATGTGTTGTATTATTATACCTTCCTTTTGTAATGACAGACCGATTAACTTACTGCGATGGCATTCTTCTGGATTTAATTCGCTACACATAACTGCAACATTTAATCCTTTTTCATTGGCTGTTTTTAATCTTTCCAATCCTTTGATAAAAAACTCTTTTCTTTCAATTTTACTATAATCTATTTTCCTTGCTTCTTCATGTTTTTTGTCTGTGTACTCAATGTAACAAGTTGGGTCTTTTGGTAATCCACCCAATACATCTCCTAAATAAACATAAGTAAATCCTTTTTGCTTAAGTAAATTTGAAAAGGCTTCACGATTAAATGTCGGAGAAAATTTTGAGTAAGGTGAAGAACGAACATCTATAAGGTATTCGATATCGTATGTTTGAAGCAATTTAATAAAATCTTCAAATTCTCTATTCCCGTGACCAATCGAAAAAATCATACTTGCCCTCCTAATTGATTTTCAAAATGTGAAAAAGAGTTTCCATCAAAAAGGTCTGGAATTGTTATTAATGCCGTTACTTGTTTCCAATGCTGTCCTTGCCATGCTCTTGTAAGTCCAATCCGCACATAGCGATTTGGATTATTATTAAAATTCCTTACAATTTGAGCAGAGTAATTCATATTTCTAATACTTATTTGATACCTTACAAAAGCCAAAGTTAATAAATCAGTAACAGGAACACGTTCATAAAGATTGCCTTCCCAATCTACAAAGTTAATTCTTACTTTAAACTTCTCGTACTGTTCATGCCAAATTCTTCCAATGCTTTGTGCTTTAACTATAAAGAGAGATTTATCTTGACGTTCAATTGCATTATTAAGATTTGTAATAGCCATTCTATTCACAACTCTTAAAATTTCTTCATTAGTTAAATGTCTAATGAAACGAGGTGCAAAATTTTCATTTATTATCCAATCTTCAGTATGAAATGTCTGGTCAGGTCTGTACCTCCTGAATTCAATTTCAACTAAATTAAAATGGTTTACAACCTGTGTCGTGCCGTGCATTAAAAAGTCTCTGTCCAGTCCTGTTGGGAAAACCGGTCTTACAAAATTCCATGTCTGAGGGTCAATTCCAGATACACAAACATTACCACTATTCATTCTTGTAATACCAGTAATAATAATTTTTTTACGGAATAATCCCTGATTTCTGCATGTATTACAAAGTTGTCCTGCATTTGAAATTATTGGTACAGGTAAATCTGTTCCGCATGCTATACATTTTGTTTGTGTTACTGGCATATCACTGTCTTTTTAAAATTACCGCCAACGCCGCGCTAAACGAAGTTCCGCACTGAGGGCGGTTCCGCCAGAGCTTGCTATGAGCGGAAGTAAAGCCCGCAAGGGCGGGACCAAATTGCGTTTAGCGACATGTTCGGGCACGTTTTGATTCGATATCCGGCTAAAGCTGATAAGTTGTATGAAGATACGAAGCAATTTGGTTTAGCGCGGCGTTCAGGCACATTTCTTTTGGATGCGGGAGTTGCGAAGCAACGGGCAGACAAAAGTTCAGCTTTAGCTGAATGTGCCTGAACGGTTTGGCGGTATGTTTTGGTTGCCGATTTCGAAGCACTTTCCTGTCAAGTTACACGAAAGTTTAATTGATGCAGAAACGCTTGAAACTCGCACTGTCTCGGCAATAAAATATACCGCCTGTTACAAGCTGGCCGTTCTTGTCATTCGTTAATCTACCTTTAATTTTTGTTGTACTGTTTTTCTGTCCGTGCGTTGGAGAGGGACGGGCTTTAAGGCTCTTTTGGCATTTTTGGATTGAGGGCAAGCCTTGTGGGAATGCCAAATGT
>CAZFVQ010000059.1:0-5706 GCA_964522415.1 uncultured Rikenellaceae bacterium | reverse complement strand
GTGTTTTGCACGCAAAACCCATCGGGCTTCACGGCGTCAATCCCGGGCCCGTTAGCACCAATTTTAAAAACGACAACGATGAATAAAATATTAACGACATTCATTTTGACAATTTGTAGCTTGACAATTTTCGCTCAAGACAAAATCACCGATGAGTTAAAGACCTTATCGGACAACAAACAGTATGACAAGATAATTGAGCAACACGCCTCAAAATCAAAGGACTATTCAGCAAAATCTTTGTATTACATTGGACTTGCATACTATATGAAAGAAGATGACAATAATTGCATAAAGTTTATGGACTTGTCAATAAACAAAGACAGCAAAGACCCTGCACCACATTACATAAAAGCTTCGACATTGAACTATATGGAGAAATATAATGAAGCCATAAAATGCTTCCAAACAGCAATCAATTTAAAACCAGATGATGCAAGGTTTTATAACGGTCTTGGAGACTCTTACTATCAACTTGAAAAATATGACTTAGCACTTGAAAACTATAAAAAGGCGACTGAACAAAATGAATGTCCAGACAGACCCTATTCAATGATAGCACAAATTTATTCTGACTTAAAACAGAACGAAAAAGCATTAGAAGCATTTTACACGGCAAAAACAAAAATCTCTAAAAGATCAAATTCATACATAAATGCTTTGTTTAACATTGGACTACTTGAATCTTTAAAAGGAAACTATGACAAAGCAGAACCAGCATTTGTTGAACTTCTTCAATTAGACCCAACTGATTACCATTCTTATGCTAAACTTATTCAAATATATTACCACAGAAAAGAGTATGACAAAGCAAAGCCATACAAAGACAAATTATATGAAGCACACGCAAAAGGTGTTCTAAAAGACAATTTAGCAGATATGTTCTGTTTTGACCAATTTAAGTGGAAAGACAAGTTAATTCAGGCATACGAGAGATTTGAGGAAGGAAATAAAACAGATATTTACAACAAACACTTATTCTATGTAGTAAATCAAAACGGCAAAATTGAATTTAGAATACAGACAGAATATTCGCCTATTTCAGTAGAACAAGGCGGAACAAAGTATCTTCTCTGTATGACTAAAGGCAGTGAACATTCAACTTTCAATATCGGCTTTAACGACAACTTTAAATATGATGACTTGAAGAAATCTGTAATTGACATACTTGAAGAAAAAGTTAAACCGTCAGCGACATCAAAACCGACCAAATGAGAAGAAAAACTGGTGCTAACACGGGTTTTGCGTCAGGCGGGCTGACGTGGTAAATTGAACATTAGGGCTTTTAATTTACATTTGTGGTAGGTTGAAAGTTTGTGCTCCGAAACCCACCCGAACGCAAAGCCCTAACCTGGACAAGCCAGAACCAAACAGGGAAAATACGTAATTTTGATGAATGGAACTAATATCAGAAACTTACAAGAACAAAATTTCCTGCGTAATTTCCTGTTACGACAGGCTGATTCTGACAGGTACACTCCCGGAAATATCCTATTCTCAAGGGATGACAAATTACATGTTTAAAAATAACATCAGGGTATTCGATTATCCGAAGTTTGCAGAACCATTTAAAGATGCTATCCGGACAAATGCTGAACGTGTTGCCAAAGAACACGGAGTAGATATTGAGTTTATCCGAAAGTCTGGAATAAGGAAAGAAACTATAATTTCAGAGAAAATAAAAAAGCGGGGTGACTATCCAGGTATTGTCCATATCCTCTCCGCCATGGAAGCATGCAATACATACAAACCCTGGCACGATAAAAAGACAGGGAAAACATTTTTAAAACCTGACCAGAGTAAATGTTTGCATTACTATTTTTATTTCATTGATCCGCAGGTTGGTTTGGGATACGTGCGTGTTCCGACATGGTGCCCCTTTCGGTTGCAGATTTATATTAACGGACACAATTTACTGGCTTCAGAATTAAAATTGGCAGGGGTAAATTACACGATGATAGACAATGCTTTTGACAGCATTGAGGATGCAGCTAAAGCACAAGAACTATCAGACAAAATAAGTATAGAAAAACTTCATCGTAAATTAGAAAAGTTTGCATGGCAGTTTTGTCCGGTATATAAAGATTTTAACCTGAGGTATCATTGGAGTGTAATGCAAGCGGAATATGCCACCGATATTGTTTTCAAAAAACAGGAATATCTGCAACAAATTTACAGTGAACTTGTGTCAACCGCCATACATACAGTTAAGCCTGAAAACATCGCTACTTTTTTGGGATTAAAGCTTGACCCGAGATACCAGGGTGAAATTGGCAACAATTACAATGTCCGTATCGAAGGCAGCCGGATAAAATATACCATGGGTTCTTCTTCAATAAAGATGTACGATAAGTTCAGTAAAATACTACGCATAGAAACAATAGCCAATGATATAAGCTTCTTTAAACACTTCCGGGAGGTAGTACACACCGTGACGGGTCAACGTCACACCAGATGGCTCCGTTGAAGAAAAACATTTACAGTCTTTCTTTTCTTGCAGAGAACCTGAAAGCTTCAAATAAAAGATATCTGGAGTTTATTTCAGCCTTCGACAACAAAGAAGTCGGAAGGAAAAGACTTGAGAAAGTTACTTCATCGAAAACTGAAAGTAATCGGAATTATAAAGGTTTTAACTTCTTTAACAAAGATGATTTAACAATTTTAACAACCATCATGCGTGGCGAGTTTAATATTAATGGCTTTCGAAACAAAAACCTTCAAAAACTACTCGGATTCACCGCCAGCAAAATAAGCAGATTAATCAAACGTCTAAGGATACACGGGCTGATAAAAAAAGCAAAGGATTCTTACAAATATTACGTCACCAAAATTGGAAAAGAAACAATTATTATGGCTCAGAAAATAAAAGAATTGGTGCTTGTTCCAGCTTATTGTTATTGAATATTATGCCAAAAAATACATTAATTTAAAAGATAAGGTACTAAAACGTTAGGTGCAATTAATGTCTACATTCTGAAATGACTTTAATTTATTTGTATCAAAAAAATTGTAAACTAATCCCAAATAAACAAATGAAAAAATTGACTGTCTTTATTATTAGTCTTTTAACTTTCTCCTCCGTTTCAGGCCAGGATTTAATTGAAAGAATCTGTAATTCAATTTGTAGTTGTATTGATACTATTGAAAACATAGATTCTCTACAAAAAAAATTAGATAGATGTGTCCCAGAATCAATGGTTATTTTTTTTGATTCTGATAATGAGTATGTTTCAAATGTAGATACTATAAGGAAAACCATGGATAAAGTAATGAGAAGTTTGACTTACTATTGTCCAAAAATTAGAGATTTCATATTATCAGATAAGCAAACACGATATTATAGAATGTCAGATTCTGAATTAGCGAACAAACTATATAAAACTGCCAGCAAAGCACTCGAATTAAAAGACTACAAAACTGCAGAAAAGAACTTTTTAAAAGCTATTAAAACTGACCCAGAATGGGTGCTTCCATATGATGATTTGGGATTAACCTACAGACAGATGGGAGATTATAAGAAAGCGATAAAATTTTATAACAAATCACTAGAAATATATCCAGAAGGAGCATTTGCCATTCAAAATAAGGCAGTTGCACAAGCCTATCTCAAAGATTTTAAAAGTGCTCTCGAAAACTATAATGTGTTAATAGATTTATATCCAGAGAATCCTGAGGGATTTTTTGGTAAAGGCAAAACTCTTTTCCTAATGGAGGACTATGAGAATGCTCTTGACTATATTTTTTATTGTCATAAGATATATTCAGCACAGAATTCAGAATATGTAAATGACACCGAAAGCCTTGTGTCATTGATCCATGATAAATTGAAAGAGCAAAACAAATTGGATATATTCTTTAAGAAAGCAGATACTCATGGTTTTACCATCAATCAAAAATAATAGGCAACTGCACCTAACAGGTCGGTAAATGCAATAGGCGCTCCGCACCGCGAGAATCTTCTGGCTAAAGAGGACCGTTAAGTGGTCGGCGGTGCGGCCTGCCCCGGCTGCCGCCGGGGACTCCCCCCTGGTGTCACGGTTTTTGCCAAAGCGAGAATAAACAAAATAACCTCATAACCCTGCACTGCACAACGAATGCAAAAACACGCGCCACCGCGACTCTGCGCCAACGCCACATACCGCCCTTGCGGGCTTTACTTCCGCTCATAGCAAGCTCTGGCGGAACCGCCCTCAGTGCGGAACTTCGTTTAGCGCGGCGTTACCTGCTATGCTATGACAACAGCAGAACCAAAATCGACAGAATGAAATGAAGCCAATATCACTAACCAAAATAGCAGACAATTTAACGGACAATCAACATCGTGAGATTGCGGAAAAACTTGCTATTTATAAAATTGACGGAATTGAACTTTCAGATGCTGGTGGACGTTGGGGAGCGACTTGGGAAACTAATAAGGATTATGACTTGACTTTTCTAAAGTTTTATAAAGGAATTAAAGCACTTAGAATTTATCTGCCTGGCGTTACAGACATAAAACCAATTCTACATCTTGCTGACGAACTGGAAAATTTACAACTTGGAGAATTAAAGGACAAGAAAATTTCTCTTGACCTACTTGGAGAACTTCACAATCTAAATTACTTATCAGTTGTAAGACAACCAAAAGGTTTGGAAAGTATCACAAGGCTTCCCAAATTAATAGAGTTAGCATTGACGGGTTATTCTGTTGACAAACTTTCTTTTCTTAATGACCTACAAAATTTAAAACGGCTATACATTGGTTTCGGGACATCAAAAAATATAGACACAATTAATCAACTCAAAAATCTTGAAGAACTTGACATTCTTTGGGTAAAGCAATTATCAGACATAAATGCACTATCGAAATTGACGGGTTTAATAAAACTTAAAATTGAAGACGAGAAACAAATAAAATCATTACCTGACCTTTCTCAACTTAAGCAACTTAAAAATATTCGTCTAATGAACATTAGCTCATTGGAAGACATTTCAAGTTTGACCAATTCATTTGTTAACGAGTTTATTATTACCGGACCAAATAAAAATGTTGACTTTCTCATTCCAATTGCGCAAAGTAATTGTGTTAAAAAAGTATATACTTATTTTTATCTCAAAAAAGAACAGTCCAAAGCGGAACAATTTTTTGCTCATAAATTTTGTAAGCTGGACAAAATGGAATATGAAATGACACACTTAAAACAGTTATCATTACACTATTACGACTACAAAACAGGAGAACAAATAAAATGACATTAAACATCGACCGAACAGAAAGCACAGCAGGTAACATCATATTGGCAATAGGCGGGCTGAACGAACTTGCATCAATGGAAGTGCTAAATTCAACTTTTGTTCTTCGTATCAGCATTAGTGCTAAAAATCCAGCCCATCGCCAATACCCAAAACGTTCAGGCACATTCAGCTAAAGCTGAACTTTTGTCTGCCCATTGCTTTGCAACTCCTGCATCCAAAAGAAATGTGTCTGAACGCCGCGCTAAACCAAATTGCTTACTTTCTTTGTACAAATAATCAGCTTTAGCCGGATATCGAATCAAAACGTGCCCGAACATGTCGCTAAACGCAATTTGGTCCCGCCCTTGCGGGCTTTACTTCCGCTCATAGCAAGCTCTGGCGGAACCGCCCTCAGTGCGGAACTTCGTTTAGCGCGGCGTTACCGCCAACCGTAGAACAAAAACAAATTATCAGAATGATACCAGATTTTCA
>CAZFVQ010000058.1:0-6703 GCA_964522415.1 uncultured Rikenellaceae bacterium | reverse complement strand
TGAATATTTTTTAAAAATAATACTCTGAAAATTTGGTTTACAACATAGAAGAACAACAGCATTCAATTACTGGTGTAGTCACTGATGTTAACGGAGAAGCTCTTCCGGGTGTTAACATCGTACTTAAAGGAACTTTAACCGGGACGGCAACGGACATAGAGGGAATGTACACTATTAATACTCCGGATTTAACAGGTACGCTGGTATTTACTTTTATCGGATATGTCAGCCAGGAAGTCCCGGTAAATGGCAGAAACTCAATTAACGTTACACTGGCTGAAGAGCTAACTGTCCTGGGTGATGTGGTGGTGACAGCTCTTGGTATTCAGCGTGAGGCAAAAACGCTGACCTATTCATCTCAGCAGGTGTCAGGAGTTGAAATGATGAAAGCCAAGGATATCAATTTTATGAATGCTCTGAGCGGCAAAACAGCAGGTCTTGAAATTAAAAGAGCGGCTTCTGGAGCAGGTGGGTCTACAAAAACAGTGATCAGAGGCGCCAAATCCTTTAGCAGTAACAGTTCTCCTCTGTATGTAGTTGATGGAGTACCTATTGTAAATAACCTGGGTGGTCAGGCCAGTCTTTGGGGAGGCACCGACGAAGGAGACGGTATTTCCCAGCTTAACCCCGACGATATTGAAAGTATCAGTATCCTGAAAGGAGCGAATGCGGCTATCCTTTATGGCAGCCAGGGAGCCAACGGAGTTATTATGATTACCACTAAAAAAGGAACGGAAGGATCTGTTGACGTCAGTATAGGTAATGCTACAATATTTGAAAGCGTGTCTATTTGGCCGGAATTACAGTATAAATATGGATCGGTTGACGGGGCAAAAGAGAGCTGGGGCGATATTCCTCTTACAAATCCGGGTTTTAGAGAAAAAGATCTTAAGAATTTCTTCCAAAGCGGCTATAACACTGTAAGCAATATTTCAATTAGCGGTGGGACCAAAGCTTTAACGGGTTATTTCTCATATGCAAATACAGCGGCAAGAGGCATTATTCCCAACAATAACTATCTTAAACATAACTTATCCCTCAGGTTGTTGTCAAAATTTTTCAAGGAAAAGGTTACGGTAAGCTCCAACCTGATGTTGACAGATGAAATGACAAGAAACAGGCCACGCAGCGGCTATACTCTCAATCCCCTTACCGGCCTTTATTGGTTCCCGCGTGATAAAAATGTCAGCGAATACCGGGATGGAGATAATTATAAAGTAATGGATCCGGTAAGAAGTTATCATGTTCAGAACTGGTTTGTTGACGACCATCATCAGTCCAACCCGTGGTGGGTAATAAATATGCAGCCCAGGTGGGATGGCAACAAGAGAGCAATTACTTCAGTTAATATTGACTGGAAGATAGCCAAAGGTCTCAATTTTACGGTAAAAGGAACTTACGACTATGCCAATAAACTCAATGAGCAAAGGCATCACAGCGGTTCCAACTCCGTTCAGTGTGCACCCAACGGGTCATGGGATTACAGGAAAGTTACAGACTGGCTGACGTATGTTGACGGTTTGCTCACGTACAATAATAATTTTGGTAATTTCAGTCTTAATGCTGTCGTAGGCGGCAGTACCCAGGAATATCGTTATGGTGACGGGCTCAGCGTTAACACCGGCACCAATGATTTATTGTATCCCAATGAATTCTTTTTCCAGACTGTTCCCACAGAAACAGTTACTATACAATCTGTCCTTTCGTCAAGGGGTATTAAACACGGACTGTTTGGCAATGCATCGATTGGATTTAAAGAAATGATTTTTTTGGATCTGTCGGGCAGGAACGACTGGTCATCAACTCTGGCCTTCACAGATAACTACTCTTATTTTTATCCGGCTATAGGCTTTAGTGCCATTATCAGCCAGATGGTTTCACTTCCAAATTTTATAAACTTTGGTAAGGTAAGGGGTTCATATACCACGGTTGCAAACGAAGTTGGTTTTGATGCCATCAATCCTGACGGGGCGATTACCGGTTCAGCCAAAACTGTTGGTGTGCCTTCAAGACCTCCGTTTTTTGACGCCAGGCCGGAGATGCTTACAAGTATTGAAGCAGGTACTGACTGGAGGTTCCTGGAAGGAAAAGTAGGATTTGATTTTACTTATTATAATATCGTAAGTACCGATCAGTTTTTAGATGTTCTCGCTCTTCAGGGAGTGGGTTTTGAACGAAAATATCTGAATGCAGGTAAGATAGTCAATAAAGGTATTGAGTTAATGATTAACGCAGAACCGGTTGCAACAAACGATTTTTCATGGACAACGGCTCTTAATTTCACACGCAACGTAAATAAAATTAAAGAAGTTAATCCCAATGATCCTAATCAGCGGGTAGCTCTTGGAAACGTAGAAGGTTACTACAGCTATATAGCGCCCGGAGGTTCATTTGGTGACCTTTATACTCTGAAATACAGATACGATGATGCCGGAAGACTTTTACTCGACAATAAATATCAGCCCCTGAAAACATCGGAGCCTGAAAAGGTAGGATCCATTAATCCTGATTTTTCTCTCGGATGGAATAACGCATTCAGCTACAAACGCTGGTCAATGGGATTCCTTATTAATGGAATCTTTGGCGGAAAAGTTGTAAGCCAGACTGAATGTATGTTTGATGGTATGGGTTTATCAAAAAGAAGCGCTGATGCACGAGACAACGGGGGCGTTGATGTTAACGGCATAGTAAGTATGCCGGGAGCGCCCAATGAAGGAGAACTTGTAGATAAGGTTGACGCGAAAGTATGGTACTTGATTGTCGGAGGCAGAAACGGTATACTTGAAGAATATATATATGACAGAACAAACGTAAGACTAACGCAATTCTCGCTTAATTACGATGTTCCTGTAAGAGCTCTTAACCTGCCGGTAAAATCGGCTTCTGTAGCCCTTGTAGGACAAAATCTGTTCTTTCTTTTCAGGAATGCCCCATACGATCCTGAGGTAACTATGAGTGCGGGACGTGATTCGCAGGGCCTTGATAATTATAACATGCCTTCTACAAGGTCATATGGTTTCAACGTAAAAGTTAATTTTTAAAATTGAAAATCATGAAAAAAATTATAAGCATTATAATATTTGTTGGTTTAATATCGGCTTGTACAGACAGGTTTGAAACTGTTAACAAGAATCCTTACACGATATCGAATGAGTCGCTATTGCAAGATAAAAACTTTGGAGTAAGATTTGCTACTTTGGCCCAGGGTCTGACAACCAGTCAAATGGGAGAAGACCTTGCAACCGATACTTTTGTTCGTCACGTGGGCACGCCTACTGATTTTATAGGCAACAGGAATAACACGACCTATTATATTATCGATCTCTGGAATGACAATATGTGGGATCGTGTTTATGATAATGTGATGTCTCCGGGCAACGTAATAAAGGCTGCTGCTATTGCAGGAAATATGCCTTTGTATGCGGCCTGGGTTGATTTATATCAGGTGTCTGCCCTGTCAAGACTTACCGTCTATCACGGACCGCTTATTTATTCGGATTATGGCAAAGAAGATAAACCTTCATATAGTTACGATAGCGAAGAAGAACTATATGATCAGTTTTTTTCAAAACTGGACGATATTTATGAAGTGTTTTCAGAGTATGCAGAAGCGGGCAACAAGGAGTTGGAAAAGTTTGATGCCACATATTCCGGTGACCTGAATAAGTGGTTGAAGTATATAAATTCATTGAGGTTAAGGCTTGCAATGCGTCTGGTAAAAGTTGATCCCACGCTTGCCAGATGCCAGGGAGAACTAGCAATTGCTGACGAAGCCGGACTTATTCTTACAACGGCGGATAATTTCCAGACCTTTCTTTACGGAGGCAGACATCCCATACAAACAATGAACCATAACTGGAATGATTCAAGAATGAGCGCAGCACATGAAGAATTCCTTATTGGATATAACGATCCGCGTCTCTACAGGTGGTACGAACCTGTAACCGGGGATGCAAGCCTGTATGCAGATCATCCTGAGTTTCCTTATAAAGGTATTACCAGCGGATCGTATATTACAGCAAAAGATCAGAGAATACCATTTTCAAAAACCAGTGCATATTTTAGTCAAACCGGAAACGGAGGTAAATACAGAAGATTTTTAACAGCAGGGGAAGTTAATTTTATTCTTGCGGAAGCTGCGTTGAGAGGATGGACAACACCGGGAGACAAATCAGCCAAAGAATGGTATGAAAACGGTGTCAGAGAATCATTTAAAGAGTGGGAAGTTGAGGGTGTGGAAGAATACCTTTCCGACGACACCAGCTTACCGCTTCGTACACATGTTGATCCTGTGGATTCAAGAAACAACTATGACTCCCGTTCCTCTATCACTATTAAGTGGGATGAAGCTGTTTCCGACGAAGAAAATCTTGAAAGGATAATGACCCAGAAATGGCTTGATGCTTTTCTTAATGCGAACGAGATATGGAGTGACCACAGAAGGACAGGTTATCCAAAACTTCATTATACGCCTAAAAATGACAGTAACGAAGACTGGGGTATTATCGGACAGGAAGATTTTCTGAAAAGAATGCCGTTCGTGTTTAATGAGAGGATGAACAACAGTGAAGGCGTGGCAGGTGCAGTGGTAAAGCTGGGAGGCCCTGACAAAATCAGTACACGTCTTTGGATACACCCGGATGGACCGAATTTCTAACAGACTGTTAGCTGTTTTGTGAGGCTTTTCAAAAAGCAGCAGCCTTCTTTCTTTAGTTAGTTGTTTGAGATAATCTCATTATTCAACATTTGTTTGTTAAACAAATAAAATTTGGATTATCTTACTTTTGTTAAAAGTTTTTAAAGATTATAGTATATATACCCTGTAATTCAATATAATATGAAAAGGCGAGTTTTTATAAAGTTATCATCATCTGCCGGAATTGCCGGTATGGCGGGCAGAGGATTTAAGTCATTCGCAGCTGCTGATGAGGGAAAGCCTGAAGGATTTGACTTGCATCCGTTTATCAGGGAGCATCCGGAAGCCGTATTTATTTGTCTTACATCTGTGAAAGAGAAAACCGATGCAAAAGCAATTTATGATGCGGCTTTCAGGCTCTCGGACGAGATATTTGTCAATACTTCACCAGGAACGGGTTATCCAATTTCGACTAAAATAGTTTGTAAACCAAACTGGACTGCCAAACGTATAGATCCGGCTGATCCGACTTCGCATCTTGGAATTACTACCGATAATAATTTTATTGAAGGTTTCCTTAATGGAGTAAAAGCCAAAGGTGCCGACGATATTTATCTGAGAGAAGCAGCGGCTCCCAGCATGTGGGAAGCCAATGGTTATACTTCTTTATGCGAGAAAAATAAATTTAACCTCAAAAATCTTTCATCAAAAGATTTTTGGGATCTGGGAGATGAAATAATATTTAAAAAAGTTGATGGAACAGTATTCAAAGAGGTTGGGTTTCTGTCGCCGGTAAATGCACCTGATACTTTCCTTATTAATCTGGCAAAATTCAAATCTCACTCAATGGGTATAACAGGTGCGATAAAAAATCTTCAGGGAGCAACAGGAAGAAGGTTTCATCAATTTTGTGGCGGATATCGTGATATTTTTAAATCATATGATAAGAGATATTTTCCATTTTTTCAGCCAGATTATTTGGAAAGGGTAGCTGAGCTGCAGAAAAAACACGTTGAAGCTGGAATACCAAGGTGGGATACTGTAATTGACAGTCCTCCTTTCAGGGGTGGCGGAGGAGGGTTTTATATGGAGCATTGGGTTCAAAGGATGCTTGATGCATTCAGTGTAACACCAACCGGAATAAATATAGTTGAAGGAATATATGGACGTGATGGTGATGGATTTGCAGCCGGGCCACATGACGGTAAGGCAAAAGATTATATGAGCAATAATATAATTTTTGGGAAAGATGCATTTCGGGTTGATATTATCATGCACTGGCTTGCCGGTCACGAACCCGGGAACTTCGGATTATTCCATATAGGCATAGAAAGAGGATTATCTGATGTGCTCAATCCTTTCGATATTCCGGTTTATTTGTGGGAAAACGGAACAGCCAGGAAAGTTAATCTGGACACACTCAAACGTACTCCTTTGCTTACTCCGTATCTCCGCAGGAATACCCGTGGCGACGATGAAGAAAGATACCATATGGTCGATGAGCCATTTGATTATAAATCATGGAAATCAACCGGTAATATTGTGCGTCATGAGTCTGAAATAAAAGTTATTGGAACAGATTCGGACAATAATATAGTAATGGATATGAAAGTTCCTGAAAAGGGAGATGTTTTTGTTGACATACTCAACAGCAACGGAGAAGTGGTTTGGAGTATGTATGCAGATGATCTTGAGCCCGGTGTTCATCAGGTAGTGTGGGATGGATTTTCATCTCCGGGACTGTACACTACCTATGTAAAAGGCATGAAATGGGATGCAAAAAATGAAATGGTTATTTATACTTAGTTTACCGACATCTTTCCGTTCTGTGGCTTTGAATATTAATAGTTCGTCATGTTTTCATAAATAGCTAAGTAACAATATATCATCAAACAAACGTTATTTTAATAAACCATTCATAATTAAGTATATACATTTGGCGGATATTGAAAAACCCAAAAGTTTAACGAACTGTTGTTTGAATATAAATGATTAATATAAAAAGTTAAGTTATGAGAAAACAGATTATTTTTTTCCTGGCGCTGGTGCTGATTGCAGGCTGCAGGA
>CAZFVQ010000057.1:0-7351 GCA_964522415.1 uncultured Rikenellaceae bacterium | reverse complement strand
TTCCTCCGCGACCGGGTCAGCGGGGCTGGATGTAAAATATTTTTCATCAATGAATTCATAACTATCCCCGGCGCAGTGATCGGGCCTTAAGGAATCTGCCAGTACAGACAAAAGAAGATGAAGTACGTCTTTTCATTGCTGCTGTTCAATTTTCTGATTTGCGTCGCAGGGGCGCAGAAACTGCCGGGATTCAGAAATTCGGAAAGTTTTGATGAACAACAACTTGTGATTGAAGATGCGAAAAATGGCACCCGTATACTTATAAATGCTCCTTTGAAAGGGTTCGGTAAAAAGGACAAGGTACTGCTTGTTTTTTATGCTTTACCAAACGGCAGTTCCATTGAACATACTTTTGGCAGGAAAGCAGAACCGGGGATTGATTATCGTTATGATATTCAGCATATAGGGGCGCAGACAAGATTCCTCAGAAATGTGATCAGAAACCGGACGATCGTTGTAGCCTATCTTGAAAATTCACGTTTAAGCTGGCCTTCATGGGTGGCAAATACAACTGATCCGCAGGAAAAGATTAGGGAAATTGTTGACTGTGTGACCGGGATTTTTGCCCGGTGGGAACCTGAAACAGTGCTTAATGGTCACAGCGGAGGGGGAAGATTTATATTCAGCTATATCGATTCCGTGGAAGAGATACCCTCTTCAATTGTCAGGATCGGCTTCCTCGACAGTACCTACGGCTATGAAGACACGCTTCACGGAAAGAAAATAACAAGCTGGCTGATGTCGGGGAGAAAAAGATATCTCTGCACTCTTGCTTATAACGACAGCGTGGTTATCTATAATGGAAAACCCCTTGTTTCACCGACAGGAGGAACCTGGTACAGGAGTAAAATGATGAAGAATTATTTTTCCGGCTATTTCCGCTTCAGGGAAAAGGAAAGAGATTCACTGCAATGGAGTACATCGCCGGGAAGACGGATAGAGTTCATCCTGAAACCAAATCCGGAAAGAAAAATTTACCATACAAGCCAGGTGGAGCTCAACGGATTTATTCACAGTATACTCAGCGGAACGAAACATGAACAAAAGAATTATACTTATTATGGAAAAAGGGCATATTCAGATCTGATAAATGATTCTCTTGTAATACCGGTCAGAATGCTCAATATCCCTGTTCGTGATCCATCATCGGAAAGCGGATCTGAATTTATGAACAGGATAAGATCATTATTGCCTGAGGATCGGGAGGAGGAGATTTACAAAGCTGTTTCATCGGGTAATATACCGGATTTTTTAAGAGATCCGGTGACAATGCGCGGAGAATTCAGGGATTCCCGGGGTAAAGTTCACAGGGTTGTTTATGAGGTAATGCCGGACTATATTTCGGTTGGCTGTAATGAGGATTTTTGCCGTATACCAATGAATCCTTATACCGCACAAAAAGTGGCATATGACTTTGGAGCATCCCTGATCACATCTGTAATAAGTGACAATATTCACAGATCAGCCGACATCAGACTTGAGCCATTTTATTATGCCCCTGTCGGCCATGAAAATGAATCAGCCGGGAAATTTATTGAGCATAACAGGCAGATTGAAAAACAGCTTTCAGAATCGGGAGGTAAGCAAGGGGATCTGGTCTCAGGTATCAAAAAGGATGTAATACTGTCTTCCAGGATCGATGCTCAACCCGGGAAGGTAGTGATCTACGGCTGGCACAGGCCGGACGGTAAGCCGATTCAGCCTGTGTACAGTGGTCATATATACTGGTATGTTGATTACAGCCATGGAGTAAGACTTATTAATAATCAGGTGCTTATTGATGGCAAGCCGAAATTGTTCACTGAAATATTACAGGATCCGGTACTGTTTAAGATCTTTAGTGATGAGGATACTCCGATGAAGCAGCCTACATACAGAAAACCGGGGCAGGACAGGGAGTAATAATGAAATCCGGTAAATAAACCAGAATATGTGGTTTATAAGGGTTATTTTCTTCTGAATACCCTTTCGAAAAAAGGTCTTTTCTTCCTGGATCTATTGAAATTGTCAGTTTCATTCTTTTTAATGATATCCAGGAGCTTATCCATAAAATTATCCTCTTTGAAATCAGGACAATCGAGTGCTTCTTCCAGTTCAGGCGGTAAAACGGGAAATGGAGAGATAAACTCTCCCGCGGTTTCAGGATATGATTCGGTCTTCCTGAGTGTCATGGCTGCAAGTGGAAGAGCCAGGGCGCTGCCTGTGCCAAATGACGGACTGTTAAAATGTATTGCAGGAGAGGATGCACCTGCCCGTACTATTACTGTAAGCTTCGGATTATAGGCTGCAAACCAGGAATCGGCATAGTTCTGTGAGGTTCCTGTTTTACCTGCAAAAGGGGATTTTACACCATAAACTGTTCTCATAGAACTCCCGGTACCTTCATTTACAGCTTTCTGAAGAATGGCGCTGATAAGCCGGCAGGATCTTTCTCCCAAAATTTTCGGGAAAGCAATATCCGGATCGTGAAGATAAATGATATCCCCATCGGGTGCTATAATTGATGCAACCGACCAGGGTTTTACTTTATATCCTCCATTTGCGAAAGCTGAATAAGCTGCAGCAACTTCAACAATGCTTGCTTCGGCTGTTCCAAGCGGCAGTGAGGGAGTATTGTCAAGGTGAAAGGAGAATCCCATTTCTCTCCATAAGTAATCGAGTCTTTCGAAGCCAATTTCCCGGAACAGGTTGAAAGTGGGGATATTCGTCGACCGGGACAGAGAGCCTGCAAGTGAATACTTCCCGCCATATGAATGATCGAAATTCTCAGGACTCCAGTCTTTATATTCTGTAAGAACAATAGAATCATTATCAAGATAACGGGATGGTTCAATTCCTTCTTCAAATGCCAGTGAATACAGGATTGGTTTGAATACAGATCCAAGCTGCCTTCTGGCAAGAATCTGGTCATAGGGCTGTGTCGCAAAATCTATTCCGCCGACCCAGGCCCTTACAGCGCCATTTCCTGGGTCCAGTGCAAGTAATCCGGCATGAAATGTTGTAAGTGCCAGTCGTATACTGTCCCTTATCGAAACCGAATCGGAAAATGTCCCTTTCCAGTCGAAGATCACCAGCCTCTTTTTTCACCTGAACCAGAAAATAATCAGCTCTTCCTTCGGATTCGGTCTTCCGGTAATTGAGTATTACCGGCAATGCTGTCAGTGAATCGGCATCTGCAGAATTCAGAAATTTATATTTTTCCATCTGTCTCAGGACAACATTTCTCCTGGACAATGCATTTTCAGGGTAGAAAGCCGGATTATACCGGGTGGTGGCTTTAAGCATACCTGCCAGTACTGCAGATTCTTCGATCCTGAGTGCTTCTGTTATTCTGTTGAAATATCTTCCTGCTGCAGCATCTATGCCAAATATGTTTTCTCCGAATGAAACAGTATTCAGATAGAGAGTAATTATCTCTTCTTTTGTTAACGTTTTTTCAAGCCTCCGGGCAAGTATTATCTCCCTGTATTTGTCAGCAAGAATTGAAAAGCCTCCCCTGCCTTTTCTTCCAAACATGTTCTTTACCAGTTGCTGGGATATTGTGCTTCCTCCTCCCGATTCAGATCTGTTCAGTAAAAGGGTTTTAAAGAGTACTCTCACAAGACTTCGGGAATCGATACCCTCATGGTAAAAGATGCGCACGTCTTCCGTAGCAATCAATGCATTAACAAGATGGTCCGGAAGTTGTTTATATGTAATATTCGTACGGTTTTCAGTGTAATACTTACCCAGCAGTTGTCCTTCTGAAGATAATACTCTCGAGGCTTCGGCATTTTTGAAATTGCGAAGCTCTTCAGCTGTTGGCAGATGTCGGAAAGTAACGCAGAATAATGATGCGAAAAAAAGAACCGGCAGTAAAACCAGAATAAGAAGAGTGAGCATTATTATCTTCCGGTTCGTTTTCATAATCTTTTTTCCAGTCTCAGACGGGATGAAGGTTTTAGATGATTGAAATATTTTAACGGAAGATCTGTTATTGTATCTCAGACTGTCGGTTAAATTTTGCTTAATCCGGATCAGACATAAGCAATACAGTCCATCTGTATCAGGTTGTCGGCGGGTGGCAATCCGTTTGGAACAGCAACTGTGGTCCTGGCAGGAGGATTTTTCCCGAAACGTCCCTTATATGCTTCGTTCATTCCATGATAGTCATCCATGGTTTCCAGAAATATGGTTACCTTAAGCACTTTCTCCATGGAAGAACCTGCTTTGATGAGCTGGGCTTCTATCATTTTTAAAACATTGTCGGTGTGCACCTTAATATCACCTTCAAGCCGTTGTCCGTGTCCTGAAACAAATACCAGATTCCCGTATTTTGTAAAAGGTGAGAATAAGGGCTGGTCCTGAAAATTAATAACACCGGGGGTTTCTTTTTTCATGGGTAAACTCACTTCTGCCCTGGCTGCCAGGCTTGCACCGCTAACACCAATAAATGCGCCAAAAAGTTTCTTAAGTACTGATCTTCTTTCCGTTTTCATCTTGATAAATTTTTAATTGTTAATAATATAAAAGCTTCCCCCGCTTTTGCGGGGGAAGTGTACATGACTGAAAAATTATTTTCTAGCTTTGACTTACGGCTGCCTTGATCAGCTCTTCCCTCACCCTTCCGGCTACTATTTTGTCCTGACCCGGCTTCAGCATAAATACAGTAATTACAATACTTTCATTCCTGCCGCCACGCACTTCAATGGAAGGATTTCCCGTTTGAAGTCTGCTTATAAAGTCTCTGCCGCTTACATTGATCTTACTGATATCCCACGAAATTGTCAGGGTGGGAGTATGGTTGGCAATGGGAGGCACGCTTACCTCTGTTGTCACTCCGTCTATTCCCCTTGCGGCATTTTCAATCACGGAAACCCTGTCTTCCCACATCTTCCACTCAGCTTTATGATCCTGGTTAACATATTTTTCCAGTGCCACATACATGCCAATTATTTCTTCCTTGTTTACTTTCATGCCCCGGCCGATGGTACTGGAACGCGGAGGAGCACTGAGACGTGCAGCAGAAATAAGATCCTTTCTGCCCATCAGGATACCTGCACTTTGGGGACCACATAAGCCCTTGCCGCCGGAAATACATACCAGGTCAAAGCCCATGTCGTTATATTTCCAGAGGTTTTCGACCGGAGGTATATCTGCAGCTATATCATTCATTGTTGGTATGTTGAATTTTTTACCCAGGGCAACCCATTCTTCAGCGCTGATTTGTCCGCTAAGGCTTGCATCATTGAGGAACCACATCATCGCAGTATTTTCATTAACGGCGTTTTCAACATCCTGTACTGTTTCGACCTCAACAAGTCTGACCCCGGTGAGCTTAAGTGCATGAATGTATCCCCAGTTATGTGATTTCTGTGTCAGGACTTCCGATTTCATACCTGCCAGATCGGGCAGCTGGGCTACTTTTTTTGTGTCGTTTCCGGTAAGAACACCGGCCATTCCAAGGACCAGGGCGGAGAAGCATCCCGCTGTAACGGTTGCAGCTTCGGCGTGGCACATTTCAGCAATCCTTTCACCCACTTTATCCTGAACTTCATCCAGGACTGCATATTCTTCAGATGAAGCCAGCCAGGCATCCTTAACTTCTTCATGCATCAGGGAAGCCGATAATGCCGTGTAGGTTCCGGCTGCATTGATAAAGGTCCGTATTCCCAGTTCACTGAAAATATCGCGCTTTGCTTTTGAGGATGTACAAGCTGTCACCACCGTTCCAAAAGGAAGGGTACTTCCGACTACTGCTCCTGATAATGGCAGTATTGTAAGATTTTTAATTAGTTTTCTGCGTTTCATCTGTATATAATTTAATTTTAATGGTCAGATGGAACTCCCATGAATCTAAAGTCATACCCGTGTGTGTAAAATCTTTACATGGTCGTTTCATTTTTATTTTTCAAATTAGAATTTTGACTTCTGGTATTATTGTTCCTGTTGTGTTTATAATATATAAATATAACATAAACTGTTTTCCCGGGGCAGGTCTCAATGATTCAGCCTGCGCGGCAGTTCATGGCCGTAAATATCCCGGCTGGAGCCTTTATTTTCCTGCCCTGTATAAGGGACTTGTAATTCCGTTCAGGTCGTAGACGATTTTTCCGGCGCGAAGTGTTAATTCCGCAGTTAGTTTTTGTGTTCCCATCATCTTTTCCCTGTTTATATCAACAAATCCGAAATTCCCCTTTTCGAGACTGAACACTGCGACATCGGCTTCGGAACCCACACTCAGGTTACCAAGTTCCGGTCTGTTTATGATCTTTGCAGGATACCATGTGGAACGCAGAACAACATCCTGAACCGACAATCCCAGTGCCATGAATTTGGACATCAGGTTGGCCATGTCCTTGTATCCGCTATTCATACTTCCCGTGTGAAGGTCGGAGCTAAGGGCATCGGCAATGAATCCCTGCTGCATTGCCGGAACAGCCTGATTCCAGCGGAATGATCCCCCGCCGTGTCCGACGTCAAATATTATCCCTCTTTTCCTTGCTTCAAAAACGAAAGGCTTAACTTTCCCGTTCTCATCCACGATTGCGTCACGTGTTTTTGGGAAATAAGCATAGGCATGTGTGAAAATGTCACCAGGTTTTAAATGCTTCATGAATAATTCTTCAAGGGGAAGCGGAGGATTGCTTCCTCCAAAGTCTATCATTGACGGCAGGTCTGTAAGTATTCCTGCCTTTACGGTACTGTCTGTTGGACCCCAGTCATAACCTTCGTAATGGGCCAGCTTGAATCCGACAATTTCATCCGGGTATTTTCTGGCCATTGCTGCAGCCCTGTGGGCACTCATATCCTTTATATTCTGTTCCAGGGGACCACCCCGCATACCTTCACCCACAATATTCAGAAAAGCCAGTACCCTGGTTTCTGACCTGTCTATCGTCTGATCCTTAAAAAGCTCAAAATTCCTGTATCCTGCAGAACCTGCATCAACCACTGTTGTTACCCCTGCCCTGAAAGTAAATCCGTCGGGAGGAAGTGAGGTGAATCCATTGGCGATATAGGAAGGATCTGATCCATGAAACACGTGAACATGAATATCGATAAGTCCGGGTGTTACGTACATCCCGCTTACATCAACTGTCCTTTTGGCCGTATTTGCCGGAATATTGGGTGCTACCTGGACTATCTTCCCTCCGGCTATGGCCACATCCATTTTAGAGTTGATATTATTTTTCGGATCAATTACATGACCTCCCTTTAAAAGGATATCTGTGGACTGGGCATGGATGACAGAGCCGATTGCCATACAGGCCATAAAAACCAGAATATGAATAAATCCTGATATTCTTCCTGCTGTTGTTTTTTTGTTTTGCATTACTGGTATTTGTTAAGGGTTAAAAACAATTTATTA
>CAZFVQ010000056.1:0-9137 GCA_964522415.1 uncultured Rikenellaceae bacterium | reverse complement strand
ACAGAATCGGGATCCGCCCTGCGTGAGCGTTACAGGAATGAGAGACGGATCGAGCTGGCTTTTGAGGAACACCGTATTCATGATGTTCGCCGCTGGGCTATAGGACCGCAGGCATACCAGCCCGTGACGGCAGCAAAGGTCGTGTATCCGCTGCTTGCTGATAAAACAACTGCAACGGTACCAACCATTACCCATGAAGTGTTTCAGACCAGGACCTGGCTTGACAAGGCATATTTCATGCCCATCATGAGGGATGAATTAAACAAGAACAGTGCTCTTGTGCAGAATCCCGGCTATTAATAAAATCAAAGTTGCCCTTTTGCCAAAGGGCAACTTTTTTTAAACCCTGTCTGTACTGAATACCTTTTAATCAAAAGGAATAAAAGGATTTTGAAGAGGATAATGAATAATTAATCTTAAACCGGAACAAATGAAAAAATATCTGATTCTTTTAAGCCTGCTGTCGGTGTACTGCCTCGGCCTGCCGGCACAGGAACAAACCTTTAAAATAAGCCACGGCCCATATCTTACAGACATGAGTGAAACGGCTGTCACTATTGTCTGGATAACAAATAAGGATGCTCTCTCCTGGGTTGAAATTGCTCCGGATGACGGAAGCCATTTCTACGGTGAGGAACGCCCGAAATACTTTGATACATATCTTGGCCGTAAGCAGGCTGCCACCACTCTGCACAAGGTAAGAATAGAAAATCTTTCCCCCGGAACAAGATACCGCTACGGTATCTTCTCGAAGGAGGTGCTTCACTGGGAAAATGATGCAAGGATTGTTTATGGCACCACCATAGCCAATCCTGCGTACAGCAGGAATTCCCTTTCATTCAGAACCTTCAGCAGCAGGGACGATACCGTTTCCTTTATAATGCTGAACGACATCCATGGAAGGGCAGAATTCATGAAAGAACTCTGCAGGGATATAGATTTCACATCCATTGACATGGTCATTTTTAACGGCGACATGTCAAGTTCCATTCATGGAGAGGAACAGATTTTCAGCGATTTCATGGATGCTGCAGTTGATTTGTTTGCAAAAAGGGTACCAATAGCCTTTACGAGGGGAAATCATGAAACACGCGGCCCCTATGCCGATTATCTGATGTATTATTTCCCCCTGAAAGACGGAAATATTTACAGGATCTTCAATGTGGGGGATGTTGCC
Source organism: uncultured Rikenellaceae bacterium (assembly GCA_964522415.1). Classification (GTDB taxonomy): domain Bacteria; phylum Bacteroidota; class Bacteroidia; order Bacteroidales; family VadinHA17; genus LD21. Next base: position 7,960 of record CAZFVQ010000056.1, on the reverse strand, counting down.
TTTATCATGCTTGACTGTGGCGAGGACAAACCCGATTCCGACATCGAATACAGTGGTCTTGCCGATTTCGATGCCTACAGGATTGAACAGGCCGAATGGCTTAAACAGGCTGTTCAGGAAAAATCATTCAGGGATACCCGTAATAAAATTGCAATCCTGCATATGCCGCCCGGAGTCAGCGACTGGCACGGTACCCTTCATATTGACGAAGTATTGCTTCCTGTACTTAATAAAGCCGGGATTGATGCAGTGCTAAGCGGCCATACACACAGGTATTCCTATCATCCGCCCATGGCGGGAAAAACAGCATTCCCCGTTGTTGTGAACAGCAACAACACCTATCTCCGCGGTGATATTACCGGCGGTAAGATAAGGATAAGGATGGTCGGGACAGAAGGTACAAAACCAATAGAACATATTTTGGAATGATGGTTTGTGAAATGGGCATTCCTTAATCAAGGGACATTAGGTTAAATGTCCCTTGCATAAATTTGAGAGCCTGTTTCGCGACAGCGGGAGGAAAAGGGGCGTGAACTGGTTATATTTCAAAATTATCACATTCCCTGTATGCCTGGATTACCCTGGCTTCACCCTCTTTTGTACCCCGGTTGCTGATGCCGTGTTCCATTCCCAGCACACCGTCAAATTTACGGTTATAGATATATTTGAACACATTCCTGTAGTTAATCTCGCCGGTAGTAGGCTCATTACGTCCGGGATTATCGCCAATGTGGAATGAAGCTATTTCATCCCATGCCGCCTCCATGTTGGGAATCAGGTTTCCTTCGCTTATCTGCTGGTGATAAAAATCATCGACTATCTTGCACGATTTCCTGTTAACGGCCCTGCAGATTGAATAGGCCTGCGGAATACCGTTCAGGAACAATCCCGGATGGTTGATCAGAGTATTGAGTGGTTCAAGAACCAGGGTAAGTCCGGCAGGTTCAACTATATCGCAACACATTCTGAGATTGTCAATCACGTTTGCAGTCTGGAAATCCCGGTGAAGCTTTTCATCATATCTTCCGGGAACAACAAGAGCCCATTTCACTCCGGTTCTTTTAAAGCATTCGACTCCCTCCTGCATTTTTTTCGAAAGCATTTCCCTTACTTCCTCTTTATTCAGAACAAATGATGTAACTGAAAAATCAGCATACAGGACAAAGGGACCCATTTCCATTCCCAGCCTGTTCATTTCACCGGCTATTTTCAGCTGATCCTCAACGGGGCGGTTTATCAGCCCGTTGTCAAACATGGCCCTGAATCCCTGGTCGTAACAGAATTTGATATGATCTACAGGATCGGAGCCTGCATGTTGGCGGAACATTCCGATGCTGGGTCCGTATTTTAGTTTGAAGGGGGCTGTGGCATCAGCTGGTCTGCTCTTTCCAATGCCGAAGGCTGAAGGAGCTGTCATAACGACAGCTCCTGACACAACGGCTTTTTTTATGAAATTCCTTCTGGAGTTGTTCATAATTCAAAGTCTTTATGTATAATTCACTTTCTGCTGCAGGTAACTAACTGCTCCGCGCAGCTCTTGCTGCAGCTCTTTTTGCTTCGGCACCTGCATCATAGGCTTCACCGGCAATCGGAACTTCCTTTGGAATATCAACCTTGCCGAAAGTAAATACACTGGGACCAAGTTTCATATCGGAGTTCATCATTTCCTCCCAGGTTACTTCCCTGCCCGTATAAGCGGAAATACGTCCCATAATCCCGACCATTGTGGATATGGCTGTATTTTCAAGCTCATTGAAAGGCTGGTTGTTACGTATGGCTGTAACCATGTCGATATGCTCCTGGACATAGGGATCCATCATGGCTCCGCTTGAAGGATTGCCTTCACTGTCAAGAGGATATTGATATTTCCATATCTCATTCCCTGCAAGGTCATTAATGGTATCCACACAGTTTGTCGAACCTTTCGTTCCCTGCAGTCTTTCTGCAACGCTGTTCCAGCATCCGTTTATCTGACGGCACTGACTGTGGAAACGCCTCCCGTCTTCAAAGACAAATTCAATAGAGAAATTATCATACTGGTCACCTGTTACGCGTCTCAGGCGTGAACCCATGCCATGCGCCTTAACCGGATAAGAACCGGTGAACCAGTTCATGACATCAATATTATGAACATGCTGTTCAACAATATGATCCCCGGAAAGCCATGTCCAGTTAACCCAGTTACGGATCATCCATTCCATTTCCGACCATGCCGGATTACTGTCCCGGTGCCACAGCTTGCCACCGTTCCACCAGATATTTCCTCCGATTATATCCCCGATTGCCCCGGCCTGTACCTGGTTGTAGTTGGCAACATAGTTACGCTGATGCCGGCGCTGGGTGCCTGTTACAATGGTCAGTCCCAGTTCCTGGGCCTTAAGGGCAGTTGCCATTACTGATCTGGCGCCTGTAGGATCAACACATACCGGTTTTTCGGCAAAAATATGTTTCCTGGCAGCTACGGCAGCCGCAAGGTGCTCAGGACGGAAATACGGAGCTGCTGCCAGAATTACTATATCAACATCCGATTCGATGACTTTTTCGAAAGCATCAAATCCGACGAAACAATTTTCTTCAGGCACTTCCTGACCCTTCTGTGTCAGAATTGCATTTCTTGCCTGGTCAACACGATCCTTGAAAGTGTCTCCAAGTGCCGTGATCTGCAGGTTCGGGCCTGCGTTAAGAAAATTAATGGCTGCTCCGCTTCCGCGGCCTCCACAACCGATAACACCGGCTTTCAGCACCGGTCCGTCGGGTGCAGCATCCAGCCATGTGCCATCGGGTACCGGTTTAAAGGCTTTGTCCTTGCCTGAACTGCATCCTGTAATTATGACAGGTGCTACAATACCGGCAGCGCCTGCAGCAGTTGTGCCAAGAAAACTACGTCTCGAGATTCCAGATTTTTTCATATGAAATTGATTTTATTTGAGGTTAAATGTTCTAACAATCAAGCCGGCCAGAAGTAATCAAATATAAATATATGATTTATAAAAACAAATTATAATATGCCAAAAATCAATCCGTCTGCAGCATAATTACGGCAATCATTATCACCTACACCACATTCAGCTGCAGACTCTCCTGACGGCGTCTGACTTCCAGTACCTGAGTTGTTCCTCCGGCTTCAAGATTGATGTCGTGAGGCTTGTTGGTCTTCCATGCCCCACAGGTAAAATCCGGAATATCGATTGACTGTGACCTGTTGGCAACTGACCATTCACTCAGATGAGCCACCACACTCCAGGCTGCACCGTCGTAAACGTTCTGGTCAAGGGGAAGTCCGTTGCGCAGACAGTCAATCATCCGCCAGTCCATTATAAAATCCATTCCGCCGTGTCCGCCTACCCTCCTGGCCATCTCACCCACTCTTTTAATTATTTCGGGTGTGTATTTATCCTGCAGTTCTGCCACATCCTCATTGTTCAGCCAGCTTTCCCCGAAAGCGATCCTTTCGACCGGATATTTCACGGCCATCCCCGTTGTTCCCTTCACCAGGTGTATCCTGGAATATGGCTGTTCAGAGGACACATCATGCTGCACCTTTATTGTTTTTCCCAGTGCAGTGCGGATAAGTGTGGTATTGAAATTCCCCCTGAACCGCGAACTTTTCCATGGTTCGTAAAAAGAATCCTCTGCCACTAGTTCTTCTTCCTGGTTATGCATTGTGAAATCATTGGTTGACATGGAAGTAAGATAATCCATTTTGTCGCCGCAGTTAATATTCAGAACCTGTGCGATCGGCCCCAGACCATGAGTGGGATACAATATGCCATTGCGGCTTGCATTTTCTTCAAGTCTCCACATCCCGGTGTAGGCCCCGTCTGACTGACGGTCATCCAGGGGCTTTTTAAAATTCATTCCCAGCAGGTTGTGGATATATGCGCCTTCACCATGGATTATATCACCGAAAAGTCCGTTGCGGGCCATGTTCAGTGTCAGCATTTCAAAAAAGTCGTAGCAGCAGTTTTCAAGCATCATACAATGCTTTTGAGTTTTTTCCGATGTTTCCACCAGCATCCATGCTTCGTCGACAGTCTTTACCAGGGGTACCTCACATACCACATGCTTTCCGCATTCCATTGCGTAGTTTGCCATTGTCGCATGCATGTCCCACGGTGTACAGATATAAATAAGATCCAGGCCGGGAAGCTCAATAAGCTTTTTCCATGCATCTTCATCACCGAAAAATTCTTCAGCCTCCCGCAGACCGATTCTTTCAAGGTAACGCTGGGATCCTTTAACTGCAGCTTCACGAAGATCTCCAAAAGCTGCTATTTCAACACCTTCAATATTGGAAAGCCTTTGAACCGCACCACTGCCCCGGTCTCCCAGTCCGACAAAACCCGTGCGGACAACCGGCAGGGCAGGCGCTGCATGGCCCGACATGTTATAATGCATACTATGCTTTTTCCTTACTGCAGCAATGATCTCCGGAAGATTTGACCGGGTTTCTCCCGGTGCACAGCCATGGATCATACTTCCCGTTATTGCTCCGGCTCCGGCAATGGCTGTTGATTTTAAAAAATCACGACGACTGGTTTTCATGGTAATTCCTCTTTTCCTGTTAGCTGATTAATTTATTCTTCAACAATTCAAACAATAGCCTGTTATGTTTTTTTAAATCGATAGTCCGTTATTTTTTATAAATAGTTAAGTAACAATGTATTATCAAACAAAGATTGTTTTTATAAACTAATCATAACCAGATATATAAATCTTTCGGGAATCAACAACTCAAAAGTTTAACGAACTATTGTCAAATGTACATGAAAAATTATGATTTTGACAGTGGCAGACGGAAAATATGCTCCCGGGACAAGCCGGAAATACCGGCAGAAAAATGTTTGTCCGCAGTGGCTGCAGTAAAAAAAAGAAAACCGGCAGGCCTTTACAAAAAGTTTATAAATTTGTACTGATACCTGAACCAGCATGTCCATATCTCTGAAACATATTACTCCTATTATCTTCCTGATTGCACTGATGCTCAATATTTCAGGATGCCAGACAGAACCCCGGGGCGATCTGACTGAATCTGACAGGCAGCCACGTATCAGTCCGGATTACACGGATATAATAATTCCATATAACATTGCTCCTCTGAATTTTGTGATAAAAGAAGAGGGCTCTGCATATTTCGTCAGAATCAGCTCCGGAAATGTTAATTTCATCAGTCTGAATTCACGGAAGGCTGTAATCAGAATCCCGCTGCGGAAATGGAAGGATCTGCTGTCGTCAAACAAGGGCAGGGAATTAAACATTGATATTTATGTTAAGCAGAAGAGATCCGGCTGGATAAGATATAAAACAGTTACCAATGCCATATCCGCCGAAGCGGTTGATCCCTTCGTGACTTACAGGCTTATTCTTCCGGGATATGAGAGATGGAGCGATATTTCAATCCATCAGCGCGATATCCGCAGTTTCAGGGAATGGCCTCTGATAAAAAACAGTGTTGCGGACGGGAACTGTGTCAACTGTCATTCCTTCAACAACAGCAGAACTGATGATTTCCTTTTTCACATGAGGGGAAATCTTGCCGGAACATATTTCTATTCAGGAGGAGAATTTATAAAGATTAATCTTAATACACCTGAGATGAAAAACGGACCGGTTTATCCCAGGTGGCATCCTTCCGGCAGATTTGTCGCCTTTTCAGCGAATAATATTGTACAGCAATTCCATTCTGCCGACGGGAACAAGGTTGAGGTAAGTGATCTTGAATCCTCCCTGCTGCTTTATGACATCGGCGAAAATGAAATCATGCCGGTGAATCTTCCAGACCGGGAGAAATACATGGATACATATCCGGAATGGTCTCCCGACGGAAGGATGATGTATTTCTGCAGGGCTTCGCAGATCGGGGAGATATACGATTACCGGCAGACCCGCTATGATCTTTACAGGGTTCCCTTTGATCCCGCATCACGCCTTTTCGGGGAACCCGAACTCATATTCAATGCTTCAGAAGAGGCTAAAAGTATTTCCTTCCCGAGAGTTTCTCCCGATGGCAGATTTCTTGCAATGACATACCAGGACTATGGTTGTTTTCCAATCTGGCACAGGGAAGCCGATCTTGTTCTGCTCAACCTTGAAACTTTCGGAATCGAAAAGCCTGAGCTGAACAGTGATTTTCCTGAAAGCTACCATTCCTGGTCATCCGGCGGAAGATGGCTTCTGTTTGCAAGCCGCAGGGACGATGGCCTGACAACCCGGCCCTATCTGGCATATATCGGGGAAAACGGCAAATCGGGAAAGGCATTTGTAATACCCGCGAAAAATCCGGAATATTATAACACTTTTCTCAAAAGTTTCAATCTGCCGGAATTTTCAAACCTTAAAATTGCAATGAATCCCGGGAAAATACGGAATGTCGTCACTTCAGGAGCAATTCAGGCGAAATGGGGAGGAAAATAGTACATAATGAAAATCAAAAGTGCAAAATTAAGCCGGTTTTTCTCAGTCCTCCCATCCAGATTGTTTTTCCTGTTTATCTTCCTTTATTTCGTCTTTTTCGGAAATCATATACTTTTTTTTCAGGAAAAAACCAGTCTCTTCATCTTCAGTTCAGATTTCCTGGCCGAAAGCATTAAACAGCCGGGCGGTTTCCTGGTTTATCTTTCCGGATTCCTTGCAACATTCTCTTATCATCCCGTAACCGGAGCCCTGATATATGCAACGATACTGTGGATGATTGTTGTTTTCTCCCTTGAAATCACCCTTGCTGTCAGCGGATCAAAAAAAATGCTGATACCTTTCCTGGCCGGACTCGCGCTTTTCTATCTCCAGCTTGACTACAGGTATCTGTTGTTCAACAATACGGGTATCCTGCTGCAGATTCTTTTTTTCTGGCTGTCAATCAGATATCTGAAGGGATTTATTCCTGTACTGCTGGTACCGCTTATTTATTACCTGACGGGCGGATTCACCTGGATTTATCTTGTTATGTTCTCGGCCTGGCTCCTTACTCAAAGGCCGGAAGTATGGCTGCTGAAAATAATCTCACTCTGGCTGGTGATACTGTTATTTTTCTGGCTGTCAAAGGAATTCCTGTTTTTCCAGTCGGCCGGCACACTGCTGAAATACCCTTTCACGGAATCTGATACAGGATCACAGATATATATATTTTCTGCGGCGGTGATCATGATTGCTTTTCTGCCAATACTGTCAGCAGCCGGGAAAAAGAATCCCGTCAGAACTGAAATATTCCGGATTCCTGCGGTAATTGCCGGATCTGCCTTATTATTTATCCTTCTGTCAGTCATTGCAGTTCTGAAGTATGATAAAAAGATCAGCCGGTATTTCCGGGTGGAAAATCTTTTTTACCAGGGCAGGTACCAGGATGTGATTGACTATAATATCAGGTACCCCTCCGGCAATATCCTTACACTCTTCCTCAACAATATTGCCTTATGCGAAACAGGCAGACTGAATGACATGCTCTTTCATTTCCGGCAGAGTCCTGATGGCGGCACGCTGTTCCTGAAATGGGATATCAGCGGTGAAATATCCAGAAGGGGAGGTTATTTTTATTATACCATCGGCATGATGAACGAAGCACGCCGCTGGGCTTTTGAAAATATGGTTACCAGGGGAATGACACCGGAAGGGCTCAGACTGCTGATCAGGGCAGATATTATAAACGGTGATTACAAGACTGCGGCGAAATATATTAACATTCTGAAAAACACTCTGTTTTACAGGAAAGAAGCAAAAGAATATGAAAAACTCCTTTTCGATGACAAAGCGGTGGATTTGCATCCGGAGCTCGGCGAAAGGCGCAGGAACAGGGTGCAGACTGATTTTATAACAATCTCCGGGGATCCGCTGATAAATGTTGAAAGGATACTGGCCACCGGTTCAATGAACAGGAAAGTTTTTGAATACAGGCTGGCCTGGCTGCTCCTGACAAAGTCCCTATGTTTGTATCCAATGAATGTGTAGTATAAAGCATAAGCTAAAG
>CAZFVQ010000055.1:0-9947 GCA_964522415.1 uncultured Rikenellaceae bacterium | reverse complement strand
TCGGTATCCTTTATGAAAGTAGTCAGGCCGATATCGTTTTTCAAACTGTATCATTACAATAGTTCGTTAAAGTTTTAAGCGGCCATAGTGCCGTATAATATAAGTTCTCTGACATGTTTGTTATTTTTTGCAGAGTGTGGGTAAATCCCGAACACGTCAAAAAATCGGTTTAGCATTAAAATATTGTGATTCATTGTTTTAATGTCAGCCATTGAGAATGCTCCTCTTTCTTTTTTTGGTATGCTTAACCAATGGATTGCCTTTGCAATGTTAATCGAAGTGAGAGAGGCATTGAATTGAAAGTGGAGTTTGTTTTCACTTCTGGCCTGTGAGTCATTCAGTCCGGTATGTTGTTTCCCATCGCGATAAAGAAATTCAATCTGGAAACGGCTATGATAATAGAGCAGCACATCACCAGGATCCATTGAAATGTCGGTAGAGAAATATAGCTTACGGGCATCTTTCCCATTTGCTTTTGAATATGTGACATGAACCACAAGAATGTTACGTTTAAGAGCTTTGGAATAGACTTCTGTTGCGTATATGAGTGACTCCTTATCCTCTGAGATAAAAGTAAAGTAGTCTTGATCAATGTTGCTGGTATCTATTTTCCCGGTATATTTTCTTGGTCTGCCTCGTTTCCCCGTGAGCGGGGCTTTGCTGAGATATCTAAGGTCAGCATCATCCCTTAGTCTGCTGACCAGATGCATATCTAAAGAAATAATCTTGTCCACGAAAGACTTTTTGGAGAACCATGCATCGGCAACCAGGTACTTTGATATTGATTTTAAGGTATCCTTTCTTTCGGAGATTACTTCTGCATACCAATCAGAAAGGCTTTGATCATCAGAGTTAATTGTTTGAACAGCTTCAAGGTGAAAAGCAGTATGGTTATCAATATCAATGGCAGCTAAGCCACCAATTTCCAAACCCCACTTAGCCTTGCCGGCACAACCTGACCAATACCAGCCTACACCGGGAGTCTTCTTCCCGGATTTTGACACATAGCCTGGATCAAAGGCTATAGCATACCTTCCGCTCCCTTGTGATAAGGTGAGCTCTTTATTAAAGGTCAGAAAATCAAAGCGCTTTTCAAACTGTTGGCGATATCGCTGTTCTTTATATTTTCCATATCTTGCAAGCTGTAAGAAATTAATTCTTCCACGTATAGACAAAAACAGGATGAAAATTTCTGAAAGAAATGCTTTTCTCCACCTATTAATATTTGGCAATTTGTCTATCATGCTGAAAATAAGTGCATTATAAAGTTTTTGTTCCCTGATGATCATAACTTGATCTGGATTTGGTTAATCTATTAAGTTACTGATTGTCAGGGACTTAACCAAATTATTCCGCCATTATTTATTAACTATTTTATTAATATTCAAATACTTGTATTATACTTTAACGAACTATTGACTTTAATAACAAGTTCTTGATGTCACTGAAAGAAAATGCAACATTATCATTTTTGCCACTTATTAAAATTTCACCATACAGCTCTCCATAAAAAAATCGAGTTTTAGTATTCACTTTAAAACCAAGATCATGTACAATTCATTCAATTTCGTTGATTTTTTAGATTTAATTCTGCTCCTGATTATATTAATTACATTCTTTGTAATGTTATCAAGGATTAAAAGCATAAATAGTAATTTAAGCTTTTTATTAAAGATTTTGGCAAACAAACCTGAGAATAGAATAAAAGTAACATGTGGAAAATGTGGTAAAGAAATAGATACTAGCATTGCAAATAAAGGAACCTTCAACTGTCCTCATTGCAAAGAATTTATTGTTATTTAAATAACAAAACACCCTACACGGACGGTATAATCAATAAGCTTCCCGATACGTAAGATAACTTGTCACAATTTTTCCACTTTTCTTTGAGATAGAAACAAAAACAATAGCATTATCGAATTGTTCCGCAAGAATTTTTGGCAGCAGATGAACAGCAGAAGTGTTAAACCAGAACTAATAAGTTGCACCATAATTTTGCAAAAATTGAGCCATCTCCTTTTGCCGGGACAGCATTCAAGCTAAAGAAGAAAAAACTATCCATATACTTCGTCGAGTGCCACTTACATAATTATACCGCCGGACCGTTCGCGGTAATTTAACAACCACAATACTAACAAGATGGAACAATTAACATATTGTATTCTAACAGGATTTAAATTCAACAATAATGTTAAATTTATTTCAACTCAAGAAAACACTATTAAACATGGAATTTCACGTCACTAATTGACCGTATGGTCTGCTTTTTTCGACTCCGCATCAGTCCTGTTATACATTGATATAGAATAATATACGTCATTACCGATACCTATCGGGGCTTTTGTAATACGGCATATTAATGTTTATTGTTAAATAATATCGCACTTGGACCTAAATCATGGAGCGTACGGTTAAGTTATAAACAACAAATATTCAGATTGTTAATAAATATGAACTATTGAGCCATTGTTATTATGTGATAATAGAATATATTTATCATAGTATTAATAGACCGTATTATGGATCTGAAATCTTTCTTTGAAGTGCCCCGTAGCGTATCCCACAAGCAGTATGAAGCTCTCAGAATGTATTACGTCGATGGCTTCCCGGCACGCGAGGTTGCCAGCCGTTTTGGCTATACCTACCGGGCTTTCACCTCCCTGGTGACTTCTTTCCGCAGGAAGCTGCTGACGGATCCCCGCGACAGCATTTTTTTTGTTGAAAACACCCCTGGTCGGAAGGTATCTTCTGAGACTGATAAATGCATGAGTGTAATCATTGACATGCGCAAGAAATACTATTCCGTATCGGAGATCAAAGTGGCACTTGATGCCATGGGTCACAGTATGTCGGAAAAGAATATATATAACATCCTCTCGGCGGACGGTTTCTCGCGTCTGCCCAGGCGTTCGAAGCTGGCCAGGCAGCAGCTGGAGAAGGTGCAGGCAGAGGCAGAGAAATCCTCCCCGCTGAGCTTTGTCCCGGAATCGTTCAAGAGTTCCAACGCGGGTATCCTTATGTTTTTGCCCCTTATCAGGAGGTATGATATTGACAGGCTCATTGCCGGCAGTGATTATCCCGGGACGACGGTGATTGACAAATCCTCATCAATAATGTGTTTTTTGGCCTTGAAGCTGGGCAACCGCAGGCGCTACTCATCGGATGACACCTGGTGCATGGACCGTGGGATGGGACTTTTTGCAGGGTTAAACGTGCTTCCAAAAACAGCCTGGTATACTTCCTATTCTGACCGTGTGACAGCGGGGATGAATCACAGCTTTTTGAAAAAGCTTCACTCCCTGTGGCTTCGTCATGGTCTGCTCGGCGATACTGCCAACCTTGATTTTACAACAATACCCTATTGGGGTGAGGCTACCCATCTGGAAAACAACTGGTCTGGCAAACGCGGTAAGGCTCTTGCCGGCATGCTGGCTGTACTGGCCAATGATCCTGACAGCGGACTGATTGATTACGGGAGTGCCGACGTGTTGCAAAAGGATGAAAGCAGGGTGGTTCTTGAGTTCCTTGATTTTTACCGGGCGGGGGACACGGAAAAGGTAAGCAAGCTCAGGTATCTTGTATTTGACAGCAAGTTTACCAACTATGAGAACCTGAGAAAGCTGGACAATGGTAAAGTTAAATTTATTACGATCCGCCGACGTGGAAAGCTTATCCTGGAGAGGATAGACAACCTGCCTGCCTCCGGATGGAAGACCGTCAGGGTGGAATGTGCAGGCAGTAGCCGCCGTATGTTAAGAGTGTACGATGAGATGGTCTTTCTCAAAGGTTATGACAAGGATATCCGGCAGGTCACTATTACCGGGGGAGGAAAGATAAAACCAGCCGTTATAATAACCAACGACACCCAGCTCACGGTAGAGGAAATCATACGCAAATATGCCCGCCGCTGGCTGGTTGAAAAGACTATCTCCGAACAGATTGATTTCTTTCATCTGAACCTGGTTTCTTCCTCGATGGTTGTAAAGGTTGATTTTGATCTGACCATGTCGATCCTCTCTTTCAATCTCTACCGCTTGTTTGCCAGAGAGTTGGGCAGATATGCCAATAATACAGCGCAAACTCTGTATGACAAGTTCGTATTAAACGGCGCAGATATTGAAATCGAAGAAAAAGAGGTCAGGATAAAACTGAAAAAGAAGCGACAACTGCCGCTGATCCTTGAAACAATGCAGAGATTTAGCAGGCAAAAGTATTCTATCCTGAACAAGAAAAAGCTTATCTTCGAAGGAGCAACCTACTCGTAAAATTACGCCCATTTGTTTACCGTCCGGGTAGAGCGGGTCGTTACCTCCCCGCACCCCCACAGATCCGGACGAACGGCTTTTCCGTATCCGGTTCCTCGGTAGTTAGGTTCGCTTCAAGGATTTATACGAGTGAATAATAGAGGGTTTTAACAAAGGATGCCAAGTATCTACCAAACTGGAGAACCATTTCCAGCGTCGTTTAACTTTTCCCCCTCTGCGACTTAACCACTTGAATAGTCTGCGCTTCACTGCCTCGTAGAAGCCACTAAGACTTCTGGTATTGAAGGTGACTCCATAATAATTATAGTGTCCCCGCAACTTGACATTGAGTGCAGTAATCAAGTCTTTGAGTTTCATGTGACGGTTACTCTGTAAGAAATTGCTTACATTACTGATCGCTCTTGTCAAACGTTTGGAACTGGTCTTGCGCTTCAGAACCATGTGTCCCTTCAGCGACCTGCTCAGATAGTGAGTAAATCCTAAGAAATCAAAGCTCCTGTTCGCTACGCCACGCTTGGCGTTTAAGTCAATCATCCTCGTCTTTTCAGGGTGTACTGTCAGTCCAAATTTGGCGAATCGTTTCGGTAGAACTGCCAGTACTCTTTCTGCGTCCGATTTATCTGTAAATCCCAGCACACAATCATCGGCAAACCTTACTATAAAACTCTGCCCCTTTAATAGTGGCTGGATCTGCTCCGAAAACCACTCATCCAGCACATAGTGCAGATAAACATTGCTCAGTACCGGTGATACTACCGATCCCTGCTTTGTACCATGCTCCGGGTAACTGATGTTGCCCGATTCCATAATACCAGCTTTGAGCCATTTGTTTATCATCCTTCTTATCACTCCATCCTTAACCCGTTTGTCAAGGAATTCATTGAGAATACCATGATTGATACTCCCAAAGTAGTTCTTCAAATCTGCATCTATGATATAATGCTTATTTCCAAAACTAACCTCTTTGAACAGGTAATCAATCGCCTGGTGCTGTGAACGACCAGGCCTGAAGCCATATGAGAAAGACTTAAAATCTTCCTCATAGATCGGCTCAATGACCCTGCGCACACTCTCCTGCAGAACCTTATCCTCCGTAGTACTGATGTCAATAGGGCGCTGACTATGCTTATCTTTCGGTATGTACACCCGCCGTAAAGCGGGGGCTCTATACCTGCCAGATTTGAACTCCGCCAATAGGCTCTCTCGCCTATACGGGAAGTCATTCCCATAATCAAACCACGTCTTCCCATCAATACCCTCTGCACTTCTCTTGTTGAGCCGCTCATAGCTCTCCAGTAGAAATTGCGCATCAATAAAATGATGAAGGTTATGCAAGGCTTCTCCTTTGTACTTCCTTGCTCTCTCGGCTATCTGCAACTCAACTGTTGACACTCTATTCATGCCTCTGGTTCATTTCATGTTTCTAAGTTACAGCTCTAACTACCGGCATCCCCCTTCCCTACTCACCGGCTTTCTGCGGTCCAGATTTCCCAGCTTTCAATCGGTACTATGAGGATACTAAGACTGCCTTCGCCCTTCTCCTTCCCTTCGGTCTCCCTCGGTACGGATACCACTTAACGCCTGCTGCTTGTTCTTACCGCTACGGCAGGGGCAACAAGTTCCCTGTGTAACCCGGTCTCCTGGTCACGCGGTTGACCGTCTTTCCGCGTTCTCTCGTGTGGGAGCGGTAGGCTCTCCCATGTTCCCGCGATACCCTGTTCTGCCTGTGATATGGTCTCCGACCCCGACCAGACCTCCGCTGCTCACCATATCGCAGTTTCAGTGTTGCCCCTGCCTTTTCAAAAGCAAAGACTCCGGTTTCAAACACACTTCCGAGGCTCAATACATACCTTTAACAGTCGCTGTCTACGCTTCATGCCACCATTTCTGTTGACTACGCAAGACTCGCTTCCGGTGGGTGGTTAGACCTTGCCGGACAGGATTGGTTACCTGCTGGGTATCAGTGAGGTGTTTCATTATTTGTTTTGCTCGCCTATAAATCCCCACCTCGCGGGCTTTGCATGGCGCGATGAAAATCGGTGTTAAATACAAATTCACTCCTATTGGTATAGTGCATATTTCAAAGCACGCTCTTGTTCAAATTCAAAGTGAACCTTTAACAGATCCATGGATACTAGCTGGCATTTGCAGATATGCATATATAAATAATACTGAGCCCCCAACAATTACAACAGATTTGCTTAACATTTACAAGGCCCGGTTAGAATACCCAAAGAAATTCAAAGAAAAAGTTCATATTCTCCTTAAATATATATATGATTCAGGAGGTGCTGATTTTAAACCAATTAACCTTGGTTCATACCCAGATTATCCACTAGCTTTTGCATCAGATCCAGATGAATTTGTAAGAATAATGGACTATGCTGAAGATCAGGATTTCTTAAGGTATAGTAATAAGCAAGCTCTTGCTGGAGGACTTAAAATGTATTATGATATTCTACTAAGCAATTCCGGAATTGCCGAGGTTGAGAAAAAACTACCAAACATTCCTATGGTCTCCCTCGTGAATCAAGAAATTCGAACAGGTAATCCACAAATTGACATGAATATTAATCATGCTAAAAAACTTTTCTTTAAGACAGATTCAACCTTGGCGGAAAAAAGAAGTGCTTGTGAAACATTAAGCTTCGTATTAGAGCCATTGCGTGACGATTTAAATTCATTCTTTTCAATTTCAGATATTAATGATTTCTTCCAAATTGTAAATAAGTTTGACATAAGGCATAATAAAAATACGACAACAAAACTTGTGTATGAAGAACAACTGGAATGGATATTTTACACACTTCTGAATACTATTAATACTTACACTAAATTAAAGGCAAAAATAAATTAAAACTACCGCTACAAGCGGGATAAGCTTCCCTCCACACCCACTATGAAAATCTATGCACCTTGACTTGTAGCCTGCTCTCAATCCGTCTTGTACTGCGATACTCATATGACTAATAAAACTTATACCCGATTCGTAAAAAAACCGTACCTCAGTTTTACAGGTAGCAAGCCGTTCCATGGTAATTGGACCGTTAATCAAAATTTAAATAAGAAAATATGAAAGTCATTTTATGTAGATTAGCCTGGATGACTCATTATAGAGGCTTTGAGCCAGGCTATGATCCGGGAAACATGAATTGGATAGAAAAAGATGAAGGATGTAGTGAACAATGGAATTTTATGCATGGCCCGGATGGATATATTAGAGGTTTTGTTATGCTACAAAGAAAAAATAAGGATGGAAATTATACTGGAACCATCAACATTACAAAGCTGGGATCAAAACCAAATGACAAATTTATTGAAGGAGTTAAAGTAATCTTTTTCGCAAATAATCCTAACGATAAAAAAAATTATGTAGTCGGCTGGTATGATAATGCAACGGTATATAGAACATGGACAAGGGGTGATAATTCAAATAGTTATAGAAAAGTATCTGGCCAAAATGAATTTTTTAGCTTTCTTGTAAAGAAAGACAACGCATTCTTATTTGATCCTGATGAAAGAAATATTTTTATTCCTTCAGCCTCTTCAAAAAACATAGGATATCCCGGGCAAAGTAATGTTTTTTATGGAAAAACAAATCCGAAATTTATTGATACAATTATTAAGCAATTGGATTTGGCTTGGAGCAATAGAAACGACGAATTATTTTCTGAACCAGAAATGGAATTCCTAACCCTTGAAGGGAAGCTTCTTCTGAAGAAACATATTCAAAAAGAACGATCAAGTACATTAATTAAAAAATTTAAAGCAACCTTAGAAAACTATAATTGTTCAGTATGTGGATTTAATTTTGAAAAAAAATATGGTCTCATTGGTGAAAATTATATTGAGGCTCATCATATTAAACCAATAATGGATATTAAAGAAAATGAAGAAGTTAGCATTAAAGATTTAATATCTGTCTGCTCAAATTGCCATAGGATGTTACATAAAAAAAAACCACCTTATACTCTAAATGAAATTAAAAGAATGCTAACAGATTTATAAATAAGCATATAATAATAAATCACTTGCACTAAAACGGACGGTAGGATTAATAAACTTGTCACAGTTTTTACGGGGGTTTCTGTTTTCCAGAGAATTACAAATTAGCCATACTTTAAGAACCCTCTTTTTTTGATGAATTACAAGAAGGGTATAATCTTGCAACAGAAATTGAAAAAACCGATAGAGGGCAAAAAGAATCGCTTTCCGGGCCTAAGCCTTTTTATCTCAACTCCTAATACCTTCTTAGTACCCTTATACCCCCTAATGGAATTTTTAATGAAAAACCCAGATCCTTTATGATGGATCTGTAAAATGGACGAAAAAAAACCATTTCTATTTGTCGTTTACTCATGCATTAAAATTACCGTAACAGCTATTCACATTAAGCTGAAGCTGAACTTTTGATTGTCCTTTGCCCAATAACTCCTGCATCTATAAAAAAATGTCTGAGCATCATAATAAACAAAATTGCTTTGTAACTTTAACATCTGCAAAGCAGGATCATCTGGATGTCTATTCAAAATAAAAAGCTATGCTTATAATTAAAGACAGAGTATTTATAAAATCACCATTTGTCAACGAACAAGAGTTAGAACAGGTAGTAGTTGACAACTACGAGTACATTTTTGGTCCAACTTCAATTTATCTGCCAAAAGCCCTGATAAAAACAGGAGATGGTACAGGAACTATCCCTGACGGATTTGCAATAGATCTTGCATCAAAAAAATGGTATTTGGGAGAAGCGGAACTACTTTATCATAATGTTTGGGGACATATTGCTCCACAGAAATCAAAACAAGTCATTGCTTCTTTACAGCCGAGTTCAAAAAAGACAATCGAAGATTTGACGGTTGATCAATACCAAACTGATGAAACAACTAAAGAGAAATTTGCCGAACAAAAAATTAAAGAAATAGATGTTAGAAAAGTACTTGGGGATATTTTAAATAAAGATCCTGTAATTGGTTTACCAATTGATGCAATATCCGGAGATTTAAAAGAATGGGCCAGGACTTTGAAGTACAATGTTAAGCTTTGGACAATAACTAAATATGTTGATTTCAATGACAAAAATTCTATTGCTTATGAATTTCCAGAAGAGTTTAAGCCCATCCTGGATACTGAAGAAGAGGAGGAGAAAGAAGAGAAAACAGGTGAACTGACAAGATATGAAGTTTCAGTTGCTGATCTTATTGAAAATGGATTATTAGTATCTGGTCAAAAATTAATAATGGAATATAAGCCTCGCCATGGAAGCAAAATGAAATATGAGGCAGAAATACTAAAAGACGGGACTTTAAAAGTTCTTGATCAAATTTATAGCAGTCCTAGCTATGCTGCTCTTGCAGGAATACAAGATGCAGGAAGTGATAGGAATACGGTTAATGGATGGACTAGCTGGAAAACTGAAACAGGAGATACTCTGGCTGAAATCAGGGAAAAGTTTTTAAAGAAAGAATAAACATGTTACGGAACAAGCAATATTACAGATGAAGTATATGAATACCGCTCGAAAACCCGTATGGAAAAATAGGTTTTACTGTTATTTCTTTTGAAAAGTTTAAATAGAAGGTATGATAAAAAGAATATTACCCTTTCTCCTTTCTGTATTGGTATTATCCTGTACCGGTCATACCGATACAATATCCATAAAGATAGAGAACCCTGTTCTTC
>CAZFVQ010000054.1:0-10252 GCA_964522415.1 uncultured Rikenellaceae bacterium | reverse complement strand
CTTTAGCTTATGCTTTATACTACACATTCATTGGATACAAACATAGGGACTTTGTAGAGAATTCAGGTAGTATGTTTGGTTATGTGGACAGGGCAAATGAATTCATTAGAATACTAGTTGGCATGGCTTATTTGCCAGATTTTGATGGTATCCCAAAGTCTTTCAATTTTATTAATGGCACGTCCATTACTGGTAAATCTTCTCACATTCATATTAATTATATAGGTAATGATCCCGAGGTTTTCAAAGAAAACTTAAATCCTGTTGCCTTCAACATCGGAGAAGTCAGATATAGTGATTTAACAAAAATGTTTGAGATAGCCCTTGATTCGGCAAAAGGAAATCGAATATCAGTACTTATATCAGACTGCATTTATGATGTTGGGGAAGATAAAGATCCCTTAATTTCACTGGCTATTGAGATGGAAAAAACTCAGCAATCATTCCGGACTCGACTTTCTTCTGAAAATATGGGAACCATTGTGTTAAAAGCAACTTCTAATTTTAACGGGAATTATTATTATGCGACCCGAAGAGGCTCTTTAAAATTGAACAATGAATCCAGACCCTTTTACATACTATTTTTTGGAAAGACAGAACTTCTAAATGAGATATTGTCAGAAAAAAACTTACAAAAGAGAATAGGTGATTCTTTCGAAATAGCACATTTCTTTATCAATAAAGGAGAAGAAATACCTTTTCAAATAGTACCAGGGGTTAAACAGATAGGCCAGTTTAGACTACATCCTACAAACCCACATAAATTGGTTAGGGCAAAATCAATGCATAATAAATTCCAATTCACAATCGCAACTGATTTTAGTTACTTACCTTTTTCAGATAATTATCTTAAAAATACTGCTAATTATGAATGTCTTTTTTCGAATTTCAAAGTTGTTGAAGTCTCCCGAATAGAACAGAAGATGCCAGGAGTTCAGGGAACTCACCTGATTACTTTATTTACTGATAAAAACCCTTTAGGAACGCTTTCTATTGTTCTTAAAAATGTGGTTCCAGATTGGATACATGAAACTAACTCAGACAATGAAGATATAATCGACAGTACACATACTTTTGGATTTGGCCTGTTAATTAATGCCATTAGTGGAGCCTATATTGACATGGTCTCTGATCCTCATCTCGCATCTTGTAAGATTGAAATCACAAATTAAAAATAGTAATGAAAGAACTCTTCGCTTTTATATATGATACCATTTTTGGGATACATAGCAATATTCATTATGTTATCTTCCAGCATCTTTTCGATAACGGTGGTTATACCAAACTTGGATTAACTTTTCTTTTGATTCCTTTAGGACTCTGGATCGTTTTCTATTATTTTTGGAGATATCCATATGGTAAAGTTTGGCATTGGTTAATATGGTTCGCATTTACCGTTCTTGTTGTCGCAGGGATTACTTATGGAATCGCGAATTCAGAGATATTCAGGTCAAATAATCAGGCACTAAATGAATTACTGGCAGAGCCAGGTTATTACTCCTATGCACAGTCATTACTTGCAAATTATGCTTTGGTGAATAGTTTGCTTGCTATGATTATTGGATTTTTATATAGCATCGTATTGAAACAGTTCAGTAAAATTCAGGTTCATTTACCATTTTAAACCTTTTGCTCATGTCTAGAAAGCTTTACATCTTTGCAATAGGGGGTACCGGATCAAGAGTATTGAAAGCAATCACCTTCCTTTTTGCATCTGGGGTTAAAATTGGGTACAATTTTGACACAGTAATCCCAATCATCATTGACCCAGATATCAGTAATGGAGATTTAAATCGAACTAAAGATATACTCAGGCTCTATCAGGAGATAAGAAATCAGGTTGAACATCCTGATGATTTTTTCTCTCAAGAGATCAGAACAATTAAAGGAATGTCAGTTACCACCCCTATTATCAATCCTGATTATTTCCAATTCAAATTGAAAGATACAGATAACAATACTTTCAGTCAATATATTGGATTTGATAGTATGAGTGATAATATTAAAGAACAAGATGATAAAAGTTTTGTGCGCATGCTATATTCTGCACAAAACCTTAAATCTAATTTGGATGTTGGATTTAAGGGGAATCCGAATATGGGGTCAATAATTCTTAGTCAGTTTACTAACTCCGAGGATTTCCAAAAGTTTGGCCAAACTTTTGGAAATGATGATGCAATATTTATCATCAATTCTATTTTCGGAGGTACTGGTGCTGCGGGCTTTCCTCTTCTTCTGAAAAACTTAAAGGGCAATAATAACATTCCCAGGCATAGTATTATAAGTTCTGCGCCTATAGGAGGTATTACATACCTTCCATATTTTACTTTAACTAAGAATGATGAAATAAACGCAGAATCATTTGAAGAAAAATCAAAAATTGCTATTGATTATTATAATAGAACTATCATTTTCTTAAACCAGATCAATGCACTCTATTTTGTTGGCAACAGGGGTAATACTAATCAGGAACAATATGCAGTGGGAGGGCAGGAGCAAAAGAATAAAGCACATTTTCTTGAATTAGCCGGAGCCCTGGCAATTTTGGATTTTTGCAAATCCTGTAACACATTGGGAACCACCACTCAGATTAAAGAATTTGGTATTGAGCGAAATACAAACAATATTTGTTTTTCTGATTTAAATATTGATAATGCCAAGCTGCTTTCCAGCCCCTTAACCAAATTTAAACTCTATACAGAATATCTCAGTAAAGGATTATCAAAATCTTTAAATGTTTCTAGGTGGACTAAAAGTAATGTAAAATTGATCCCATCTGGCAAACAATCTTTATTAGATAATAATTATTTCAATAGTATAGAGTACAATACACAAATAAAGCCTTTTAACGACTACTTCAATGAATGGCTCAAAGAAATGAAGGAGAATAAGCCAACCTTTAGTCCTTTTGAAGAAATAACTGCAGATACTGCTTTGGAAATAGTAAAAGGCCAGAGTCCAAAAGGAAATAAAAGTTTCAAAGCAATAGACATTCAGAATTGCTTACAAACAGATCACATTTCAATTCGCAATAGAGAAAAAAAGCATACTATGCTAATTAAAATGTTTGGGAAATCTACCGAAAAGGTACTAACAGACAGAAACCTCATTATCCGTTAAAAAAATGGCTAAAGTATATAGATTACATGAAGGGCAAGATGGAACAGGATGGTTCCTGAGTAATCCTATTTCTAAAAATCAGCTAATTACAATTAAGACAGAAGGAAAGGGTATTGCAACTTCCATACCAAGTCCATTTGCAAGAATTGATCTTGTCAAATCTGCATTTCGGTGGGTAACTGATAATGGCATTGATGGTGAAACAGCACAACACAAACTGGTTTCTGATACTTTGGATGTAGCTCAATTGTTTTTTCTCTACAAAAAACATAAAGAAAAGTTGAAAATAATTTCATGGAATCCTTATGATAGATTCACTGAACTCTCAAAAAGCCCAAATTATAAGCATGCAACATTCTCTGAAACTCTCAAAGTGTTTTGGGAACTTGATGGAAGCGTATATAATTTCAAAAAAATCAACAGGTTATATTTTATACTTAATAATTCAAATCAAGTTATAGGTGGTACTTCGCCTGCCACGTTATTCTTTCCTGCCCCGGATGTAAGAAATGCAACTGAAGGTTTAAACATTACATTTGGAAAAGATGTTCTGTTCGATAACAACTTTTCTTCACTTGCAGATAGAGATGACAAATTATTTATTGAATATTTTTTCATTTTGTCCAAGCAAGCACATTTTGCAGATTTATTTCCAGAAGTCTACTCCTACTTAACTGAAGTATTTAATACGCTAGATGAAGAACTTAGAACAAGAATTGCTGGTTTATCAGCAAATGATTTAAATATGTTTGACCCATGCCCCGTATTGGATAACGAAATGGATTCCTGCGAAATCCTGGGAATTCCACTGCGCATGAAATTGACAGATCCGCATACAATAGAGGCTGAAAGCGATTTTGTCATTATTCCAGAATTGTCAATTGAAGGATTGAAACCTCTCGTATTGCCGCATGAGAGATTCAATCATCGCTGGGTATATTCTACAAAAAATGTATTGTGGAATCCTCAAAACGTAATCCCCTCTAAGAATGATCAATCATTATCAATGTCAAGGTTACCTGTTCAGGGTGATCATTATCCTTGGTTAACTGTAGATAATTTTTTTGAAGATAAAATAGTACAGTTACCATATTCCATAGATAATAGAAAGTTCAAAAAATGTGGTTCAACGAAATTTTTATTGCCCCTCACTCCTGTGTTCTTTCAGTATTTTAAAGCAAAAAATGTTTCGAACTATTTAGAGCTAACACAGCTTGCTGGCGGAGGAGTCGATGTAAAATTAAAAATTCCTGTACGGGGCGGAACAATAATTTTAAGAAAATCATATCACAAGGAAGATATGATTTTTTTAGAGTTACATCTTGCTATTATGCCATTTTTGCAGATGGTTAATTTTGATCTGGATTATATACTTGGTTTGCAAGACAAGAGGTATAATAAAGATTCTGTAATTCAGATAGAGTGTTTTTTAGATGGGAGGAAATTAGCAATTAATGAGCCAATAATCCGAAAACAAGGAGAAGGAGCCGCAATCAGAAGTGCTTATTACCGCACAAAATCATTTGATGCAGTGCGAATAGGAACAAATGGCAATAATGGATTTATTGTTCCTGCAATGCCAGTTTCTCAGGCTAGCCAGCAAATATCATTCGCTATTGATTTCGGAACTACAAATACCCATATTGAATATAAATATGAATCACAAACTGAAAAACCTTTTGAAGTAATGCCTGACCTGCCAATCTGGCAATCATTAATCGACAGATTAAAAGACGAACCACGGATTGGTGATGATAACAACTACGAAGGGGAATTATTCCCTTATCAGATTGATCCGGCAACAAATTTTAAATTTCCGTTCAGAACCGCTCTGACTTATAATCAAAATATTAACTTTAATGAACAGGTAAATGTATTTACTCACACCAATAATTACTTTCTATTTGAAAAGATACACTATTCCAGATATTTCAATGTACGCAATAAATTAAAATGGAGTAATTATTCAAAACCCGAAGATAAAATTTTAGTTGAAAGTTATATTAAGGGTCTGATGTACATGGTATTATACAAAACTTTACTTTTACATGGTGACCCTAAACGGACTATCATAACGTGGTTCTATCCTGTAAGTATGGAATCATTTGAAAGAGGCATTTTTTTCGATGTTTGGCAAAATGCATATAAAAAGATCTTCCGTTCTCCGGAAACAGATAATATACATGTAATTCCTGAAAGTACAGCACCTTATCTTTTCTACCGAACTGAATATCCTGGCCTAAGTCTTTCTATAGATATTGGAGGAGGATCTTCAGATATCGCTTTATTTAAAAACGCAACAAATTCACCTGAATTCATTTCTTCATTCAAATTTGCAGGCAATGCAATTTTTGGAGATGGATTTCCACATGGAGCTTTCTCTAATTCTACAGATAATAACGGATTTGTAAAAGCTTACAGAAAAGCCATTGAAGATGCGATCAAAGGAGTAACAAGAAAAGAGGAAATTTTACACGATATACTCACAACCCGTAAAGATTCTTCTGACTTCAGCAGTTTCTTGTTTTCATTTGAAAATGAAGCTGATTTTACTTTCAATTATACTGAACGATTAAAACAGGACAAGAAATTAAAGCTTCCAATTTTAGTGTTCTACAGTGCAATAATTTATTATTCAGCCCACCTTTTAGCAAAACAAAGAGTCATGGAAATCCCAAGTAATATTCTCTTCAGCGGAACCGCATCGAAGACTATTAGAATTATAGACACATTACCCGGATTTCCTAATATTACTGAACTTTTTACCTTTTTCTTCAAGAAGATAATGGGTGTGGATGCTAGTAAAATTACAGTGGTGCTAGCTGATAATCCTAAGGAAATTACCTGCAAAGGTGCCTTAAAGGCCGCTATTGATAAGGATCTGCTCAAATGTCCATCTGTTTTCTGGATTGGCGGCAAAGGGAATTCTATATGGAATCAAGTTTTAGATAAAAATAAAGATGTCCCAATAACTCCATTGTACAAGAATGTTAATGACAAGGATACTAAAAAATATTTTAAAGAATCCATCAGTGACTATTTCAGTTTAATGGATGAATATTTTTTATCAAAAAATCTTGAGGCAAGTTTTGGTATTAATAAATCGGCCTATATTAAATTTAAAGAGATTCGCTCTCAAAATATAACTAATTATTTGGAACAAGGATTAAAAGCTTTTTATAAATCACCTGAGGGACATATTGAGGAGACATTATTCTTTTATCCATTAATTGGGATTCTGCATAAACTTGCTCTGGAACTAGCAAATATTAAGGATAAATGAAACTAACTGCTTTTTGGTGTAGTTGCTTATTAGCCTGTACTATTAGTGTAACAGACTTGTTTGGGTATTATAGCTTTAATGTAACCAGACAAATCCCCGTATTTGACAAATACGTATGCGATAATATACTGTTTGCCGGTACAATGAAAGCAAATCCGAGTAAGTTGAGCGAATTAATTAATAATTTAAATAGAATAAACTATGATGAACATTTCCCATATACAGTTTTAAATAGTAGTACTGATATTTACCTTAAAAACACAAAACAGGATGCCACATTAATAAATAATCGTTTTAAAAAAGGATCTGCAAAAAAAAAATTGCAAAAATCTTTCTTAACTCCAGGATTTATTGATTGGTCTATAATCAAGATTAAACCAGATAGTAGTAAAACTAAAGATAAAGTTATTAATATTCAATCTATTCTCGATACTGAATCAAACAAAGGTTTTTTTTGGATTCTACCCGGCTTTTTAATAGGATTGATTATTGGGATTTTAGGACTTTATTATTACTCCCGGAAAATGATCTATACCATACTTAAGAATGAAAAAAAGAATTATCTGAATAAATTAAAAAATGATTTCGAATTGCCATTATATCAAAAGAGGTCTTTCAAATATATTGGTTTAGTGGCTGTCCTGAAGCAGTCCAAGGACAAAAAGAAAAAAAAGCTCAAAGAATATAAGAATAATAAGGCTAAGCAGGCTGAGGAAATAACACTAATACAATTAAATAAACATGACATAAAGACATCTGAAGATCGGAATATCGATTCAAAAACAGAAGATGATCATATTAATAATAATTTTAAAAGTAAGGAAGAAATAATTGACAAAAAGGCAGTCAGGGAGTTGTATTTTTTTATGCCTAATAATGATGGCAGTTTTACTAATTCCAATGCCATGGTATATCAAACAATAGAGTGTTTGTATAAGATTTTGGTTGATGAGAGTGGTCAAAGAGGTGAGCTCCATTATATTTCAGGAGAATATGATATGCGTGCTCTTGACAACATTGAGTACTATTTAAATCCTGTTTGTGAAATTGACAACATCGCCAGCCGACTATCAGCCAAGGAAATCCAGATGATTAATCCAGGGGTCGTTATAAACTTGGAAGATGTATGGAGAATAGAAGATAACAAAAAAGTAAGAATTAGATTTAAGTAACTAAAATTCCATCCATTATGTTAAAAGTGGTTTGTTTGTGGTTCAGCATAATCAATAACGGATCTATATTATTTCGTGTGGAATTAGTAATCATTATTGGTGTTGTAATTTATCAGATATACAGATCAAATAAAATTCTAAAAGAAATAAACTTACTTAAGCACATTTTCCAAAATCCACTGAGAGTAAGAGGAGGAATTATTGAAAGGGATCATATTGACAAAAAAGCCGAGGAAGCCATCAGTGAAATAAAATTTACAGATGAATTAGCTAACCCGGAAATAAAAAATAGATATGATAAAAATTATATAGACATAACTGTAGTTGAAACTGGTGGGAAAAATCCGTCAATTATCAGAATTAGAGATTCAATAAACGCATATCTATTGGCGAATTACGGTCTTGCAGTCAATTTTGGTATAATAAAAGATATAATTGACAGGGAAATTGATACTCAGGATGAAGAAATTGAACATAACATTCCCACACCCTTGTATTTGGGCTTGGCTGCAACCATGATAGGTATCATTTTTGGATTATTTTCCATACCTGACCTAGCTGGAGGACAATTCGAGGAAGGAATCAACGCTTTGATCAATGGAGTGAAAGTAGCAATGATAGCCAGTCTCATTGGACTAAGTTGTACGACCTATCTCTCGTCAGGGCCGTATAAAAAGGCAAAAACTAAACTCTTAATTGATAAAAACTCTCAAATTTCCTATCTGCAGGCACAGTTACTTCCTAAACTGATAAAGACAGAAGACACTGGCATATTCGGACTAATAGCAAGTCTGGACAGATTCACCCAGACGGCAACAAAGATTTCTGATGAAGTCCTGATTGCAGCAAATCAAACTGGTGAGAATATTGAATTACAACATGAAGTTATTGACAAAGTGTCCAGCCTAGATATAATAAAAATATCAGAGACAAATCTTGAGCTTTTTAAACGCATTGAAAATAACATTGGCACTTTTCACCTGTTTACAGATTATATTTCAGAACTCACTCAGATTTCAAACAATCTTAAGGAGTTCTCCTTGAGAACTCTTGATATAAACCGTGTTGTTAACAAGATTGACTATGATCTTGAAGCGAACAGTCGTTTAACCAGATTTTTAACTGAGCATTTTGAAAAGATAGAGTCGGTTGGAAAAGCTGCTGCTAAGGCTGTTGATCTCTCTGATATGGCATTCAAGGAGTCATTAGAGCTATTAAAAGAAGGAATCGTTAAGGAGATTGAAAACACATTAAAAGCAGTTAATTTTATTTCATTACATTTTAAAACATCTATTGAAGAACTAAAAAAAGAGGTAGATGAACGCATTGCACAATTAAATAGGGACGCAACTCAAAGCGAAATACAGCTGAAAGAAATTTATAATGAAATCGGAATAAAACTAAACCAAATTACCAAACAACATCTTAATCAACTCCAATCAGCTTATTCAAACGCAATACCACAATTCAGCCAACTTGATAATCTGCAGATTTTACCCAAGATCCAAACTGAGATTACAACTGGTGTATCACAAATTCAAAACGAATCAAGCTCCAATATCTCCAAACTGATCGTGAATTTAAATGTATTAAACAATTCATTAAATGAGATAATAAGCACGATTTCAAACAATGATATTCTGCATAAACTTGATGCACTAGAAACGAATTATCAGAAACATACCTCTGAAGTATTACGCCAGATAAAGAATGAATCAGAATTGAATCGAAATGCCTTAATTGATACTGTAAAAAAACTAAGCAGAACATTTAAAAATAAACCTGATAAATCTTTGAGGAAAATACCAACAAAATTTGATGGAGTAGAACTGGAAAGTGAAGGGCTGCCAATTGACAAGCGGGGAGTTTTTAAAAAAAAGCCTTTTAAAGGGAACTTCAAAAAATGGTTTCAAAATCGTATTAAACTAAAGCGTTAGCCCGGGAGAACAAAAAGTAATGAAAAAGAACAGTATTTTCTGGATCGGTTATTCAGACCTTATGACCAGCATGTTTTTCATTATGTTGGTATTATTTGTGTTGTCTATTGGATATTTATCATTAACAATAAAAAAAAATCATGAACTCATTTCTGAGCTGAAAATATTAAAAGACAGTTTAATAGTTGAAATAGAAGAACGTGATAAGCTTCTAAACCTCAATGAACAATTCAGACCTTTAATTGAAGATAGTACTTTCTACTATCTTCAAGAGTGTAAGAAATACATTGTTAAAGATTTAATGGGAATAGAAATTTTTGACCCTGATCAAATAACGATTAAAACAGAATACGTTGATCGTACAATTTCTGCAGGAAAAAAGCTTGACAAATTTCTTAATGAATTGAATGAAAAATATAAAAATTTTTCATATTTATTAGTAATTGAGGGCAATATGGCTAATGACTACGACGCTCCAAAACCAATTGACAGGCCGGATTTTTATTTGAAAAGTTATGGTCGAGCACTTGCTGTTTATAATTTATGGCTTAATGCAGGGATAAACTTCAGACAATATAATGTTGAAGTTATGATTTGTGGCAGCGGGTTAAGCGGTTTATGCCGTGATCCTGTTGAAGAGAACAATAAAAGATTTTCAATACAAATAATACCCAAAGTTGCTCAGTTGCGTATTCTTGCGATTCCGGACACTCAGTCCTGTTTATCCCGGACACCCAGTC
>CAZFVQ010000053.1:0-10577 GCA_964522415.1 uncultured Rikenellaceae bacterium | reverse complement strand
CAACCCCGAAATACCGGGAGTTGTTTACATACTGAACAGAAAGCCTGTCTGACAGTACAAGATATTTCTGTCCTGTCTGTTCCCTGCAGACAATAACTGTTACCTCCAGGGGAGTATTCTCATATCTTATGGCATAGGCCTTACAATCTTTTCCCTTTAATGGTATGGGATTGTCAATTGCTTCCACCCTGTAATCACCCAGGGTAGTGTAGGTCTTCCCTTCACCTATCAGCTTTGTTCCGAACGAGAACGTACTGACTGCTAAAACCAGCACTGCAAACAAAATCATTCTTTTCATGACATTTAAATTTAAATTTGGTTGTTCATAATTAATTTCACTGAATGTCAAAATGAAACCTGATCTTCATTCTTAATGCCGAAATTATACTTAAAGTGATCAGTAAAAAAGACACAGTCGCCCTTTGGCGGGTTTGGGTTAACGGATGGAAGGATTAATGGAATTATGACAGCGGGAATCAGAAAGCGGGAATCAGGAAAAAGGAAATATGACAGCAGGAAACAGGAAGCCGGTGCGTTTTATTCTTTTGAAGTAATGCCGGGCGGAAGTTCGGTTATTCTGATATTGCGGAAATGAATTTCCCCACCTTCTGATTCAAGACACAGATACCCCTTTTTCCGGGTGGAGTGACTTATACCATTGACGAATTTACCGTTAACTGAAAGTTTTATGACACCATCCACGCATACAACATCATAATAGTTCCATTCTCCTTTCCCCCTGCACCGGTTTTCAACTGACTTGCTCCTTGTACCCCTGGGATTGTCAGGAGTTGTAGTGACACCCCCTACGCCGAACAACTCGCCATGAACATAAGCGATTGGCGGCTCAACCCCGTCTTTTGTATTTAGTCTGACCCATTCGAGTTCCAGCATCTGGACTTCCACGCCGTTTGGAAGGCGGGATTTTTCATCCGGTTTTGCTTCTGACCATACAAAAACACCTGAATTACCACCTGCCTCCATATGTTTCCATTCGATATGAAGGATAAAATTCTCATATTGTTTTTCCGATCGCATCACGCCAATCGGGTGGCCGGTACATATCAGGATATTCTTCCTTTTTGACCATGTGTCTTCAGCTGTATTGACATTGATCCATTTCAGCGGGATACTTTTTGAAGATATTCCGGGTGTGACATCTTTCAGTGGCACAGTCTTCCCGAATGAAATTTCCGGCTGCTGTGACCACAGTCCGGTGTTTGTGCAGGCAATAAATATTAATGTGATTAAAATCCGGTTCAGACGCTTCATGTCCTGTATTATTTTAAAGAAAGATATTAATAAAATCTGAAGCTTTTACCTGATTCCTGTTTTTTATGGTTCTTTTCCCGTCGGAAAGGCCTGTTACAACACATTCCCTGTTAATGGTGCAGTCGCCTCTCTCATCCGGGGAATAACCTTTGCAAACACGCAGGACATCAGGAGATATTTCATCAATGAGTACTATTTTCCCGTCACCATCCCTGAGTCTGCCCAGTTCGAACTTGCCATCCAGCACATGGAAACCTTTTGATTCAAATTCCCGCGAAACGATTTCGGCGATATTCTTTATGAGTTCAATGCTGCAGGTGATTTCATCCCTGTTCATGGCACCCGTTTCTTCAAGTGCCTCAAATGTGATTAGTGTATCGGTTTCACCTTTTGTCCATGCTTCAACCAGTTTGTGAATATTTTTGCAGGGCCTGACAAAGGGATATCTTCTCCAGAAGCTTCCTGTTGCACTGTTCCTCCAGGTAAACTCAAGGTTTTCGAGCGGGGCCGAGCCCGGGAATCCGGGTGCTTCGACAGGCATACCCAGCGGAAGCGCAGGCTCAACAATCATTTCATTGTCATTGATGGTCTCTATATAATGTGTTGCAATACCTTTTTCTTTCAACAGTCTGAAAAAATACGTGGCAAACCTGCATGCAACCGCACCCTTGCCGGGAATACTGCCGACAACAATATCATAGCCGGGATCGAATACAGGTTCCCCGTTTTCCATATATCCGGTTGCCTTATCAGTGAAAACAAGCCGGTATTTTCCCTTGTGGGGTCCTTCTGAAATATTGAAAACATCTTTTGATTTTCCCCGGTATATAAGATTCTTCTCTTTCATGCCTTTTCTCAAAATTATCACGGTAAATATACTATTCAGGATTATTTCCTCAAATCATTTGAGGGGATTATGAAAAATTATTATTGATTGCATTCATCATTCCGGGATCCCGGTGGCTGTTAAATTCAAAAAAAAATATATCAGAATAGAAAATATTTATATTATCTTGACAGACTCCCGATAAACCGGGACAAGTTCCCGATAAACCGGGATAAGTTATCTGAGCGTTTAAATTAAAACTACCGACAGATGAAAACCTTAAAACTTAGTTTAGTGATTATGTGCCTGGCTGTACTTAAAATGTCAGCCCAGCCTGATGACTGGTATGTTCCTGATCCGGATCCCTCAATCCGGAACCGTATAGAGGAATGGCAGGATATCAAATTCGGCCTTCTTATGCACTGGGGGCCTTACAGCCAGTGGGGAATCGTGGAGTCCTGGTCCATCTGTCCGGAAGATGAGCCATGGTGTATTCCGGATACGGTACAGGATTATTTTGCATATAAAAGCAGATATGAGAACCTGGGCAAGACATTCAATCCGGTCAGATTTGATCCTGATAAATGGGCAAAAGCTGCGAAGGATGCCGGTATGAAATATGTGGTTTTTACAACCAAACATCATGATGGTTTCTGCATGTTCGACTCAAAATATACCGATTATAAGATAACCGCCAGGGATTGTCCCTTCCATACAAATCCCAGGGCCGATGTCACAAAGGCTATTTTTGATTCGTTCAGGAAGGAGGATTTCTGGATAGGAGCATATTTTTCAAAACCCGACTGGCATTGTCCGGATTATTGGTGGCCACATTTTCCGCCTCTCGACAGGAATCCCAATTATGACATTGAAAAATATCCTGACAGGTGGAATAACTATGTGGAGTTTACTCATAATCAGTTGATGGAGTTGTGTACGGATTACGGGAAAATAGATCTTTTCTGGTTTGATGGCGGCTGGGTGCAAAAGAGCAATATTAAAACCCGTCCATTCAATCAGGACGTAAGAATGGATGAACTTGTCGGGAAGATAAGGTCTAAACAGCCCGGAGCGCTGGTGGTGGACCGTGCTGTTTATGGAAAGAACCAGAATTATCTTACACCCGAAAACATGGTACCTGACCAGATGCTGCCATATCCCTGGGAATCATGTATAATCCTGGGTGGAGGATGGTCATTTTCCTATAATGCCATCATGATGCCTGAACGCAGGCTTATTCACATGCTTGCCGACATAGTGGCAAAAGGGGGAAACATGTTGCTTAACATAGGTCCCGGCCCTGACGGTACCTGGTATGATGAAGCCTATGACAGACTCAGGGAAACAGGTGAATGGCTGCGTATCAACGGGAATGCCATATATAACACAAGACCGATAGCACCCTATACTGATGGAAAACTCAGATTCACCAAAGGCAAAGATGGTTCGGCATATATTATCTGTCTGCTGGATGAAAATGAAAAGCTGCCGTCATCTGTCAGGATCAGCGGATTTGTACCGCAAAAGGGAGCCAGGATAACCATGCTGGGGAAAAGAGGCAGTCTCGGATGGAAACAGGAAGGAGAGGGATTCACAATAAGCATACCGGCTTCTTTTTCGAACGCAATGCCATCGGAATATGCCGTTGCCATCCGGGTAAGCTCTGTATTGTAGGAATTCTCAGGTTTATTCCCGCTTAACATCCTGATTCCTGTTTCTGTTTCAGACACAAAATTGTATTTATTCACGCTTAGTATTATTTCAATGAGAATTAATTTGTCAGTGCTGGTAATCGCAGGAATGATTATTATTCTGTCGCTTTCATGCAGGGAAAAAACAGATTATCCGCGAATATGGTATGACAGTCCTGCAGATGCATCAGTTCCGGATATTGAGGACGGCTGGCAGAATGATTCTGAATGGCTGAAAGCCTTGCCGGCCGGCAATGGATTCATCGGGGCAATGATATTTGGCGATGTAAATCTGGAAAGGATCCAGCTGAATGAGAAAAGCCTGTGGTCCGGAAGTCCGGATAACAATAATAATCCGGAAGCATATGGTTCTCTGAATACGATCAGGCAATTGTTGTTTGAGGGAAAATACAGGGAAGCAACAGAACTGACCCTGGAGACCCAGGTATGCAGGGGTGCAGGATCAGGGAACGGAAACGGCGCAAACGTTCCATTCGGCTGTTTTCAGACACTCGGGGATCTCTGGCTTGACTTCGGCAAAAAGTCATCGTATGGGAAATATCACCGTGAGCTTGACCTGGACAAAGGTGTTGTCAGGATATCCTATATGCAGGATGGAATTACATTTAAAAGAGAAATATTTGTCAGTTATCCCGGCAGGGCGTTGGTGATTCGCCTGACTGCAGATAAAAAGGGATCGATCAGTTTTAAAAGCACGCTGAACAGACCGGAGCGCTTCACTGTGTCTTCACAGGAGGATAACCTGCTGATGACCGGAACGATGAGTGACGGGAAAGGAGGCAAGGGAATGCAGTATGCAGTCAGACTTAAGGCAGTGGCCGGGAGCGGGGAAATAACATATCAGAACAATGTCCTTGAAGTCAAAGGATCTGATGATGTTGTCCTGTTACTGACAGCTTCCACTGATTACAGCCAGGATTACCCGGAGTACAGAGGTGATGATCCCCTGAAAACAACTCTGGAACAGTTGAATAAGCTGTCCGGCAAATCCTGTAAAAATCTTCTTGCGGATCATATAAAGGATTTTTCAGCACTTAGCGGGAAGGTATCTTTCAGGCTGTCAAACATTAAAGATGACACTATACCAACAGACAGAAGGCTGGGGAATCCCGATGATCTTCGTCTGCATGAGCTCTATTTCCAGTTTGGAAGATATCTGCTCATATCATCATCAAGGGAAGGTACTCTTCCTGCCAACCTGCAGGGTGTATGGGCAAACAAGATCCAGACACCCTGGAATTGTGATTATCACACAAATATAAATGTCCAGATGAATTACTGGCCGGCAGATGCAGCCAATCTTCCGGAATGTCATGGTCCCTTGACTGATCTTGTTGAATCCATTGTCAGACCCGGTGAAGAAACAGCAAAAACCCATTACCAGGCCTCCGGATGGTGTATTCATCCCATAACGAACATATGGGGTTTTACTGCACCCGGTGAACATCCCTCCTGGGGTTTGCATGTAGGTGCAGGGGGCTGGCTGTGTCAGCATCTCTGGGATCACTATACCTATTCTCTTGATACTGATTATCTGAAAAGAGTTTATCCCGTTATGCTCGGTTCGGCAAAATTTTATCTGGAATGGCTGGTGCGGGATCCGCTTTCAGGCAGATTGGTTTCCGGCCCTGCCTCATCGCCCGAAAACACATTTGTGGCGCCTGATGGTTCTGTCGGGCAGATAAGCATGGGTCCGTCACACGATCAGGAAGTTATTCATGAACTTTTTACAAATGTGCTCAGTGCTGCAAAAATTCTGAAGGCTGAGGCCGGGAGTAATGCCGGGAGTAATGCCGGGGCCGGGGATGGAACCGGAGCTAATGCAGGGGCTGAGACTAAAACTGAAACTGAAGCTGAAGCTGAAGCTGAAGATTCTTTGCTTGCATTGATTGATTCTGCCCTGAAAGATCTTGCAATGCCAAAAATAGGATCTGACGGCCGTCTGATGGAATGGAGCGGGGAATTTAAGGAAAGGGAACCAACACACAGACATGTATCGCATTTGTACATGCTTCATCCCGGTAACAGGATTGATCCGGAAAAAACTCCCGGACTTG
This sequence comes from uncultured Rikenellaceae bacterium, assembly GCA_964522415.1. GTDB lineage: Bacteria > Bacteroidota > Bacteroidia > Bacteroidales > VadinHA17 > LD21. The sequence goes on along the minus strand of CAZFVQ010000053.1, from coordinate 4,710 downwards.
CTGATGCTGCGAGAAAAAGCCTTGAAGGCAGAACCGATGCCGGAACAGGCTGGTCACTTGCATGGAAAATAAATTTCTGGGCCCGCCTCCATGACGGAAACCGGGCTTACAAACTATTAAAGGATCTTCTTCGTCCGATAGAAAACTATGGTACCAACATGTCCAATGCCGGAGGGACCTATCAGAACCTTTTCTGTGGACATCCTCCGTTTCAGATCGACGGGAATTTCGGAGGAACTTCCGGAATAACTGAAATGCTTTTGCAAAGCCATATCCGGGAAGGAGATGATTATCTGATCCGCATTCTTCCTGCACTTCCCGATGCATGGACTGACGGGGAAATTAAAGGCCTCAGGGCACGGGGTGGATTTGAAGTGGATATAGAATGGAAGGCTGGAAATCTTGAATCATGCAAAATTAAATCACTGAAAGGAAGCAGACTGAAAGCTGTTTATGGTGACAAAAAAACCGACATTCCCACCGAAGCCGGAAAAACATATAAGTTCAACCAGGAAATGAGGATCATCTGAAGTGCACAGGATGTCCCTCTTAAATAATCAAGCCTTGTAAAACCTGTAAAGAAATAAATTATGACTGGCAGACCGGACGGCTCACAAAAAATAACCAAAGTTTCCTGGTTCATTGTGGCAACAATAGGCTTGTTCTTTTTTATATTCGGCTTTGTTACATGGCTTAACGGAATTTTAATCCCATACCTGAAGATCTCATGTGAACTGAACCATTTTTAGTCATACCTTGTGGCCTTTGCCTTTTATATATCCTATGTGGTCATGGCAATTCCCTCATCCTGGGTTCTCTGGAGGACAGGCCTGAAAGACGGTATGATGACAGGTTTGTTTATAATGTCATTCGGAGCTCTTTTTTTCATTCCGGCTGCAATCACCAGGACCTATGGCTTATTTCTTACAGGACTTTTTATAATGGGTACGGGTCTGGCGCTTATGCAGACGGCATCAAATCCCTGTATAACAATCCTCGGGCCTATTGAAAGTGCAGCACGCAGAATAAGCATCATGGGAATATGCAATAAATCTGCAGGAATTATTGCTACATTTCTTTTCGGGATGCTGGCTCTCAGTGATGGTGATGCCCTTCCGGCAAAGCTTTCGGTAATGGGAGGTGCCGAAAAAATGCCATGCTTGATGAACTTGCCTCCCGGGTGATTATTCCCGGCTATCTGTTTCTGCTTTATTTTGCAGTTTCGGGACATAAGGCTGGCTTCACCGGGAGGGAGGTTTTGTTTTCGATTCACGGTATTATATGGATCCTTACTACAGGATGAAACAGGATGAAGCCTGTTATGAATTTGTCAAAAAAGCTTTTCCGGATTATCCTGTTTACAATATGGAGGATAATCTTGTACAGGCGGAGTATGTCGTTCCCAATATGCTGCTTGTTGGTGCCATACAGCCAAATATGAGGGGCAAAATGTGACAAAATACTTTAAGACCAATAGTGCGCATCTATCCCTTGAATTTTCTGCATATCTTCTTAGTGAGGCATGTTTTGATGTCCCGAAAATTTCTGTGGCAATTATACCGGCGATCTCACTGTTGGCTTTTTATTCCGGGAGGGCTATCAGACGGTACTCGAAGAAGGCGCAGTCATACGTGGCTGAGTCAAACACCATTGTTGAGTAGACCCTGCAGGGGATACAGAATGTCAAGGCATTAAAATCAATTTTTGCACTCTGTACGGGCGTTTCAAAGCTTGTGCCACCCACAAGTATTCGTTCAGGTTGCGCAGGTAGGTTTCAATCTTTTTTGCCTGTAATTTTAAATCAATGATGTTTTCTCCCTGCAAACGAACTTCAATCGGGGCTTTGGAAGCTTGAAAATCAAGCTGTTTAAAGCTGATAATTGTTTCCGGAAAATAAAAAGCATATTTGTTGGTGTATTCGTCGAGCAATTCTTTTATTATGTAAATATTTACATAACAAGGCTATGACGGAGATCAGCAAGATGTTATTGGCTCTCATGATGTTTTACGGTTATAACCAGGGCTATTTTTCCCCGGAGCTCTTCCGGGCTATTCTCATTTCGATCATAAAGGCAATTACCAGAGCTATACCTCCGAACAGCATCACGCATGATCCGTACAGCACTCCCTGTAAGTTATACTTTAGATCGGCATAGAACATGTTAATAAAAAAGCCGACCAGCAGTCCCAGTCCGATACCTACCAGCAGGCTTCCTGCTTTCAGGGCGCTGAATGAATACCGGCGCGGGTAACCGGGAAACCTGAATTTGCCTTCGAAGGCCGATGCATCGAGCTTTTCCCCGATCTTATCAATGATCTTCAATCTTTCCTGTCTGCGGACAAACAGCTCGAACAAGCCGTAAATCCCGGCGCAAACAATAAATGTTACCAGCGGAACCATAATAAAATCCATCATCTCATTAATTTTTTAAAGGGTGAAACATTTCTTTTGCCTTATTTGACGCCATACTTTACCCGTGGTTACATCATCAGGCAAAAAAATCGTTTCTTTTGCCTCACGGACTGCAACCAAATGACAGGGATTGCGTCCAATCATGAGCAATGGAGTTATTCGCTGATCATTATTACGTGGAGAAGGTCCGGATGGGTGAGACCGACTGTTTTGCTCCCCTGCTTGAGAAATACAGCCGGCCCGTTTTTTCGCTGATAGTGAAGATTGTAGGCAACCGGGAAGACGCTGAAGAGCTGACGCAGGACGTATTCATGAAAGCCTTCCGGTCACTTTCTTCTTTCCGGGAGGAAAGCAGCTTTTCCACCTGGTTATACCGGATCGCTTACAACACGGCGATATCCGCCACCAGGAAAAAACAGGTTCCATCTGTTGCCCTGGAGGAAATGGCTATCCGGGAGGCCGGGGAAGATCCGGAAGATGCTCCGGACAGGGAAACTTTGCTTTCCCGGCTGGAAAAGGCGCTGGGCCTGTTGCCCGCGGAGGAACACGTGATGATTCTGCTTTTTTATATGCAGGAGAAGTCAGTGGATGAAATAGCACAGATCAGCGGGATGACGACGTCGAATGTGAAGACAAAATTATTCCGCACCCGTAAGAAATTATTGAAAATGATCAAAGAACCGGAGGAAAAAGAACATGCGTACAAATATGAATGAACAGAAGCCGGATGCTTTAAAAGAGCTGTTCCGGCAAATGGGGCATGAACCCCTGAGCAGCGGATTTAATGACGACGTCATGCATCAAATCATGGCGGAAGTGTCGCGGAAGAAGAAAAGGGAAGAGCGGCTAACGCTTTTGGGTCTTGGTATTGCTTCAGTCCTGATGGTCGGACTGGCAGTTGCCGCTTTTTACTACTGCGAAGTCAGCCTTTCAATTTTCCGGCTGCCGGCAGCTTCCTCTCTTTCCTTTTGCCTGTTTATTTGCCTGATGGTCATCATCCTTCTTACGGCCGACCACAAGCTGCGCCAGGTTTACTACCGTAAACATGCACAATCTCAATCTTGATTATCTCAAAGGCGAACTCGGGGAAAATGATACATTGAAACAGCCTTCTTAGCTTTTGATGCAATTGATTTAGCGGTTCCGGTAACTGCTTTTTTTGCTTGAGGAGCAGCCTTTAAGCAATTAAGTAATTACTTGCCTTAAAACACTCATGCAAGCTAAATGTTTATTGCCAGCTGTGTTTACTTATTATTTGTCGATTTTCGATTTGCGATAGTGTCCGTATGCTGGCTGATTTTCGGCTTTGCCCGCCTTCCGGCGGCAGCCGGGCTTCAAACTCCCGCGGCAGTATCAGCGATTCAATGTCATGGAGCTAATATCTTAACAGGTCGTTCAGCGTTTTGATGGCAAGATCAAGCTCTGCAGGATTGATGGTGCCAAGCTTATTTACCAGTCTCTCTTTTGACATTGACCTGACGTGAAACACGAGCAATTCAGATTCCTTACTCAGACCATTGGTCCTGGAAGGCTTTAAAAGAGGGTTCCCTTTGTATCTTTTTATTTTGGTTGTCAATGGGGCCGCAATGACAACAGGCAGATACCTGTTTAACAGGTTTCCGCTCAATATCACAACGGGTCTGAACCCTCTCTGTTCGCTTCCTTTGGCAGGATTCAGGCTGGCCTGCCATATTTCTCCCTGTCTCATTCTTCCAGCTGTCTGAAATAATCTTCCATACCTTCTTCTGCCATCAGCAGGATATCGGTATCATCCGATGCCCGTTTATAGGATTTTATATACTCGGCCTTTTCCAGGTGTTCGAGGTAAAGTCGCAATGCATTCTCTATCAGCTTGTTTTTAGGTAATGACAAAGCCCTGGCCTTTTCATTTAACTGCCTTGACAGGTCATCGGGAATTGTACTTGTGAAGGTTACCATAATCAATCGCTATTTGTTTAAATAATAAATACAAATATAGTTTATACATATAAAATATCAATATGATTCAATTATTTTTTATTGATGATATGATTTTTGCTTAATTTCTGCCTTGGGAAAATTGATTTTATTTTTTACGCATTTTGTATTTTTGTGAGCTGATTTAACCTGAATTATTCATAAATACTTAAAAAAAAGGTGTTCCCTGAGGTGCCAGGGGTTCCATGGAACTGCGCATCAAAGACCATAAATTGTATTTAAGGTCTGACCGCTCGTCCTGTAATAAGTTTACGGCAAACCAGTTTCGTTTATTCCTGCACTCTATGGCATACATACTTATACACACCCTGCAGAAAGAG
>CAZFVQ010000052.1:0-10738 GCA_964522415.1 uncultured Rikenellaceae bacterium | reverse complement strand
TAGGTTCAGACGTCATGCTGAACAATTACTTGTGCGACTTCTTGTCGCACTTACATAGTAAAAATAGTTATTTAAAATCATTCCGGAGAATTCCGCCATGCATAATGCTGCTGGTTTACTGCAAATATTTTTCCGGATTTTATTCTTACTGTGTTGCAGACTATATGTTTCAGGCTTCAGGTGACTGAAATCCGATATTTTATTTGCTTCTGCAATGTTCTTTAAATGTCGGGAAAACAGAAAGAGGCCGTCTCAAAACATAGTTGAGGCGGCCTCCTTTCAGAAATTATTTTTAAGAAATATTACCAGCCGGGATTCTGACCAAGATTTGAATTCTTAACCAGGTCATTGGCAGGTATCGGATAAAAGTAAAGTTTATCGTGCCAGGTCCTGATCTGATCTTTCATAAAGACAATGGATTGTGTGGCATCATCCAGCTGAACATTGTTGGTGACACCGCTTTCAAGTGTTTCTCCCACGTAAAGGTAAAAAACACCGGGTACTTTGTCAGGATTCAGGTTTTTGGTAAAACAAACATCCAGGTTACCGTCATTGTCCATATCATAAGGCACGTCAAGTTCAGGAATATAAATGCCGTCCCAGATTTCTGTGACCAGTTCCCCCACTTTCCAGCGGCAGATATCTGCCCATGAAAATCCTTCAAATGACAGTTCAATGGCTCTTTCGCGCCTTATTTCCAGGATTTCGGGATTACTGATTTCCGGAAAAAATCTTTCTTTCACATAAGGATCTGCAACAGTGGGTTTTGTATCCAATCCGCCGGTGATCCCTGCCCTTGACCTCAAAACACCGATGGTTTTGCTCCAGTCGGCATCGGTAAGGCTTCCCAGTTCAGCCTTTGCTTCGGCATAATTGAGCAGTACCTCGGCATAACGGAATATAATTGCATTGTTGTCGCAAACATCAACATTGTCAAACTGAACATCGTCAAGGGTGAATTTACAGATATGGTAACCTGTAATCGCATAGGCATAGTTTGGTGCTGTTCTGACTGTCTGTCCGCCGCTGATACGGGTAAAGCCGGGCGTACGTATGGTCTGCGACAGACGATAATCCCTGTTCTGACATTCTTCAGTGAAGGATTTGGTCTGATAGCCCTCAGTTTCCGTGAACGGTGTACCGTCAAGGGTAAGAAAGGTATTTACAAAAGAACGTGTCGGGGCAGGACTGCTGCCGTAGGTTACCGATGTATAGCGCCTGTTGCCCGAATGTACAACACCCTGGTCAGTATCAAATGTGACAGCATAAAGTACTTCACTTGAAACCGGTACACTGCTCAAAAATAATTTACGGTAGGAAAGTTCCGGACCGTCGCCCGTATAGATTGAATAACCCGAATTCATTACATATTCAGCTGCTTCAACTGCTTCCTGAAGCCATTCATTGGCTGATGACTGAAGTCCGTAACTGGTTTGATATTTCCGGAAAGTGCCTTCCCATAAACAGACTCTTGATTTAAAGGCAGCTGCCACAGAGGAAGTTATTGTTGAGCTTGTGTTGTCCTTCCTTTCTTTTATATTCGCAATTGCAAAATCAAGATCTTCCTTTATTTTTTCTATAATCAATGTACGCGGATCCCTGGCTGCATATAATAATTCATCCTTTACATCAAGCGGGTGATCTATCCAGGGGAGATCTCCAAATCTTTGCATCATGCCGAAATAAAAATAGGCCCTGAAAAATCTTGCAATCCCCTGGTAATTGTTTCGTACTTCCAGGGGTACGGATTCATTATTATTGTTTACAATGAAGTAATTAACATTACGAAGGGTTCCCCAGCTCCATCCGCTGCTCTCCTCCGCACTAAAACCTCCTTCAGTAAAGTATTTAATAACACTGTTTACCGCTATATAATAGGAATTGGTATGAAGTGCCGGAGCACTGGGGAAAGTTTCATAAAATGAATTGGTATAAAGCTTAAGGCCTATTTCGGAATTAAAAATTGGTTCACTGGATATTTTGGATTCCGGCAACTCTATCATGTCACAGGCAAAAGTTCCCGCCATAATCAATATTACATATATAAACTTTTTCATCTTGTTCACTTTTAAAATGTTACTGAAATTCCAAAACTAATACTCTTCAGGACAGGATAATTATATACCTGGCTTCCATTGGCAATTCCACTGCTGGCAACTGATGAGGCTTGTTCAATGTCAGTACCATAAATACTTCCGAAGTCAAAATTCTTCGTTATTTTATATAGTGGAGACCAGCCCCAGATGTTTTCTGCAGACATATATATTCTTGCATTCTGCATCTTTACGGATGAGGCAATATGTCTTGGAAGATTATAACCTATCTGCAGGTTTTTCAGACGTATGTAAGCTACATTCTGCAGATAGCGGGTCTGGGTTACTGCCAGTTCCCTTGAACTCTGAAGGGCAACATATCCTCTGTAACGTGGGAAGTACGCATCCCGGTTGTCTTCGCTCCAAATATTCCCAAGCATTGATGTGGGTATGTTATTGTAAGGCCTGTTATACTGGCCCCAGAACAGGGCGTTGTCGGTTCCTGGCCACCAGTCCTGCTTACCAACACCCTGGAAAAATCCGGAAATGAAAAAATCACTCCAGTTTATTCCCAGGTTGATACCGTAGGTATAGCGCGGGGTTGTGTTTCCGATAATTTTACGGTCACCCGGATCATCAACCTTATTGGTTCCATAATCAATAACTCCGTCCTTATTCAAATCCTTGAATTTGATATCTCCCGGCAGCCATTGTCCTGAGTTGGAAGCAAAATAGAGTCTTTGCGAAGCATGATTTGCCACATCTTCATCGGAAGTAAAGAATCCTTCAGTGACATAACCCCATATTTCGCCTATTGTCATGCCTTCATAATAGTTTGCCCTTGCATCCCAGTATCCGCCCAGTTCCTTTTCGGGATTGGTGTATTTGGTAATTTTTGAAACATAGTCAGCCAGTGTAACCCTGACATCATAACTGAAAGGTTTGCCTGCCACTGTATGATCATTGCGCCAGCTGACTGCCATTTCCCATCCGTTGGTTTTCATATCCGCATAGTTTCCCTTGGGTGCCGTTGCTCCGAAAGTAGCCGGAAGATCAATTCCCACGGCAAACATATCCTTGGTCTTACGCGTATAAATATCACCGGCAAAACGCAACCTGCCTTTAAATACACCAAAATCAAGTCCCAGGTTTGCAGTTGTTGAGGTCTCCCATGTCAGTCCATCGGGAATAACTGCCGGAACAGAAGTTTTCTGCTGACGTGCTCCCTGGATCAGTCTGCCCATTGTACTTATGGAAAATAGTTCCTGGAATGTATAGGAACCGATATTTCCGACTCCCAATGAACCGTATGATGCTCTTAGTTTTACATCGGAGAATATATTATTCAGAGTCCAGAATGGTTCTTCTGACAGTCGCCATCCTGCAGAGATTGAAGGAAAGAAGCCCCATTGCTGATCAACCGGAAATTTCGTTGAACCATCCAGACGGCCGTTTACCTCAAGCAGATATCTGTCCTTAAATCCGTAGTTTAAGCGGAAAAATCCACCGGCAATTCTCCATTTTTCATGACTGCCACTTATGGTAATCCCGCTGCCGTTGGTTAGGTTAATATTATTTACATCCTCAAAAATCAATCCGTTACGTTGTGTAAAAATACTGTTGTATAATGACTGTTCATAGTTGTATCCCAGCATCCCCTTAAAATAGTGGGCATCAGCAAAGGTTTTTTCATATTCACCGTATATGTTGGTAGCCACATAGTTTGTTGATGTATTTGCTTCGCCAAAATCATTTGTGCCTGAACCAAGGTATGCAATCACATCCGGTGCAGGACTGTAAGGAACGGGAACACGTTTGGTGGTTTCCCTGGTATACGGATTGCGGAAAGAAAGATCGCCTTTCAGCCTGAAAGCATTATCCAGGAACGAAGCTGTAAAGGATGTTGTGTTATGCAGCAGCATTCTCCTTGTGTTAATTCCGCTTTTCCCATACCACATATCACCTACGCTGTATGCTGCAGCCATTGTTAGCGTTCCGTCGGGATTGAACATGGGACTCATGGGTTCTGCTTCACTCTCAAGTCCGTACCACACATTTCCGTCGGCAACCGTGAGAGGATTGAAATAGTTTGACTGGGTAATTGCCACATTGTTTTCCACGTTCAGCCAGTTAAAAATCTGTGCAGATCCCTTTGCGCGTATATTCATCATTGAATAATCATCGCTGTTATACTGAAATATTCCGTTCTGATTGTAATACCTTGCAGAAAGAATAAAGTCGGCCCTGTCTGTACCCCCCTGAATGGCAACATTGTGTTCATGACCGAAGGAACGGTCCTTGTACAACATTTCATACCAGTTGTTATTGGCATAATACTGGTAATTCCCGTTAGAGCCGATTTCCACTTCTGGTTTTCCTGAGCCGGGAGGCCTGTTTGCCATTTCATTATGCCAGTCAACACTGTAGGGAACAGCCTTATGAAATGTTGAAGGAGTCCTGGCATAATCATAATAGGATGAATATGCTTCCACAAACATTGTGGCATAAAGATTTGCATCGGTTACCATGTCAGGTATCCGGGTAGGTGATTTTGCTACAATGGAACTGTTGTATGTAATTGAAGTACGGCCTTTTTCGGGATTCTTGGTTGTGATAAGCACGACGCCAAAGGCTCCCCTGGCTCCGTAAATAGCGGCAGACGAAGCATCCTTCAGGACAGAAATACTTGCAATGTCATTGGGGTTGAGCATTGAAGGGTCCCCTTCCACACCATCAATCATAACCAGTGCGCTACCTCCCTGTCCGATGGAAGTTACTCCCCGGATCTGGTAACTCGCGGTCCTGCTTGGCTTACCGTCAGCCAGTGAAATATTGAGGTTCGGAACAACTCCCTGCAGACCCTGAGTCACATTGGGCATGGGCCGGCCGGAAAACACTTTTTCACCAACCTGATCAACCGCACCGGTAAGGTTCGCTTTTTTCTGGGTCCCGTAACCCACAACCACCACTTCTTCAAGTGAACGGGTATCTTCCAGAAGAGTTATGTTTACCGTGGTTCTTCCGGAAGTATTAATCTCCTGGCTTAAATAGCCGATATAGGAGACCTGAATAATTGCATTCTCTTCCACCTGCAGCGAAAACATGCCATTAATGTTTGTCAGGGTACCGTTGGTTGTACCTTTTTCAATGATACCTGCACCTATCAGCGGTTCGCCTGACGCATCAGCCACAGTTCCGGAAAGCTGTTTTTTCTGCTGTTGCGCCGCCTGTGCTGCTGAAAACAAAGTGGAGGTAAGCAGTACGAAAAGAAACATTTTCACCATTAACAGAAAATGTTTCCCCGGTACTTTTGTCTTAGTACCGGTAAAACTGGATTTCTTCATACTTGGAATTGTTTTAGGTTAGTATTTAATAAATTATTGCAAATCCCTCATGTTTAATATTATTCCCCGGGCAAAGAAGCTGTGGTTATCATAATAATTATGGCAATAGTCATTGTGCATCATAATTGACTGTTTGACAGACAGATAATATATTATTGGTTTATAACAGGTTAATCAGAGTAATTTACTCCGGCTTTTACAAATTTAATATTTTAATAATTGGAAGTATCAATAATCCCGGGAAAAATTTATCCAAATAATATACTATAGAATAATATACTACATTAGAGGGCATAAATTTTCAGGTTTATATCCGGCGGTAAAAAACCGGGAAATTTGTACAGATAATTATTAAAAAAAATCAATATGGCTGAAAAATCACTGTTAAGATTATTTACGGTGCTCGTGGTTATTTCCCTTGCAGGATGTGTGAGCAGGAAGCTGGCTGTTACGGGTGATCCCTCGGGTCGCACACCCTGTGCCGAGCGTGAGTTCCGCGCCGCCTGGGTGGCTACGGTTGACAATATCAACTGGCCCAGCAGACCCGGACTTGATGTTGAAGAACAAAAGAACGAGGCGATTGCCCTGCTGGACATGCTTCATAAAAATAATTTCAATGCTGTTGTCTTTCAGGTCCGGCCTCATTGTGACGCAATGTATCCCAGTGATCTTGAACCGTGGTCATATTATCTGACCGGAGTGCAGGGTATGGCTCCTGATCCTTACTATGATCCGTTACAGTTCTGGCTGGACGAAGCCCATGCCCGGGGCCTTGAGCTGCATGCCTGGCTTAATCCCTACCGTGCACACCATCCTGCCGGGGGAGAAGTCACTGATGCATCCATTGTGAGGAAACGTCCCGACCTGGTGCTGAAGCTTGAAACAGAAAACTACTGGTGGATGGATCCTTCTCTGGAAGGTACCAGGGATCATTCCTACAACGTGGTTATGGACCTGATAAGCAGGTATGACCTCGACGGAATTCATTTTGACGACTATTTTTATCCCTACCCCGAGTACAACAATTTCAGGGATTTTCCCGATGATGCGAGCTGGCAAGCCTACCTGGCATCAGGTGGCAGATTATCGCGTTCCGACTGGCGCAGGGAGGCAGTCAATACATTTATCGAAAGACTCTACAAAGGCATCAAGGCCCGTAAGCCCTGGGTCAGGTTCGGACTTAGTCCCTTTGGCATATGGCAACCCTATAATCCTCCTGCAATAGGAACCGATTTCAACCAGTATGAAACTCTTTATGCCGATGCGAAGCTGTGGCTCAACAGGGGGTGGGTAGACTATTATTCACCTCAGCTTTACTGGCCTGTGGGGCAGATAGCCCAAAGCTTCCCGGTACTTCTGGGATGGTGGAAGGCGGAAAATACCAAAGGGCGCCATCTGTGGCCCGGTATCAGGATAGGTATGTCACCGGCATCCGGGGCTGCCGGCGAAACGGTAAACCAGATAATGATTACCAGAGGATTGCTGCCTGAGAGCCCTGGTGTGATACACTGGAGCATCGGACCGCTCGTGAATACACCAGGACTGGCTGAGGCAGTGCTGAAGGGCCCTTACCGCAGGCCGGCGCTGGTGCCGGCCATGTCGTGGCTTGACACCAGGGTTCCTGCCGCACCGGAGGTGACAATGAAAGCGGAGAACGGCAGTCTGCATATATCATGGATTCATTCCGATCCTGCCCGTATTGGTCGTACGGTTGTTTACTACAGATATGGTTCAGGCTGGAACCAGAACATCCACGGAAACACTGTCACCGAAGATGTAATGCCGGCCTTTACTGTCAACCGTGACTTCCTGGGAAGCACTTCCCGGGAAAACATCACCGGCGCAGACCAGGTTTTTATGAGGCTTGACAGCATAGCCGTTTCGGCTGTTGATCGCTTTGGCAACGAAAGTGCGATACACAAGATGGCTGTGACCGGCTTCACCCTTGCCGATGCTCCGGCTATTAAACCGGTGCTGGCAGATTTTTACGACGGCATGAAGAGACCTCCGGTACCGCTGCCTGCCGTGACGCCGGGGATAGATCTGCTGACGGATGAGTATCCTGATCTGATCAGGGGCAAAAGGGTTGGACTTATTACCAATCCGTCGGCTGTAGGTGCAGATATGCGCAGCACTGTCGACATTCTGGCAACAACACCGGGTGTTAATCTGGTGGCGCTCTTTGGAGCGGAGCACGGTATAAGGGGAGCACAGCACGGGAGGATCTTCAGTGAGGGAGAGAAAGATCCGGCGACAGGTATACCGGTATACAGTCTGTATGGCGACTCCTGGGCGCCCGGGAGGGAATGGCTTGAAAATATCGATGTGATGCTTTTCGATATACAGGGAGTGGGATCGGCGTGGTATACATTCAAATTTTCCATGTCACATGCCATGGAGGCCTGTGCAAAGGCAGGCATTCCCTTTATAGTTCTTGACAGGCCCAATCCGCTTGGCGGACGAGTGGTGGAGGGGCCGATGCAGGACACTGTCAGTATCTACCGTCACCGTCTGCCCCTGAGGCATGGTATGACCTACGGCGAGCTGGCAATGATGTGGAATGAGACCGGAGGCTATGGTGCCGATCTGACAGTAATCAGGATGAAGGGATGGCGAAGGGCAATGATGTGGAATGAGACAGGGCTGCAGTGGGTGATGCCGTCACCGAACATCGACAATTGGGAAACAGCTGTGGTATATCCCGGGCAGTGTCTCTTCGAGAGAACGAATATGTCGGAAGGGAGAGGCATGACCAAACCGTTTATTGTTACCGGCGCTCCCTGGGTCAATGCCGGGAAGGCAGCGGAAGACCTTAACTCACGCGGAATAAGGGGAGCTTATTTCAGGCCGCTTTATTTTATTCCGCGATCAGCCGGAACCGGATATAACCGGAGAGGCAAGCCATGGAACGAGATGTGCGGCGGAGTGGAAATAATGCTTACCGATCCTGCAGCTTACCGCTCTGTTGAGGCATCACTGCATATCATAGACGCATACCGCAGGACGAACCCTGACTCTCTCGTATGGTCGCCTCCGGGGATAATCGGAAAGCTCGGTGATCCCGGCGTTAGTGTTGAGGATGTGGTGAAAGCATGTCAGGATGATATAAGAGAATTTATGGAGATAAGACAAAAATACCTGCTTTACAGATGAGAAGAATATTGTTCGTAATAATAACGGCGATTGTGTTGCTGAGCGGATGCAGTACCGCCGGCAGAACATCCCGTACTGACGTTAATGAAGCCCGGCTTTCTGAGCGGCAGTCCGGCGTGACAAAGTCCCGGGCTGTGGAACTAGACCTTAGTGCCCTGTTCCTTTCGGGACATGCGGGGCGGAATGTGACAATAAACAGGGGTGCACTGGAGCTGATCACCGGAAATGACGGAATAATCGCCTTCAACATGCCCGATGCCGATACCCTGCTGATCACCCCTGAACCCTGTCCCGGTCCGGACAGTCCGTGCACCGTTGCGGTTCCGGTATCGGGATGGCTCCCTCCGTACAGATATGCCGTCCTGCCCGACGGCAGCGTGAAACGTAAATCACCATGGGTAGAATTTCGCAGGATGCCCGGAGAGGTGACGCACCAGCCACAGTTCGATTTTCTCTGCAGAAGTGAATATCCTGCCCTGGTGAAGATCAACGGCACGGAACTGAAGCAGTATAAAACCGGTATATTCTTTACTACCGTCAGATTTAATGAGGGGATCAACAGGGTAAAGGCTGAGGCAGTCTATCCCGACGGAAGCACTGCCTCGCATGAGATGGAATTCGTGTATGAAAAACGTGATCCGGGCAGACAGCCTTTTCCTTTGTGGATTGAAGAAAGGTCTTTTGAGCCGGCAGCGGATATGGAACTTCTTCCCGGGGAGGTTGTGAAAGTGAGCTTTTCAGCCTCAAGGGGACAGGAGGCATGGATCGACATCAGACCGGGAAGAAAAAGTCTGAAATGTATCCGGGAGGATTTTGACGATTACAGTCTTTACCGTGCTGAGATATCCTTGCGCGATTTTCCTGCAGGACCAGCCCATACCCTTTCTGCCAGACTGATACCGGCAGCGGGAAGTCCCGTAAAAGATGTATACAGACCGGATTTTACACGAAGTATTATTGTCAGAAACCCTGAGGATTTTCCCCTGGTACGGATAAAAAACGAACATTCGAGACTGGTTTATAATCTCGGGGCTCCGCGGCTGGGCGGACCCGTACGTTCCGAAACGGGTCCGGGCATTGTCCTTAAGACATGCGGAAAGATTGGCAGCAGTTACAGGATAAGGCTTAGCAGGACAGAAACCGGATTTGTGGATGAGGGAGATACGGAGCTGGTAACAGGCAGCAGGGAACAGCCTGTGTACAGTGTGACAAGCATGTCATGTGCCCCGTCTGTAAGGGGCGATGTGATCACCATTCCCTGGCTTGAGCCTGTGCCCTATGAGGTTTTTCCCGATCCGGGCGGCAAGAGGCTTGTGGTAACGGTCTTCGGTGCGGAATCGGCAGCTACCTGGGTCTCTCACAGGGCAGGATGCAGGGTTGTTGACAGACTGACCTGGGAACAGACCACACCGGAAACCTTCAGGGTTTATGTAAACCTGAAAACCGAAAATATATGGGGATATGATATCCGGACCGAAGGTAAGAATCTTGTACTTGTGATGAGGTATCCACCGGTGGTTAACCCGGCGGGGGAGAAACCCCTGAAAGGGCTTAAAATTGCCATTGAAGCCGGTCATGGCGGAACGGGCCTGGGCGCCGTGGGACTGTCAGGACTCCTGGAAAAGGACATTAATCTTGATCTGTCATTCATGCTTGGGGATCTGTGTGCCGGGATGGGAGCGGAGGTTGTTCAGATAAGAGACCGTGATATGGATATGACATTGATCGAAAAACGGGACAAGGCAATAAAAGCGGCTGCCGATATGCTGATCAGTATTCATGCCAATGCCGGCGGAAGGGGTTATCTTTCGGTGGCGGGCACCAGTACCTACTGGCATAATCCCTTCTGGGCCCCACTGGCCGAAACCATTTATAACAGACTGCTGGAGACCGGCCTGGGTGAGTTCGGAGTGGTTGGGTCATTTAACTATACTGCCATCCGCATGACGCAGATGCCGGCTGTCCTTGTGGAACAGGCCTTCATGTCCCATGCGGAGGATGAAGAAAAGCTTGCCGATCCGGATTTCCGCCGGCAGATGGCACTTAAGATCCTTGACGGGATAATTGATTAC
The DNA here is from genome assembly GCA_964522415.1 of uncultured Rikenellaceae bacterium. Lineage (GTDB taxonomy): Bacteria > Bacteroidota > Bacteroidia > Bacteroidales > VadinHA17 > LD21. The sequence continues at coordinate 136 of CAZFVQ010000052.1, read as the reverse complement.
CTGAAGCTAATGAAGGAATAGGAGCAGGCTTCCGGGTTTTTATTTTCATATCCTTCAGAAAGCAAGCTTTCTTCGGACATTCAATAAAAAACCCCGCCGCTAACGCGACAGGGCTTTTTCCTTGTAGCGGAGGGAG
>CAZFVQ010000051.1:0-10889 GCA_964522415.1 uncultured Rikenellaceae bacterium | reverse complement strand
AAAGGTGGTATCAATTTTTACCGGTAAGTGGTATCAGTTTAAACCGACGTTAAAATTATATGCTGGAACAACAATTCTTATGAATGGGAGAATGAATAGTCCCGCTAACAGGTATACTATTAATTCGTCTGAATTGTATGCTAATAGCCCTTCATTTGCAGTATTCAGTAAATAAGCTGCAAAGAAACCCAGTAAAACTGAGGAAGAGAAAAAGACAATTATTTTATATAATTGCCTGGATATGTATAAATCAGAGAAGTTTCTCAATAACAATTTAATAGTTTGCCACATTATTTTCCTGTTTACCCGGAACGGATTTATTCAGTTTCAGTTTAAATTTCAGATTCAATTAACCTGCAAAATGCGTCTTCAAATGATTCCCCGTCCTGAACCGGGAATTCACTGATTGTAGAATTTAAAAAAAGTTTCTTTTTATGGACAATCCCGATATGGGTTGCAATTTGTTTTATATAATTCAGATTATGTGAAGATAACAAAATCAGTCTTTCAGGACTGATATAATTATTCAGATATGTAACAAGTCTTTTGGCGGAAACCGGATCCAGACCAGCAAATGGTTCATCTAAAATTAATATGTCTGGTTCATTTATTAATGCACCAATGATTGCAACTTTCTTCTTCATGCCAAACGAATAAGTCTCAATCCTGTTTTTAAGCTCCATTTCTTTCTCATCAAAAAAATAATTTGTCAACTCACTTATTTTTTGATCTGTCAATATTCCTGACATATTATAAAAATGGCCGATCAGAGTCAGGTAATCAAATCCCGTTAATTCATTAATGGTTGCCAGATCTCTCTTAAAACTCCAATTCTTGCCTTGTTTTTATTATCAAGTTGATCGCTGGGTTTATTCAGGAGTTCTATCATACCACTGTCTGGTCTGATTAAATCCAGAATAAGATTCAATATAGTTGTTTTGCCAACTCCATTCTTACCTAAAAGACAGTAAATCTGAGTATTCTCTATACTCAAATTTATATCCTCCAAAACTGAATTACCATTGAATGATTTATAAACAGACTTAAGGCTTATCATATTAAATAGTTTTTTATAATAATACATAAGTTCCACTATAGCTGAGAAAGTGGAACTTATGTGCAAATAACTCTCTCTGAAACAAAATAAATAAGCCCGATCCAATAATACCGGACCGGGTTAAATTTTTAATAAAATTCTTCCCAGTAACGTTTATAGATATTTTCGCTGCTGACAAGTTCATAATGAGTTCCCGATTCTTTTATGGTGCGGTCCTCAAGTATATAAATTCTGTCACAGATTTTTTTAATCAGATTGATCCTGTGAGTAACAAGTAAGATTCCCAGCTTCCCTTTCAGGTCGGTCAGCATCCTTAATATCAGATCCTCCGTATCCTTATCCATACCCGATGTGCCTTCATCAATCAGTAAAATATCCGGTTCATTGATCAATGCCCTGAGAAATGCAATTACCTGTTTCTGGCCTCCGGATAGTTTAACACCGTCTTCACCTACCAGTGTCGCCAATCCCAGGGGCAAAGCCGCAATAAACGAATCCAGTCCGTAATCAGATATGAGCCGCAATAAAATATCAGCCTTTTTTTCCGAAGGTTCAGGAATTAAATTTTCCAGTATTGTCCCGTTAAAAATATGTATGTCCTGCGGTACAACACCAACCGATTTGCGCCATGTGCCAGGAGATATCATATTTCCCGGGACGGAACCATTTATGATAATATCACCTGATTCCGGGATCAGGAATCTTAAAAGGATGTTGACGAGAGTACTTTTACCGGAACCCGATTCTCCCACCAAAGCAATTATTTTCCCATTTTCAATTTCCAGGTTTATATCTGTCAAAAACAATTTCTGTCCCGGAAAACGAAACTTTATATTATTAAGTTTGATTTTTTTAATTCCGGTATTCTCATTTCCGTGTTTGGAATCAGTCTCTTCCGGACTGATCCTTGTGAATTCAAACATCCTTTCGATAGCTACCTTTGCTTCACTCAGGGGAATGGAAATCAATGCCAGATTCATCACCGAAGGTATCAGTGTTGAGCTAAGTGACAGTATTGCCATCAGTTCCCCCTGTGTCATCTGCAAATCCATCACTCTCACCGATGAATAAACGAGCAAAACTATCAGGTAGAGAGTCCCTGCCAGATTGGTCAGCATTCCCAGGCTGACCCTGATCTTTCCCAGTGAAAAGAATTTTTCCTGGAAATTGGAGAACACAGACTCATTCCGGGAAGAATAATAGCCCTGCCAGTTCATGCATTTTATTTCTGCTATGCCCCTGAGTGAATTAATAAAATTACTTTCATTCAATGCATAGCCAGTCATTAATTCATTCTGGGAAGAAATGATTTTTTTATTCCACCGGTACACCAGTGAATAAATCAAGGGAATTGCAATCAATGAAATAACACCTGCCGCTACGGAATACACAAAGATCAGCACGGCAGTTACAATCAGAACAACAAAATCAATGAAATAAATACTGATAAGATCGGATATCACTCTTTGAATACGCATTGTATCATTAAGACGTGCAACGAGGTCGCCTGTCTTTCGCGTATCAAAAAACAATTTCGGAAGTCCCAGCAACGAACGGTAAAATCCATCCACTATACGTATATTGAATGATTTCCCCTGTGCCAGGAGAATATACTGCCTGAGTGATAACAAGACCACCCTCGATGTAAGCAGGACAAAAACAAGTACAGAGGAAATAAGAAGTATCTTCACTTCACCTGAAGGTAATATACGGTCGATCAGTTTCTGGGTAAAAACAGCCATTACAGCACCAAGGGCTGAAATAAGCAAACCAAGTAAAATACTGATCAGCAAAAGTTCCCTGTCGGGTTTTATGGTATTGAGCAGCCATTTCCGCTTTCCCTTCTCTTCCTCACTTTTATATACAAATGTCTCACCAGGGGCTACAGACAGACATTTATGCCCGGGCCAGATCCTTTCCAGTTCTTCAGCTGTTTTGGTTGTAAGTCCGCTTGCAGGATCCCACAGGACAAAATGACCATTCTCATAACCAAAACTTAAAATATAATGATCATACCTTACTTCCGGACTGACATGAAGGATGAGCAATCCTTCGAAAGACATGATGCCGTCAATTGAAGCTTCATATCCCTGTGCCTCCATCCCGCTTGCAACAGCAGCCTGGTAAAGTCCGAGCATTGTTGTGCCCGACTGGGATGTTCCGCTAAGTTTCCTTATTCTTTCAACGCCTGATTCCCCGCCGAAATATCTTATGGCCGAAGCCAGGCATGCAGCTCCGCAGTCAGTGGAATCATTCTGCAGAAGAGCTTTTTCTTTAATTTTCCTGATATTGACAGACATCTTTCAAAGAATTTAGAATTGCATCCGGGCTAACTTCCCCCCTGAAAACTTTTACCAGCTCAAGATTCTCATTATATATCAGACTGACAGGGATCACACTGATACCAAACATGCATGAAAAAGCAAGTGAGTTGTCTGATAAAATACAAAGCTCATTCTGTCCTGCTTCAAATTGTTCCATAAATTCATGAACGGATTCCGGCAGGGCATTGCTGACAAGCAGAACTTTAATACCCTTTGACTGAATATCATTCCGGATAATAGAAGATATCTCATGTTGACAATAATCACAGTCCGGATGAAAATATACAATAAGCAATGGGCCCTTTTTCAGATCTGCGGAATTAAACATGCCTCCATCCAGTGTTGCCAGAGAAAAAGACGGCAGGGTTTTAATCCTGTCGTCACGGTCATTCGCCTTTACTACTTTCAGGAATATCCCTTTTGCCAGAATAAAAAGAATTACGCAAACAGATACTGCTATCACGGAGGTTAAAATCTTTTTCATGACTGAATATCTATGGTAATGAACATTATCAATGCAATCCACAGAATCAGGGCCGAACCATAGGTTAGCAGAATTATGATATCTGCCTTTTCTCTTTTCACAGAACTGATTTTCCTGAGGCCTGTAGCCAGCATCAGGATATAAGCTACCTGGAACAGATTAACGGATTGAAGCGGATAGACCCAGTAATTCGCCACTTCATTCTTTCTGAACAAATTAATCAGAGAAAGGGGATAAAAGAAATTCATCTCGTCCAGTGTGTAATTTCCGGCGAAAAATGCAAACCACAGGAATTTGGAAAGAGAAGCAAACACGATTATGATCTCCGAGGCAATAACTGTGGTAAAGATCATGCCCAGTGTCACTTCTCCATGCAGATCACTGAGGAAGAAACCTGTATAAATTATCAGGCTCAGAACCGAAAATTTAATGATCAGCGTGAGAGGGGAAAAAAGATAGTTGACCCAGGATAATTCCATGAGTCTTTTAAAAAGTTCCATTGACCGCTCATAGGTCAGCTGTTCACTGTATGAATTGTAAAATACAGTTTCATTTATCAGTACACTCCTCGACAACCATATCAGTAACAGATTTACTGATATCATGACAAGTAACAACCTGTTCCATTTTAAGCTGAAGTACTCTTCCAACACTTTCATTATTTCCCGAATTGAAATATTATTTATGATAACTTGTTGTCGTACCACTTTATACAGCATTTGTCAAGATGCCTGTACAGTCAGCAGAATAAATTATTACGATCAGTTAGCTGCCTTCTCAACTTTTATTTCAATTCTTCTTCCATCCGCATAATAATAGCTCCCTCTGGTATTCGAATATCTGATATCAACCCCCATTTCCTTCATCTCCTGAAGCGATTGAAACAGGGTACTTCTCCTAATGCCAAGTTTGTTGGCAAATTCCATCGGCGGACCGGTTGCTTTCATATGTATTAACATATCAATACGGCGCACCCTTTCGATGTACTTTAAGAGAGCCATGATATTTTGATTTTAAAGAAACGCAGCTGACCAAATATAAATAAATATATTATATGAGTCCAGAGAAACTGAACAAAATTTCAAAGGATTATTTATCCGGCTTATATGTAAAAGATTAGCAGTAATTTTGATATGTGAGGGCTTGCCCCAGTAAATGAAAATGCCAAAAACAATTGTAAACAGTAAATGACACTGCAATAGAAACTGCTGAATGTATCCCGGAATATCCGGCATCAGGCAAAGAACAAAAGTTATTCCCGTCTCAATGACTGAAACAGATAAAAAATTAATCATGAAAAAATTAATCTCCCTGTCATGCATTGTCCTGCTGATCATTTCTGGCTGTAACAGTAAAAAGACGCAGGAAACAGAATACGGAGCCTGGTTGTATGAGCATAAAGCCATGCCAATGGATACTTCCAATAGCCTGCAATATAAATGGGATCATAAGGAAATTCTGGAATCCGTTCTTGTTGATGGAATGGAATCCCTTGAAAACTGGGAACTTACTTTCGAAGACCAGAAAAATGTTGCCGGGATCAGTCTTTCGGATGAAAAGGTTTTTGAAGGAAAATCATCCATTAAATTCGTATCTCCTACAAAACTGCCTGTCAGCACGGGTACCGACGGAAGATACTGGGGCAGACAAAACCTTACACGCAAATTCCCCGCAGAGGACTTTTCAAAATACAACCGGATTGCAATCAATATATATCCCGAATTCAGAGGATTCAGGAAATTATACCTGACCCTGATACTGCATAACGAAGGCAATGTCCCTGATCAGTACGGCAAGGAAGGATGGCACACTGTCATGCTCGAAAACAACAAGTGGAACAAGCTTGTCATGGAAATTCCTCATCTGCCACACGACAAAGTAACCGGGATAACCATAAGCTATGGTTTGCAGGGAAATGAACCGGACGCAGCTGATACCATTGTTTATTATGCAGATAATCTGAGACTTGAACTGGTTGAGCCGGATTATTATGAAGGCTGGGGAACTGACAAGGCAATATCTTTTTCACATTCAGGATATAACATTAAGGATCAAAAGATTGCCTTTACTTCAATATCTGGCGGAGACAAGTTTCGCGTTGTGAACCAACATACAGACAAGACTGTTCTGGAAAAGGAAGTTCTGAAACAGACCGGCAGGACCGGCACATTCACGGTATTTGATTTTACCGAAGTAAAAAGCCCGGGCGATTACAGGATTGTATATGGCGATACGGAATCAAAACCCTTCCCCATAGGCCGGGATGTATGGCTTCCGGTCATTGAAAAAATCACAAACCAGTTTTACCTTCAGAGATGCGGATTCAACCAGCCGGGAATTCATCTTGAATGTCATACCGACTGGTATACCGTTTACAGGGGAGATACAATAATAATGGCAGGAGGATGGCATGATGCAGGTGACCTTTCGCAGTCATACTGGCAGACCGCCAGTGCCACGGCTGTCTTCTTCAGGCTTGCCCGTGAATACCGGAAAGAAAACAAAAGGCTTTCGGACCGTTTAATCGAAGAAGGCATGTGGGGACTCAACTGGCTTCATAAAAACCGCTTTGACGGTCTGCAGGTCATCAGCTGGACAACCCACGACTGCTACACGGACGGGGTGATCGGAAATTTTGATGACAAGTCCGTTCAGCCGGGAAGCAGGATAAATACCAATGACAATTATTATTCAATAATTGCTGATGTTGAAGCAGCCCTTACCCTTAAAAAGATAAATCCCGGACTGGCTGATAAGTCTGAAAAATACGCCACGGAATACTGGAATCTTCTGGTGAATCATCCTCACAGCTGGAATACGGAAAGCCTTTCAATAGCAGTTCTGGCCGGGACAAAACTCTATCAGCTGACAAAAGATGGAAGAGTTAAGGATCTGACAATCAGTTATGCCGATTCACTTATGGCCTTCCAGCAGACGGAACCGATGGACTGGGATATTCCACTGAGCGGATTCTTTTATATGGATAAAGCCCGAAACAGATTTTTCGGATATAATCACAGCTACACGGCAGCATCACCTATCCCGGGTATTGTCGAACTTTGCAGACTTTTCCCCAGTCATGAAAAATATCCGGAGTGGATCAGATCTGCTGAGTTGCATAAGAACTACCTTATTGATATTGCAAAGCTTACATCGCCCTATCTCATGCTTCCGGCAAATATCTACAGGCTTGGTGGAACTCCGGATAATGCACAGATACTGAATGGTATCAGGCTGGATGATGATCATTACCTGAGAATGTTTCCGGTATGGCATGCTTTCCGGGGCAACAGCTCCGTCATCCTTTCACCGGCACAGGGACTGGCATCTGCAAACCGGCTTTTCAGAGATCCCGAAGCACATCAGGTTGCCCTGGCTCAACTGGAATGGATGCAGGGAAAGAATCCCTTCAGTCAAAGTCTTATGTATGGTGAAGGATATGATTTTTCTCCCCAGTATGCTGTTTTTACAGGAGACATAACAGGAGGACTGCCTGTCGGAATCCTTACCCGGGAAGATCTTGATATTCCATACTGGAAAACAAGCGTCCTGCATAATTATAAAGAACTATGGGGACAGCCAGCATTCCGTGAACTGGAACTGATCTGTTACCTGAAACAATAAGGGATGCTAAATTTAAGGGATGCTAAATTTAAAAGGCTTCGGTCCGGTTCATCGCGAAGTAATTTCCGATAAGAGGGGCAATGTGTTCTGCTTTACAAAATCCACAACAATCCCCTGATCCGGAATACCTGAAAGGCGTGATGTATCTTTATAATTTTACCGGTAAAAGCTTAACTTAAGAAGTCGTTTATGTGGAAATTCAGTTCTCATAGTCCCGGAATTATTTGTAAATTGAACATCAATTGTAGAATGTCAGTAACAGATGTATTTTTCAGCGTATTAGATTAATTTGTTGATATTTTGTCTGTGTAACTGACGGGGCGGTGCTGTAATACGCTGGAAAATATCAGCTACAGGAAGTCCAAACAAGCATGATAATCTAAAATAGTTTACAGTTATAACGAAATCCACCCGTATATGTGAATATTAAGTATATCTATTACTTTTTTAACAAAACGTTAGCCACAATTTGATACCACCTGAAATGAGTTTTAATTTACATAATAAAAAATACTTATAATGGGAATTCTGGACAGGCTATTAAAAAAGTAATCGATTGATTTGAGAGATCAGCAGGATTCATGGAGAAATTCAAAATCTCAAGATAAGGATTCATTCCTGGAACAACAAGAGAGGTCCATCCAAGAAATGGACGAAGCGGAAATAGAAAGAATAATAGATCTATTTGCCAAAGACGAATATTCACTAGCAGATACAGAATTAACAAGAACTGATCCTTTGCTCTTAGAAGCAGCAAAATTAGTCGTTCAAATACAACAGGGATCTATATCTCTTATTCAAAGAAAATTATCAATAGAATATAATCGTGCTGGAAGGATTATTGATCAGCTTGAGGAATTAGGAATTGTAGGGCCATTTCTTGGAGGCACGGCAAGGAAGATACAATTTAAAATTAAATCCTAACCTTAAGACCAAGGGAGAAATATTTTATGAAAAACATAAGGAAAAAATTGACCTACGAAGATCAGAATGCCTTAAGTTTCAGCAGATAGAAAATGACCGTCTCGAAAAAGAAGAATTTAAAAAGCAAATGATTGAAAAAGAACGAAAGAAACGACTTCACAAGGAAGCATTGCAAGAATTAATTGAGTCAGGTGATATCTTCAATTCATATACTGATAAAAATGGGAAAAGAGAAATTATCCCGCAAGATGTTATGGATAAAGTATGGAATAGAGATGGAGGAAGATGCGTGAACTGTGGAATTCAAGAGAATCTTGAATTCGATCATATCATACCTATTTCTAAGGGCGGAGCAACTAGTTATAGCGTTTAACTTGTTGATAATTATCAAATAATAATAGATTACACTAATAATATTTTGATTATGTTCAAAAACATTTGAAGATTAATTTTTAGTATTTATATTTGTAACTTAACTTATAAGTGAAGAAAAAGCTTGAAATAGAACTTTTCGAAGAGCACACAAATGTCAATATTTATACAATTCGATATAAAGATAATTTATCAGAGTTCGATAAATTTCTAGACAAATTCCCTAAAGGTTGTGAATTTGATGAAGATATTGATATAATAATAACATGGATTGACAAAATAGGCAAAAAGGGAGCACTAGAAAGGTATTTAAGACCAGAGGGAAAATATAAAGATCATGTTTACGCTATTCCGATTGAGACTACCAATTTAAGACTATATGTAATTCGAATTTCTGACCAAATTATTATACTCGGGAACGGAGGAAACAAAAAAACAAAAACTTACAACGAAGATCCAGAACTCAAAAGTTATGTTGAACAACTGCAGACCATTGACAGTTTACTTAATAGTAGGCTCAAGAAAGGAGTTATTCAAATCTTAGAAAAACAACTTTTTGGAAAACTTGAGTTTGAAATATAATCATGAAAAAGAATCCCAGACTTGAAGAACGAAGAAAGTCAATTCCCCCAGAAATTGACTTATTTATAAGTAGATCATTTGATATTGTAGATAGGATTCACGAAATTCTATTGTCAAAAAATCTAGGTCAAAAAGATCTCGCTGCCTTACTAGGCAAACAGGAATCAGAAATTAGTAAATGGATGTCTGGAACCCACAATTTCACAATTAAAACCATCACACGCATTGAGAAAGTCTTGGGGGCATCTATTGTTAAGGTTCTGTGAAAGGAAGATAAAACTCAGAAACAACCAGCCCTTTTTCTTATAACAAAAGAATATGCTCTTTTAAACCAAGGAAAGAATATTTACATTAGAGAATCCCAAGAGATTGAGATTTATCAAAAGTTCCAAAAAGCAACTCCCTATCTTTCTTAAAAAATGGCCAAAACAAAAGAAGTTCAGGTAAAACTACTTAAAGTCATAGAGCTATCCTTTTCGTGCACAGATATAGTCAATGATCTTGACAATAATATTATAGAGAAGGATTTACATATTGAGATTGGCTTTAATTTTCAAATCAAAAAGGATGTTAATGAATTTATTATCAAGACGTTAATCCTTTATCTCTTTAAAAAAGATGAAATATTAAAATACGAGAATCAAACCTTTTTTAGTGTATTAAATATAGATCAGGTAGTTACATCGGACAACGACAAAATAAATATCAAAGACGAATTCCTATTGTCACTTCTTAGTGTTGCTATCGGGACCACAAGAGGAATGATGATTAAAAATACTATGGGAAAAAAGATTAACGAATTTCCCCTACCAATTTTAAATTCCGAAGAACTCCTGGACAAAATTAAAGAGAAAAAATAACACCTGGCTCATGCGGATGGTAGGTGTGATTTGTAATTGGCCTGTCACGTTTTTTGCTTGATAATGAGCTATTTGCTGGAACATGTATAGAACCCGGCACCCGGATTCGCACAGTTGCACACAATAATAATTCTGCAACGTGATAATTTTCTACCTTCGATCAAACTTGTATTGCGATGCTATATTAGTGCTTTTTACCATCTTTAGTTACCGGTAGAAATCCGGCTATTTCTCATACTTGTACCGCTATCGCACCTGAATCCAATTAAATTTGTTCCTAGCGTTTGTTAAGTTGATTCTGATCAATTTGATAATCAAGTTAATATTTTCTATAACCTATTTCAATCAACTTCCATTTCAAGATATCTTTCAGATACTGGCCCTTAGTGATGGTATTGATCTTTTTTTCTAATTCCTCCCGCTTCCTCCTTCTTCCTTTTGGATTTGTAAGACTCTGATGAAGCAGGTTCAGGCTCTTTTCTGTTTTTGCAAGATCCTGATAAATGCTCGGATTTGTCCTGTCTTTAAACGATCTTGCTATGATTCGAATCATGCTTAACTATACTGCTGTTACTAATTTACTGCATTGATATTCCCATTCACTGAATTGCGTATTCTTGCGATTCCGGACACTCAGTCCTGTTTATCCCGGACACCCAGTC
>CAZFVQ010000050.1:0-13341 GCA_964522415.1 uncultured Rikenellaceae bacterium | reverse complement strand
TTAAATTGAAATTAAATCCCTATTTTTGAATATGACCTTTTTAGACTGGACTCATGAATGTTAAAATAGAAAGCGGCTGGAAGGAGAAACTTAAGAATGAATTCGAAAAGGATTATTTTGTCAGTCTCACCGGCTTTATAAGGGAAGAATACCGGAAAGATCAGATTTTTCCTCCCGGCGGATTGCTGTTCAATGCATTTGACCTGTGTCCCTTTGACAGGGTGAAAGCCGTGATCATAGGTCAGGATCCCTATCATGGACCCGGGCAGGCGCATGGATTATGTTTTTCCGTAAGGGACGGAATTGATTTTCCTCCGAGTCTTGTCAATATTTTCAGGGAGATAGAATCGGATCTGGGATACAAACCATATTCTTCGGGAAATCTCCAGCGCTGGGCTGCACAAGGCATACTCCTTTTAAATGCCATCCTTACAGTGAGAGCCCGTCAGGCCGGATCGCACCGGGGAAAAGGCTGGGAAGAATTCACAGATGAGGTAATCAGGATACTAAACAACGAAAAGGATAATCTTGTATTTTTTCTTTGGGGAGCCTATGCGCAGAAAAAAGGAACATCAATTGACAGGAGCAGGCATCTGGTTCTTGAATCTGTCCATCCTTCCCCCCTTTCCGCCTCAAAAGGATTTTTCGGCAACAGACATTTCAGCCGCTGCAATGCATATTTGTCGGATCATAATATTGACCCGGTAGACTGGAGATAAAATTTAAGTCTTAAGGATATCATCAGGGTTTCAGGGCTTCATCGGTAACAATGTTTTTTATTCCGAGTATCCTGTTCTCCATATCCCTGATCTCAACTTCATAAGTAATTCGCATCAGGCCCATATAGTGCATGTAGGTACTGTTAACAGCTTCTGTTGAAAATGTTTCCCCGTTGATTTCAGCCGTAATTTCAGCTTTTGGGAATGCAATGGATACCCTCCTGTATTCCGAGGTTTTTCCGGGCTCTGCCACTCCGAGCTTTTTTACATTTCCGACAGTATCCCTTAGTCCTGCCGTGTTTATTACCACATTAAGCATGATCTCGTTTTTCTGCATGTTTCTGATCCTGACATCCGTAGGTCCTTCAGGTTCCCATTTCTCTTTTTTACATGCAGACAAAGCGAGTAGGACAAGTAAAAGGCAGACATTCTTTTTCATTGCGCATTGAATTACAGATCACATCTATCATACCTGTAATTCAGCAAAAAAGTTGCATCACGTCATATAATTTCGAGACTGTTTGCAGGAACCCACCCTTTATTGCCATCGGGAAGCCTTATTTCCTTCCAGTCACCAACTTCGTCCTCAATACTGACCTTTAGTCCTTCGTGTATCACAAAAAGATCGGTCCCGCTGTTATCAGGTGAACTTTTTCCATTGACGATAGGGCTGAAAATGATAGCTTTATTGCTTTCAAATATCATTTTTTTATTCCGTGCAGAAAAAGAAAATGAAGCCAGCGACAGTAACAGAGCAAGGATTGCAAGCCAGAATCCTGCAACCTTCACATTATATTTTGAGGAATAGAAATAGACTGAAAGAAAGACAAGGCAAATGATGAAAGAAACAAGGCTTGTTGCAGCCCAGCTGTCTGAAGAAAAAACAAGTGAAAGGAAATCATACCACCTGACGAAAAAGAGTTCAGGGATCTCTTCAAGACGGTCAGTAGTCATTGCCCGGGCTATACGGAGGTTATAACCGATGTCCTCATCCCCCGGTTTTCTCAGACGTGCCCGTTCATAAAAAAGTATTGATCCCGGAATATTACCTAGTTTGAAATATGCATTTCCGATATTATAATCCAGCATGGCTGAGCGGTAACCGGCAGTATAGAGACTGGTCCATTCTTCAAGGGCCTGCTCGTAATTACCCTCAGTAAAAAATTCAGTTCCTCTTTTGAATCTTATATCTGCCTGATCCTGTGCTTCCGCATTAAAACTAACAAGAAGCAGCAGGATTACCTGTATTGTGAATGATCTGAAACTCATGTTTAAATTTCATTTTCAACTGATCTGATAAATCCGGAAGCATCATCATAGATCGCTGATACTCCGGAGTCGGACGAGGCCGGTGCATATCTTGCATATTCACACTTATCAAGGATATCTGCCAGATTTGTTATTTTTTTATCATCAATGCCTTTTTGCTGCAATGCATTTATGGCACTGTTCCTTGTAAGATCCGATACCGGGATATTAAGCTTATCGCTCAGATAACCCCATATGGCTTTCAGTATTTCCTCATAGAACCTGTCGGTTTCACCTTTCTTCATACAGGCGGAAGCCTCTTTCAGCCGTTTAACAGCAACTTTTCCTGCCCTGCGGTTTTTAACCGCTGCAATGTCTGCATTCCTCCTGATATGTTCCCTTCGCAAAAACAAAATGATGAGGAATAAGAGAAAGGTTATCACATAAGACAGGTAAAATGAATTCTGCGACAGTATCTGTTCCCCGGGTTTGGTAAGTTTCCCCGGGCTTGTCCGGATGAAGCGTATATCCTTCCCGAGATATCTTACATCTTCTTTTGCGACTCCTCCGAAAACTGCAATATCCGAAACCTGCGCAGTACTTTTCCTGGCATGGAACCTGAATTCAGGTGTTGTGAGATGCTCAAATTTTCCTGTTGATGTATTAAAATATGAATATGCTATGGAGGGTATTGTATAATCTCCGTGATGCCGGGGAATAAGCAGGTATTCAAATGTCTTCTGCCCGCTTGTTCCGCTGAGTGTATTTTTAAGGTCTTCCGTGATTTTCGGATCATAAACCTCAATATCGGGAGGAAGTCTGAGAACGGGCATACCTGCCAGCCTGAGGTTTCCTGTACCGGATATTGTAATCCTATAGTTGAGGGCATCATTTACATTTACACTGTCCTTGTTTATACCTGCCGAGATATTGATTTTACCGGCAATACCCGAAAAATCCCCGGGTTTGGTTCCTGGCAGGGGCTTTACAGTTATTTTTACCGCTTCACTTGCAACAGCCCGGGGTACGGTTGTATAGGTTGAGAAAAAATCACCGAAGAAAGGATCCGATCGTCCTGATCTTTGCCGGACAAGCGCGGTGATCTGAACCGGATCTATCGTAATCTCCCCGGTAATCTGGGGATATAGAAGAAACTGCTGAAGTACACCTGTTCCGTAAACAGTACCATTGATATTTTCCTGCCGGAGTGAACTGAGCGGAGGAGTTTCGAGGTCTGTTTTAAGAAATCCCGTAAATGAAGGGTATTTAATTTCATTAATACCTGATATATCAACTCTTGTATAAAGTTTTACAGTCACGGATACAGGTTCTCCAATAAAAACCTCTTTCCTGTTTACGGAAAGATCAAGAGAAATTTGTCCCTCAGGAGGAGAAGATGGTGATGTCGTTTGCTGCTGCGTGCCTGATCCGTGCTGCCCCGCAGCCGGAGGTGCCTGGCCGCCGCTTACTTCTATTCTGACTGAATCGGAATAATAGGTTTTATTTTTAATAGTGACGGATGCAGGTGGCAGTATAAATATTCCTTCATCAACTGCCTGGAGATAATATAAATATGATTCTGATGTTTCATGAGTCACCCGGCCGTTTATGATCTGTGTACTGGAACTGTAAGAAGTCTGTGGTCCCATAAGTTTGATAAAACCCGCAAATGAGGGTGCAGTAAAATCACCCCCCCTTGAATTGACACGCCACTGAATGGCAAACTGCTCCCCAGGCTGTACTGCCCGGGGATATTCTGCCTCAACAGTAATATCCTGTCCGCTTAAACCCCTGGTGATAAGTAACAAAAGATAATATATCAACAATTTTTTCATTCCTTCGTACCTGCCGGCTACCAGTTCCTGAGTGTTTTTACTTTCTGTTGTTTTGCTTTATCCAGTTTTATCTGTTCCTGAATATCTTTTTCATCATTTGCAAGGGAATTCAGTATCCGTTCTGCATCTTCCCTGGATATCCGGGACTCCTGGTCCTGCTGTTGCTGCTGGTTCTGATCCTGATCCTGCTGTTGCTGCTGGTTCTGATCCTGATCCTGTTTTTGCTGATCCTGATTATTGTCTTCTCCCCTGTCATTCTGATCCTGCTGCTTATCGTCCTGGTTTTCCTGATCCTGATCCTGGTTTTGCTGTTGCTGTTCTTCCTGCTGTTTCAGAAGATCCTGTGCAAAGGCAAGATTATATTTTGCTTCCATATTATCCGGATCAAGCTTCAGGGAACCCTTGTAGGCTTCGATACTTTCAGGAACCCTGTCTGCCATAAGCAGGGAATTTCCCAGGTTATAGAGACTGGCTGACTTTTTCCGCCTGTCATCATTCATCTCATAATTATTGCTGAACTGTTTGCCTGCATCTTCATACTTCTTCTGTTTATAGAGGGCATTACCGATGTTAAAAACTGCATTTCCGGAGGCATTGTTTTTATCCAGTGCCTTTCTGTATGCTATTTCAGAATCAGCATAATTTTCTTTTTCATATTCCCGGTTTCCCTCCCTGATATATTTTTTATCTTCCTGGGGATATGCTGCCAACGGGACAAACAATACAGCAAGGATAAAAGCTGACATCTGCCGGAACAGAATTTTGCGGTATTTGTTTTTTACATACATTTTTTACGGAAAATCATATCTTGTATCTGAATAATTTAATATTGGCCAGTTTCCTGTTTTTCCTGTCCATAATAATGAATTCGGCAAACAGGAATATTAAAGCCCCGATTACAAAAATCCGGAACTGATCGTTGTATTCTGTATATATTCTGCTTTCCAGATCCTGTTTATTCATTTTTCTTATTTCATTGTATATCTCATCGAGCCCAAGGCTGCTCATGCCGGCACGGACATAAGTTCCTGATGTGCTGATTGCTATTTTCTTAAGTGTTTCTTCGTCCAGTTTTGTTATGACGGTATTGCCTTCATTATCTTTCAGATATTCTTTCCTGCCTCCTGTGTGAACCGGTACAGGCACACCCTCCGTTGATCCTATTCCGACTGTATGAATGACAATCCCTGCCCTGGCGGCTTCTGCTGCTGCAGCCAGTGGGTCATCCTCATGATTCTCACCATCGGTAATGATTATCATTGCCCTGCTCTTATCCTCCCCCGGAGTGAAGGACCGCATCCCCAGCCCTATTGCAGCAGCAATGGCGGTTCCCTGCTTTGGAACCATAGCAGGACTAATGGAAGAAAGAAACATTTTAGCTGAAACGTAATCGGTAGTTACCGGTATTTGTGTATATGCATCACCTGCAAAAACTATTAATCCGATCCTGTCATTTTCGAGCCTGTCGATAAGTCTGTTCAGTGCCTGTCTGGCTCTTGTTAGCCTGTCGGGCTGAATATCCTCTGCAAGCATTGAATTACTGACATCCAGTGCTATAATCACCTCAACTCCCTGCTTTTTCACCTCTTCGAGCTTTGATCCGAACTGAGGCCTGGCAAGTGTCAGGATCATAAGTGCCAGGGCAAGCAGACTGAAAAGGAATTTAAGTCCCGGTCTTATTGTCGAGTATTCGGGCATAAGTTTTCTTACAAGGTCAGTGTTTCCGAACCTGCGGAGAGCTTTTCTTTTTCTTCTTTCATTCAGTATCCACAATACTATCATCACCGGAAGCAGAAGCAACAGGTACAGGAAGGCGGGATTTGCAAACCGGAATAACTGCATTGTTTTCTTGTTCAGGTAATATTTTTATAAATGGTATATCTGGTCAGCATGTCAACAGCTAATAGAATAAAAGCAATCAATACCGGAACCAGGAACTTTTCCTCTTTCCGTACATATTGCCGTACCTCGATTTTCGATTTTTCAAGTTTGTCTATTTCAGCATATATTTCAATAAGCTTATTATTATCCGTTGCCCGGAAATATCTTCCTCCTGTTTTTGCAGAGATCTCTTTCAGGATGTCTTCATCAATTTCGACAGTCATATTCCTGTTCTGTATTCCATAGGGTGTCTGGACAGGATAAGGAGCCGTCCCCATTGTCCCGACACCAACGGTGTAGACCCTGATGCCGTAGATTTTTGCAATATCCGCAGCAGTAGCCGGAGCAATCTCGCCCATATTGTTTACTCCGTCTGTAAGAAGTATGATTACCTTACCTTTCGATTCGGAATCCTTGATCCTGCTGACTGCCGTTGCCAGTCCGTTACCTATTGCTGTTCCGTCTTCTATCATGCCGCTTTTCAGCTCCCTCAACAGATTTATCAGGACAGCATGGTCAGTTGTGAGCGGACACTGAGTGAAGCTTACCCCGCTGAAAACAACCAGTCCTATCCGGTCATAGGGCCTTCCGGAAATAAATTCCGTTGCGACATTCTTTGAGGCTTCAAGCCTGTCCGGTTTGAAATCGCGTGCAAGCATGCTCCCCGAAATATCAAGTGCAATAATAATATCTATACCCTCCGTACTTACATCCTGAAACCTGTCAGATTTCTGGGGACGGGCTGCCGCCACAATCAGAAGTCCGATAACAAATACCCTGAGTACGAATAAAACATGGCGCAGCCAGTTCCTGAAACTCTTTCCTGCATTTCCGAAAGCATCAAGATCAGGCATTGTCAAGGATGAATTAGTTTTGTGCTGCCTGATTATATAATAGGCGACAATTACCGGGACAAGTCCCAGTAACCATAAAAATCCAGGATTTGCAAATGTAATTCCTTTCATTGTTTTTTCTCCTTATCGCCTTTTTCCGGATCTTGTTCCAAAAGATCTTCCCTCTGCCTTGTTATATCAACAAATTGCCATGAGTTTTCAAAATGAAGTTCATTCTCTGAAGGTTCAGGCTTGTATCTGGCAAATTTTACCAGATCTCCTCCGTTTAAAACTTCTCTTAACTTTAAATAAGTTTCGTCTTTTTTAAAACCGGTTCTCAGCAGTTCTTCAAGAGTTTCTGAAGTAGTCATTTCCAGGGAATACACTCCGTACCTGTTTTCCAGGTATCGTCTGAGAATTTCTGTCAGCCTTGAATAATAGTGCTTAACTTCACCTTTCTGCCAGAGTTTCTCGTCCCTGAGCCTTTCAAGTTCACGAAAAGCAGTCACATGTGCTGCTTCCTTCATGACAACAGGTTCATAACCCGGTTTTGTCTTCCTGAAACGTTTCACAAGCCTTATCACTCCCCACAGCAGGATTGCAGAAAAGACTGCCAGAAGAAACCACGGAATTATTTCACCAATGGTGACAGGTGCCCTGTACGGTCCCAGTATATCGAAAATTCCGGATGCCGTGTCTGGGGGTGCAATATTCACCCTCATCACCTCGAGAGGTGCATAGTCCGAATAATATCTTTTAATTCCCGATTCCAGAATTAATTGGGCATAAACAGGTGGTACTTCATAAAATCCTGAGTCAAATGATGTTATAAGGTATCTTTGAGCAATTCTCAGTCTGTTGTTATCAAGTGCCAGTGTATCAGTGAGAGGTCCCGACAGGATTTCAATATTTTTTATCAGGGTATCCTTTGCTGAGGCAATTTCAAGACTAATTTCCGCAGGCTGGTCGACTGTCACAGTGTAAGCGATCTGGTCACCGATATAAATCCGGGATGTATCAAAACGGGCACTAACATTTATATCCTGGGCACCGGCATACAGAAAGCAGGCACTCATAAACAGACTTAAATAAATATGTATCTGAAGTCTCACCGTTTCTCAAACAGTTTAATCAGCGGTTTAACATAATCCTCAGCCGTACTTAAATGTACTGAATCAATACCACATTTTTTAAAAATACCATTAATTGAGGAAACATGATCATTCCACCACCGGGCATAAGTCTTTCCCGATTCCCCTGAAGAAGTATCTATCCATTTCTCAGCACCGGTTTCGGCATCGGATATTTTTATAAGGCCGATATCGGGTAAGCGGGTTTCAGCAGGATCATATACCTTTACTGCTGCGATATCATGCTTGCTGGAAGCAATTCTGAGAGCTTCTTCAAAATCGGGGGCAAAAAAATCAGAAAGAATGAATGCTGTACATCTTTTTTTTATTGCATTGGTGAGGAATCTCAAAGGCACATCCAGATCCGTCTTACTGCTTTCAGGCCTGAAATTTAACAACTCTCTGATTATAACTAGTATATGTTTTTTTCCTTTTTGGGGTGGAATAAATTTCTCGATTTTGTCGGAAAAGAAGATCACACCGATCTTGTCATTATTGAATATTGCAGAGAAAGAAAGTACTGCTGCCACTTCGGTCATCAGATCCTGTTTGAAGCCTGTAGTTGTTCCGAAGCTTCCTGATCCGCTTACATCAATTAAAAGCATTACAGTAAGCTCGCGCTCTTCCTCAAATACTTTGACATAAGGATGATTGAAACGTGCAGTAACATTCCAGTCAATGTTTCTGATATCATCACCGTAATGGTATTCCCTGACTTCACTGAACGCGATGCCTCTTCCCTTGAAAGCACTGTGGTACTCTCCCGCAAAAATATGTCTTGTGAGTCCGCGTGCCTTTATTTCAATTCTCCTGACTTTTCTTAATAATTCCGTTGCCTCCACTTTCAACAAAGTAATTCATTCAGCATTTTCCTGTATCATTGTGCATACTGTCCATTCCGGGCGCCCGTTCTGACCTTTCGAAACAGCTTACGGAACCTCAACGACATTTAATATTTCAGCAATTATTTTGTCCTGATCCACATTTTCGGCTTCAGCCTCATAGGTCAGACCTATTCTGTGCCGCAGAACATCGGGACATAATGCCCGGACGTCTTCCGGAATCACATATCCCCTTCTTCTTATAAAGGCATATGCCTTGGCTGCAACAGACAGATATATAGAGGCCCTGGGTGATGCGCCGTAGGAAATCATGTTCCTGAACTGTGTCAGTCCGTATTTTTCAGGTTCCCTGCTTGCAAAAACAATATCAAGAATATATTTTTCGATTTTTTCATCCATATATACTTCCCTGACCACATCTCTTGCCCTGATAATATCTGAAGGATTAAGAACCGTATTTATTTTCGGGAACTCTTTTGCCAGGTTTTCCCTGATAATAAGTTTTTCCTCTTCCATTGACGGATAAGTGATCAGCACCTTAAGCATAAACCTGTCCATCTGTGCCTCAGGGAGCGGATATGTACCCTCCTGTTCTATCGGGTTCTGTGTGGCAAGTACCAGAAATGGCTCATCCAGGCTGAATGTGGATTCTCCTATTGTTATCTGCCGTTCCTGCATGGCTTCGAGCAGTGCACTCTGAACTTTTGCCGGTGAACGATTAATTTCATCTGCAAGAATAAAATTGGCAAAGACCGGACCTTTTTTTACCATGAATTCTTCATTCTTCTGACTGTAAATCATAGTACCTATAAGATCAGCCGGAAGAAGGTCAGGTGTAAACTGAATACGGCTGAATTTTGCGTCAATAACGGCGGCCAGGGATTTTATGGCAAGAGTTTTTGCCAGTCCAGGTACTCCTTCAAGAAGAACGTGCCCGTCTCCCAGAAGTCCGATCATAAGACTGTCAATCAAGTGTTTTTGACCAATGATGACTTTGTTCATTTCCATTCTGACAATGTCAACAAAAGCACTTTCCCTTTCGATCTTTTCATTTAATATTTTAATACCGGCTGTCTGCTCCATAATCTGAATCTTAAAATACAAATTACATTATACTCATATTTAATGAATGCTGAGTTTTTATAAGGATATACAAAAAAAGCCCTGTAATTAATAAGGAGTTGTTAAGGAGTGTTAAATATCTGTTAAAACAGAATTCATTCCCTGTCCGGAAGTGTCAGCGGATTCCAGGAGTATCCCGATCTTACCGAACTTCTGACTATAAGCACCAGCACCAGGGGCATAAAAGCCGTGTTGCTTGAATGCGGAAAAATCAGCAATACAAAAAGCCAGACGACATTCAGAACAAATACTATCCGGAACCATGTCTGCCAGTCTCTTTTCAGAATCACGGACAGAAGGCATAACAGAATAAAAGGATTCAGCCAGATTGCATTGGGATTCAACTTCATTTGCTGATGATCAGTAAAAAAGTTAAAGAATATCATCAGCAATGCAAGAACTGAGAAGAGTGAAAATATTATGATATCAATGAACCGGTTACTTTTTGGATCTCTGAAGACAGCTGAAAGGATGATTACAATTACCAACAGGACAGAAAGGATGAACAGAGGTGATGTAAAAAAAACTGTTTTTTCAGGCTCCAGGTTTTTTTCCAGAACGGTTACGGGATTCTGGAGGAGCGGAATCATTTTCCCGTTTCTGTAAATAACAATATCCGACAAGCCTTTCTGCATATCAAGTGGGAGAAACATACGGTCACGTACCGTTGCCTTCTTGTTTCCCGGGGATCCCATAAGGAGGTCTATTCCCAGCTTCAGCCATGGAGCCGTCATAAGATATTTGCCGGTCAAAAACCGGAATGAAGGTGCTTCACCAACTATTTCAGGCGAATAAACCATATTTTCTCCTATAACCTTTTCAAGCAGATCCCTGATACGTGTGGCACAATCATCATAAAAAAAGTCATAGCGGTATTTCACATTTTCAGGTCTGAGATTGTCCTGAATCAAGTGAATCAGTTTTTCTGTCTCCGCCGGCTCAATATTTATTTTCTGTGATTGCATCCACCGTCCTTCCATGAAATATTCCTGGATAAAACGCTCATATGTTGTCACACCAAGCATATATTCAAGTCTTCCTCTGGCAAATTTCCAGGCAAAAGCAGGAGTATTAAAATCAAAAACTCCCCAGTTATAAACCCGGTCAGTACCTGAAGTGCCGTCAACTATCCTCAGGGCACTGTGACCCCATCTTGAATAAGTTTCAGTTCCGGGACCGCATGTCAGCAGAAACACACCGGGAACATTCCGGTCCTGGGAATGAATTTCAGGAGAAAATAAAAAAACGATCGTAAAAAAAACCAAAAACAATTTTTTCATGGATTACAGATAATTTATTTGTAATTTTTTCATTACAGATACGAAAGTGCAAATAAGTCCTGATATAGCATTAACCTAAGCAACATTTTTTTAAATTTTATTAAATTGCCGGAAATATTTAACAGCTTTGTCATGAACCGGAAATTACTTCTACTCCTTCCATTATGTTTTGTAATACCAACATATTATAAGAAAAATGAATTATTCCCGCTGACGGATCTTCATATTCATCTGAAAGGAAATTTCGGCATGAAAGATGCCATTGCCAAATCCCGGGCAGAAAACATCAGTTATGGACAAATTTGATATTCTCAGGACCCTTAAATTTTTGCCCGGAATCATTCTTGGTCTTACAGTTCATGAATTCAGTCATGCATTTGTTGCCCACAGATGTGGTGATCCTACTTCGAGAGATCAGGGCAGGGTTTCTCTTAATCCTTTGAAGCACATAGATCCCCTGGGCTTTGTCATGCTGCTTCTGGTAGGGTTCGGCTGGGCCAAACCGGTGGAATTCAATGAACAGAATCTCCGGAATCCGCGTACTGACACAATTAAGATTGCTGTTGCCGGACCGGTGTCCAATGCCCTTTTTGCAATGCTGCTTTCCGTGCTGTTCGTGATTGTTTTCAAACTTTTCAATATTGCCTATTATTCAATAACAACGGAAATTCTGATTTACGCAATATACATCAACTGGGCCTTGTTCATCTTTAATCTTCTTCCGGTCCCGCCACTTGACGGATCACATCTTCTCCTTTCTTTCTTCAGGAAATATCCCGTGCTGTACAACGGACTGTATAAATACGGAAGCTATTTTTTCCTGGGACTTATTTTCCTGTCACTGGTTTCCGGATTAAACCTCATTCCAATATGGCCCCTCGTTCAGTTTCTGGGAAACGGCTTCCTTTCGCTGGCAGGATTCAGCATATAAGAAAAATTTCAGATCCCGCCTGAAGTCTGTAGAATAATCTGCTCAATATTCTGATTTTTTCGGTCCGGTATCCGGTAAATCAATCCTTTGTAAATTGATGAAAATTAAATATATTGCAGAAAACAAGGTCTTTGTGAAAATATTTATATTAATTCAGATTTTTATTATGGCAGCTTGCGCTGAACATCAGTCTGATAAATATGAAGCTGCCAGAAACCGGATGGTAAAAATCCAGATTCAGGACAGGGGTGTGAGCAATCCGGCAGTTCTTGATGCAATGCGTAAAGTCCCCCGTCATCTTTTCGTTCCGCCCGAATATCAGAGTGAAGCATACAATGATTATCCCCTGCCTATTGGCTACGGACAGACCATTTCCCAGCCATATATAGTAGCTTATATGACAGAGGTATTAAAGCCGGCAAAAAAGATGAAAGCTCTGGAAATCGGAACCGGCTCAGGATATCAGGCAGCAGTTCTGGCAGAACTGGTGAAAGAAGTATATACAATTGAAATTGTTCCTGAACTTGCTGCGGAATCTGACGGTAGATTCAAAGAATTGGGATACGAAAATATTACATGCAAATACGGGGATGGCTACCAGGGGTGGCCGGAACATGCACCTTTTGACATTATTGTCGTTACTGCAGCAGCAGACCAGATACCCCGGCCCCTGATTGATCAGCTTGCCGAAAACGGGCGGCTGGTAATTCCGGTAGGGCAGCCGGCAGCAATCCAGGAACTTATACTGATTACAAAAAAGAACGGGAAAGCTGTGGAAAGACGGCTTACATATGTCCGCTTTGTTCCTTTCAAAAGATTATAACCCTCTCACCGGTTCGAATGCACGCCTTTCAGATGTGATTCCGGCGCGGTTATTCGCTCCGCTCATGAGCTCATCGCTTCGCTCTTCGGTTCGAACGCGCAACTTACACACCGGAAGCCGGAACCGGCAAGCATGAAAATAAAAAAGGTGCCTGACTGGCACCCTGGTGATTCCGGCGCGATTCGAACGCGCGACCCACAGCTTAGAAGGCTGTTGCTCTATCCAGCTGAGCTACGGAACCTGTTTCCGCCGCAAAATTATTTAATTTTTCGATTGGTGCAAGTTAATCTGCTCCACAGGTCTTCAAAGAAATATTTTACAGCCTTTTATAGTTACCGGGATTTTCAGGTTGATTTTTCCATCCGGTAAATTTATAAAATCCGCAGTTTCACCATGGTATTTTCAGGAAAATTTGTTCAGTCAACTGATTTAATCCGGTATTATTGTTGTTTATTCTTGTTAGCAATTATCACTGTCGGAATTCTGTCAAAATAATACTTCATTTAGTCAATTTTATTCTGCCCTTCGTCATAATGTCATTTCTTACACTTTGTCAAGTCAATTATTCTTTTTTAATTTGTTCCAAGCTCATGCTATTGGTATAAGAGGAGATGAGCAAGGGTTGGGAGTGAAAATCAACAGGATTGTATTGCAGACATTGACTTTCACATCTGGAACCTGAGGAATAGCGCCAGCT
>CAZFVQ010000049.1:0-13770 GCA_964522415.1 uncultured Rikenellaceae bacterium | reverse complement strand
TCAACACGTAATAATCGCTGGGTCTTGCAGACCGCTCATATTCCTATTTATTGTGCACCGTGTATTGTTCATACAATCAAATTTTTAGGTCTAAATTTAATGTAGACAATTCCTATTCCGACATAAATCAGTACAAAAATCCACCATGAAAAATATTGTCCTGTTGTAAATTTTCCGCCAATCATTGAGTATTGTCCAATTAATCGGTAAATCCAGTCAAAAAGAAATAACAGGTATAATACCATTACTAAAATCCAACCTACTCTTGAATTTCTAATTGTCTGATATGTAAAAATGACAATTGGAATTAAATAAACATATAAATACTTGATTTTAAAAGAACTGCATTCATTTAAATTTCTCCATTCTCCAATAAACATCAGAATAAAAAGAGTCAAAGGAACAAAATATAACAATCGTATCAATAATGCTTTTATTTTCGGTTTCATGGTTTTATATCAATTGGTGTTCCTATTTTAATAACTTCACATAATTCATCGATCTCTTTATTTGTCAATGCGATACAACCAGCCGTCCAGTCCATTAATAAATGAGCTTTCCCAATCCAACCAAGTCCATTTTTTAGTCCGTGTATTTTAATCTGTCCACCTGGTTTTTTACCAAATTTCTCTGCTTGTTCAATATCATGTCTATCCGGATATGAAATTCCCAGATTCTTATAGTATCCACTGTTTGGATTTTTGTCATTTATAACATATTGTCCTTCGGGCGTTTTTTTGTCACCTTCAAATTCCTTATCTCCTTTGGAATTTCGTCCAAGTGAAATCTTATAGGTTTTAATCAATTTGTCATTGGAATATAAGTTCATTCTTCGTTTTCCTTTCTCAACAACAATCTTGTCAATTGTTACAGATTTATCGAGTGGTTTATCTGCTTGCGAATAAGCAAAAAATCCAATTACGGTTATTGTTAAAATCAGTATGAAAATCAATTTACGTTGCATTGTCTCGTAGCGATCTTTTTACATGGTGCACAACCTCGTGATGGGACTGTACGCTTGGGTACTCCTGTTTTTTTGCCAGGCATGTTCCGTATCATTGAAGCCCGATTATTCCCGGGCCCGATGGGGCACAATAGGGGGCGGGAATCCCAACTTGTTGGGATGTAGCCACCGTAAAGCGAAGCGTATTGCGCCCCATCGGCCGGCGGTAAGTGCCGTGCGCCCTTTAGGTTATATCTTGCTTTTTGATCGTAATAATTTGATCAGTAAATGAAGACTTTCCTTTATATTGTATGCCAGCATGGCATTTACCGACTTGTTATAGCCAGTGCCCCTTTTTTAAGGTCTGTGAATAAGATTAATCTCTGACAGTTCCTGCCCAATTTGATGAATTCCAAGTAAGATTTTTTCCGTTTGGGCATCAGATGGTTTCTTGCGACCCTGAACATACTGAGAGAGCAAGGTTGGATTCATACCAATCTTGGCCGCAAGAAACTTAGCATTAATGACTTTGTAGTACTGAAAGAACTGTTTAAAGTCTATTTCAAACTTAAAGTTCTCTTGCGTAATGCGAATGTTTTCTTCTTCAAAAAAGAGATTTGCGGCTTCAAGAGCATTATCTATTAATTCAGGAATTGTTCTGCCTGTAGTGTAGATAGGATAGTCTTCAGAAAAGGCAGAAAAGCCTGTATCCGTCTTCTCAACTATCATTTTTATCTTTTTATTTGTTGTTTTCATCTCCATCGCTCGTATTAATTTCCTTACTTCAAACCAGCATCCTTGAGTATCTTTTTCTCAAGTCCTTTACCTATCTCCTGACTACCATGATTTGGGAATATGATCACTCCTGGTTTTTTATTATGCCGCAGTTTTACATGCGAACCTCTTTGTGAAATGGGGTACCAACCATCTTTTATCAGGATCTTATAGAGTTCAGAACACTTCATTGTTTGCTAATAGTCTTCATGGCACAAAGGTAAATAATAATTTACCTATATGCAAATATTCTTCACTCATATATCGGCATTTGCTATAACGGCCCGGCGGTATAATTAGTGGGCGTTATCCGACGCAGCATCCGGGCAAGGTCCTGGTACTTTAGCCAAGAAACTTTCCCGGTGTAAGGAGGGTACGGCGCAGTTTTTGCTGTTCAGGTACAAAGTTTTGTAAACATTTCTCGTGTCGCGGTACAGACTATCTCGAAGTCAGAAAATTGTCACGGTATGCTGGAATTTAATTGCAAGCAGATGCGCGTATCCGGGTGCAAGAACCATTACAAAGCTGTCTTGGGAGCAGGAGCAAAAGCAAAAACTGTGACGAGCCCATTAATTATACCGTCCGTGTTAGGCGGAGTATTCGTTTAACTTATCCAGTTAAAATCCCAGTATAGAATCTTCCATTTGCCTTTTTGTATATACCGTTTGAAAACCATACCAAATTTCAGTTGAAAACCATACCACTTATAAGTGCAGTTCTTCGTTCATTTATTAAAAATGAACGAGGGATAAAAAATGATAAAGATGATTACAAAACAGAACATTATCTTACTCAGTTGCCGGGATGGTTTTTCAGAGCGCAGAATATCGCGTGAATTAGGTATCAATCGTGAAACGGTTCGCCGTTATCTGGCAGAATACCGTAAATCCAGAGATGAATTAACCGCTTCAGGTGAATCGGAAGGAGTACTTATTGAGGAGGTTGTTAAACTTCCCCGGTACAATAGCAGCAATCGCGGTAAGAGAAAATTCACTGATGAAATAAGCCGGTTGTTGACCGCTTGCTTCAGGACAATGAAGAAAAGCGCAGTCGTGGTCTTCACAAGCAGTTGATGAAAAAGATCGATATACTGGAATACCTGCATGACCAGGGCTATGATATAGGATATACCTCGGTATGCAATCACATTAACATGAAACTGGCTAGCCGCAAAGAAGCTTTTATACGCCAGGTCTATTCCCCGGGTGATGTTTGCGAATTTGACTGGGGTGAAGTAAAGCTTGAGATCTCCGGCAAGTTACAGACGGTTTACATGGCTGTTTTCACCCCGGCCATGAGCAATTACCGTTATGCCATATTGTTTCACCGGCAGGATACTTCATCTTTCCTTTATGCCCATGTGTTGTTTTTCGAACATGTCGGAGGTGTTTTTCATACCCTGGTTTACGATAACATGCGTGTTGCAGTACGCCGCTTTGTAGGTCCATCGGACAAAGAACCCACCGAAGCACTTTTGAAGTTGTCGGTTTATTATCAGTTTCATTTTCGATTTTGCGGGTGTGGCCAGTGGTAATGAGAAAGGACATGTTGAACGCAGCGTAGAGTTTATAAGACGAAAGGCCTTTGCCAGAGAGTATGTTTTCTCTTCGCTGGAAGCCGCCAATACCCGACTGTTGGTCACATGTAAACGTTTAAACACCAGGTTTAACCGTGACAACCAGGGTAAGAGATCCATTGATTTGCTGGAAATTGAAAAGAAGCAACTGGCCGTGCTGCCTCCCGGTTTTGATTGTGGTGAAATGGACCAGTGTAAAGTGGATAAATACTCTGTCATTACCTATGCCACCAATCACTACAGTGTGCCGGATCACCTGGTGGGCAAGATGGTGGATGTGAAAATTTACCCCGGAAATCTGTATTGTTATTATGAGAACCGGGAAGTGTGCCGGCATGAGCGTCAATACACCCGGCACGGGTGGTTCATCAAGCTGGATCATTACCTGTATACTCTAAAGCTCAAACCGGGTGCACTGGCCGGTTCGCAGGGACTGGCATCGGCACCGGAGGATGTAAAGAGTGTCTTCGGTCAATACTTTAATCACAACCCGAAAGATTTTGTTGAGCTTTTGATTTTCCTGTGCGATCATGATTATACTTTTGACAAGGTAAATGAAGCTGTTGACAGGCTCAAACTAATCAGTCCGCATGATATATCTCTTGATAAAATCAAGGTGCTTTGCATGCAAAAAAACGAAGTATACGTTCGGGATCCAGCCAGTGATGATCAGATACTTCAGCAATCACGGGCACAGCTTAAGGAGTTAAGCTTATTACTGAACTATTAAAATAATTTATAAAAAAAACAAACATGATGATACCAACCAATACAAAAGATAAAATAGCTGCATATACTAAAGAACTGAGGCTTCCGGTCATCCGAAGTAATTACACGGCTCATGCCCGCCAGGCATTAAAAGATAAAGCCACTTATGAAGAATATCTGCTTGCCCTGTTGAAAGATGAGTTTGAAAGTAGGATTAAGAATCGTAAAATTGCACGCATCCGCCAGGCAAACTTCCCTTATAAGAAATACTTACAGGATCTTCAGCGTGAGGAGCTTCCCCAAAGCGCCCAAAAGAAAATAGATATTCTGCAAAGCCTCGAGTTCATTAAAGAGGGTCAGAATGTAATAATGGCCGGCAATCCGGGAACAGGTAAAACACATTTATCCATTGGCCTGGGAATTAAAGCCTGTATGGAAGATTACAGAGTGTTTTTTACCACCGTTCCCAGGTTAATAACGCAGATACGCGAGTGTAGGTCACAGAAAACGCTACGTACCCTGGAAGGGCGGTTTGAAAAATTTGACCTGGTCATATGTGATGAATTTGGTTATATCTCTTTTGATAAAGAAGGAGCAGAAATGCTTTTCAGTCATCTCTCACTCAGAGCAGGAAGGAAATCAACTATAATTACCACTAATTTGTCTTTTGACCGGTGGAGTGAAATATTTGGTGATCCTGTACTGACAGCCGCAATGGTTGATCGTTTAACACATAAAGCACATATCCTCAATATGAATGGAATGTCGTATCGTGCCAAGGAAACAAAGAAATGGTTAAGCAGTTAATATACCTTATGGTTAAAGCATTAAGAGGGCCGAGGGCTCCAACTTTTACTTTGCCGGGAAGCTTCCCGGCAAAGTAAAAACAACGTTCTTTAAATAATGAAAAATTAGTATTAACCTTGCATAAAAGTGGTATGGTTTTCAACTGAAACAGTGGTACGGTTTTCAAGTGAAGGAAACAAAAATAACCCTCCATCAAACCATACGGAATGCTGTTTTGGGAAAACATTTTTAACAAGGACTGTTTTGCCTGATTTGGTAGCTCCGGTAACAATCATAAGCTTACATAGATTGTCTTTAGCTTTTTTGATTGAATCCTCGAGCTTCAATTCATTCCTTGGATTATAGGTAAGTACAGGTAATCCGCCTGGGACAAAAACTTTGGACGTTCTATATGTGTTCATGTTTATAGGATAAGCGGTTTATAGATAAATTGATACCGTTACGCATCTTACTTATATATACCAAAAGTACACAATAATTGCTGATTCGGGTGGTTATTGTGTGGCTGGGGTGAATTTTATATTTTGTCTGGCCGGGAAGTCACAGGTCGTCAAAAGGCGATCTGATGTTCTGTAAACTGCTGCCCGGCATGTTCGCCTTCGAACAGCCAGGTTTTAGGTTGAGCAACTCGCTGCGACGCAGACCATAGGCATAAATAAGACTCAGCATGGCCCGATGCTTGACGTTGGCAGGGGCAATGATGATCTGCTTCTTCTCTTCCTTGTTTAAACGTTGGGCAACCGGTGTTCCGGCCTAGGCTGCCTTATAGTTTCTATGTCAATCTCCGAATTGGCAACCACCCTGAAAAAAAGCTTAAGGGCACTGACCATCTGATTCTGATAGGCAAAGCTGTAACCCTTACCTATTACATAGTTGTATATAAAATCGACAATGTCATCATTGGTTATATTGCTGATAGGCTGCTCTCCTGTCACCTGCAGGAATGCCTGATCATGCCTGTGTAGGTTCTGACAGTACTTTCACTGTAAGGCCTCTGACTGAGCCACCGCCGGAATGACTCCGGGATCTTCGGCTTTGCAGAAACAACTCAAAGGTAGCCAGACGGTTGTGTTATAGTTATCGTAATAACTCAAGTGTGACCAGAAAGGCACAGTGATCGGAGGCAATCGTGTCGCAAATCACTTCTGCAGAGCTTACCTTCCATCGGTCCTTTGGATGAAACATGACGTAGTCTATTTTCATGGCAGGATTATCTGACGGCCAGGTTGGAATGGGCGATTCCCTGTCATAAGTACTGCCCCAGAACTCTTCAAGTTTGGTTATGGGGATGCTTCCGGGCTCTGCATTAAGGTCGCCGGCAAGTATGGCCGGATATTTTATATCACTCAATAATTCATTTATCCTTTCTGCCTGTAAAATCCTGTCTGTTTCATTATTTGTATGATCGAGATGGGTCCCGATGAAAACAATTGTATCGCCCGATGGCAATATGGTCGTTATTTCAAGGGCTGACCTTGGCTCGTTTTGCCCTGAATAGGGGAGGGGATGATTCCTTGTTGACAAGAAGCTGAATGAGGATAATATTCCCTCACCATATTCGCCGTCATCATAATGCATGGCTCTGCCGAAAAGAGGGACCAGGCCTGTTTTTATTCCCAGCTCAGTTACAAGGTCATATCGCTTTGCACGTCTGGTCCTGAAGTCAACCTCCTGCAGGGCAACAAGGTCAGGTGATGTCTTCATTATGGCTGCTGCAATAATATCCAGGTCGAAATCTCCTTTCATTGTTTCACCGTGAAAAATGTTGTAGGAAAGGATACGTACACTTTTACTACCTTTAATATCTTGCTGTGACATAGAAGGGGTGATGGATCCCATAAACAGCAGCATAACGACAATAAGTGATTTTGTTTTCATGAAGTTAATATTTGGATGATTAATTGTTTACTGATAATTGAAATATAGTCATGAGATAGTTAATCTTCGTTCTTTTCAGGCGGTTTTTAATTTGTATGATAAACCAGAGTAATAAAACCAGAACAATGTTATTTAAATACCTTACTTAATAATAATGGAAAACCACCGTCAGTCACATAATTATTTCCATTACCCCACATTCCCGCTTTTTTTTCGAATAATTATTGTCTGACTTTCACTTCAAAGTCTGAAGGAAATTTAAGAAAATTCAGGGACACCATAAAGATCGTTGATCAGTTTTTTTAATACCTTAACCGTGCAAGCCCGATGCGGAGAGAGAGGGAGATCCTGTTGGGGGTATGGCGGGCTGAAAAGTATTACAGTCGAACACCTTATACCTATTTTAAGCTTTTTGGACAGCCATAAGATATTATAGAAAAAATATCCGGTAAAATAGTGACTATTCTTTATAATTACCTTAAATTCACAACGATTACCATATGTGGGTAATCCTTGTTATTCGGGGTAATCATATGGATGCTATTTTAAAATATTTGAATAACACACTGGGCTTGTCCGGCACAGTGACAAAATTGCCGGCTTCGCTATTGAACAAACTCCCCCTGAATTTGAGTCATGCCTTCAATTACGGTATGCTCGAAATAGACGGAAGTTCTTTTATCCTTGCCGAAGATGGTATTATGAATTCTAAGACGGCAGGACAGATGAAAAAAACAGGCAAAAGCAATATTTCATTATACAGATTTACCTGCTGTTTTTGTATTGTACAATCAAAGTATGCAAATGAGACGAAATATGAATCAGGACTTGATACTGAAATTACATTTGAAATATTCGCCGATCGGTTAAAGAATACATTTGGATTGTGAAAATACAATATGCATCGGATTTACACCTCGAATTTCATGATAATTCAATAAAACTGTTAATATGACAACTATCTTAAAAACTAAAAGACTGATTTTGGGCATCATCCTTATTTTATGCTTTTTCCCGGCTATATCTCAGGTTAAGCCTGAAGTAACCCTGGGATTAAGATATAGCTCTGAAAAACTTTTCCTTGTCACATACGATAATCATCCACTGGCATTTGAAGCAGGAGGGGGAATTAACTTTAATGAAAAATGGTATACCGGTGTTAACGCGAATTTTTTCAGGACAAAATCTGTAACAACTGATGCCAAATATATTCTTTCAGAGCTTGAATTGCGCAGATCATTTGGATTCACATCACTTCCAAAGATGAGTCTCTTTCTTTCATTCCGGCCCGGATTTATTTTTGTGAATGCATATTTATCTCAAACAGAATCCCATTTTAATCGAAGAACTATGGCAATTTCATTCTCTCCCGGTGCTTCTTATTCTATTACAGATCATATTAAATTTTCAATCTGGCCGGGATTAACGTGGCTCCCACAGGAAAACCCCGGATCATCTAAACTAAGGACCGGGTTCTTTGGCGGAACAGGTGTAACATACAAATTCTGAGCTTAGATCAGTATATGAAACAGGTCACCGGTATCTTATTGGTTTTTCTTGTATCATGCACGAAAGTAATTGATATTGATCTTCCTTCCGCTCCCGTCAAACTTGTTGTTAATTGTTTCTTTTCTACCGGCGAAAAATTTACAGTTCACTTAAGCCATTCTCAAAATATTTTAAGCGAGGATGCAACTGAAATTATCGATGCAGAGATAAAACTTTACGCGAATGAAATTTATCAGGGAAACCTGAAGTACATTAAGGATGGGTTTTATTCACATGATACCATTAAAGCCCGCCCCGGAATAAAATATAAATTGACAGCTTCAGCTCCCGGTTATGATCAGGTCGAGGCGGAAGATACTGCCCCGGGCCCGGCTATCTTGGACGCTGTCTGTTACAACCCGAAAGCTTATACCGATTCAGAAGGAAATAACTTTTATAAGGTAGAACTTCTCCTGCAAGACGATGCATCTGCAAGAGATTATTATGAAATTGTCTTAAAGCACTATGAAAATGCAAACAAATATTCAATTATCAGATTACAAGGAGATTACGAACAGGTGATTATGAATGAAGGAGATGAGGAATTTTATAGCGGAATATGCATCTTCTCTGATGAACTCATAAATGGCAGTAAGTACCGGATGAAACTGAAAACAGGCGAAGCGTTATCAGAAAACAGGAAAGAATTACATCTGTTATCAATCAGTGAGACTCTGTATAAATACCGAAAATCATGGATAAGACATTCGTCGGCACAATATCCTGATATAACCAACCCCATTGAACCTGTTACCCTGTTTTCAAATGTAAAAGGAGGGTATGGCATTTTTGCCGGCTATTCTGATACTATTGCTATTTCAAATTAGTTGGAATGAGAGTAAAAACATTTTATCTTAACCTTTCTGTCATACTGTTATTAAACTGCGCGACCAACGCGCAGAATGTAAAGATTAGCGGGTTTGTAAGAGATGCGTTATCAGGAGAGCCTCTTATTGGAGCTTATGTCATAAATACTGAACATAATTCAGTTACATCAACCAACAATTTTGGGTTTTTTAGTGCTGCGGTTAAATCAGGCTCAGACGAAGCATTTGTCTTTAGATTTATCGGTTATAAAACAGATTCTCTGCAATTTAAAGTAGTCAAAGACACAACAGTTTATGTATTGCTGACACCGGGTATCAGCCTGGGAGAAGTATCCGTGACTGGCAGGATCTCCAGGATTGAGAACCGGGAACAGATGAGTTTGTTACACGTTCAGGTTTCAGATTTTAAGATCTTACCGGCATTTGTTGAACGGGATGCAATTAAAAGCCTTCAACTTTTACCCGGTGTAGCTTCGGGAGGCGAAGGGCAGAGTGGCCTGAACGTGAGAGGCGGAAGCCCGGATCAGAACCTGTTTTTGCTCGACGGTATACCTCTTTATCACGTGAATCATTTGGGTAATTATCTTTCAGTATTTGAAACAGAAGCGCTTAAAGATATTAAACTATTCAAAGGAGCCTTTCCTGCCCGCTATGGCAGCCGCTTGTCGTCAATAGTTGATATCAGAGTAAAGGATGGCAATAAAAATTCAACAAAAGGCACCTTCTCCTTAGGATTATTATCGGGAAGTGTTTTACTGGAAGGTCCGATAAAGAAAGGGAAATCTTCCTATTTATTTTCATTCAGACGGTTTTGGCCTGATTTATTTATGGTCCCCTTAAGTTCACTCGCGCTTGACGGGGGATCAGTTGGATATAATTTTTATGACAATATCCTCAAAATTAATAACGAGATATCAGAGAAGGATAAAATCTATTTCAGCTTTTATTTTGGCCGTGATTCTTATAATACAGTTTTACGAGAAGATCAGAACTCCTCAAAAACAACTGCAATAAACAGAATAAAATGGGGTAATATTCTCTTCTCAGCCAGGTGGACCCATGTTTTCGGGTCCGATCTGTTTAGTGAATTTACTGTTGGCTACACAAATTATAGAAATAGTAATACTTTAAAATATGCCTATTCCAATCCCGGTTCGAATATCTCAGAATCAATTCAGTCCAGGTATTTTTCAGGAGTAAACGATTTCAATATTAATACAGCTTTTGAATATTCCCCTTTCAATAAAATAATGTTCAGGTTTGGAGGAGGAACAATCTATCACATCTTCAACCCGGGAACAGCATCTTACAAATCAAATTTTAACGGGCTGCAAAACAATGAGGAACTAACAGATAATCCTAAAATAAACGCGACCGAGAACTACCTGTATACCGAAAATGAAATAAAGCCTTTAAAATTTGTTGATCTTAATTTAGGAATAAGGTGGAGCGGATACAATACTCCCTCAAAATTTTATAATTCGTTTGAGCCAAGATTTTCAACTACAATAAGGGTTGGGGAGCTATTTGCAATCTCCGGTTCATACAGTAAAATGCAGCAGTATATTCATCTTCTTTCAAACTCGGGATTAGGTTTAACTTCCGACCTGTGGATGCCAAGTACTGAAAACATTATTCCTGAGAAATCTGACCAGGTTGTTGTTGGGATATCCAAATCTATTGGTAACACGGGACTTGATATATCAATTGAGGGATATGTTAAGAAAAT
Source organism: uncultured Rikenellaceae bacterium (assembly GCA_964522415.1). Lineage (GTDB taxonomy): Bacteria > Bacteroidota > Bacteroidia > Bacteroidales > VadinHA17 > LD21. The sequence continues at coordinate 2,980 of CAZFVQ010000049.1, read as the reverse complement.
GACCGGTATGATTACTTTTAAGGAAGGTTCTGCTTTTTATTCCGGCACCGGGATATGGGAGGATAAAATTGAAATGGATGGTACGGGAGATTCAAAAGGTCTCGAGATTCTTCTTCAAAAAACTACAGGTAAAATGACCGGCTGGATTTCTTATACTTTGTCAAAATCCACGCGGCATTTTGATAATATCAACCTGGGGATGAGCTACCCGTATAAATACGATCGTCTGCATGATTTATCAATTGTTTTACAAAGGAAGCTTAACGACAACATCGATTTTTCAGCTACATGGGTTTATGGGTCAGGACTCCCGGTTACCCTTGCAACAGGTAAATACCGGGTAATTACCACTAAAGAATATTTTGGTAACACGAGGAGTATTTATTCCTATGATGAATATGCTCATTTATATGAAGGAAAAAACGGGTTCAGAATGAGGGATTATCACAGGTTAGATGTTGGAATTAACCTCCATAAAGAAAAGAAAAGAGGGACAAGAACATGGTCATTAAATATTTATAACGTCTACAACAGGCAAAATCCCCTGTATTACTATATTGACTACCCTGAAAATAAAAGCCCTTCACAAGGGGGGGCCACAGGCATGAAAGTGATTCAAAAAAGTCTTTTACCGGTTATGCCGACAATCAGCTATAGCTTTAAATTTAACTATTGAGTACCCATCTCCTGTTGGGCTCGTTAAGTGATTGAAAAAGAGAAGGAGATTATTCAATTTTTCCAGACAGGTATTTCTCCGGTCTCTGAAGAAGAAACTCTTGAAATATCCGCGTTTATGCAGGAAAATGGTTTTTGCGACGTGTACGATCTTTTCCAATCAGACCCCGATATTTTGCGTATTACGGGCAGCGAAGTCAGTTTTACGGAAGAGGATATTGACGAAAATACTGCTTTTATAATTTAAAGTGATTCGGAATATAAAGCCGCCGAAAGCGAGGTAAAAGGTATTTTACAATGGTTTCACGTTCCTGCAGGTCACGGTAAATTTTTGTCATCGTGGTTTTAATGCTTTCGAGGATAGCATTTACCTCCTGCACTAAAACCATGAAAATTTATTTTGGATTTAATATCCATACCTAAAGTATGACTGCAGAAACTTATGTAAACTAAATCATTGTGAAAAATACTCTCGAAGTTTTTCGACACCTTCATTATACTTTTTTGGATTCGTATCTTTCAATTTAAGAATATTCTGTATTTTCCACTTAACGGAAGGATATGCACTAAGATCTCCGGCTGAGCACTTATCCCATGCGGGAACGCCTTGTTCAAAGGAGATGAGAAATTCTTTATCATCTTCGGTTAACAAAGCATCGATTTTCTCTATTAATTCTTTTCGAGTTACTTTGTAGTCTTCATAAGAAAATGGAACATCGGTCATTCCTTCAAATTGATTTTTCAAAGCTTCTGTTTGATCGATAGGGTTGGGCTGAAACGATTCTATGATTGGTTTACCACTTCCTATCAAAGAAAACAATAATCCATCTTTAGCTTGATCAATAGCATTAAGAGGCATATATTTACAATCAAAGAGATCTCGCGGATGTTGACGATCCAAAGCTGCAGAGATTTTTCCACCATATAATTGTGAAAAAGAAACAATTCTTGCCCGACAACTCATCTGAAATTCAGATTGCGCTTTAGCACAAAGATTCATATCAACCGTTGAACCGACTATTCCCCTCTTGGTACCATTTACCTCAATTTTCACGCTTGCTCTATCTTTAATACATTGTAATTTCCAAACATCCAACTTAGGAACAACCTTAATACCAGGAATTGTTTTCTCAATCATCTGTTTTAGCTCTAAAAGATGAACATTAATCGTTTTGAGGCTTTTTTCTCGATCTTCAATCGGAATATAGGTTATATCAATGTCAATAGAATAACGAGGCATATCCTTATGAAATAGATTAATTGCCGTTCCTCCGTGAACCGCAAAATCCTTTATTCGATATACAGACGGCATAATCCTTATTAACAATCCTACCTGTTTCTTATATTGTTCATTCATAATCATATAATTCTCTTGGGACTGTTATTTTGTATTTGGGTATATAAACACCATTCTCAACAAGCTGGTGCTTGCCTGTACCCAATTTTATCTTTTCGAGATTAAGTGATTCAAACCAATAATGCTCGGCTTTTTCTGCCATATACAGAAACATTCTCTTGACTTTCAGATTACTCGTATTTTCCAATAATTCTTGAACAACAATAGGTCGAAGTGTCGTCAATTGCTCCATTATATAGTATAAATCCATATAGGAATAATGCTCAGTAGCAAGCAGCAGGCACTCTAAAAATGCTTGCTCAGGGACAGATGCCTGTATATGTGGATAGTCTGTGTTAAATAAGGCATATTGAGGTTTAGAAAATGTTTCGGTCGAAAAAAACTTCAATGAATAATCTAAATTCAGATTCTTCATCCAAGCCGGGACTGGTTCTTGCTTCTGATGTCTTATCATCAATATTGGTTTCCCCATCGGCACGTAATGATTAAACCCGGCAAGCTCCAAAGCGGAATGAGCTGCGATGTGGTAGCTTTTTTCTAACTGACTATTATAACTCTCCAACACAGGAAAAGAACGTAAGGTATCTCCTGTACGATACATCACTCCTTTGGACAAAGCTGTCAGCCAGCCTGAATCTCTGTATTTTTTTTGTAACTGATTTGAATAACCATTTACATTCAGCCAAGTAGAAAGGAATACTCCTCCTTGATTTCTTTGTTGTAAAAGACAGTTGAGTTTGTTTTTATTTTCTATACTCATGGTTTATTATTAAATAATATTTTCAACTGCAAAAATAGTAAGAATTATCGATAAATATGCCATGTTAGTTGAATTTGTTTCCGATAAATATACTATAAGTATATGAAAACGACTTAATTTCAACTAAGCCGTGTTGTGCTGCAAAAAACACAGCTTGCTATTTGCTCCGACGCAAATAAACTTTGTAC
>CAZFVQ010000048.1:0-14822 GCA_964522415.1 uncultured Rikenellaceae bacterium | reverse complement strand
ATAGGTTCAGACGTCATGCTGAACAATTACTTGTGCGACTTCTTGTCGCACTTATAGTACAAAAATACACAAAGAATAGCTTACTTTATTGATAATACGTAACTCCGGTATAAAAGATACCAAAATTCAGGATGAAATTTCTTTTCGGATCAGGTTCAGCATCAGACCTGCTCAAAGTAAGTATCCGGATCGTCCGGATCATAAAACTCACTTATCCAGAAAATGGTGTACAGGTCTTCATCGCCGGTGTTTGTAATGTTATGGGTATACCACACGGGCATGTCAACATAGGAGGGCTGACTGCCGTCAAGATCAAAATTAATTATCCTGTCTGTTCCGATGCGCCTCAGCTGGATCCGGGCCTTTCCCTTAATCACCGTAAAACGCTCTGCCTTGCGGATATGGAAATGATTACCACGGGTTATTCCCGGCTTTGTGGTAGAAAAGGAAACCTGACCGCCACTGTTGAGTTTTACCGTTTCCACGAAAGATCCTCTTTCATCGGTATTGAGCTTAAGGCTGAAGGGAAAATACTTTTCATGATCAATATAACAAACGAAGGTGTTGAACAGGTTTCGTTCAAAAGGATTATTCAGGTCAGGAAAAATTCCCTTTTCAAAATAATCAGATTTGAACCTTTTAAGAAGTTCGAGTAAAGCCGTAACCTTAACCTCATCAGTATGAGCTATCTTATATTCTTTGTTATCTGTTTTATTTTCAATGCAGTTTGAGATCTCTTTCACCAGATCGGCTATGTAAATAATTCTCAGCTGGGCATCAACATCAACTTTCGGCTCTTCGTTGTGTGTCAGCTGATGCGAGAAGGTGGCAACAACCGAATTATAGTAGGGATTTCCGAACGGACCAAATACATTGGGTATAACCATACCTGTGAATGTTGCCCCGTTCCTCTCTGCCCATTCCGAAAGTAGTTCCCTTCCTTCCCGTTTTGATTTACCAAAAATATTGTCACGCTCTTCCTGTATGGAAGATGAAAAAAGTACATGTGGCTTTGAATCTGTCACTTCAAATGCTTCGATAAGCTGATTCACTAGTCTGAGATTGGTATTGTAAATCTCCTGGGGATCATTATGCCTGTTGAGAGCTGCCAGGTGAACAATAACATCACATTGTTTTACAAATGCCTCCAGTGCCGGCTGATCCGCGAAGACGGAATCTTCAAAGGGAATACGGATGATCTTATCCGGTTTAAGACCGAAATAATTGAAAAGATGTGTGCCTATAAAGCCCGACTGACCGGTTATCCCTATTTTTAACATATTATTTTTTTTCAGGGTTAGTAATAAAACTCTTCGAAACCGGTTCTGGCATCGAGGTCCTGACTTGTTTCTGATCAGGGTTCATAAACAATCTCCTGTTTTTCATTCAGAACATCCTGCCGGATGAATCTGAGTGTCAGAAGCAGTTCTTTCGTTTCTTCGATTGACAGGCGTTTTGTATTATGGGAATTGTATTCATCTGCCTGAGAAACCTCCTCTGTACCTTCAGTGAAGAATTTATTATAATTGAGATCGCGTGTGTCTGCAGGGATCCTGAAGAAATCACCCACATCCGTGGCTTTTACCATTTCCTCACGGTTGATGAGTGTTTCATACAATTTTTCCCCATGACGTGATCCGATAATTTTAATGGATGAATCTGATTTGTAAAGTTCTTTTATTGCCTGTGCCAGAGTGGCTATCGTTGTTGCCGGTGACTTCATAACAAATATATCTCCGTTACTGCCATTATTAAAAGCAAACAGAACCAGCTCAACAGCACTTTCAAGACTCATCATGAATCTTGTCATATTCGGGTCAGTAACGGTGATAGGCTGATTATGCTTCATCTGGTTAACAAACAACGGGATCACCGACCCTCTGGAAGCCATCACATTACCATATCTTGTTCCGCAAAAAACCGTTCCAGTCCCGTTAAGATTCCTCGATTTTGCAACCATAATCTTCTCGCTGAGAGCCTTGGTCATTCCCATGGCATTCACCGGATAAACTGCCTTGTCGGTACTCAGCACAATTACCTTTTTTACGCGATGAAGCTGTGCCGAATCAAGAACATTTTCGCATCCAAGCACGTTGGTCCTTACCGCTTCAGCAGGAAAGAACTCACAGCTTGGAACCTGCTTCAGTGCCGATGCATGAAAAACAAAATCAACTCCGTACATGGCATTGTCAATACTCATCCTGTTGCGAACATCACCTATGAAATATTTGATCTTGGGGTTTTTATAAAAATGCCGCATATCATCCTGCTTCTTCTCGTCGCGGCTGAAAATCCGTATTTCCGAAATATCAGTATTTAAAAAACGCCGTAAAACGGCATTTCCGAATGATCCTGTACCTCCTGTGATAAGAAGGGTTTTTCCGTTAAAATCCATAATTTATAATTGACTCAAAATAATAATCTCCGTGTTTAATTTTCATTCAATTTTCGATATGTCCGTTATAACGTACATTACTGGATTTATATTCCGGAACTATCTCCGAAATCAGTTTAACCACTTCTTTCCTGGTTAAAGTATATAAATTTTCCAACAGGAAATCTATATTTGAAAGGATTGCATATTCATCAATGCATTCGACATTCGCGATCCGGATTTTGGGATGATGAGTTTCCTTTGTTATTTCCTTGTCGGTAAGCAACTCCTCGACAAGTTTTTCACCCGGTCGCAATCCTGTATATTCTATCTTAACGTCCTTTCCCGGCTCCAGTCCCGACAGGCGGATCATGTTTTTTGCCAGATCCGCAATCTTCACAGGTTCTCCCATATCGAACACAAATATCTCCCCTCCTTTCCCCATGAAACCTGCTTCAAGAACAAGCTGACAGGCCTCTGATATTGTCATGAAATATCTGAAGACTTCAGGATGAGTAACAGTAACCGGTCCCCCTCTAGCTATCTGACCTGAGAATATCGGAATCACGGAACCATTTGAACCCAGCACATTGCCAAAGCGTGTCACAATGAACTGTGTCCTGTTTACCTCAAGTAATGATGATGCCTGTACTATTCTTTCACATATTCTTTTGGTAACACCCATCACGCTGGTGGGATTCACTGATTTGTCGGTAGAGATCATTACAAATTTCCTGACCCCGTATTGGACCGCCAGTTCTGTGATGTTCCTTGTCCCTCCGACATTCACACGCAATGCCTCATGCGGGTTTTCTTCAATCAGAGAAACATGCTTGTAAGCTGCTGCATGAAACACAATATCCGGCCGAAAATCTCTGAATATCAATTCCATTTTCTGTGGATGCGTCACATCAGCGAGAATCAGCCTTGCCTGTAAATTGGAAAGTTTTTCCCTGATTTCATTTTCAAGGTAGAACAATGGTGTTTCAGCATCATCCACCAGAATCAGCTTTTCATTATTGAAACGGGCAAGCTGACGAACGATTTCTGAACCGATAGATCCGGCGGCACCGGTTACCAGAATAGTTTTTTTATCAAGTCCTTCACGGATAAGATCCAGATTCAGTTTAATCGGCTTCCTTCCAAGGAGGTCTTCCAGCTTAACCTTCCGGAACTGACCTGTCTGGAGCTGGCCATTAACCCATTTACTCACTTCAGGTGTTTCAAGAACCTCAAGTCCCAGGTTGACAGCAAGCTTAATCATCCCGCTTTTCCTCTCAACATCAATATCCTTAACGGCTAAAATCAGACTGCTGATTTTATGTTTTGAAATAAATTCCTCCGTCAGGGCATTATAACCGAAAACCGGAATCTGATTGATTTTTTTCCCATGGAGGTTTCTGTCATCATCAATAAAACCCACCACACTGAAACCGTTATCCGGATCACTGAGAATGACTCGTTTAACAATGAATCCCAGTTCCCCGGCACCATAAATAAGTACTCTTTTTCTTGTCCTTCCGGAGCTTGTCACGAAACGGAACAGTATTTTTATTATCACCCGGACAGAAAAAAGGAATACCGTTATCAGTACGAAATTGATGATGACCACCGAAGCCGGCAGATTCAACAATAAAGAATTCTTCCATATCAGCCGGCTTGCATAGGATATAAGCAGAAGAGTTCCGGTTGAAAGAGTGGTGACAAGAAAGATAAGCGATATGTCCGTAAGGGTGGTATGGCGTATAAGTCCTGCGTACGAACGGAAGATAACACTCCAGATCCCGAAGACAAATACTACCAGCAGTGACTGCTCCCATGCCAGGGGGATCGGTAACTGATCAACATCCAGGTTGAATCTCAGCAGGTAGGCAAAATTGAACATCAGAAATACCGCAACGATATCCATAGCGAATACAATCCACCGTGGAAGTGAATATTTGGCGAAAATGTTCAGCATTTCCTGCCGCAGGGAAAGAAACCAGTTGGGATAGGTTTTAGACATCTGTTAAAATTTCAGGTTCCTGATTCCGGAGATAACTCCTGATATACAAAGATATTAATTGTAATTGATATTGATGGTTTTACAATCCGGTTTAAGGATTACTCAGGTTCGTAAACCAATATGATTATTATTTTCCGGAGTGTTTTCGATTCGGTTAGGGCTTTTTCCTGTCCGTAAACCGATGTATGTTTTATTTCCGGGCTGTCTGCGATCCGGTTTAAAGCTTACTCCGGCTTTAAGATTGAAAAAAGCATCTCTTGTTTTGTCGCGGCTGAATTGTATAAACAGACCGGCACCGATCGAGAGATTGAGATTATTACTCAATTTAACCATTGTTCCTGCTCCGCCGTTCAAAAAAAACATTGACTGATCCCGGAAATTATCCAGGTTCATCAGGATTCCGCTGCTTCCAAAAACAAAGGGAGAAATATTTTTAAACCTCACAAAATATCTCAGATCACCAAAAACCGGGAAAAGTGCAGCATCATCATAAAACTGCATTCCAGCCCCCGCCCCAAGGGAAAGTCCGCTGTTAATACTGAAAGGGCTGACAATAAACTCATAGCCGTGAATTGTCGTAAATCCGTAAAAAAATTTGGAATTTGCCACTTCAGTACTTCCCAGACCGTAGCCCCCCGTCAGCTCATTGATATTTATATAACCCGGTTTCGGATCGAAAGGATTTGGAATTATGTTCTGTGCGTAAATACAATTGCAGGTCAGAAAAATCAGATTGCTTAAAATTATTTTATTCATTGTTGAAATATTCAGGACAAATGGCATGCTTCCGCCCCGTCAGTCCCATTGTTGTATAATTATATTTGCCTGACTTTGTATATGTAACTATTAAACCGGAATTCTATCAATCAGTTTCAGCAAATAATGCAACCCGGTCTGACATGGTCTGAAGGATCACCATTGCAGATACGAAATTAAACAATGCTACCTTATCATCAAAACGCTTTATATTAACAGACAATACCAAATATAACAGTTCTAAAACCGTTAATGTTTTCGTTTTATCAACAAATCAAAAATGATTGTTAATATGGCCTGTAATAAAAAAATGTAACTGTTATGCGAATAATTCTAAATATCTGATAATTAATAAAATACTTCAAATAAAGCATGAGGATTTATTGGAGATTTATTTGGTATTGGAATTTTCTTCGAATTCAATTATGATTAATTCGAAGTTTGATTGGGAATTCATTGAGGATTCATTGGGGATTCATCCCGGGTACTATTCAACTTTCCTGTTTTTGATAATTGTTTTCCTGTGTCAGCTTTTTATCTTCTTCCACAAGCCTTTCCACAATCCGTTCTGCCGTATGGCCGTCCCATAATTCCGGCCGGACAGGTTTTCGCTCAACACCAAGAGCATGGAGAAATTCCTCCCTGATCCTTTCGATATTATTGCCTGTCAGTACACTTACACCACCGTGTTCGCGCAATGTAACAGGCCGTTCTGTATTATAACGCAATGTGATGCATGGAGTTCCCAGAACACAGCATTCTTCCTGAAGACCGCCGGAATCAGTAAGCATCACCCTGGCTCCCATGTTCAGCCGTAACATTTCATGATAACCCACCGGTTCAAGAAGTATCAGCGACGGGTTATTCATTACATGATCCCACAATCCGTTTTTTTCAAGCTGTTTCCTGGCACGCGGATGAACGGCCCATATCAGGGGAAAATTCTTTGTCACCTCTTCTGACAGAAATTTCACAAGTGGAAGAAATACATTTTCATCATCCACATTCGATGGACGGTGAAGCGTCATCAGAGCGTAGTCCTGATTTCCATCAAGACCATCCGGATGTTGACATCCTTCAACAAGATTATCCGCAATAATTTTACCGGCTGACAGGTTCTCCGCTTTCACCCTGTTTGATTCAAGAGTATCTATCATTATGTTACCGGCAAAATGAATCTTTTCTTCCGGTACACCTTCCTTCCTGAGATTTTCCGAAGAAATGAGATCAGGAGTAAAGAGAAGATCCGAGAGTCTGTCAGTAACAAGACGGTTTATTTCTTCCGGCATGGTCATATCCCCGGAACGAAGTCCTGCTTCGATATGGCATAATCTGACATTGAATTTTTTTGAAACGACGGAACATGAAAGGGTGGCATTCACATCACCCACAACAACTACCCAGTCAGGGTTTTCCCAGCGAAGTGCCTTTTCGAATTCTATCATGGTGTATCCAAGCTGTTCGGCATGGGTTCCTGATCCAATCTCAAGGTTAAGGTCGGGCTCAGGAATTGCAAGCGCTTTGAAAAAAGCTTCCGACATCCTGATATCATAATGCTGACCGGTATGGACAAGGATATGATCAATATAATTATCATGTTCCCTGTTATATTTTTCAACAGCTTTAATGAAAGGAGCAATTTTCATGAAATTAGGACGGGCACCTACAACTGAGATGATTTTCATTCGATAGTATTAAGTCTATATTATTGTAATCTAATTGATTTGTATTGCCTGTCCCGATTAATCGGGAGAACCCTCATGGCGATGACATAAAGGTTTCATCAGTAAATTATTTGGATTTTAAAAACATTTCAAATCTGACAATTTCAGATACTGTAATAAACAAATCCGTTTGCGATAACATCAGAACGCCTGTATATATTTCTTCCGTCAAACATTAAGGGTTCAGCCATAATTCTTTTAAGTGTAGGCCATGAAGGGATGCGGAATTCTTTCCATTCCGTCACAAGCAGAATTGCCGAAGCATCAATACAGGCTTCGTACATATCACCGGTGAAATTAATATCTGTCCTTAGCTTCCTGAATTCATCCATTGCTGCCGGATCATAAGCCGATACATTTCCTCCTGCACTGATGATCCTGTCAATTATCACCCTGGAAGGAGCTTCGCGGATATCATCTGTTTCAGGCTTGAATGAAAGTCCCCATACTGCAAATTTCTTTCCTGAAATATCATTTTTGAAATGCCTGACAAGCTTGTCAAACAAGACTTCCTTTTGCAATTCATTAACTTCCTCAACAGCTTCCAGAACCCTGAGTCGCCTTTCATTCTGTCTGGCCGTATGAATCAGGGCCTTAACATCCTTCGGGAAACATGATCCCCCGTATCCTACACCGGGATAAAGGAATTTGCTACCAATCCTGCTGTCGGAGCCTATTCCGGTTCTTACCATATTTATATCTGCCCCGACACTTTCACACAAGTTTGCAATTTCGTTAATAAAGCTTATCCGTGTTGCAAGCATTGCATTTGCAGCATATTTCGTCATTTCGGCCGATGGCACATCCATATAAATGACCCTGTAATTATTAAGCATGAATGGCCCGTATAAACGATCCATTATCTCATGAGCCCTGGTCGATTTTGTACCGACTATCACACGGTCCGGCGCCATGAAATCCTTTATTGCCGAACCTTCTTTCAGGAATTCAGGATTTGAGGCAACATCAAATCCGATATCAACTCCTCTTTCTTCAAGCTTCCTTTTTATAGTATCTTCAACTCTGGCCGCCGTACCCACCGGCACGGTACTTTTATTCACAACCAGCACATATTTTTCCAGATGATCACCAATTTCTCCCGCCACCGCAAGAACATTGTTCAGATCCGCACTGCCGTCTTCTTCCGGAGGAGTGCCTACTGCAAGGATAATAACCTCTGTATCCTTCATTGAATCCGGGAGAGAAGCAGAAAATTTCAGTCTGCCGGCAGCCATATTCTTGCTTACAAGATCCTCAAGCCCGGGTTCATAAATGGGAATTCCGCCATCGTTAAGAATATCTATTTTCCCTTTATCCTTGTCAACACATGTGACATTGACACCCATTTCTGCAAAACAGGCACCTGTAACCAGACCAACATAACCTGTGCCGACAATCGTAATATTCATACTATCAATTTTTTATTCATTACTTCCAGATTCCGTAAAATCCTGACTTAATTTCTTAATTATTTCTGTTCTGACTTCCTGCTACCAGTCCCTTATTTTCTCTGTACCATTCAATGAATTTACCCATTCCTTTTCTGAAATCAAATCCGGGATCATATCCGAGTTCATTTTTTGCTTTTGAAATATCAGCAAAAGTGGTCTTTACATCTCCGGCTTGCATGGGCAGATAATTCAAAACTGCTTTTTTCCCCAGAGCTTCTTCAATTAACCTTACCAGTGAAATCAGTTCAGTGCTGTCAGATTCACCAAGATTATATATATGATATCCTTTCAGATTGTCAGCAGCACGGTCAATCCCATCCAGGATGTCGTCGATATAGGTATAATCCCTTGAACTTGATCCATCCCCGTATATATCAACAGGCCTGCCCTCATCAATAAGTCTGGTGAATTTATAAATAGCCAGATCGGGTCTCTGCCGGGGACCGTAAACTGTGAAAAATCGCAGGCATGTTATGTCAAATCCGTAAAGATGACTGTAAACATGACACAGGAGCTCTCCGCTCTTTTTTGTTGATGCATAAGGAGAAATCGGATTGTCAACAGGATCTGATTCTGAAAACGGCAATCTGGTATTATTTCCATATACCGACGAAGACGAGGCAAATAATAATTTTTTTACATTGTGAGTCCTCATTGCTTCGAGGATATTCAGAGTTCCGTTTACATTGACATCATAATATTCTTCCACTTTATCAATTGATGGCCTTACTCCTGCCCTGGCAGCAAGATGAATGACAAAATCAAATCTGTTATCATCAAATATTTTATTTACCAGAGACTTATCCCTGATATCCCCTTCATGAAACACAAAACGATCAGATTTCCTGATGAGCTTCAGATTATTCTCCTTGATACTTCTTGGATAGAAATTGTCAAAATTATCCAGACCGCTAACCTGATAACCCTTATCAATGAAATGCTCACATGCATGTGATCCTATAAATCCGGCAGAACCTGTAATCAGTACTTTCATTCTTTACAATAATTGCAATTGCTTCCCCCCGGGTGAATATGACAGAATCTGCATCAGGCTCACTTAGTGTTGAGACTCACTCCTTTCAGCTATATATTAATTTTTCGGATGAATCCCGTTCCAGATATTGCTCAGTCCCGTATTTCCCGAAATCAGTTTCACAACACGCCACGATGTATTGTCGATCATATAATCATCAGCTATCTTCCTGTATCCCCCGGTTTGTTCAAATTCCTTCACGACAAGCTTAATACTGTCCATCACGGCCTGCAGATCAAAGCCTGTTAATACAATAGTCCCGGAATCCTGTGCTTCAGGTCTTTCCATCGACTGGCGCAATGAGATTGCAGGAAAATTAAGAATAGACGATTCCTCACTTATTGTTCCCGAATCAGAAACCGTACAAAAAGCTTTCATCTGAAGATGAACATAGTCAATGAATCCAAAGGGTTTGAGGAATTGTATCAGCGGATCCGTTTTCATACCCGGCAGATCTTCAAGTCTCTTTCTTGTACGGGGATGAGTTGATACTATAACGGGAAGCCCGTATTCTTCGGCAAGTCTGTTTAAAATAGCAAGAATCCTGTTAAGATTGGCAGGATGGTCAACATTTTCCTCCCTGTGGACAGATATGATGAAATATTTCCCGGGATTCAGATTCAGTTCTTCAAGGACGGCAGACTGTTCAATCCTGGGCATATAATAATGAAGAACCTCCCTCATCGGACTGCCGGTAAGATATATCCTTCTGTGGGGTAAACCTTCAGATATAAGGTGTCGCCGCGCATGTTCGGTATATACAAGATTGAAGTCAGCGATATGATCTATTATTCTTCTGTTAAGTTCCTCAGGAACATTGAAATCAAAACAACGATTTCCGGCTTCCATATGGAAAACAGGAATATGAAGTCTTTTGGCCATATAGGCCGACAGGCATGAATTGGTATCCCCCAGCACCAGTAATGCATCAGGTTTTTCCTTCCTCAGCACTTCCCCCGATTTCCGGATGATATCCCCCACGGATGCTTCAAGCGAAGAAACATCCACATCCAGGAAAAAATCGGGCCTGCGGATTTCGAGATCTTTAAAAAACACCTCATTCAGTTCATAATCATAATTTTGTCCGGTATGGGCAATAATATGATTGAAATGTTCATCCAGAAGTGCCATTACTCTTGAGAGGCGGATTATTTCAGGACGGGTTCCGACAACAGTCAGAACTTTTAGGGAGGATTTATTCATGTCAGGATGATATTGTTTTTTGTTGCTGAAATTTGTCTGTTTTATATTATTCCCGCAGCCTTTAGCTGAAGGCAGAAGACCGGATTCCGGCAATTGATGCAGGTTTTAATTCTTTATTTCGGGAGGCCGGATCTTCAGGTTTTTGCATGCTTTCGCCCCGTCAGTCCCATGAGATTTCTTACATAACTAATTGAAAATATGATCTAAAAATACCGTTCAGGAGAAACTGGATTCTTAAATCATACTCAATTTATACCTCATTATCTGACAAAGAAAAAGCAATAATACAATATATGAAAAATCACTAGTTTAAACGATGGCAGATATAAGATGTTCGGAAAATGTGAAAAAATTACAGAAACATGCATTTTTTACTGATGAAAGGCGGATAATGGCCGGTGAGAATCTGAAAAGGATACTTTCATTTCATGCTTCTTTAAAGTTTCATACGCCGGTATGATTTAATAATAATTATCCTTCTGTTTTAGCCATTTATGCATTATTGTTAAGTTTCTTGCCCGGGACTGTGAAATTTTTCTATTTTTACGCCGTTAATGTAACACCGGCAATTGTCCGACGTATAAATGAAGGTGATTGTCAAAAGGAGTAAATATTTTTATTGAACTACATGAAATTTATACTAATACTATCAATTTCATTGGCCGGAATATTGGTTAATGCCCAGACTGTACAGATAATAGAAGGAAAAACATATACAAACAGTGACAGTACCTGGCTTGGTGTCAACATATCACGTAAGGATCCCACAAGCCTCACCTTTAAAAATAATTCAATTACCTCTGTCAACCGTTACGGATACCTGCTTTGCGCCGGAGATGAGGTGCCCGGCGCCTCCAATAATAACCTCGATGCAGCTGTTATCACCGGAAACCGCTTAAAATGGAACGGAACTCCGGAAATAGGAATTATCCCTCACGGGATATTTACCGGATACAATATCAATGTAAAGGTTAAATACAATTATCTTGACAGGGTTCCAATGGCAATAATCCGGAAATCAAACGGAATGACAGATGTTTCTGGTGTCGTGGCATACAACATTGTCAAGGATCCCGGAGTGGGCATCGTGATCAAAGGCATGAACGGTGTAAGGATATATAACAACACATTTTACAGTTCTTTAACAACGTCGGAAACAAACCGGCCCCTGGTACATATTTATGAAAATTCGGATATCAGCCCGGCCGGATCAGCAACGGGAACAAAAATTTTTAACAATGTTTTTTATACAAAAAACAAGATAAGAAATATCAGTATTTCATCAGCAAACATGCCGGGGTTTGAAAGCGATTACAATATTTTTTATTGTGAGTCAGGTACTCCGGTCTTTTCTGTGAACGGATCCCTGAAGACTTTTGCCGAATGGCAGGCACTGGGATATGACACTCATTCAATTGTAATCAATCCGGATTTCAAGGATTTTACATATTTTGTTCCGAAAAAGAGACTGGACCATGGCAAAAACCTGGGCAGCGAATTTCAAAGCGGACTGTCTCCGGATGCAAAATGGGGAACAAGTGATCCTGCAACTTCCGCGCAGAATGGAACCTGGCAGGTGGGTGCATTTATCTATCCGAAACCGGAAAATAAGCCTCCGGTAATAAGTATCTCCCTTGCAGATAAGGGTGAAGAGTTTACATCACCGGCTACAATTGATATTGATGCCATAGCTTCCGATCCTGATGGCTATATAAATAAGGTGGAGTTCTATAACGGAACCGCCAAACTCGGAGAAAGCACTTCAACTCCCTTCTCATTCACCTGGAAAAATGTTTCCGAGGGAACCTATTCACTAAAAGCTGTTGCCACCGATAATCAGAACAGTAAAACCACATCGGAATCAATAACACTAACTGTCGGCAACATGCCAACATCAATCAGCAACCCGACTTTTTCAAATATGCCGGCATCACGAAATAATGGCAGAAATTCCGTCAGACTTTATCCGAATCCCACAACCGGGATTTTTAAAATAGATTTATCAGACTCTCTTTTATCCGAGAAAAATACGGTGACAATAATCAGTTTGAAAGGAGAAATTCTTTATACAGGCCTGCTGATGCGGGATGAAACAAACCGGCAATACGATCTATCTCATGCAGAAGCCGGCAGCTATATCATATTGGTCAAAAGCAATCAGGCTGTTTTTACCGGTAAATTTATAAAAAACTGATCAGTACTTTTTTACTCTCGACCTGTTCAGTATCATGCCACTTGTTATATTTTTTAATATGAACAGGTATATTCCCGTTTTCCTGTCAAAAATACTGACATCTACATTATAACTATGAGGCTCAACATTTACTGTTTTTACCAGTCTGCCCTGCATATCATAAATTAATAACAGATGCTTATCCTCAAACGCATCTTCAAAACCTACGGTAACATTTCCACTGGTAGGATTGGGATATACAATCATTCTCTTATTCGATCCTTCTGTTGAATATGAATCTGCAGCCATTTCATCTTTATCAGTTTCATCCGGATCAGGTGAATATCCTGTATCTTCTGTGATCACAGCCAGGCCTTTAACTGCCTTTTTCGCATTCTGATTTACATTAGCGGACCTGTAATTACAATAAACGGAATATTTATAATCACCAAGGCTGGAAGATCCAAAACCTGAAGGCATACCGCCCGACCACGACTGTGAGGACTGTGCCCTTGCCGGTGTACCTGTTGTATGTCGTACACCAACCGTCCTTTCAAAAACCCACGAAAGCCATACAGTCTGACCCGGACTTACACCAACGGGACTCGACAGTGAAACAGTCTGCCAGCCGGACGACGCATTCACATTCGTGGATGCAGAAACACCAAGACGACTTGAAGGCGAACCCGATCCATCAGAATAAACAGCCATTAGGATCTTACCCGATCCACCGGTATGACTGATGGACAAACTCTCGATGATCCCTGCCTCACTGAATGTAACAGGAATGGCACGGCGGTAATTCTGTGTGGATATTGAACTGTACTCCGCAGTGTTACCTGCAGCTTTTAAGGAAGACTCCCCGGTTACGTAAGTACAATAAACCGAGTATTTGTAATTACCAAGGCTGGAGGAACCAAAACCTGAAGGCATACCGCCCGACCACGACTGTGAGGACTGTGCCCTTGCCGGTGTACCTGTTGTATGTCGCACACCCACCGTCCTTTCAAAAACCCACGAGAGCCATACAGTCTGACCGGGACTTACACCAACGGGACTCGACAGTGTAACAGTCTGCCAGCCGGAAGAAGCATTAACATTCGTGGATGCAGAAACGCCAAGACGGCTTGAAGGAGAACCCGATCCGTCAGAATAAACAGCCATGAGAATCTTACCCGATCCACCGGTATGACTGATGGACAAACTCTCGATAATCCCGGCCTCACTAAAAGTGACAGGTATGGCACGGCGGTAGTTAAGATTGGAGATTGTACTGTACTCAGCGGTGTTTCCTGCAGTCTTTTGGGAAGTCCCCCCGGTTCCGTATGTACAATAAACGGAATATTTATAATCACCAAGACTGGAGGAACCAAAACTAGAAGGCATACCACCTGACCACGACTGTGAGGACTGTGCCCTTGCCGGAGTACCTGTTGTATGTCGTACACCAACCGTCCTTTCAAAAACCCACGAAAGCCATACAGTCTGACCCGAACTTACACCAACGGGACTCGCCAGTGAAACAGTCTGCCAGCCGGAAGAAGCATTCACGTTCGTGGCTGCAGAAACGCCAAGACGACTTGAAGGAGATCCCGACCCGTCAGAATAAACAGCCATGAGGATTTTACCAGATCCCCCGGTATGACTGATGGACAAACTCTCGATAATACCAGCCTCATTAAAAGTGACAGGTATGGCACGACGGTAATTTTGTGTGGAAATTGTACTGTACTCCGTAGTGTTGCCAGCTTTCTTAAATGTCGAGGAACCGGTACCCGGATCCAGACCTGATCCCGTATTATAGGTACAAAATACTGAATACTTGTAATCAGCAAGATCAGATGACCCAAAACTGGAAGGCATACCGCCAGACCATGACAGTGAGGACTGTGCCCTAGACGGCTTGCCGGTCGTATATCGTACACCAACCGTCCTTTCAAAAACCCACGAAAGCCATACAGTCTGCCCTGAACTGACATTGACAGGACTGGAAAGTGAAACAGTCTGCCAGCCGGAGGAAGCATTCACATTCGTAGATGCAGAAACGCCAAGACGACTTGAAGGCGAACCCGATCCGTCAGAATAAACAGCCATGAGGATCTT
>CAZFVQ010000047.1:0-16213 GCA_964522415.1 uncultured Rikenellaceae bacterium | reverse complement strand
ATAACTTGAAAAATAATCGCTATTAATTCCCGCACGCACCATACCATAAAACGTTACCGCCAAGTGTAAGAGACAGACAACGACATAGAAAAATTGAAAAGTAAACCATTGTGAAAAGACAGAAAAACGAAATATTGACAAGACCTGAAAGCCGACACTCAAGCCGACCCGATGTTTTTAAAATTTTTCCCGACGCACTTTAAAAATAATTTATGCTTACCCACATTGGCACATTTGCAAAACCACACCACCCAGCCCTAAAACCAAAGTTTTGCAAAAGAGCCAATTTTCCCGACACGCTGGACAATAATAATCTGTTGAAAACTTTAAGTCAGATTAAACTCGATAATAAGAAAACAATTACTAATCTTGACGTATTTTGTCAAAGCAAATAGTTTCAAAGATGAAAATATCAAAAGTTATAATTCATAATTTCCGTTCAATACTTGAAAGCGAGTTTGATTTGGCGGATTATTCACTTTTAGTTGGAGAAAACAATGCAGGTAAAACGACAGTAATATCAGCATTAAGAGCTTTCTATGAAGACGCTGGTGTAAAATTTAGCGAGAGTAGCGACTTTCCTAAAATACCAACAAAAGATAAAGAAAGTTGGATTCAAATACATTTTAATACAACCCCTGAAGAGCAGGAATCACTAAAAGAAGAATATAAATCCGAAGACAGTATTTTGCGTGTAAGGAGATACTTTAAGTCAGAAGTAAATCCTGAATTAGTAAAATCAAATCAAAGCAATATTTACGCATATGAAAAAGGAACTCTTTCCACTAACCTGTTTTATGGGGCAAAAGGAGTTTCGCAAAATAAACTGGGTCGTATTATTTATATTCCAGAACTCTCAAAGTCTGACGATAACCTTAAACTATCAGGTCCAAGTCCATTTAGGGAAATGGTAAATTATGTTTTCGGTAAAGTTATTAAATCCAGTAAATCTTTTGAAACGCTTAACGGCTCTTTTGACAAATTCAATGCGGATTTTCAAAAAGAGACCAGCGAGGATGGTTATTCTATGAATGCAATAGAAGATGAGATAAATAAAGAATTAAAAACTTGGGAAATAAAATTTGGAATAAAAATAAACCCAATAAAACCGCCTGACATTGTTAAAAGCTTACTTTCTCACTACATTCAAGACAACAACCTTTTGGGCAATAAAGAAATTGATGTTACTTCTTTAGGTCAAGGATTACAAAGACATTTGATTTATACACTTATCAAACTTTCATCAAATTATGCGGATAAGAAAGAAGAAAAAAAGAAAGAGTTTTCACCTGATTTTACGCTGATACTTTTTGAAGAACCCGAAGCATTTTTGCATCCATCACAACAGGAGCAAATGAATTTGAACCTGCAAAAAATTGCAACCGAAAATAATCAGCAAATTCTTATTACCACTCATTCCCCGATTTTCGTCTGCAAAAACACAATGGCTTTGAATTCCATTATTAAAATTCAAAAGAAAAAAGGTAAAACGAATATATTCCAAATCAAGAAAAATGAAATAGAAGCTTTATTTGATGCAAACCTAAGTTTATTCAAACTTTTTTCTGATTTATTAGGTGATGCAACTACACCAGCCGCAATTAAAGCCAAAATAGACAGCAAAAATTTAGGAAATGCGACTCCTGATTTAATATTAAAACTTGAAGAAGAAACAATTAAGTATTTTCTTTGGCTTGATAGTGAGAGAGCAGCTTTGTTTTTTGCAAAGCACATAATAATTTGTGAGGGGGCATCCGAAAAAACATTTATTGACTACTTACTTAATACACAATGGCAGGATTTGAAAGAAAAGCATATCTACCTTTTAGATGCTATGGGCAAATTCAGTATTCATCGCTTTATGAATTTGTTTTGTAAACTCGGCATAACTCATTCTGTTCTTATGGATTCAGATAATGACAAGGATGTTCACAAATACATCAATAACTTTATTGAAGATAATAAAAATGAATTTACTTGGCATATAAACAGTTTTGACACAGACTTAGAAGCATTCTTAGGAATCGACAAACCTGACAGGGCGGACTTAAAGCCATTAAATATAATGATGAAACACAAACAAGGAAATATTACCGTTGCTAAAATAGCAGAATTGAAAGAAATTATTAACCAGCTTATGACAGAACCTGAAATTGAAAGAGCCGTTGTTGTCAAAGAGGAAGCTGTTTAAACAAAATAAATTATTATGCCAACTTTCGGAGAAATCATAAAGAAATACAGAGAAGAAAGGAAGTTGCCTTTACGCACAGTTGCATCATTTCTTGATATTGACCAGGCTGTATTAAGTAAAATGGAACATAATAAGCGAACAGCCACAAAGGAGCAAGTGAAGCAGTTAGCAAAATATTTTAATGCAAATGAAAAGGAACTTATAATTCTTTGGATAAGCGACCGTGTTGTTTATGAAATTAAAGATGAAGAATTCGCAACTGATGCACTAAAGTTAGCAGAACAAGAAATTAAGTATTTAACCAAAAAGAACGGTAAAAAATAATGAAATTACAATTAGAGAGCTTAAAATATCAGGATATTGCCATTCAATCGGTTGTAAAGATTTTTGATGGTACTGAAAAAAATACTTTTGACAATGCTTGTTTTGAGGGTATTCGTTCTAATGTTTGTAAACTTTCAACTGAGCAAATTAAAAAAAATATCATTGACGTTTTAAATGAAAATGGAATTGACGAGGAAACTGCAAAACTTTCTACAGATAAAGACCTTTGCATTGAAATGGAAACAGGAACAGGTAAAACACTTGTTTACATTAAAACCATTTACGAGTTTTACAAGAATTATAGATTCACCAAATTTATAATATTAGTTCCTTCTGTTGCAATTCGCCAAGGTGTTTTAAGTGCGTTTAAGATTTTTTCAAAACAACTTGAAGGTATTTATGGATTCACTCCTAAAGCCTTTGAGTATGAAAGTAAACGCCTAAATAAAGTAACGAATTTTATTGAAGAACAGCATCCGCAAGTAATGGTAATGACACTTGCTTCTTTTAATTCGGAAGATAAAATTTTAAATCAGGCACAAAGAGAAGATTTATTTGCAAACATTCCTTTCATTGATGCAATAGGCAAAACAAACCCAATTATCATAATGGACGAGCCACAGGAAGGAATGGACACGGAAAATTCTGTAAAACAAATTGCCAAGCTCAATCCATTATATAAAATTCGTTTTTCGGCTACTCATAAAGTTTTGAAAAATTTGATTTATCGCTTAACTCCTTATGACAGTTACAAACAAGGCTTAGTAAAGAAGATTGAAGTTTTAACTGTAACCGAAAAAAACGATGAAGCAACGATAAAAATTGAACTTACCGAAACGCAAAACGGTAAAGGCGACCCGAAAGCCAAACTAAAAGCGTGGAAAATGAAAAGTGGAAAATTTGTTTTTGAAGAAACAAATTGGTTAAAAGTGGGTGATAATTTAGGCGAAAAAACAAGCAACCCAAGTTATTTGAATTATAAAATTACCCGCATCAACAAAAGTCTAAAGACAGGAAAATGGTCAATTGAATTTTCAAATGGCGTAATTTTAGAGGAAAAGCAATCATCAGGTAATTTACAAAGTATTTGGGCTTTACAACTCGAATGGCTTATTCGTAGGCACTTTTTTAAAACTCAAAAATTGGCTGAACAAGGTATCAAATGCCTTTCTCTTATTTTCATTGACAAAGTGGCAAACTATATTGGAGAAACTCCAATCATCAAAAATCTTTTCATTGAAAAGTACAAACTAATTTATGCTGAATATAACGAAGGCAAACAGCCAACAGACGAATATATTACACAAATACAAGGATATTATTTTGCTCAAAAAGCAAGCGGTGAATTTGCCGATAATGAAGGCGGTCAAAAAGAGCAAAAGAAAATTTATGAACTCATTATAAAAGGCAAAGAAGAACTATTAACCATAACTAATCCCGTTCAGTTTGTATTTTCTCATTCTGCTTTGGGTGTTGGTTGGGATAATCCGAATGTTTTCAATATCGCTACATTAAATACAGCATATTCAGAAATTCGTAAACGTCAGGAAATTGGTAGAGGTTTGAGAATTTGTGTTAATCAGAATGGGCAAAGAATATATGATAACTTAAATGTTGAAGATACTGAACGAATTAACCAATTAACAGTTATTCCAAACGAAACTTACGAAACTTTTGTAACTCAATATCAGGAAGAAATTAAGGAAGTTTACGGAACAACAAAAGCAGGTGCAGGTCTTACACATACACATAAAGGCAAACCTCAAAACGAAGTACATTTTAAACGCAATCAAAACGAAACGATTGATGCTTCTTTTAAACGCTTTTGGAAATCATTAGCCAAGAAAACAGATTATCTCGTTTCTTTCAACGAAGAAAATTTAATTCAAAAATCAATTGAGGAAATTAATAAAATTAACATTGCCGATTATGTTGCAGAAGTCAGCAGTCGTTCTATTGGCGAAATTACAGAAGAAGGAATAAAAGATGATTTTGGAGGAACAGAAACTTACAGTTTAAAAGCTTATTTTACTCCACTTGATTTGGTGGAAGAATTAAGCGAAAACACAGGACTGAGTTACAATACAGTTTTCAAAATAGTTGACAACATTGCAAACTATGAGCATTTTGTAAAAAATCCACCGCAATTTATTCATCAAGCAGCAGGAATTATTCGCAATATTGAATTAGACGAAATGATTCGAGGATTAGATTATCATTTAACAGGAGATAGTTTTCCATATTCGTTTGAAGATTTTGTAAGAAATATTTCACAACAAGCGTATGTTGACACACCAAAAAGAGGCGTGTATGATAAAATGCTTGTGGATAGCGATGTAGAAAGATGGTTTGCAAAAACAGCCGACCTTGACGATGAAATTATTTGTTTTCTTAAACTTCCGAGTTATTACAAAATTAAAACTCCAATTGGCGAATATGAACCCGACTTTGGGTTGGTTATGAAACGTAAGAGTTTAAAAACAGGCAGTGAGAGTGAATTTTATTTTGTAATTGAAACTAAAGGCACAAGCGATATTAACGACAAAAAAGCATTAACAGAAAGCGAAGTTTACCGCATTAAATGTGCAATGAAACATTTTGAAGCCTTAGGCGTGGAAGTGCATTACAAAGCACCAGTAAAAGAATATAGCTACTTTAAAACAGAAGCTACAAAAACCATTAATTCATTAATAGAACAAGCATAAGAGATGGAAAATATTAACGATTATATGCCATTGAGCAACGACTGGAATAAAGAACGTTTGGAAACACTTAAAAAATTGTTTCCCGACCTTTTTACAAACGAAGGAAAGTTAAACCTCAATGAATTGAAAAAAGTTGTTGACCCAGAAAGTGTAAGCGAAACAGAACGCTACGAATTTCGTTGGTTTGGGAAATCAAAAGCAAAAAGAGATGCATTTATACCAACAAATACAACTTTCATTTTTGATGAAAAAAGAAGTGTAAATCCCAATGAAACTGAACATTTGATATTAGAGGGTGAAAATTTAGAAGCTTTAAAAATATTAAGCACAGGCTACAGAGAAAAGATAAAGTGTATTTACATTGACCCACCTTACAACACTGGAGAGGATTTTGTTTACTCGGACAATTATTCAGGCGATAAAAAAGTGTATTGGGAAGATTCCGAAATTTTAGAAAATGGTTTAAAGGTAGATACTAATTCAGAAGCAGATGGGCGTTTTCATTCCAACTGGCTTTCTATGCTATACAGCCGTTTGTTAATGGCAAGAACACTTTTAACATCAGATGGTGCAATTTTCGTGTCAATTGGAGATGAAGAATATCACAATTTGAGAAGATTAATGGACGAAGTGTTTGGACAAGAAAATTATAGAAATACTTTCATTACAAGGAGGTATGACAAAAACGTAAATCGACAATTCATTGAAAATGGACTGTCAACGTATAATGTTGGTTTTGAGTATATTATTTGCTACTCAAAATCAGATGATTTTAAGTTCAATCCTATTTACAGGGAGAGTAGTGAGGAACGTCAAAATTTCGGATACTGGAAAGGGTTTTGGAATGATGCAAACCGAGAAACAATGCGTTATGACATACTCGGATTTAAGCCCGAAACAGGTCAATGGAAATGGGGGAAAGACAGAGGATTAAAAGCAGTTGAAAATTATAAAGAGTATGAAAAAAAATACTCTGAGGAAATGACCTTGGAAGAATACTGGGAAAAAACAGGTAAGCAACTTGAATTTATTCGCAGAAATGAAGAAGGAAAAGGGAAAAACAAAGGTGTTGACCATTGGATTGCACCTGTAAGTGGTATTTTAAGAAATACTAACTGGACAGATTTTTTTGCTTCTAAAGCTACAAAGGAAATTGATGGTTTATTTGATTTTCCTAAGAATGTTGATATAATTAAAACCATAATAAAATCTTGTGAATATAACGGTGACATCATCCTTGATTTCTTTGCAGGTTCAGGTTCAACTGGACAGGCAGTTTTAGAATTAAATGAAGAAGATAAAGCAAATAGAAAATTTATTTTAATTCAGCTACCTGAAAAAGTTAATGAAAATTCTGAAAGCGGTAAAAGAGCATTAGATGTTGGGTTAAAGAAAATTAGCGACATTACCATTGAACGAAATAAACGAGTTATTGAACGCATTATTGAAGAAAAGAAAAACCAACACCCTGACTTATTTACGAATGGCAAAGAAGATGAAAGCATAAAAAACTTAGGTTTCAAAGTTTTTAAACTCGTAAAATCGAACTTCCCAAGAGTTGAGTTTGCCCCCGACCCCGAAAAAACAACCGAAGAAAATATTGAGTTACTCAAAAAATACATTTCCGAAAAAGAAGCTCAATTAATTTCTATGTTCAATAAAAAAGAATTAGTTACAGAAGTATTGATTAAAAACGGATTTTCATTGAATTATACTTTAACTAAACAACAGGAGTTTAAGAAAAATAAAATACTATTTGCAACTGATGGCGAAAAAGAAACCTTGATTTGTTTAGATATATTAATTGATAACGAAACAGTTGAATACTTCAAGAAAAATACCGATAAAAAATTCATTTGCCTTGAACGTGCTTTAGACACAACAAAAAAATGGAATCTGAAACATTATTTGGGCGATAAATTCAAAGCGTTTTAAAATATGTTGTTACAGCAAAAAACTTTAGAAAAATTAAGAAATTTGATTAATGAAGAAACAGAATATCGTTCTGGTCCGAAGTTAGTCGCGTTTTTTAATGAACTTGGTTTTTCTGATGTTTATGCACAAGGTTTTCCTTCTCGCTGGATTTATACAGACGAAAAATTAAATAAAATCAATGGTACTCCTGAATTAGACAAGTGTATCAAAAAGCTTTTTGCACCAGTAAATTTTATAAGTCGTTTTTCAGAACTTGATAAATTCATTAATGACTTTAATCAATTTCTGGCTTTTGATGGGTGGCAAGTAATACGAAAAGAAACAGAAATTACTTTTGCTAAAGCAGGTAAAATAAAATTTGAAGAAAAGGTTGAAGTAAAAGAGGATGATTTTTTACAAAAGGAGTTTAACGATATTTCACTTGAAAAACTGGGACTGGACAGCATCATTACCGAAACATTGAACATTCGTTTTGAAGAAATAAAAAAATGCTTAAATGCCAAAGCTCCTATGTCGGTTATTTTCCTTTCCGGCAGTTCGCTTGAAGGAATACTATTAGGAATAGCATCAAAATATCCGAAAGCATTTAACCAATCAAGAACATCGCCAAAAGACCAAAGCGGAAAAGTTAAACCATATCACGAATGGACATTAAGCAATTTCATTGACACAGCTCACGACTTAGGTATTTTAAAAGAAGACGTAAAGAAATTCAGCCATTCATTACGTGACTTTAGAAATTACATTCATCCCTACGAACAGGTAAGTTCAAGATTTAATCCTGATGAGCATACTGCAAGTATTTGTTGGCAAGTTTTGAAAGCTGCAATTTATCAACTAACAAATAACAAGCCCAATGCTCAGGTGTAAGCACATTTGCAAACCGCTATAAGCCCAACCGCAGACCAAGGTTTGCAAAAGAGCTTCCACCTCTACCACCGAGAAAATTATTTTTAATTCCTTCCCTTCTAAAAATTTTAAAAACGCAAACACACAAGCCGACACGGAAAGACAAGATAGTAAAATGACAATGACACGGAAACTGAATAATGACAATGGTTTACAAGATTGGAAGACAGAACACCAGGCGGGCCCGGGAATAATCGGGCTTCAATGATACGGAACATGCCTGGCAAAAAAACAGGAGTACCCAAGCGTACAGTCCCCATCACGAGGATTGAAGCCATGAAGCCCGATTAGACTCCGTTACGCCCTTTACTGTGTTTTGCACGCAAAACCCATCGGGCTTCACGGCGTCAATCCCGGGCGTTGTGCTTCATGCTAAGAAACCCCAGTTGTACAATGATTTGACATTAAAAATGAGTATATTTATGTTTAAATAATTGGATAAATGAGAATAACTGAAAAGAAATATTTAGACACGTATAAAAAATCAATTGGCAATGAAATATCTAAATTGATTAATAATTTTGATTTTTCGGAGAAGCGTGGTGGATTTGAATATCTTACAAAGGCTTTTGCTGTTTATTCCTCAAACATAGAAGGAAATAGCATCGATTTGAATTCTTACATGAATTATGAAATGAATAAGGATAAATTCAAGGTAGGAAAAGAAATTGAAGAAATAGAGGACTTGATTGAAGCGTATGAGTTTGCGCAGATTAACAAACTGAACGAAAGGAACTTATTGAATTGTCATAAAATATTTTC
Source organism: uncultured Rikenellaceae bacterium (assembly GCA_964522415.1). Lineage (GTDB taxonomy): Bacteria > Bacteroidota > Bacteroidia > Bacteroidales > VadinHA17 > LD21. Next base: position 7,387 of record CAZFVQ010000047.1, on the reverse strand, counting down.
AGATACCTTACTGATAAGAAGTAAAAGAGGAAAATATCGTATTGAACAAGTTGGTGTATTTGGAAAAACAGGTTTAGCATATATGGCAGTTGAGCCTGAATTTGTGGAGAAAGAAATGAAATTATTCTTTCAGGATTTAAGCGAGTTAATTTCATCTGACTTGAATGAAATTGAAGTCTTTTATTTTGCATCCTTGATTCATTTACGATTTGCACACATACATCCATTTAGAGATGGAAACGGTAGAGCAGCAAGATTAATAGAGAAGTGGTTCGTTGCAGAGAAATTAGGACATGATTTTTGGAAAATGCCTTCAGAAGAATATTACAAAAACAACCAAGCAAGATATTATGAGACAATGAATCTTGGTGTGAATTTTTATGAACTGAATTATGACAAGTGTAATGGGTTCTTAGAAATGCTCCCGAATTGTATGAAATAAAGCACGAAAGCACAACACATGGCATAGTGCATGCGGGTTTCAGCGGTATACGAGGATTTCTGACTAGTAAAAAAGCTGGTGTAAACTGATAAGTTACCGCTTCGTATTCCCGCACGACACCATACCATCATCCGTTAGTGGTAAGGCAAAAAACGAATGACCATCCTGATAATAAGATAATTTTGGATAAATTTGCTTTATGAAAAAGCGGACCGACATATTGAACCGGATAACTGGCGTAGTTGATAAAACTGCCCCTGGCGCTGAGGTATATTTGTATGGTTCTCATGCCAGAGGTGATGCAAAACCTCTTTCAGACTGGGATATATTAATTTTACTTAACTCAAAGACTATTTCCTTTAATCTCGAGACGAAATTCATGGATGAGTTTTATGAAGTTGAGCTTGAGACGGGTGTGATCATATCTCCTATTGTTTACACAAAGAAGGATTGGGAGGAAACCCGATTGAATACTCCCTTATTTGAAAATATTAAAAAAGAAGGAGTTAGGATAAGATGATAGGCTCAAAAAGAGATTTAATTGAGTATAGGATAAAAAGAGCAAAAGATACTTTTGAGGATGCTCTTATTCTGGCTGAAAAGAATAAATGGAATTCTACAATTAATAGGCTTTACTATGCAGCTTATTATGCCATAATTGCGTTACTCTTAAAATCAGATATTAAGGCTACTACACATAATGGAGTCAAATCAAATTTTTCCGAATACTTTATCAAAACTGGTATAATCCCCAAGGATTTAGGCAAAATCTTTTCACAGCTTTTTACATGGAGCCAAAAAGGAGATTATGATGATTTGTTTGATTTTGAAAAGGGAAAGGTATTGCCATATATTGAGCCAGTTAAAGAATTGATTGAAAACATCGAGAAAATAGTCAGGGAATAAATGGCCTACCACTAACATCATGTATAAAACATTGGAATTTAAGTGGGTCTGTCAAGTTTTCTACCTCGTATCGGCGTTTGTGTCGGTGGATAGCTTCGAAGCCCGCAATCCCCAACATTTTAGCCACATACCCGTTCAGGCACATTCAGCTAAAGCTGAACTTTTGTCTGCTCGTTGCTTCGCAACTCCCGCATCCAAAAGAAATGTACCTGAACGACACGCTAAACCAAATTGCTTACGTTCTTTGTATAAATAATCAGCTTTAGCTGGATATCGAATCAAAACATGCCCGAACATGTCGCTATACGCAATTTTGCCCCGCACTTGCGGGCTTTACTTCCGCTCATAGCAAGCTCTGGCGGAACCGCCCTCAGTGCGGAACTTCGTTTAGCGCGTCGTTGTGGTTAATTGCAAGTCAACAAATAAATAGCGGACTTACTGGACAAATAATTGTAATTTTGTAAAAAGTGTAATTATGAGTACTGTCGAATTAAGACATATAATTATTGAAAAGCTCTCTCAAATTGATGACGTATCTTTCCTGAAAGCCATTAAAACCATTGTAGAGTCAAAGGCAAATGAAGATGTCTACAAGCTGTCCGATTTCCAGAAGAAAAGAATTAAAGAGAGTCGTGAACAGGTGAAACTAGGGCAGACTATCTCAAATGATGCTTTACAGAAGGAGATCAAGGAATGGCTAAATACAAAATAGAATGGTCAATTGAGGCCAGGCTTGATCTGCTTGATATTCTGGAATTCTACATTGAGAGAAATAAATCGACTGCTTACAGTAATAAGCTTAACACCAAGATAGTAAGAAGTACAAAACTTATTGGGCAAAACCCATTAATCGGGTTAAAAACCAAAATTGATTCTGTTAGAGCCTTAATAACTGGAGATTACCATATCATTTATGAAATACACGATCAGTTAATTATCATTGTAATGATTTGGGACTGTCGTCGTGATCCGGAAGACAAAATCATCGATTTAAGGGTAAAGGGTAAGAAAGGCAACTAACCACAACAAACGGTATAGGTCATAGCTGTTCTCGGTAGCAGTCAACGTTTTGTGAACTTAAGATAATTTTGTAGAATCCGACAGGGAGGCTGCTTTTTATCTGCCACGCCCCATACCGCCGTTATGCCGCATGCTGAACACGAAATCGCATTATCTTAAAATTCGTATCTTTGAGCAATGATTACCAAGAGTGACATATTGAACAAGTTGCATGATTTAAAGCCAATCTTATACCGAGATTATTCTGTAAAACAGATTGGTCTCTTCGGCTCTTTCTCTGATGATACATATTCTGAGGATAGTGATATTGATCTGCTTGTAGAATTTGAAAAACCAATTGGGTGGAAATACTTATCATTAGAAATATATTTGGAAACTATATTCGGACGTAAGATCGACTTAGTGACCAAAAATGCATTGAAGGAACAAATAAAAGATAGGATTTTAAATCAGGTTAAATACGTATGATGTGAGAAAAGAACAACGTACTTACAAAATGTTCCTAGATGACATCCAGACGGCCATGGGTCGGATTGCTGAGTATATTGAAGGTTATGATTTTGATCAATTCAAGAAAGATTACAAAACGATTGATGCTGTTATTAGGAATTTCGAAATTATAGGGGAAGCCTCAAAAAAATTGGACGATAAAATAAAGGGAAAATACCCTAATATTCCTTGGAAAGAAATGTATTATCTGAGGAACAGGATTTCCCATGAATATTTTGGAGTCGATTATGAGATACTTTGGGATATTGCAGTAAATTATTTACCAGATAATAAAATCCAAATCGACCAAATAATCAAAAAAGAAAAATAAAGCACGACGGCACAACAAACGGTATAGGTCATAGCTGTTCCCGGTAGCAGTCGAAGTTTTGTGAACTTAAGATAATTCTGTATAACTCGAAAGGAAGGCTGCCTTTTATCCGCCACACCCCATACCTTGCAGGCTTTACTTCCGCTCATAGCAAGCTCTGGCGGAACCGCCCTCAGTGCGGAACTTCGTTTAGCGCGGCGTTATGGGCAAGTAAAAACACGACAGTGCATAACCAAACAAGATTAATATGAAAATTAAACGACTGGATTATATTTTGATTGGGATTTCAGCTATTGCGGTGATTAGTTTGATATTGTCTTGCATTAATATGTTTTTACCTGAGCATGAATACAGTTTAAAAGGATTCGACCCATTTCGAGAATATTATACCGACAAAGGAATTGTATTGATTTTTATAGCAAGACTAATTTGTAAATTCGTCAAGAGATAATTGATAAAAAGACACCTGACATCGCAATGAATGAACATTTTATAAGAGCGTTAGACGAACATTACATACGTTACGGGTATGAGCCACGTAAAAATAAGGCTACTTATGCAACCTAATTTGAAAGACGAATTTGAATTAGCATTAAATCAACTCGAGAGGCTACTTTGAAAATGAAAATATGAGTAAGGCAAAAATATCCATACGTTTTTTTGACGACCGCGAGGTGCGTGCCGTTTGGGACGAAGAAAACGCCAAGTGGTGGTTTTCGGTGTTGGATATTATTGCCGTGCTTACCGACCAAAACGACTACACCAAAACCCGCAACTATTGGAAATACCTTAAAGCTAAGTTGAAGAAAGAAAACAGCCAAGTGGTTAGTGCTACTACCCAGTTGAAATTCCTTGCACCGGACGGCAAGAAGCGTTTAGCCGATATGTTGGATTACAACGGCATTATTGCATTGGGCAAAGAGTTTCCGAGCAAAAAAGCAAACCGATTTATTGAATGGTTTACATACAGTAATGAAAGCATAGACGGAAAAAGTAAAACAAAAGCGTATGCCTTGTTTGAAAGTTCGTTCATCAACAGCATTGAAATTGGTACAACCAAAGGCTTGCAACAAATTCACGCTTATTTGTTTGGCGGCTTGTATGATTTTGCGGGGCAAATCAGGCAAAAAAATATTTCAAAAGGCGGTTTTCAATTTGCCGTATCACACTTCTTGGGCGAAACATTAAAGCAAATAGAAGCAATGCCCGAAACTACATTTGACGAAATCGTGAATAAATATGTAGAAATGAATATTGCACACCCGTTTATGGAAGGCAACGGCAGAAGCACCCGAATATGGTTGGATTTGATATTGAAAAAACGCCTGAAAAAATGCGTAGATTGGAGTAAAATAGGTAAAAGAGATTATATGAACGCAATGATGCAAAGCTCAACAAATAGTAGCGTTCTAAGAAATCTGTTGAAAAACGCTTTAACCAACAAAATTAACGACCGCGAAATGTTTATGAAAGGAATTGACTATTCGTATTACTACGAAGAAAATGACTAAAACAAAAATGGTTTTGCAAAGACAGAATAACAGAAACGCCAGCCCATACGGACAATATGGGTAAGTTGTTTGTCACTCTTTTTGCTTCAACTCCTGCCTTCTAGACAAATTCGTAATAGTTCTTGCACTCGGACACGCGTATATGCACACAATTTAAATCCTGCACCGTGACAGCCTTCTGGCTAAAGTACCAGGATCCTGCCCGGTGCTTGCGTCGGGTGACACAACCTCCCCATATTGCCGGGCGTTAGTGGCAATACAAATGCGACATCCTACAAATAGCACACAGTAAACAATGACAAAAACTATTATAGCAATTATTTTCATCTTGAGTTTGACCAGCTGTATAGACAGTGGACAATCAAAACTGGCTGAAAATTCTTTACAACAAGACTCTTTGACGAACGAAATCAAAGAAATTAGCAAGAATAATATTTTTAATGGCTTTGCTGTTTCTATAGTTAATGACAAAGGGACTTTATATCAAAAGGGGTTTGGTTTTTCTGATGTTAAAAGCCAGAGAAAATATTCGGAATCAACCATTCAGAATATTGCATCTATTTCAAAAACTTTTGTCGGATTGGCATTATTGAAAGCACAAGAAATGGGAAAACTAAAATTAGACGACCCAATAAACAAGTATTTGCCATTTAAAGTAGTTAACCCAAACTTTCCTGATAATGAAATTACTATTAGACATTTGGCTAATCACACTTCCAGTATTATTGACAACGAGTTTTATTTGACTAAAAATTACTTTTTAAAAGAAAATCAGGACTTAAATGGAATGAATTTAATTTTTGACGAAACACAGGTTTTTAATCCAAAAGACTCTGTTGTATCTATGGAAGTATTTCTAGCTAATTTATTAACTGAACAAGGCAAGTGGTACACAAAAGAAATTTACGCAAAAAATAAACCTGGAGAAATTTACGAATATTCAAACACTGCAACTACTTTGGCTGCTTTCATAATTGAAAAAGCAACTGGAGAAACGTTTGATAAATTCACTACTAAACACATTCTGAAACCATTAAAAATGAATGCTTCGGGTTGGCATTTTGAAGACATTGACTTTACTAACTATTCTACACTTTATGAAAACCCAAAAAAGACTTTGCCTTTTTACAGTATGGTTTCCTATCCTGACGGAAATTTTATCACTTCAATAAATGATTTGAGCTTATACTTAACCGAACTCATCAAAGGTTACAATGGAAACGGAACAATATTGAGCAAAGAAAGTTTCAAAGAATATTTCAGACCGCAATTGGATGCAAAAAACTTTATAGACCGAAACGACAAAAATCCATTTAGTGAAAGTTATAATGTTGGAATTTTTATGGGTTTTGGTTACACTGGCTATATTGGACACACAGGTGGCGACCCGGGAGTTGGTTCTATGATGTTTTTTGACCCTAAAAATAATATTGGACGAATTTTGATAATAAACACTTCATTTTCTGATAAAATTGGAAATGACACTTTTTATGGAATATGGAACAAATTGGAAAGATATCAAACAAAATTAACGAACTAAAAAGTACTGCCATCGGGCTTCACGGCGTCAATCCCGGGCCCGTTGTGCACCATGTAAAAAGATCGCTACGAGACAATGCAACGTAAATTGATTTTCATACTGATTTTAACAATAACCGTAATTGGATTTTTTGCTTATTCGCAAGCAGATAAACCACTCGATAAATCTGTAACAATTGACAAGATTGTTGTTGAGAAAGGAAAACGAAGAATGAACTTATATTCCAATGACAAATTGATTAAAACCTATAAGATTTCACTTGGACGAAATTCCAAAGGAGATAAGGAATTTGAAGGTGACAAAAAAACGCCCGAAGGACAATATGTTATAAATGACAAAAATCCAAACAGTGGATACTATAAGAATCTGGGAATTTCATATCCGGATAGACATGATATTGAACAAGCAGAGAAATTTGGTAAAAAACCAGGTGGACAGATTAAAATACACGGACTAAAAAATGGACTTGGTTGGATTGGGAAAGCTCATTTATTAATGGACTGGACGGCTGGTTGTATCGCATTGACAAATAAAGAGATCGATGAATTATGTGAAGTTATTAAAATAGGAACACCAATTGATATAAAACCATGAAACCGAAAATAAAAGCATTATTGATACGATTGTTATATTTTGTTCCTTTGACTCTTTTTATTCTGATGTTTATTGGAGAATGGAGAAATTTAAATGAATGCAGTTCTTTTAAAATCAAGTATTTATATGTTTATTTAATTCCAATTGTCATTTTTACATATCAGACAATTAGAAATTCAAGAGTAGGTTGGATTTTAGTAATGGTATTATACCTGTTATTTCTTTTTGACTGGATTTACCGATTAATTGGACAATACTCAATGATTGGCGGAAAATTTACAACAGGACAATATTTTTCATGGTGGATTTTTGTACTGATTTATGTCGGAATAGGAATTGTCTACATTAAATTTAGACCTAAAAATCTGATTATATGAACAATACACGGTGCCGCGCTAAGCCAAATTGCTTCGTATTTTCATACAACTAATCAGCTTTAGCCGGATATCGAATCAAAACGTGCCCGAACATATCGCTAAACGCAATTTGGCCCCGCCCTTGCGGGCTTTACTTCCGCTGATAGCAAGCTCTGGCGGAACCGCCCTCAGTGCGGA
>CAZFVQ010000046.1:0-17912 GCA_964522415.1 uncultured Rikenellaceae bacterium | reverse complement strand
CTAGGGATACAATCGCATAATATTCCATTTGCCCTTAATGTCTTCTCTGCTGTACACGATTCTGTCATGCAGGCGATGAGTTCTTCCCTGCCAGAATTCAATGTATGAAGGGGATAAGTAATAACCGCCCCAGTTGGCAGGTCTTTCAACAACTTTATCTTTCAGGCTGTTTTCCAGTTCCCTTACCCTTTCTTCAAGAGTTTCCCTGTTTTTCAGAACCCTGCTTTGATTTGAAGCCAGTGCACTGATTTTACTTTCACGCGGCCGGATGGCAAAATATGAATCTGATTCTTCGGAAGGCAATTCAAAGACCCTGCCTTCAAGCCTGACCTGGCGGAATAATTCATTCCAGAAAAAAGTCAGCGCCGCATTATTGTTTGCCTTCAGCTCACATCCCTTTCTGCTGTCAGTATTGGTATAAAAAACAAATCCCCTTTTATCGAAATCCTTGAGCAATACTATTCTTCCCGATGGTCTGCCCTCTGCTCCCGCTGTTGAGAGATGCATTGCATTGGGCAGACCGGTTTTCCTTTCCACAGCCTCTTCCAGCCATTTCTCAAAAAGCTTGAGAGGATCGGCGGGAATATCTTTTTCATTCAAGGTACCGGAAATGTATTCCTCTCCGGAACCGGCAATTATTTCATGCAGGGATTTCACTTAATACCGATTATTTATTGATACCGGTTGCTGTTATATCAATTGCCTGTTGGTTATATCAATTATCCGTTGCGTTTATCACCATGAATCGCTTTTCTTTCCCCCGTGGGTGGGTACTGTGATGGGCATCATGGGACGTCTGCCTGTTTCCGCTCTTTTTGCAGTGAAATTCGCGGAACGGTACTCGCCAAGGTATAACACTCCCGAAAATGTATCTCCCTCGATATTTCCGTCGAAGATATATGGTATTGACTGGGCATTTTCCCTGTAATAGCTCTGGAGTTTTACATTTTTACCTTCAACCCTTCCGGATATATCAAGCATTGAGAAAGTGCTTTTGTGTGTTCCTTTTATATCATTTCCTTCCTGTTTCCCAAGATACAGCCTGTGTTCCCCCCTGCCTGAATAAAACTCAATACTGACATCCCACTGTCCGGAAAGATCGGCAGCCGGCGGTTCAATGACAATAGTCTTTTTCTCATGCTTCCTGGACAATATGCTGTGGATCCTGTCGGCTACGGTTTTTTCGTCTCCCGGCTGCATCATATGTGCACTTATGGATATTGATGTTGTTCCGTCCATCGGATTTGAGCGGCCGCCGCCCAATACAATCCTGGGCCTGTTTTCAACAAGTTCCCTGGATACTTCCTGGCCGCTTATGTTCAGTTCATCCGCTTTCCAGCTTATGGTAAGCCGTGCGGTACGGTTATCCACGCCCTGGGGTTCCATAATTCTTGTGCTTACTCCTTTTATGGTACTTACTTTCTTTGAAATATGTTCAAGCCATGAGATCCATGTTTTTTCCTTTTCAGGATGATTTGTTTTAACCCATGTTTCAACAGCTGCAAGCATGCCAATATGCTCCTCCCTTCCTATCTTGTTGTCCCTTCCCGGACCGTGATGCGGAGAACTGGCCTGCCATGTTGAAAAAAGAATATCCTTGTTGCCGAGGAGAAGTCCTGCACCCTGTGGACCCCTTATGGCTTTTCCTCCACTGTATGCAACAATGGTTGCACCTCGTTCCAGATGAATGTTCGGAACGGTAAGAACCTCTGCTGCTGCATCAACAAGAATGGGAATACCTGTGTTTTTCAGGAGTGCTGAAATATTATCGATTGACAGGGGCCCTTCACTGTAATCCCTTGGTGCCGCAAAAAGATAAACCATTGCAGTACGCGGACTGATTGCCTTTTTCAGTTCTTCCATGCTCTGAACCTCTATCATTGTTACGCCTGCATTTCTGATTGCAGCATCATACTGATTCCTCGAATACCGCGGAATGATGACCTCTGTTTTGTCAAATCCCGTAAGATCGGGTACTCTTACAAGTTTTTCCGGATCACCACCGGTAATACAGGCTACAGTAACATGTTTCATTCCTGCCGCACAGCCTGAGGATACCATTCCCCATTCAGCTCCCGTAATTTCTGCAAGCCTTTTCCCCACAGCCATTGCCAGTTCATCAATATATACATAGTTGAGGGCGGCGTATTCTATTGCCTTTCGCACTTCTGGCAATGGAACGGAGCCTCCGATTGCTGTGAAGGTTCCCATGCAGTTTATTAAAGGTTCAACACCTATGGACTGGAATACCTGGGGTCCGGGGACCAGAGCTCCTTCTGCAGCATTGGCAAGGAGACCTGCTTCTTTTGCAGTTCGTTTTTGTGTGGCTGATGCCATTAATGGATCCAGAGACATTAAACCTCCTGCTACCGGAATGGCTGACAGGGTTTTTATTACTTCCCGACGTTTCATAGTATTTTTGTTTAAAATTTGAAATTTAAAATATTAAATGGAAAACATGTAATTTGTATGTAATAGCAAATTAAATCTCCTGAATTGGAAAAAACCAGAAGTGATTGACAAAAATATCACAAAGATGGAACTTATCAAATTTTTAGGGCATTCTTCTGAAGCCGGACAATTGGTTATATCCGCCGGAGAATGCCCGGAACCAATCTTCCGGCAAGCCGGGGAAATGTAAAAAGCTGTTTTATCCGGTCTGGTAAAACCGGATGATCGGGTGATCAGAGGGTAAGGATCAGATTATCAGGACTCGTAACTTCCGGGAGGTGTTCTGAAACTGATCGCCAGACGGTTCCATCCGTTAATGGCGATGATTGCCATGGAAAGGGCTACAATTTCTTCTTCGCTGAAATATTCCAGGGTAGCTTTGTACAGGGAATCGGACACATCATTTTCCGAAATCAGTGTAAGAGCTTCCGTCCAGGCCAGGGCAGCCCTTTCACGTTTGGTGTAGAAAGGTGTTTCACGCCAGGCGGACAGTGCAAAAAGGCGTTGCTCACTCTCCCCGGCCTTCCGTGCATCTTTTGTGTGCATGTCAAGACAGTAGGCACAGCCGTTGATTTGTGATGCCCTCGTCTTTATAAGCTCATACAGCGACCTTTCAAGACCCGAGCCATGAACATATTTTTCCAGTTCCAGCATCCCCCTCAGGGCTCCTGGAGCAGTTTTTGCATAATCCAGTCTTGGCTTCATGAGTGAAATTTTTATTTGATTTATTTATTTTTTAATTCGTTTAATTCCTTTTCCAGTCCGATTGCTTCAGGGGAAAGAATATTGTTTCCAGGTGAACGTGCCTGTTTCCAGGTGAACGTGCCTGTTTCCAGGTGAACGTGCCTGTGCAGATCCCGCTCAAAATCCTCCAGCTGCGATGTCCTGAAATTCTGCCGTACCACTTCTCCTATACCTGTGTTGCCTGAAATAATCATGGTGGTTTTTTTAATGTTGAATAAAGCAAAGGTAAATAATAATTATATATAAAAGATAAAAAGGTCATAATATATTTTAATATAATTTATCAGCAGCATACATGATAATTCTCATAATTTTTTCAAAGCGTAAGGAAAGTTAATATATTGAAAAAAATTAAAACCTTATGTCCAGGAATCTGAGAGGTCTCTCATTGAGACAAGGCCTTACCGACAGCATGTATGAAAAAATCTCGGATGCAGCCCTCAGTGCTGATGATCTGAGGGAAGCGAATCTGATCTCGGTTGCCCGAGGGTTCATGACGGGAAATGCCGCCGTTCTGAGTGCAGGTTCTTTCTATGATTTCCTTCAGCCCGGACATCAGGGCAAAAAAGTTTTCGTATGTAACGGAACTGCCTGTCTTGCATCCGGCAGGACGGAAGAAGTCATGCAGGAACTGCTTGAAACATACCAGCCGCATGAGATTGGCACGATGACCTGTCTGGGGCATTGTCATTCCAATGATGCCTGGCTTGCCGGTAACGAAATCCATTACTGCAAATGCGGAGGGGGCAGGGAAACTCCGGAAGTATATACCAATGCTGAACAACCTGCACTGATTATACCCGCCGGTGATCTGAGGGAGTATTATTCCACAATGGCAGCTTTGGGAAAAAATATTGAAGCTGCCCTCAGGGAACTTCAGGTTTCCGGACTTCGTGGCCGCGGCGGGGCAGGATTTCCGTTTCATGTCAAGGTGCGTTCCGCCCGGGATGCGGCTACGGCCGACATGAAGTATGTTGTCTGCAATGGCGATGAAGGTGATCCGGGAGCCTTTTCCGACAAATGGCTTCTTGAGGAGCGTCCGCATTCAGTGCTCTTTGGCATGCTGGCCACGGGCAGAATCATCGGAGCCGGCACCGGGGTGGTTTATATCCGGGGGGAATATCCCCTGGCGATAAAAAGGCTAAGGGAGGCAATCCGGACACTCGAAGAGATGGGAATAGCAGCCGGTGAAGAGAATAATGACAAGGATCTTTTCCGCTTCCATGTTGTTCAGGGATCGGGAGCATATATATGCGGTGAGGAGACCTCACTGCTCAACTCTATCGAGGGATTGAGGGCAGAGGTTCGTACCCGTCCGCCTTTTCCCGCAGTTTACGGACTCTTTGGCAGGCCGACTGTTCTGAGCAATGTGGAAACTTTCGCCAATGTCCGCTCAATACTTGAAAAAGGGGGAGCTGCCTGGGCGGCAATGGGAACGGAAAAATCACCCGGCACAAAGCTGGTGTCTCTTGATGGTGCTTTTAACATGCCCGGACTGCTGGAGGTGAAGATGGGAACACCACTTAAAACTGTTATTGATGAAATGGGCGGAGGAACACGCTATCCGGTAAAGGCTTTCCAGATAGGCGGTCCTCTTGGCGGACTGGTACCGGCATCACGGATCGATGATCTGACACTTGATTTTGAATCCTTTGCCGGGGAAGGCTTTCTGCTCGGACATGCGGGAGTGGTGTCGGTACCTGATGATTTTCCGGTAATTAAACTGATTGAGCATCTCTTTGAATTTACCAGAAAGGAATCCTGTGGCAAGTGCTTTCCGTGCAGGCTGGGTTCGGCGCGGGGACATGAACTGGTTTCCGGCGCAGCGGAACACGGGAGGATTATTGACCGTCAGCTTTTTGACGATCTGCTGGAGGCCATGGAGCTGGGATCTCTCTGCGCACTTGGCAGTGGCCTGCCACTGCCTGTCAGGAATGCGCTGCAGTATTTTGAAGAAGAACTGAAAGACTACTTTACAGCAACAAAGGAATCATAGCCATGGAAAAGACAGCATATATAGACAATAAGCCCTATGCAATCGGGGCGGGAGAGACCATTCTTGAATATGTGCGCAGGAATCTCGGACGTGAAATGATTCCGACCCTGTGTCAGGCGGATAACCTTGAAAACTACGGTTCGTGCAGGATATGTTCGGTTGACGTGGCCCTTCAGGAAAACGGTCCGGCAAAAGTCATGGCATCCTGTCATACACCGGTGATGCCGGGATATTATATCTATCCTTCCACGGACAGGATCAGGCGTCTCAGGAAAAACATACTTGAACTGGTATTATCGGAATATCCTGCTGAGAGGCTTATGCCTGAAGCCGGCATGCTTCCCACGGAATTTCAGTCTGTGGTAGCAACAAGCGGATCCACTGCAGTACGTTACCCGCGGAAGATAAGTGAATATGAGAAAGACAGGAGCCGGCCCTATGTATGGTCAGATTTCACGGAATGTATTAAATGCTACCGTTGTGTAAGGGCCTGTGATGAACTGCAGACCGAACGCGTGCTGTGGATCCACGGAAGGGCTGACAGGAGCCGTATCATAAAGGATTTTGACAGGTCATTCATTGAATCTACCTGCGTTTCCTGCGGAGCCTGTGTGCAGACCTGTCCGACCAATGCACTGTCAGACCGTTATTCTGTCAAGACTCTTGCAGCAGATAAGACAGTCCGTACCACCTGTACCTATTGCGGAGTGGGCTGTAACCTGGATGTAAAAGTGATTGACGGTGTTGTAAGAGGTATTCAGGGTTCTCCTGATACAGTTACAAACAGGGGACATACCTGTCTGAAAGGGAGATATGCATTTGAATTTTACAATCATCCCGACAGGCTCCGCTCCCCGATAGTCAGGAAAAACGGTATTCTGAAGGAGGTATCATGGGATGAAGCCTATGAGTTTACTGCAAAAAGATTCCGGGAAATCAGGGATAAATACGGTCCTGATGCCCTTGCAGGAATTTCATCAGCCAGGTGTACAAATGAGGAAAACTATCTGATGCAGAAATTTTTCAGGATAGTTATCGGAACAAACAATATTGACGGCTGTGCAAGGGTTTGCCATGCCCCGACGGCAATGGGCATGCAGTGGGCCTTTGGTGCCGGGGCGGCCACCAATTCCATTGATGATATGTACAGGACCGGATGCATGCTGGTTATCGGAGCCAATCCGGTTGATGCTCATCCTGTGACCGGTGCCCGGATCAAGTCCGTTACCGAATCAGGTGTTCCGCTGATCGTCATCGATCCGCTCAGGATAGGACTGGCCAGGGTCGCAAAGCATCACCTTCAAATTAATCCGGGAACGAATGTTGCGGTGCTGAATCTTTTTGCTTATTACCTGCTGAAGGAAGGGCTTGTTGATGAGGATTTTATTGATTCCCGCACCGAAGGCTGGGAGGATTTTAAAGATCACCTTGAAGCTCTGGATGTTGATGAGCAGGAGAGGATATGCGGCGTTGACAGGGAACAGGTGAGAGCTGCGGCCATTGATTACGGATCGGCTTCTGCTGCCATGGAATTTCACGGACTGGGAGTGACAGAGCACTGGCAGGCAACCAAGGCAATAACACTTATTTCAAATATTGCCATGATGACGGGGAACATTGGCAGACCGGGTACGGGTGTCAATCCGCTGCGGGGCCAGAACAACGTACAGGGTGCCGCCGACATGGGAATTCAGCCACACCAGGGAGCCGGCTATCTTGATGTTACCAATCCGGAAAATATCGCACTCTACACTTCCTATTACGGAGTTGAACATCCGTCGAAACCCGGACTGCGTATTCCGGAAATGTTCGCCGCTGCAGCAACTGGTGAGCTTAAGGCATTATGGATCATGGGTGAGGACATATTGCAGACAGATCCCAATACTTGTCATGTAAGAAGTTCATTACAGGGTCTGGAGTTCCTGGTTGTCCAGGAAATATTCATGTCTGAAACAGCCCGTATTGCCGATGTGATCTTTCCCGCTTCATCCTTCCTGGAGAAGGAAGGCACTTTTACAAACGGAGAAAGAAGGATACAGAAGGTCCGGAAGGTGGTGGATCCGCTTAAAGGGACCCGTCCTGACGGCCGGATAGTGGTTGAAATGATGAACTGTATGGGTTATCCGCAGGAGGAATACAGCGCTGCATGTGTCCTGAAGGAGATTGCAGGAATAGTGCCATTTTTCAGGGGTGTTAAATGGGAGGAGCTTGGGAAAAACGGCAAGCAGTGGCCGGTTCTTGAAGATGGTACAGACACCAGGATAATGCATGTGGGAACATTCAGGCGGGGGAAGGGGAAATTCCATTCCTGGGATTATGAGAATTCCCCGGAACTCATTGAACACTCTGCGGATCATCCCTATATTCTGACCACGGGCAGACTGCTTGAGCATTATAACAGCGGCACAATGACGCGGCGCACGCCCAACAGCGAAATAGTCACGGAAGACCTGCTGTTCGTAAACCCGCATGATGCCAGTGTAAAAGGACTGGTAAGCGGTGATTTTGCCCGGATATTCTCTGCACGGGGAATCACCACCATGAAGGTGGAAGTGACGGATGTGGTTAAACCCGGTGTGATTTACAGCACATTCCATTTCCCTGAGGCAGGAATAAATTTCCTGACCAGCGGAATAGGGGATGAGTATACCCTTACTCCGGAGTACAAGGTGGCTGCCGTTGATTTTGAAAAATCGGTCTACGGAATATTTGCACGTGCCGAATGCCGTACAGATTTGAAGTAAACGGATTTAAGGACAGAGAATTTATTTCTGGCTGATATTGTAGGCAATAAGTGCTTTTCCCCTTGGCAGGTACAAAATTCCCTCATGGATGACCGGATGTGCCCAGTGTGGTCCGCTACCCCGCCGTATGGTCATCTTGCTGATAATATTAAAACCGGAGGGATCGGGTTTCACGAGGGCTGTTTCACCCTTTTCACTGCAGCAGTACAATAGTCCGTCAGCAGATATCACCGCTCCCATGAACAAAGATCTTGAAGAATACATCTTTTCTCCCGTGGTCCAGTTGTAACATTGCCATGAAGGGTCGTTGTGTCCCGAACCGTACAGATAGCCGTTTATCAGGACGGCGGCACCCATGCGGCAGTCGAAGGACTGACTGAACCACTGCCTGCTTACCGAGCTGCCATCAGGGCTTAGTCTGAGCATTACTGCCCCCATGCCGTAGCCGCTCAGACAAAAAAGTAATCCGTCCTTGTAAAGGGGGGTGTTCTGATGTTCCAGCCGTTGATTTGCCCAGGGATATGACCACAGAAGATTTCCGTTTCTGATGTCAATGCCCAGTATATGTGATTCGGTATGTGTGATCAGCAGGGTGCGTGAAGGAAGTTTTACCATGGCTGGTGTGCAGTAAGCCGCTTTCTCACTCTTGCCCGGACATGTCCATATAAGATCGCCGGTAAAACGGTTCAGTGCAACAACGTTGTTTTTCCTGCCGCCGGGAGTAGTGTACAGCCTGTCACCATCAACAAGAATCGTTTCATTATAACCATAACGGTTTATCACACCGTCAAAATCCCCTGTCAGCTCCTTGCTCCATCTGACTGATCCGTCCCCGGTATTCATGCATACCAGCTTCCCGTTGCCGCTGAGCATATAGAGCAGATTTCCGGCAATGGTAGCCGACGACCTGGTTCCCTGGTACTGCCGGGTGAATTCACTGCCGTATTTCACTCTCCATATCTCTTTTCCCGACATGCTTAGCTTGAACATATAACCTTCCCCGTCAATCATTGTCGGTATATATATATAACCTCCGTAAAATGAAGGTGAAGCATAACCCTCTCCGAGCTGTTCAAATGACCACAGCATTTCAGGACCGTTTTCGGGCCAGCTCTTAAGCAATCCCCTGCCGGGATAAATACCTTCAGCATTGGGCCCTCTCCATCTTGTAGCCTCCTGGGATAACAGGAAGCTTGTTGCTGCCAGTAACAATAAGGGTATTAAAACTGCTTTTTTCATATCCTTTTGTGTTTTTGTATCATGAAGGTTTCATAGAATCATTTTGAAATTCCCGCAATATATTAAATAATACCCTCTATTATCTCTTCAGTTCTTCAAATCCTTTTCCATAGACTCCCATAACATTGGCTACTGTAAGAAAAGCTGTCTTGTCAATACTTTTTATTATCCTGTATACATCACTTATTTCATTCTTTCTAACCATGGTTATTATAACTTTCTGATTTTCCTTTGTGTACCAGCCGGTGCCGTCGATTACTGTTACACCCCTGCGCATACTTTCAGTTATCTGGTCGGCTATGCTGTCAAAATGCCTGGAAAAAATAAATATCTGAACAGACTGTTTGTTTCCCGACAGAATTGCGTCAAGAGTATAGGCCTGTATCGCCATGGTTACAAAACCGTACACCATGGTTTCCACTCTCTGTGCAGATTCAAGATGCGTCAGCACAACATATGAGGAACTGATAATGAATACATCACAAATCAGTATGACCTTGCCCGGGCTTATATTCCTGTATTTGTTTACTATCAGGGCGATTATATCCGTTCCTCCCGTGCTGCCACCCTGGGTAAATACTATGCCCAGACCGGCTCCGCACAGCATTCCTCCGATGATGGCCGACATGAACTTTTCCTGAACCACGGGTGCGGGGATGAGCGGCTGCAATAAGGTTAGCAGAACAGACGACAGTATTACTGAATAAATGGTTTTAATGCCGAAACCTGTTCCCAGGATCTTCAGGGCTATAACCATCAGTACAACGTTTATTGCAAAATAGGTGTAGCCCATTGGTATACCGGTGGCATAGAAGACAATGGCTCCAATGCCGGTAACGCCGCTGCCCGATATTTGATGCGGCAGGAGAAAGGCTGTCCATGCTATCGCCAATAACAGCAGACCGAATGATGTCACAACATAAGTTCTGACGTTTTCAATGATTTTGCGTAATACCATAAAGCCTTGTTTTAATTCTTCAGCAAAGGTATATTGCAGCTGTTACACCGCCAAAAGATACACTGAGCGGATAATCCCGCCGGGTACTTTTCTATCAGTATTTTTATGTCGGGAACGTTTTTTATATTGCATTCAGAATATCAATAAACAAACACTACTGATAAAATGCTTATATTCATGAAAAAAGCTATTTGTCTTCTTAATGTGACCCTGATTATGATTATGTTCTCATGCGGGAAAAAGCCACAGGCTCCGGTGGCTGAAAAAATCCCTTATATTGTTGAAAGCAACGGAAACGAGCGTGTTGACAATTATTTCTGGATGCGTCTCAGCGATGATCAGAAAAATGCCGGGACAGCTGATGAGGAGACTGCCAGGGTACTTGCCTGGCTCAATGCCGAGAATGACTACGCCGGAGCCGTCATGAAACATACCGGGTCCCTTCAGGAAAAACTTTTCAGTGAACTAAAGGAACGTATCCGGGAAGATGATGAAACAGTTCCATACCTTGACAACGGTTATTATTATCACACAAAATATTTTTCCGGGAAGGAATATGCAGTGTATTACAGGCAAAAAGCCGGTTCAGACTCACCCGCGGTAATGCTTGACGTGAATCTTCTTGCGGAGGGACATGATTATACGGGGATCGCCGGAACAACAGTCTCACCTGACAACAGGCTTCTTGCATTTGGGACCGACCATGTCAGCCGCAGGCAATACAGTCTGCAGATCAAAGATCTCAACAGCGGAGAACTGCTTTCCGACATTATTCACAATACCACCGGAGTTGCCGTTTGGGCCGGTGACAGTAAAACATTCCTTTATGTCAGCAAGGATCCGGAAACACTCCGGGCGGCTACGGTAATGATGCATCGGCTGGGTACTCCGGTTTCAGAAGACAGAATTATTTTCCATGAGGAAGATGAGACTTTTTCCGTTCATCTTGGCAAAAGCAAGAGCAAAAAATATATTATTATCGTTTCATCGCATACTCTTGCCACCGAGGTGCGTCTTGTAGATGCGGCCGATCCGGGAAAAGATGCCGTGTTATTTGAGCCTCGTGGTGAAGATCATCTGTATTCGGTTGATCATCTGGGCAATAAATTCTATATCCGGACCAATTCCGGCGAAGCAAGGAATTTTAAGCTGATGACATGTCCCGTGAACAGGACCGGCATGATTTACTGGAAAGAGATTATTCCGCACCGTCCGGATATTCTTCTGGAAGATTTTGAGATTTTTGATGACTACCTTGTTGTTAACGAACGAATCAAAGGTCTTCCTAAACTGCGGATCATTGATTTGAAAGACAATTCCGGGCATTATCCCGACTTCGGGGAAGAGACCTATACTGCAGCAATAAATATCAATCCCAATCCCAATACTACCCTGCTGAGATACAGCTATTCATCACTTACCACACCTAATTCCGTATATGATTATGATATGTCTGTCCGTACCAGGACACTTCTCAAAGAGGACGAAATCCTTGGAGGCTTTGACAAGGACAATTATGAGTCGAAACGGCTCTGGGCCACGGCCTGCGACGGAACGCAGGTGCCGCTGTCGCTTGTTTACCGCAGGGGATTCAGCCGCGACGGCAATGCTCCTTTGCTGCTTTATGCCTACGGATCATACGGCATCTCATCAAATCCTTCATTCCGTTCAAATATCATCAGTCTCCTTGACAGGGGTTTTGTTTATGCCATAGCCCATATCAGGGGAGGCAGTGAAATGGGCCGGCAGTGGTATGAGGACGGCAAGCTGCTGAAAAAGAAAAATACATTCACCGACTTTGCCGATTGTGCCCGTTTTCTGATAAATGAAAAATATACTTCAGCCCGGCATCTGTATGCCATGGGCGGAAGTGCCGGGGGACTTCTGATGGGTGCCGTTGCCAACATGGAACCGGAACTTTTTAACGGTATAATAGCCCAGGTGCCCTTTGTTGACATAGTAAGCACCATGATCGATGCAAGTATTCCCCTCACAACATTCGAATGGGATGAGTGGGGAGATCCACGCAAACAGGAATACTATGACTACATGCTTTCCTATTCTCCCTATGATCAGGTAAAGAACCAGGCCTATCCCAACATGCTTGTTACAACAGGTTACTGGGACTCACAGGTACAGTACTGGGAGCCGGCAAAATGGGTTGCCAGGCTGCGGGAAATGAAAACGGATGACAATATCCTCATCATGGATGTAAACATGGTTGCCGGACATGGCGGTGCATCCGGCCGTTTTGAACGGCTGAAGACAACTGCTCTCGAATATGCCTTCATGCTTCACCTGGAAGGGATAAAAAAATAATAACTTTAACTCTTTCCTCTTGTTTTTATTGCGCGGACACCCGGCACTGATGCTATGTTCCGGAGTAACAATTATATACATACCCCAGCGATAAAGCCGTAAGATATCAACAGAATATGTCCCGGAATTTATATGCCTGATGCCTCTGAAAACTTAGCAGACTTTATCTTGCTGACATTGAATATATTCTTTCAATACTCCAAAAAAACTTCGTTTGAATATCTGAAACCGGCATTTAGTGATGCGGGCACGGGCTTGTAACATTTTTACCGGCTTGTTCGTATTAGTACTGCAAAAGCAATACAGGTCCTTTTATTTGTGAAACAAATTATTTCAATTAACAACCAAAACTAATTAAAATGAAAAGATTATTCTTAATCGTCGTGCTGGTAATGGCAATAACCCTGAATGGTTTCAGTCAGTTTTCCTTCAGTGTGGCCCCCGGCATTGCTACAAATTCAGCTACTTTTGGCTATAAAATCGGGAATGTTGTTCCCTATGCAGGTATTCAGTTGCTTACCGGAGGTGCCAAGGTGGTGGAAACAGATTATTATCAAAGTGGATCCGAGTGGATTACAGACAAAGATGAGATGAAGGTAAACGTAAATCTGATTATGCCTTCAATAGGAGTGAAATATTTTGCCGTTGAGACAGGTGATCTGAAAGCTTATGTCAATCTTGCCGCTACCAAACCAATGATCAGTGGTAAGATGAAACATAACGGTACTGAAGAAGAACATTTTGCAGAACAAATAGATAAGGTCAAACTGTTTGGAGCTGAGCTGGGCTTCGGAGTGGAATATTTTCTGAGCCAGAATTTCAGTATCGGAGGTGAGTATTCCTTCCGTTATATCGAGAGGTAAGTATTCAGATAAGCAAGATTGGGGAGGAGGAGAATATGAGAAAATCGATATTTTCCCGAGGCTTGTACCTACAATTGCAAAATTCAGCCTGAACTTTTATTTTGGAGGAGGAGACAGTAATTAAGTGGCGACGACAATACATAATTTTTGATAATACAGGAAAACCGGTCTTTCAGGCCGGTTTTTTAGTTTTTTTAACCAGCCGGAAGCTTACTATAAGGGAAAATAATTTTATAATGTCATCTTTTTGTATTAACGTCATGCATTATTAATTAAACTCTCATTTATCTATGTACAAACACATGTTTTACTGTATCTTAGCTGTCTTCATGATGACGGCAGTCACATCTTGTGAACCGGAGCCGGGAAAACCCGGAACAGTTGTTACCATCGGATCGGATGGTTACTGGTATCTGGATGGGGTGAAAACCCTGTATATGGCTGGTGCCTCCAATGTTCCCTCCATCGGAGCGGACGGCTACTGGTATCTCGATGGTGTTAAAACCGAATACAGGGCTGAAGGCAGCGTTATCTCCATCGGAACGGACGGCTACTGGTATATTAACGGAATTAAAACCCAGTATATGGCAGGCGGGTATGCCATCCCTGATGAGGACAGAATCATTGTGGCAAAGTTTTTTGAAAGAGGAAATGCGGAGTGGATGCAGGAAAGAGTTGAATGGGCACAGCAACTCGGAATTAACCAGTTATTGATGTTCCCCGATCAGGTTCTCAGGGACGGGGTGGCCGATGTTATCAGCAACAGCGGAATAGACCTGTGGCTTATTGCACCCTTCTTTTACAATGATGATAATCTGTCGCCGGTTCAGATTGCCGATTTCGGCCGTGAACCCCGCTGGGGTATCTGCGATGACGGCGAGCGGGCCTGGGAAATTTACAGTCCCAATTCCCATCCGTCAGGAAGCTGGCTTAGATTCGTTTGTCCCAATGACCAGGAATATATAGATTACAGGATTAATTCCCTGAAACCTGCACTGCGCGCATGTGATTTTACCGGTATAAGTCTGGATTTCATGAGACAGTTCGTTTACTGGGAAGGAACATATTCCTATACCAATCCCAATTCATTGCGTAACGCATGCTTTTGTGATGTTTGTGTTCAGAAATTTGCAGACATGTATGGTCACACAACGGATAATCCCAGCAGTATGCCATCATCAGACCGGATAACCAATTCAGCAGCGAATAATAACCTTCTCGACAGGTTCCTGGCACTTATCAATGAAAGAACTCTTCTTATTCAGGAAGATGTTGACGGAAGCAATGCTCAGGCCATTAAGGAGAAAACAGTTGAGATTGCCAGTTTTATCAGGGCAAACCTGTTCAGACAATGGACAAACTACAAGTGTTTGACCATTGATAAAAATGTAGAATATATTCTTGCCGAGATGAGAAGTGAATTTCCGGATCTGAAATCAAACATACATGCCGTTCCTTATACAAGCAACAGTTATAACGGTGCTGTCAGATCAATAGCCGGCCAGGATTTCGCACTCCTGTCCGGGCGTCTGGATATGATTTCTCCCATGACATATGACAGGTTATGCCAGCGTCCCGCATACTGGATAAACGAAGTAACTGCCGATATTGTCAATGTTGTAGGCGGCAGGATTCCTGTAGTACCAACCATTGAGGGAAGAGGTGATACAGACAGCGATTATCAAACCTCACTGATCAATGCACTAAAGGCACCATCCTCAGGTGTGGTGATCTGGAGATTCGAGAGTTTAACTCCCGAAAGGCTGGCAATAACGGAAAGTATACTGAAAAATAAATAAAGGATTGATATTGATAATCACATAATATCAGAAAGACCGGTAAAAGTGCGCCGGTCTTTTTTCAATATAAGCGGTCTGTATTATGATTCCGGGGCATTATGATAACGCCGGATAATGCTTTTCAACATAAATACTTTATTTCAAAAAAATAGTGGAATATTTGCAGGGAAAGCAATTATATTGATCCAAAATTACTCATCATGAAAGACATCCCCGTTGAAAACAGAGCAGGAACGCCCAATTTCAATCAACACCCCGCAGTATCTGTCAGTGAATACAGCAATGGCTATTCAGGGGGTTGGAATGAGATATTCGGAGAACTCTCCGCACAGCCCGGAAGCAATATCTCCGGCAAAAAAATAATCGTGGTGGATTGTTATCAGGGAGTTCTTTTCGAAGAATTGCTGGACTTGTTTTCCGGCAGACTGAAACCTGTTCTGACAATTACCAGCAGGGATTATTTTCTGCCGCCGGAAGAGATTTCCCGGATTACCTGGCCGGATGTGACTGACGACCGGATTTTTGGATATGTCAGCCGTTTGACCATGAAGGATTTTATCAGTTCAGAAAAACTGGAGGCATGCAGGAACAGGATTGATTCCCTGACCGGCGGGACCGTGCTTGTTTTCGGATATGGTGCCGCACTTGCAGTCAGTAATCCGGCGCTGCTGATCTATGCCGATATGCCCCGCAGGGAAATACAGCTGAGGATGAAATCCGGCAGGGTGGACGGTCTTGGTATCAATAACAGGAACGAACTTTTTGAACAACAGTATAAACGGGGCTTTTTCGTAGACTGGCGTGTATGCGACCGGCACAAGAAAAAGCTTAAAGACAAATGGGATTTCATTCTTGACAGCACCGACATGAATGAACCTGCGATGATAGCGGCCGGCACCTATGACAAGGCACTGACGAAGGCAGTATCAACTCCTTTCAGTGTTGTCCCCACTTTTGATCCGGGATTGTGGGGGGGGCAATGGATGAAGGAAAAGTTTGGTCTTGACCCTTCTCCTCCCAACTATGCATGGTGCTTTAACTGTATTGTTGAAGAAAACAGTCTGATGTTTGATTTCGGAAGAGGATTGTTTGAGACACCCGCATCCAACCTGGTGTATTTTCGTCCCGTTGAATTACTGGGAGAAGCCGTTTACGGGCGTTTTGGCGATGAATTCCCTATAAGGTTCGATTATCTCGATACCATGGAAGGTGGAAATCTCAGTCTTCAGGTACATCCCGTGACGGAATACATTCAGGAAAAATTCGGCATGCATTATACGCAGGATGAAAGTTATTACATTGTTGATACAGGCGAAGATGCTTCGGTATACCTGGGTCTCAGGGAAGGGATCAGTCCTGACGAGATGACTGATGATCTCCGGAATGCCCAAAACGGGAAACTGCCTTTTGACGATTCCAGGTATGTCAACAGATGGCCGGCAGAAAAACACGATCATTTTCTTATTCCCGGGGGAACAGTGCACTGTTCAGGGAAAAACTGCCTGGTACTGGAGATAAGCTCAACAACCTTTATTTTCACTTTCAAGCTGTGGGACTGGGGACGGATTGATTCTGACGGAAGACCAAGACCTATTAATATAGAACACGGTAAGAACGTGATTCAATGGGAGAGGGACACTGAATATGTCCGCAGCAATCTGATAAACCGTATCAGGACGGTTGCTGAAGGCACAGGATGGAGAGAGGAATCAACCGGATTGCATGTGAGGGAATTTATTGAAACACGCAGGCACTGGTTCACCAAAAAGGTTATTCACAATACAAACGACGGGGTGAATGTCCTGGATCTTGTCGAGGGCCGTGAAATTATTGTTGAAAGTCCTGAAGGCCGTTTTGAACCCTTCATTGTTCATTATGCCGAGGTATTTATTGTCCCGGCTGCAGTGGGGGAATACACCATCCGTCCTTACGGGGAATCCGGAGAAACTGAATGTGCCACAATAAAAGCTTATGTAAGAACATAACAGAGCTTTGTTTTAAATAATTAACCTGAAAATATATTGACCCAAATAATAAAGATCTGAAATCTGACAGAACAACCCTGATCTTTGCATTGACGGTCATGGTGATTGCTTTTGTCACTTCCTGCAGGAGATTATGCGCATGGCTGCCGGAGATTATTCGCATTCCTGTCGGAGATTATTATACTGATATGTTTCGGATGGCGTTTTCAGGGGATAATTGCCGGTGTTAAATAGTATTCTTATGATTTTATTGTTAAAATTGTGACCTGAAAAATTAAAACTGGATAAAATGATCAAAAAACTCTTTTTATTCTGGATGCTTTCAATGCTGGTTTTAAGCGGAACTTCACAGCAATCGAAAGTTATTGACAGAATTATTGAAATTGGCACGACTGATAACCGGACCATGCATCATCTTGATGTTATTACAAACAGATTCGGGGGCAGGCCTGTCGGTTCCGACGCTTATACAAATGCAGCCCAGTGGTGTGCTTCAGAATTCCGGAAGTGGGGTATGGAAGTTATTATGGATGAAGCCGGCTCTGTTCCGGTAGGTTTCAACAGGGGACCCTGGTTTGGCAGACTGCTTTCGGAAAATGGTATGAGCCTGCATTTCGCAACTCCCTCCTATACTTCGGGAACAAAAGGCGTTCAAAGGGGACATGTGCTTCTGGAACCCAGGAACCGTGAGGAATTTGAGCAGATGAAGGGAGCCCTGAAAGGAGCATGGGTGCTTATCGGGGGCAAAAATGACGGCTGGCCGGTAGATTATTCCGAAACGGCTGATCTTGCCCGTGAAAAAATCATAGCATAT
>CAZFVQ010000045.1:0-20228 GCA_964522415.1 uncultured Rikenellaceae bacterium | reverse complement strand
GCTCGATCCGTCTCTCATTCCTGTAACGCTCACGCAGGGCGGATCCCGATTCTGTTGCAGATTTAATGCAAGGGCAGTCCGGTTCTGCAGGATCAGGCATTAACAGAAGCAAAGTAAACGGAATAACAGAAACAGGTGAATATTTATACATTTTTAAATCTTTTTTCTTGTGAAAATAAAAATTTAATCGGTTATTTCTCCAAAATATGATTTTTATTTAAAGTATATTTGGGGGTTTTAAGTATATAGTCTTAACAAACAGGACCATCCCCGGTTCACACCGGGTATGTTTTTAAATTCATGGAAGCAGGCTCCCGATAAGCCGGGACAAGTTATCGAATCATTAAAATTAAATTATAGACAGATGAAAAGAACAAGATTATTAATGTTATCATTTTTGGCAATGATTGGTTTTACAACGAGTGGTTGTGGGGAGAACCCCAGATTTTTTGCAGGGGGATATGCAAAAGGTGAAGAGAAGGGTATGTTCGTTTATGAACTGGATAAAAAGAGCGGATCTGTTAAGTTGTTGTCGCAGGCAGACGCAGGTCCCAATCCTTCATATTTCTGTTACTCTCCGGAGAATAAACTCATGTATGCTGCCAATGAGGTCGGAATGTTTCTTGATCAGCGCGGGGGCGGTCTGACTACCCTGAGATACAATGACAATGATGCTACGCTTGATAAAATAAGTGAAATGGTTGTCCCCTTTGGCGGACCTTGTTATATTTCCATATCACCCGACAAGGGATATCTCTTTTTAGCGAATTACGGAAGCGGTTCAGTAGCTGTGGTCAGACTGAATGATCAGGGGATACCCGAAACGGTGACGGATACAGTCAGATATATGGTAGAAAGGCCATTTCGTTCAAATCCGCACATGGTGATGAGCGACCCACTCGGGAATCATATTTTTGTAACTGATCTCGGGCAGGACCGTTTTGTGGTATATGAATTTGATGCCGGAACGGGTAAGCTGAACCAGGTTGAAAATGGTATTGTAACGGTTGAGAAGGGTTCAGGTCCCCGTCATTTTACATTCAGTGCCGATGCATCCAGGATGTATCTCATCAATGAACTAGGATCCACGATGATGACATTCAGTAATGACCATAAGGGTAATCTGACCCTTATGCAGACTATTTCCACGAGAGGCTTTAATTCTGCTGAAAAGAATTATCCCGGTGATACTCATGCAGGGAAAAACGGAGAATATATCTATGGATCGAACAGGGGTGAAAACTCGATAGTGATCTATAAAGTAGCTGATGACGGAACGCTGGATCTTGCCGGACACACCACCTGCGGAGGAGACTGGCCCAGGAATTTTGTTATAGATCCGTCCGGAGAATTCCTTCTTGTCGGGAATCAGAGATCCGACAATATCGCTGTTTTTAAAATCAACAAAAAAACAGGGATGCCTGAAGGTCCTGTTGAAAATGTTGTCATGCAAGCACCTGCCTGTTTGAAATTCTTTTAGGATGAAACGCGAAGAGCAGACTGCTTTATTAAAGCAGGAAAAAGATCTGTTATGGGATATTACGGTGATCGGAGGAGGGGCTACCGGTTTGGGCATCGCAGTTGATGCAGCAACACGGGGCTATAAGACAATTCTTCTCGAGAAGTCCGATTTTGCGAAGGGTACTTCTTCGCGCAGTACCAAACTGGTTCATGGCGGAGTAAGATATCTTGCACAGGGTGATATACTGCTTGTGGCGGAAGCCCTCCATGAGAGGGGGCGGATGCTTAAAAATGCAGCTCACCTTACCGGGAACCAGGAGTTTATAATTCCTGCATACAGTTGGTGGGACGTGTTCCTGTACACTGTCGGACTAAAATTTTATGATCTCCTGTCGGGAAAACTCAGTCTTGGGAAATCACATTTCATCAATCCTGAAAAAACCCTGAACCGCCTTCCGCTGCTGAAACCCGGCGGGCTGAAAGGCGGTATTGTATATCACGACGGCCAGTTCGATGATTCAAGAATGGCTGTGGAAATGGCACGCCATTGTATACGGAACGGGGCAGCTGCCATTAATTATTTTGAAGTAAGGGAACTTCTGAAGGATGAAAATGGAAAAATAACCGGTGTCAGGGCTGTGGATACAGCTTCCGGTGACATTTACAATATAAGATCAAGGCTGGTTATCAATGCCACCGGTGTTTTTACCGATGAAATACACCGGATGGATGATCCGGAGGCAAGGCCTACCGTCAGACCAAGCCAGGGTGTGCATCTTGTACTGGATAAATCTTTCCTGCCGGGTGATTCAGCAATAATGATACCCAAAACTGACGACGGCAGGGTACTTTTTGCCATTCCCTGGTATGACAGGGTTGTTGCCGGAACTACTGACACACCCCTTGATATCGTTACCAATGAACCCAGGGCTCTCGATGAAGAAATTGACTTCATACTTGGAACCGCAGGAAAATATCTTGTAAAAAAACCTCTCCGCAGTGATGTTCTCTGCATTTTTGCCGGATTACGTCCACTGGCAGCAGATCCGGATAATCCTGCAGCCACCAGGGAAGTGTCGCGCAGGCATAAAATCACTCTTTCCCGGTCGGGGCTTCTTTCAATTACTGGCGGGAAATGGACTTCCTACAGGCGGATGGCCGAAGAGACAATAAACAGGGCCATAAATGCAGGAATTCTGGAAAAGAGGGAATGTATTACACGTGATTACAGTTTTTGTTCTCCCGATCTGAAGCTCAAATCCGGAAGACTGAAAATTTATGGTACCGGGGCTGATGAAATAGAAAAAATGATTGAGGAGAATCCGGGGCTTGGAGAGCTGCTTGATCCCCGTTTACCGTATACCCGGGCTGAAATTGTCTGGATATGCCATAATGAGATGCCAATGAAACTTGAAGATATGCTGGCAAGGAGAACCCGGTCCCTGCTTCTTGATGCAAAGGCAAGTTCAGATATTGCTCCGGAGGTTGCTGCGATAATGTCGCGTGAACTGAAACGCGACAACAACTGGGTTCAGGAACAGATAAAAGAGTATAATCAACTATTAATTAATTATTTGTAATTTTTTCTGATGAAAAAATTCATTTTGGCATTTGATCAGGGAACGACAAGTTCCAGGGCTATAGTCTTTGATCATAACGGATTGCCTGTTGCAACGGCACAGAAAGAATTCACACAGTATTTCCCCAGTCCCGGGCAGGTTGAACATGATCCGGAGGAGATATGGTCGGCACAGGCAGGAGTTGCAATGGAAGCTATCACCAAGGCAGGACTCGAAAGCACAGATATTGTTGCCATAGGTATAACAAACCAGAGGGAAACAACAGTTGTCTGGAACAGAAAAACAGGCAAAGCTGTTTACAGAGCCATAGTCTGGCAGGACAGGAGGACTTCCGGATATTGCGACCAGCTGAAGAATGAAGGTCATGGCGAGATGATACGCCGGAAGACCGGACTTGTCATTGATGCTTACTTTTCCGCAACCAAGCTGAAGTGGATACTTGACAATGTTGAAGGCGCACGTGACATGGCAGCAAAGGGGGAGCTGGCATTCGGAACGATTGATTCCTGGCTGATATGGAATCTTACAAGGGGGAAACTGCATGTTACTGATGTTACCAACGCATCCAGAACAATGCTTTTCAACATCAATACACTCAGCTGGGATGATGATCTTCTGAAACTGATGGATATACCTGTCGGTGTATTGCCGGAAGTCAGATCCTCAAGTGAGATTTATGGTGAAACAAGCGGTCAGTTTTCATCAACAATCCCTGTTGCCGGGATAGCGGGAGATCAGCAGGCAGCCCTTTTCGGACAGATGTGCATTGAACCGGGTATGGTAAAAAATACCTATGGTACCGGATGTTTCATGATGATGAACATAGGTAAAAAGCCGATAGAATCGAAAAGCAGATTGTTGACAACAATAGCCTGGAAGATCGGGAATGAGACGATATATGCCCTGGAAGGAAGTATTTTTATCGGGGGTGCTGTTGTACAGTGGCTTCGCGACAGTCTGGGTATTATCAGGAAATCTGCCGATGTGGAAAAACTTGCAGCAAAGGTAAGCAGCAGTGAAGGTGTTTATTTTGTGCCGGCATTTGCCGGACTTGGAGCACCATACTGGAATCAGCATGCACGTGGTACTATTACCGGACTGACACGCGGATCCACAGCTGCGCATATTGCCCGGGCAGCCCTGGACAGTATAGCATATCAGACTCTTGATGTACTTCTTGCAATGAAAAAAGATTCGGATATAGATATTTATGAGCTGAGGGTTGACGGCGGGGCAACAGTAAACAATAATCTGATGCAGTTCCAGGCCGATCTGCTGCAGGCGAATGTGGTAAGGCCGGAAATAACTGAAACGACTGCTCTGGGAGCTGCATATCTTGCCGGACTTGCCGTGGGTTACTGGAATGACCTGAAGGAGATCAGGCAGCAATGGCAGGTTGACCAGATTTTTTATCCGGGAATCAACAGCGGAAAACGTGAAGAGCTGATTAAGGGATGGGGGAAAGCGGTCCGGGCTGCTGAATCGTGGGCAGAGGAAGAGGGAGGAAGGGATTTGCTCCCGACCGGACAGAATCTGCAAGAATAGCGCGAAAAATCAACATTATTAACTTAGACAGATAATTATGAACCAGTTTTTTGCAGAATTTTTCGGAACAGCCATGATCCTTTGCCTGGGAAGCGGGGTTGTTGCAAACGTATTATTAAACAAGACAAAAGGCCAAAACAGCGGCTGGATTGTGATAACATCCGGATGGGCAATAGGAGTGTTTACCGGAGTGCTTATCGCAGCTGATGTCAGCGGAGCTCATCTCAATCCTGCCGTTACGCTTGCACTTGTCCTTGCAGGAAAGTTTTCCGCCTCGCTGATGCCACTGTACATAGCTGCCCAGATACTTGGGGCCATGTTTGGTTCAACACTTGCATGGCTGGCATACAAGAAACATTTTGACGCTACGGATGATGCAGATTCCAAACTGGCAGTCTTCGCCACAATCCCAAATATCAGGGGTTACTGGTATAATCTCATTACCGAGATTATCGGGACATATATACTTGCACTGGCTGTTCTGTATATGGCCGTTCCTGATGTAGGACTCGGTGCATTGAATGCATTGCCGGTGGCACTGGTAGTTATGGGTGTCGGAGTCTCCCTCGGCGGTCCGACAGGCTATGCCATCAATCCGGCACGTGATCTTGGTCCAAGGATAATGCATTTCATCCTGCCCGTTCCCGGAAAGAGGAACAGCGACTGGAAATATTCCTGGGTGCCGGTTGTGGGACCAATGATTGGAGCTGCCCTGGCAGCAATGATGTTTGTTCTTTTCGGGGGGGCATAGAAGGTCAGCCCTTCATCTGTATAAATATCTGTTTTCGGACCACCCAGACAGGCAACAACGAAACTGTGATAGTGATTGCCCGGCTCAAATTCCGTTATGGGATAGCTGATAAATTTTTCCCCGGGCAGAGGGACCGGCATATCGCCGTGGGGAATGAGCAGGGCTCCTTCGGTTCAGGGAGAACTTCGGAGATTTTCTGCAGATTGTCTGCATCAACATCGCAGACAGCAGCTATCTCCACATTTGGATCCTCCCTGAATTTATTCAGGTCATGCCATCCCATGCCACCGATTCCGATACAGGCATGATTCAACCTGCCGTTGGGTGATCTTCCGCCCGAAGAACATCTGATGATCAAGGGTGCATCAACAGCAGCAACAGCAGCTGTATGAATAAATTTCCTTCTTGAAGGAGAATGATTCAACTCAGACATAGAAAATAGTAATTATGGTTAAGTACTTATCAGAAAATTATTTATAGTCTTATCCTTTCCCCGTTGCTCAGTCCCCTGTGGAACACTCCCTTTTTAATGATAAGCATTTCACCCGGTTTGCAGTACATAATGCCTGCATCGCAGCCTATTATTTTTTTATCAAAGAGAGACACTATTTCTCTTGTCACGGTATGGCCCACAACGACATGCTTTTTTTTATAGAAGTTAAGAATGGAATCGATTCTGCTTTCCTCAAAGCTCCTGTCGAGAAAATATCCCCGGTACCAGAGCGGGCCGTTTTCATCATTGAGAAGCAGGAGATCCTTGTTCTGTTCAATTGAGGAATAATTCTTTCCGATGATCTTTTCATAATACAGACGGTTGATTTTCGTGATTTTCATTTTCCGTTTTACGACTTCCGTTGATAATCCCGCATGAACAAAAATAATGTCGTTAATGGATACGATAACCGGTTTGCTGTGTAACCAGCTTCCCAGAACCGAATTTCCGGAGTACAGGTTACAGTAATACATACCTGTAATATTTTCAACCTTTTCGTATTTATCATGAAGATAGCCTGTTGTCCCGCCAAGGGTCATCATTTCATGATTGCCAAGCAATAAATGAACCCTGCCCCCGCTTTTCCTGGCCTGTTTTTCCAGTCCGAAAAGATGCCAGAATATTTCCGTTACCTTATCACCCCTGTCAAAAACATCCCCGAGAACAACCAGATGGCCTTTTCCGAATTTCCAGCACAGATTTTCACCGATTATGCCATTTTTCTTCAGCAGGTTGATATATATGTCATATTGCCCGTGAACGTCACTTATCAGGGCTATACTGTCGATATTCCTGTAATCCTGCCTGAATACGGGAGAGACCAGAAAGGTGTTATAAAGATCATTGAGGTTGTTTGACAGATTGAATTTTTGCCTGATATTATCAAAATTGAGGGCTGTGAGATTTTCTTCCACCAGCCGGCTGTTTTCTATCCATCTGACTTTGAGGGCATCATCTTCAAAATGGATGTAGGGACCGTCATTGATGGAAACTGTATCATTTTCAGTACAATTCATTCCTGATGCCGGGGAAAGAGTGAATAATGCGGCAGCCAGGGAAAGAGGAAGCAGAAAACATCTTGTCCGGATCTTCATCTTTGAACAAAGTATGTTTTTCAACTGTTTCATTTTACGCAGGGATAAATGATTTATTCCAGTCAGGATTTTACAAGTTTAATGATAAATTCTGAGAAAGCATTCATCTGATTAATACAGTTTTCAATATGTTTAAAATATCACTGCATGGCCTGTTGTTTTTATTTTTCCTCCTTTAATGATCAGTTTCAGCAAAGACGATGTGGTCAATACGATATTCAGGGGACAGGGGAAGCTTAAGCTTGTCACTCCCTGTCAGAATGATGAATACCTTATTGATGAATATATGGTTTATAAGCTTTACAACCGGGTAACCGATCTGAGTCTGAAAGTGAGGCTTGTTAAAATAGTGTATTATGATACAGCTGAAGACAGTTACATTTTTGAACGCTATAGTTTTTTCCTGGAAGATAAAAAGCATGCCGCCGAAAGAAACACAGAGTGTACTGATCAGCCGCAGAATATTCAGAGGCTTGTGTTATACGGAGGATGAATTCAGGGAAGTATTTGAATTTTACAGGGAGCTGAGACCTGAATTCAGGACAGTGATTAAAAAGCAAAAACTCTTGTTTCAAAACAGTAAACGGCAGATTATGAGATATCTGAACCAGTTTTATAACATAATAAGTACCAGGGATCTTTTTGAACAGGAATTCCTGGCACACTGTGAAACAAAAAAGAACTATAATATCCCTGAATAGGCATGCTGCCGTGCCGGTTTATCTCCTTTGCGGCCTGATTCAGTTCCGTCTGTTTCTTCTGAATAATCTTCCGGGGAAGAATCTTTTTTTCCTTTCAGTATTATAGTATCTGTCAATTCTCTGTTTCCTGAAAATATCTATCAGCTTGTCAGAAAGATTATCCTCTTTAAAATCGGGGCAGTCGAGGGCTCCCTGCAGTTCGGGAGGCAGGGGAGGAAACGCTTCAGTGAAACGGGAGGCTGTTCCGGGATGGGATTCCGTCTTTTTGAGCGTCAGGGCTACAAGCGGCAGGGCCAGGGCACTGCCTGTCCCGTAGTACCGGCTGTTGAAATGTATGGACGGCAGTGAGGCACCTGTTCTTGCCACTATGGTTATCCCGGGGTTGTAAGCTGCAAACCATGCATCGGCATAGTTCTGGGATGTTCCGGTTTTCCCTGCAAAAGCGGAATTTACGCCATATACCGTTTGCATGGATGTTCCGGTTCCTTCCCTTACAGCTTTCTGTAAAACGGCGTTTATCAGATGACAGGATCTTTCGGTCAGGACCCTGGGGAATATTTCCTCCCTGTTCCTGAGATAAATAATATTGCCATCCGGTGCAATTACGGATGTTATTGACCATGGCCTGACTTTATATCCTCCGTTTGCAAATACCGAATAGGCTATGGCAGTCTCTTCCAGACTGGCTTCAGCTGTCCCAAGTGCAAGCGCCGGAGTATTTTTCAGGGGGAAGGAAAATCCCATTTCTTTCCACAGGGAATCGAGTTTTTCGAATTCCAGCTCCCGGAAAAGGTTGAAAGCGGGAATGTTCATGGATCTGGACAGGGCTCCGGCAAGTGAATATTTCCCGCCGTATGTACGATCAAAATTCTCCGGTCTCCAGTCCTGATAATCCGGGAGCACAAGAGAATCATTGTCAAGATACTGACAGGGATGCATGCCTTCCTCAAAGGCAAGAGCATAAAGTATTGGTTTGAAAACCGAGCCAAGCTGCCTCCTGGCAAGTACCTGGTCAAATGGCTGGGTGATAAAGTCTATTCCTCCAATCCATGCCATTATTGCTCCCGATTGCGGATCAATTGCCAGCAGTCCGGCATGAAGCGTGGTCAGGGCCCGCTTAATACTGTCCCTCACAGAAATGGAATCGGGATATGACCCATTCCAGTCGAAAATCAGCTGACTGTTGATTTTGTCAGCCCTGTAACCAAGATTCTTCTCACGCAGTATCGTTTCGGTTAATTCATTGAGTTTTGCCCTGCCGGCAGGAGTATTGTACTGATCCCGCAGGTGTTTTTGCATAACTGTAAGATGTTGGGCGAAGGATATTCCTGCGAAGCTCTGAAGGTCATCGTTCAGGGATGTTGTGATGACAAGGCCGTCTTTCTCCGGATACCATCTCCTGCCTGATGATACAGCTATATTGTCCAGTATCTCATCAAGCTCTTTCTTCACCCTGACAAGAAAATAATCGGTTCTTCCTTCGGATTCAGCCTTTCTGTAATCAAGCGTTAACGGCAGCGCTGTGAGTGAATCGGCAGCAGCAGAATCAAGATAGCTGTATTTCTCCATCTGTCTCAGGACAACATTTCTCCTTGACAATGCATTTTCAGGCTTAAGAGCGGGATGGTAACGGGTAGTGGCCTTGAGCATACCAATCAGCATTGCGGATTCCTCTATCCTGAGCGTTTCGGTTATTTTATTGAAATATCTTCCTGCTGCAGCATCTATGCCAAAAATGTTTCCCCCGAAGGAAACAGTATTCAGGTATAGTGTGATTATCTCTTTTTTAGTAAAGGTTTTTTCAAGTCTTCCGGCAAGAATGACTTCCCTGTATTTGTTGGTAAGGATTGAGAAACTTCCGCCGGGTTTTCTTCCAAACATATTTTTTGCCAGCTGCTGACTTATTGTACTTCCTCCCCCGGATCCTGATCTGTTCAGCAGCACGGTTTTAAAGAGTACCCTGACAAGGCTTCGGGAATCGACACCTTCATGGTCAAAGAAGCGCACGTCTTCGGTGGCAACAAGGGCGTTTACCAGGTGAGCAGGAAGTTGTTCCCAGCTAACATTCGTACGGTTTTCAATGTAGAACTTCCCCAGCAATTGTCCGTCGGAAGACAATACTCTTGAGGCTTCGGCATTTTTGAAATTCCGGAGCTCCCCGCTTGTCTGCAGATCCCGGGAAGCACGGCAGATTATCAGGATGATAAAAAGAAACAGGAATAAAACAGCAATCAGAAAAAAGGATAATATTATTTTCCGTTTCTTTTTCATACGAAATACCCTTACCGGTTCAGCTTCTATAACGCAGGAACCCGGATTGTATTTCGTTATTACCTGAACTCATATTCTGCTATCAGTCCCCCGTTTACATCCCTGACAACTGCCCTGATTTTTTCCTTGTCAACATAAACCTCAACAAATGAATTGTTGGAATTGACCAGTACGGGATATTGCTGACCTGCCTCACCTTTGGCATGGAAGGAATTCCTGTGGGTATGGCCCGAAAGCATGAGGTTGATCTTTGCTGTTCTCAGGACCGGGTCAAAATTATCGGACAGGAATTTCATGCCGTGTCCCCGTGAGCTTTCATTCAGTATTGGCATGTGTACAATGACAATCCTGTACTTTGCCTTTTTGAATGCATCACTTTTCACTTCCTTCTTAAGCCATTCCAGCTGTTCAAGACGGTAGGAATCATAATCTGCGAGCCCGTAGTAATACCGGTTGTCATCAGGCTTGTCCTCACCGCAGTCGAGGAAGACGAAATGGACGGGACCATGGTCAAAACTGTAATAAAAACTATTGCCCCTGAAGTCGAAATAATTCTTGAATTCCCTTCCTGCACAGCCCCTGGCTTCATGGTTGCCACGGGCATAGAAAAATGCTTTGGTTTTGGCAAAATATGCTACGGTAGTGTCAATGAATCCTGTGAAAAGCTGATCGGGAGACTGCACATAGTTAACCATGTCGCCGTTATAGATAAAGAATTCCTGTGCGGATGGATTCCCGTTCCTTATGTATGAAGCCAGTTTCCCTGAATATTCATGGACATCATTTATAACCGTAAAATTTATCTTTTCTGTCTTTGGGTTGAGTGTGGTGAAACTTACAGGTTTCATGTCAATTGTATCGCCATAGTAAATCTTGTAGGCCTGGTATTTAAGAATCTGAATCGAATTAATGCCGTACTGATAGGTTGTTCCGGCTTCAAGTCCTTCGACCCTTACCTTGTGCAACAATCCGCCTCCGTCAATAATACCGTCATGACTGTTGCGTACAAAACGCGTCTTGCCGTCCGGATAAGTAAGGTTGATTCCCGGAACTGCAGGTTTGTTTGTTGTCCATATGATTGTGACACCGGATTCATCCAGGTTCTGCAGATAGGGGCCATGGGTTATGACAAGATTTTCATTGTCAATTATTTGGGAAAAGGAGCATAATGACAGAAAAACAATCATAACACTCAGGGAATAAAGTCTTTTCATTTTTATCGGATTTTTGGAGTTAAGTTAAATTTTTAGCTGCTCTGCTTGTGGCATTAACACATGATAAATATATCAAATTAATTATGCAGTAAGCTCTTTTTCCCCGGTCATATGAAATACCTTTGAAAATAATTCCCATATTTATGCCGTCTAACAGCAGATCTGTTCTGATGAATTCAGCTTCGCGGTATAAAACAGTAGTTGCACTGATACTTGTTGTCATTGCCCAGCTGCTTGTCAGCCATTGTTCCAGGAGGATCTATCCCGGACCCTCCTTCAGCAATATTGAAAGTTCGGCAGACCGGCGGAGGCTGCAGGCTTTTCTGGATTCCGGCATTGAAAAGGACCTGGACACCCGCAGGGCAAGTCCTGAGGGGATAGTCAGGACTGCCCGGAAATATCTTGGTGTACCACATTGCATGGGCGGGAAGAGTATGAAATGCATGGATTGTTCCGGCCTGCTTGTTGCAGTATTTGCCGGGAATGGTATCAGTCTTCCCCATAATTCCGAAGAACAGGCCAGATACGGAAAGCTGATCACTGACAGAGGGAAACTCAGAAAAGGGGACCTGGTTTTTTTTATCCGTTCCTACAACACTTCTCGTTTTATTACACATTCCGGCATTTGTACGGGCAATAATTCCTTTATTCATACTTCATCCTCCAGGGGCGTAACCATCACATCCCTGGATGATGCCTGGTGGAAGGAAAGATTTATTTTCGGAACGAGGATCTTCAATTAAGCCTGCAATCAGCTTGTGAGGGAGACTATTTAAATCCCAGACCAAATCTGGCGAACAGGAATGAACGTCTTCCGTCGACACCCATCTGTATTCCGAGGCCCGGACCGGCATTCAGGGAGAATTTATCTGAAATATTAAACTGAATTCCTCCGCCTCCATTGATCATCAGCAGGGTTTTTTTGTCGATGTTGCGGGGATTGAAAAGGAAGCCTCCTTCGCCCATGATATATGGTGATATGATTTTGCTGTTCCAGAAATGTCTGAGGTCGAGAAAGAGAGGAATCATAAGATCTCCCTCAAAGAAAAGGGCTCCCGCTCCGAGTCCGGCAAAAAAACTTCGGTTAATATTGAGTCCGTAAATATTCAGCTGGTATCCGTGTGTGCTTATTCCCCCATAATAATATTCTGAGTTTGGAAGTGCTGTAGTGCCCAGACCGTATCCTGCAACAAGCTCATTGAAATTAGCGTAACCGGAATTCGGATTTGTGGTGACGGATCTTCTCCTTGCCTGCCCCTGAATGACCCCGGCGCTGATGATGAATAAAAGGAGAAGTAGCGTTAGTCGTTTCATTGTATTCCTGGCGGAAGATTAAAGATCAAAGCTACTATTTTATGCGGAAAAACACATCAGTGAAAACTGTATTAAATATTCGCCGTGAGCCTTTTTATCAGGTCTGAAAAAATACCGGCACGAAAACAGGCCGGTTGGGGGAAACGGTAAAACTGAATAGTCCCGGATCAGAATAGCAGCCTGAGAAATTCAAAACTGTCAGGAATATATTTATTTTTACATTTTAATCAAACATATTATGACACCAACCCGCACCTTTGATTATCTCGACATTCTCAAACAAAAATTCCCCAAAGACGATATTTTCGCGAAATATTCCGGTGGTCAGTGGATAAAGGTAAGTGTAGATGAATATATTGAAGCATCATGGAATGTTGCCAGCGGTTTTTTGTCGCGGGGATACAGACCAGGGGATAAAATCATTGTGATCTGTAACAACCGTCCTGAATGGAACTTTCTGGATATGGGCTGCACCCTGGCGCGGCTGATTTTTGTTCCCGTGTACTCTACCCTGAGCGAAAGTGAATTCCTGTATGTTTTCAATCACAGTGATGCAAAACTTGTTGTTGCTGGTAACATGTCGCTGTATAACAGACTGGTTCCCGTTGTAGCCAGGATGGATCATCAGGCTGAAATGATGATAATTGACGGTTCGGGCTCAGGATTCAGCTTTGACGACCTGATTGCTCTCGGGAAGGAGAACCGGATGAGGAATGATGCCCTGATAGAAAGGAATAAGGCGGACGTTTCGCCTGATGATGTGGCAACTATTATTTATACTTCCGGAACGACCGGTGAACCGAAAGGGGTTATGCTTACTCACCGGAACCTTACCTTTAATGCCAACGGCCATGCAATCCGGCAGACTGCCGGTCCCCAGCACAGGATGCTGAGCTTTCTTCCTCTCTGCCATACTTATGAGAGGACCATGAATTATGAATTTCAGCAGCTTGGTATAAGTACTTATTATGCCGAAAGCCTTTCATCCATTGCCAGGGATCTGGCCAGCTGTAACAGCGACGGATTCTGTGCGGTGCCAAGAGTGCTTGAGATGATGTATTCCAGGCTGGAGGAGGCAGGGAAAAACCTGAAGGGGTTAAAAAGAATTATTTACAGGCGGGCATGGAATTTCGCAAACAGCTATGACAACAGGAAACAGGCATATATTTACCGTTTAAGGCATAAACTGGCTGACCGGCTTGTTTACAGTAAATGGCGCAACAATCTGGGTGGTCATGAAATGTGGGTGGTATCGGGAGGAGCTGCAATAAGGCCCAATATAATTCGTTTGTTTACAGCTGCCAGACTTCATCTCTACCAGGGTTACGGAATGACTGAAACATCTCCGGTTATCACTGTTAATTCACCGGCTGACAATGAGCTTGGTACCAACGGGACAGTTCTTGATGATACGGAACTAAAAATTGCCTTTGATGGTGAAATACTTGTTAAGGGGCCTCATGTGATGAAGGGCTATTACAAGGATGAGAAGGGCACACGTGAAATTATTGACGGGGAAGGCTGGCTGCATACGGGCGACATAGGCTATCTGAAAGACGAAAAATACCTGATGATCACCGACCGTAAAAAAGAGATCTTTAAACTTTCATCCGGGAAATACATAGCACCACAGATGATAGAGAACAGGCTGCGCGAATCTACCTTCATTGATAACTGTCTGGTTTTTGGGGAAAACCAGAAGTTTGCCTCTGCCATAATCATTCCGGATATGAAGAAAGTCCGGGAATGGTGTATGAAAAATGAAGTGCACGACTATAATGATGACGATAAAATGATAAGCAATAAGAAAGTCGTTGAAATGCTTAACAGGGAAGTGGCCATTGTTAATAAGACACTTTCCGATTTTGAAATTATAAAGAAGAGTTTTTATATCACCGGTGACTGGTCGGTGGAAAACGGTTTGCTTTCCCAGACCCTGAAGCCCAGGAGGGGGCTTATTATGAAAAAATATCAGGACATTGCTGAATCAGCATACAGGTAAGTGGTGAACCAGTATACAGATAAGTGGTGATTCAGCATACAGGCAGGCCTGTACCTTACAGATCATTCTGATCTGCTTGTTATATGCCAGCATCCGCATATTGAACATCTGTAGACCCGGAGGTTGGTTGTAAAACGGGTTTCCTTTATGTACCGGATCATTTCTTCCGCTTCTGCTTCGGAATTGTATATTTTCTTCCTGCAGGAGGGAGAAATTGGTTTTACCTTTTTGATATTTGATGATCCGGCTGCCAAATTCAGTTTTATATAAATAAAAGTATCAGGATCTGGGCCATGAAAACACGAAGGAACATGGTTATGGGATAGACTGTTGAATAGGATATTGCCGGTTCGTCATTGCCGGCAATGGAACCGGCATATGCCAGTGCGGGGGGATCTGTTGTGCTGCCCGCCATGAGTCCTGCCAGCGAGAAATAATTAAGCCCGACAAATTTCATGCTGATAATTCCCGTTATAATCAGTGGAATTGTTGTTATCAAAAAACCTGCCCCAATCCAGATAAGGCCATCAATTGAAAAGACCGTTGCGGCAAATTGTCCGCCGGAAGCAATTCCCACGCTGGCAAGGAATAATGTAATACCGATTTCCCTCAGCATGAGGTTTGCACTCTGCGTGGTATAGGTCACCAGCCGGAATTTATATCCCCAGCGGCCGATAATGATTGATACGATAAGGGGGCCGCCTGCCAGGCCCAGTTTGACCGGCATGGGAATTCCCGGAATATAAAAAGGGATGCTCCCGAAAATAATTCCAAAAAATATACCGATAAAAATGGTATATATATGAGGTTCATTCAGTCGTTTCAGGGTATTTCCCAGGAATTGCTCCACTTTTTCGAGTGCTTCAACTTCACCGACCACGGTTACGGAATCCCCTACCTGAAGAACCAGGTCGGCAGAGCCAAGCAGGTCAACTCCTGAGCGGTTGACCCGGGTGACATTCACACCGTATATGGTACGCAGTCTGAGTGATCCGAGTGTTTTTCCGTTTATTTCACTTCGGCTTAATATAATACGCCGCGATTCCAGGTCCGGTTCGGAAACCTTCCAGTCGGTATCAGCCGCCTCTCCCAAAAAGGCTGTTATCGGTTCAACGTCGGCAGTTCCCGCTACTACAAGCACTATATCACCTTCAAGCAATACCGTATTGGTTTTTGGCACGGAAAACACATTATCACGTTTCAGACGCGAAATGATGAAATTCCGTCCGATCAGTTTATTTATATCATGCAGTTCCCTGCCGCTGACAGACTTGTTGGTCAGTCTGAGAGTGAATATTTCAAGCTTGTCATAGGATGATTCCTTTTCTGCTTCCAGTTTCTTTTCCTCATTTTCAAGATTGACACGGAAAAGCACTCTTATCAGTATTATTGACAGGATTATTCCGATCACACCCAGGGGATAGGCTGCTGCATATCCCAGGGCAATCTGGGGAACTTCGGCAATCTGTCCGGCTTCATATGCCTGGAGGAGAGCTTCCTGTGCAGCACCGAGCCCCGGTGTATTTGTTATTGCACCAGACATTATCCCCACAAGCATCGGC
Source organism: uncultured Rikenellaceae bacterium (assembly GCA_964522415.1). Taxonomy (GTDB): domain Bacteria; phylum Bacteroidota; class Bacteroidia; order Bacteroidales; family VadinHA17; genus LD21. The sequence continues at coordinate 4,240 of CAZFVQ010000045.1, read as the reverse complement.
ATGGGTATTCTTCCCCCGAGCAGGTAATACAATGAAATGGTTACAGCCACACCCATAATTACCACACCTGCTGCCATCAGATTCAGCTGCATGCCTCCCTTTCTGAAAGAGGAGAAAAAACCGGGACCGACCTGAATACCGATAGAATAAATAAAGAGAATAAGTCCGAATTCCCGGATGAAATCCGAAACCTCCCTGTTGACAGTAAAACCAAGGTGACCGATCAGAAGGCCGGTGAAGAGAACGAATGTTGGACCGGGGGATATGCCGCAAATTTTTACTTTCCCGAGAAGCACACCGCTGGCAATAGCCAGGGAATACAGCAGGATAATCCGGGCTATTCCTTCATTAAAAAATAATGTTTCCAGCCATTCCATGCATTTGGGCATTTATCTCCGGGACATTTTATTCCGCCTGATTTCCTTAAGAATTTCCTCCGGTATGTTTTCAGGATGTCCTACGGAAGTATTTACGGGATCTGAATATTGTTTTTATCGCTTACAAATTTAAAAAATATGGCCGGATTATTTATGGTCATGATAAGTAGTGAATTAATCCGGTTTATTTCAATAATTTTCCTGAATATAAATTGTCTGAATACCTATTCAACAGCTGGTTAAACTTTTGGCTTGTTGATTCTCGTTCGATGTATTTAATTGATTATGAATGCTTTATTAAAATAACGTTTATGAACAATAAATTGTTAACCAGCTATTTAGGAAAAAATAACAAACTATTATTTTTAAGTTAATCTATTTATTATTTTTAACAAATCTGTTGGATCGGGAATATTTTAAAAACAATTAAATATCAGGAGGAAAATTAATGGCAACTGAAAAAAGACGTACATTCATCAGGAAGTCTGTTATGGCTTCGGCAGGTATTACACTGGGAGCACCTGCATTTATCAGGGATTATGCAAAGATTCAGCCCAGTGATATTCTGAATGTGGGGGTCATCGGAATAAATGACCGCGGAGGCTTTTACGGGGGCTCCGGCCATACTGCGAATTTCACAAAAATTAAGGAAACAAGGGTAACGGCAATATGCGATTGCGTTGAATACCTTTTACCCAAAGCTGTTGCGGACATTGAGAAGCTTGGCGGTGCAAAACCCGCGACTTACATTGATTACCGCAAGATGCTTGAAAACAAGGATCTTGATATAGTATCCGTTGCCACACCGGATTACTGGCATGCTCTTATGACCATTCAGTCATGTCAGACAGGCAGGGATGTTTATGTTGAAAAACCTCTTGCATACAATATTGATGAGGGGAGGAAGATGGTTCAGGCTGCAAGAAAATACAACAGGATTGTTCAGACCGGGACCCAGAGAAGGGCCAGCAGGATAAACCGGAAAGCCATTCAGATGCTTCGCGATGGTGTGATAGGTGATGTTTATATGGGAAGGGCTACAGTATTCCGGTCACGGCCAAGCATAGGCAGAAAGCCTGACGGACCTGCCCCGGATGGTGTCAACTGGGATCTTTACAGGGGTCCGGCCCCCATGATACCCTTCAATGAAAATCATTTCCTTTATAACTGGCACTGGTACTGGGATACAAGTACAAGCGAATTTGGAAACAACGGAACACATTTCATCGACCTTCTCAGGCTGGGAATGAATATCAGTGAACATCCGGTCAGGGCTTCTGCCTGCGGTGGGTTTTATGCCTATCAGAACGAATCGGATCAGGATGTACCCAACTTCCAGGTGGCAACTTTCGAATTTGCAAATAATGCAATAATAGAACTTGAAGTACGAAGTCTGCCCACACCGAATGAGCCATGGGGTTTTATCTGGTTTGGCACAAAAGGTTATGCCTATATATCCGGCAACAGCTTCCTGGTTTTTTTGGGTGATGGTAAACCCGCATCGGTTGCCGGCCAGACAGGAACTGCCGCTTTCTCAACCGGATTGCAGCAGGACAGGACAACCGTACCCGGCATCAGAGTGGACCAGTCTGACCTTGAACCTGATCCCCGGAGGGATGAAATTACCAAAGCCGGAATTGATTTTCATTTCCAGAATTTTGTTGATTGCGTGAAAAGCCGTAAAAGGGATGACCTGTTTGCTGATGTGGAGGAGGGACATATTTCAACGGCTATGATGCATATAGGAAATACCGCCTACCTGACGGGAAGGAAGCTTATATTTGACGGGAAAACGGAAAGATATGTGAATGATGACGGGGCAAATTCCTATTTGTCACGTCCGGGAGGAGGCAGAAAACCCTATAATATTCCTGACAGTATCTGAACAATATTAACTGCCGTGTCCGCTTTCAGGGTCAAAAACACCCTATTCCGGGCTGCCGGCCTTCATTTTCCCGGGGCGTATCATATTTTCCGGGGAAAGGATATTATCCAGCTCGTCAGTTGACAAAAGATTCTTTTTAAGAACCAGGGAATAAACACTTTCTCCGGTTTCCAGGGCTTCCCTGGCAAGCGTGTTGGAGACTTCATAGCCCAGCCAGGGAACCAGGGCAGTTATCAGGCCGATACTGTTATGTACCATCGACCTGCATCTCTCTTCGTTGGCTGTGATACCGTCAATGCAACGGTGCCTGAGGGTATTCATTCCGTTTATGAGCATTTCAACGGATTCAAATACGCTCTGTACTATTACCGGTTCAAAAACATTCAGTTCAAGCTGACCCCCTTCGGACGCAATGGTAACGGTCAGGTCATTCCCGATAACCTTGAATGCTATCTGATTGACCACCTCAGGGATAACAGGATTCACCTTTCCCGGCATGATGGACGATCCGGGCTGCATGGGGGGAAGGTTTATTTCGTTAATACCTGTTCTGGGGCCTGAAGACAGCAGACGAAGGTCGTTGCATATCTTCGAAAGTTTTAGCGCCAGCCGTTTCACTGCCGAAGAATAGATGACGAAAACCCCGGTATCCTGGGTTGCTTCAACAAGGTTTGATGCAAGAACAAGGTTGAGTCCGGTAATCCTCCTCAGGTAGCTTACCACTTTTTCAGAATAGCCTGGTGCGGAATTTATTCCCGTGCCTATGGCAGTGGCACCCATGTTGACTTCAAGGAATAATGCGGCATTCTGATTGAGCCTTTCGATCTCTTCTTCAAGTGTTACGGCATAGGCTTCAAATTCCTGTCCCAGTGTCATGGGAACCGCATCCTGCAACTGTGTTCTTCCCATTTTGATAACATGGGAGAACTCCTGTCCCTTTTTGCGGAATGAATCAATGAGTCCGCTCAAAACAGCGGTAAGGTTTTTGTTGGAATTGAACAAGGCTATTTTTGCCGCCGTGGGATAGGCATCATTTGTTGACTGTGATAAGTTTACATGATTATTGGGATGACAGTGGACATATTCTCCCCTTTCATGTCCCAGTATTTCCAGCGCACGGTTTGCTATAACCTCATTGGCATTCATGTTTGTTGATGTTCCGGCTCCTCCCTGAATCATATCAACAACAAACTGATTGTGGTATTTCCCGTTTCGCAGTTCCCTGCATGCCTTTACTATTGCTTCCCTGATGTTATTGTCAAGCAGTCCGAGTTCAAAATTGGCCCTGGCAGCCGCTTCCTTTACCATTGCCAGAGCATTGACAAGTGCCGGATAAAAATTCAGGGTTACCCCGGAAATGTTGAAGTTCTCCACAGCCCTCATGGTCTGTATTCCGTAATAAGCTTCATAGGGAACTTCGCGTTCACCCAGGAGGTCGTGTTCCATGCGTGTCCTGCCTGATTCGTACTGAGCGGAGTAACCAAGTATTCTGGTGTTTGCATTACGCATCCTCCTGGAGATAATCCTTGTGATGTTTGACAGGATCTTGAGAGTGGTTTCTGAACGGTAACTGAAAAATTTCCTGTTGACATTCAGCAGGATTGTTGGCATTACAGTTCTGGCATAGGTTGAGTGAAGTGATCCCTGATCCCATATGCCCTCGCCGAGGAAATCCCCTTTCTCGAACAGTGCAAGCCTGACTTCCGTGCCGTATGTGTTAAGTTTGAAAAGCTCAACCTCCCCGTCATAAATGATGAATATGTCATCGCGGGGACTGTTTTCAGAAAACAGAATTTCTCCGGTCTGGCACGATTTTGTTATTATATTTTCAGCAAGTTCCCGGAATTCAGTGTCGTTAAGGTTTCTGAAGAGCTCTATCCCCTTCAGAAAAAGCGGAATGTGGTTTTTGTTCATGGCAGAATCGTAGTTATGTAGGTCAGCGGCGTTGCCGCCGCTTTCCCCATTAAGAACTGTACGT
>CAZFVQ010000044.1:5008-21468 GCA_964522415.1 uncultured Rikenellaceae bacterium | reverse complement strand
CGAGTCCAACAGGCCGATTATTTTTTACCCGCGCAAGCCCCGATGGCCGGAGCCGCCCCCGAAAGAGTAACGGTTTCACCCCGACACCACGAGCCCCGACACGTTCGGGGCTTTTTTGTTTCCCAGAGCGCCCCCCCCGAACCGACCGCCAGGGGGGGGGGAAGGAATCTTTTTTTATTCATAAGTCGTTGGCGGAGAGGGTCTTACCGCTCCTTTTTTATATGGGCAAATTTTTTATAGCTTCTGCAGCACAAAATACTTTACAAAAATTTAATAGTCAATATAATTTCTTGGGGAAAATGTTATGTCGGAACCAAAAAAGCGAGGCCGCCCGAAAAAGGTTAAAGATACACCTAAGCTGGAGAATTATTTACCGAAGGAATTATCTTTAAATGAAATGGCGGAGCTTATCCATGCCAGTATCCGCACGGTTTATTCTTTGGAATCACAGGGAGCGATTGAGCGAGAGAAGAATGGAAAGTTTTTGTTAGCGAAGACAATCCCGAAGTTGTTTGATTACTACCGGAAGCGCAGGTCAAAGTCCAGTGACTTGAACGAGGCTCGCGCTGAGCTGATAAAAAGAAAGCTGGCAGTGATTGACGGAGATTTAATTCCGAAGGAATTGCAGGATGACTGGCAGCGAGTCGTGGTGGGAACGATTGCCAATAATTTGGATGAAGCTCCGGCGAGGTACGCAAAACTTTTCCATGAATTAGCGCCTGAGATTGCGCAGGAGCGGCTCATGAAGGTTTTTGGGGATGAAGGTATCAAAGGCAAACTTTATGCGATTGTGGCGAAGATTAGAGACAATCCGAAGGTGTATTCGAGTGATGAGATAGAAGTTGATGAGGAGCTTGTCTGACCATGAGCGAAGAGTTGTTTCCAAAGCCGATTACCGGAAAGCATGTACCGATTTATACGGAGTGGTGGGGAGGAATACTGGACAAGCTGAAGCCTGCCGACAAGACACCGCCGCATGAATGGGCGAAGACCAATGTCCAGTTTAACGAGGAGGGGAATACAGAGTTTTTTACTACGGATGGCAGGGAATATATTATTGAGCCATTAGATTGCATTAGTGATTTTCGGATAGAGAACGTGGTGTTGGTTTTTGGTTCTCAGACGGGAAAGACGGTTATTTTAATGGTGGATGGCGCATGGGTGGTGTCAAACAAGAACAACCGCATCTTGTGGGCACTGCCAGACCATGGCACGGCTTCCAATTTTTCCAAAGACCGATGGATTCCTATGTTAGAGTCAAGCAGCACAAGTCGTTTAATTACAGGCAGATACGACAAAACGATAAGCAAGCAGAAGATAGGCGGTTCCACGGTGATGTTTGTGGGTGCTCATTCGGCGAGCAAGCTCTCTTCTTTTCCCTGTCATATCGTGATTGCGGATGAAACGGACAAGTTTCCAAAGGCGATTAAGAGCGAGACTGGAGCTGTCAACTTGGCTGAGCAAAGAACAAAGGACAAGCCAAACCCGAAGCATATTAAAACCTCTACTCCGACAACGGATGATGGGCCTATCTGGATAGAGTTTCTGAAGGGAGACCAAAGAAGGTATCACATCCCTTGTCCGCATTGCCAAAAAGGCATTCTGTTGGCATGGAGTCCAGAATTCTATACCCTTCCCAAAACAGGCAATGAAGCGTTTGTATACTGGGATAAGGGTGCAAAAACAGGCGGTGCATGGGATTACGAGAAGGTGATGGAGACAACGCATGTATTGTGTCCTCATTGCAAAAAGAAGATATTTGAGAAACACAAAAAAGAGATGATTGCCAAAGGGTGGTGGAAGTCTTCTAACCCGAACGCCCCCAAGAGCTTCCGTTCGTATCACTTGAGCTCGCTTTATTCTCCGAGTCCTTCTTGCAGTTGGCCTAAACTGGCGGTTAAATTCTTACAATCGGTAACATCATTGGAAGGGCCGCAAGGCTTCATAAACGGCGACCTTGCGGAACCCTTCCTGAATCAGACTTCATTTAATCGGACTGAGTATCTGGTGTCTTCGGGTTTAAAAATGGAGGGGCAATGGATAAAGGTTTTAACCGTTGACGTGCAGGCTAATGCGCCGTTTTTTTGGTATGTCGTTAGAGCTTGGGATGATAAAGGCAATAGCAGGTTAGTTGACTTTGGGAGCTGCCATACGTTTGAGGAGATTGCAGGGTTGCAAGAGAAACACGAGATACCGGATGTTTGCGTTGGCATTGACTGCGGCTATGATATGCAAAGGGTTTACGGAGAGTGCATTAAGCATGGAAAATTCTTAAGGCACAGGGGAAGCGTAAAACAAAGGCATTACGGATGGACTCCCATGCGCGGACACTCTGAAAGCCGCGTCTGGAAAGACAAGAAAACAGGGTTAAACCTTGCTTATGGGTATGACCTTGCAAAGCTTGACCACACGCTTTTTGAACTTTATGTACTGGGCTATAACGCTGATTACATGAAAGATATTCTGCATCGTTACCGAACCCAGCAGACCGAAGAAAAATGGGCTATTACGGAGATTGTGAACGACACATACTGGGCGCACATGAACGCCGAGGTTAAGAAGAAGCACTTTTCAAAGTCGTTTCCAATTTACCGATGGGAGCTTTTGACCGGAGGCAGACCGAACCACCTTTTTGACTGCGAAAACATGAGTACCGTTATGGCGAAGGCCCTTGGATGCGGCGCAAAGGTGGTTTTCGAGAAAGGCAAGGCAGACCATAAAAAACAAGAACTTGTACCCGTAAACTAGTGATATGGATAAACTGTTGAGTGTTAAGGAGTTAGCAGATGCGCTGGGCAGGTCGGAGACCTACGTACGGCACATGAAGATGATTGGTTTCAAGATGCCTGGTGGCAGGGCAACCGTGAACGAAGCCAGAGAATTCATGAGCAAACATAATAACCCATGCTCAGAATATAGAAAACGCAAACAAAAGAATAACAATGAATAACCATGACTATACCTAAAATTAAATAAATTGGTATAATATACTCATGGCTTTGAATAGCCTTGAGATAAAAGCGGTTATCGGCAGTCTTTATAGAGACTCAGTCGCCGCGGGGAAGCCGTTCTTGGAGGTTTTGCATGAGCGGCTTGACTCAATCAATTCAGATAATCAGGGCTATACAATTACAGCCTTTTCTTCCAATAATACCTCTTCTACTCTAAGCCGCTCCGCTCATAGCACTTCTGACTGGATAACAGCGCTCCAGCGTATTGAAGACGCTTATGAGGATGTTATTCTATGTTTGGGAGAAGACGCTGATATGCCGTTGGTTATCAGCAGGTTGCGCAGATATTTTCCGAGGGTGACAAGGGTTGGTTATCGATACGACAAGGAAAGACACAATGCTTAGAGGGTTAAAAAGGATATTCGGCGGTCAAACAGGTCAACAAAAAGAAGCGAGACCTGCGCTACATATAGCGGCGACCGCCGTCTATCCCAAACGTGACAGGGCGGAACCACCTGAGCCGCAAAACCTTTACTCAGCGGCAAGGCAATCTCAAGACCGTACTCGCATGTATATTCACGTGCAGGACGCCCGATTCGACGCAAACGATAATGATAGACAGGTTTTAGTGGGAAAAAGCAGATACTTCGCCGCTAACAACCCGTTTGTTTCCAAGATATTAGAGATTACTGACGCTTTTGTGAACGGGCCTGGCGGACTATCGGTAGAGCCATCCAATAGGCTTTCTCGGGTAAATGACAAAGCAAGGGCGCTTTGGGAAGAGTGGCAAGACCATTGTGACTTTTTAGGCCAACATAAATTCCATTACCTAACCAGCATGATGCTGCGGTTGTTACTGGTGGACGGTGAGTGTTTTGTGGTGTTGCGGGATGAGCCGGGTAAAAAACCACAGCACACTATCCAGCTTTACGAAACGCACCGTGTTAGAAACCCGAGGGGTGGTGGTGACACGAAAAACGTTATAAACGGGATTGAGTATGACCCACACGGCAGGCCAGTTGCTTATTATATCTCAGAAGGACTGGATGGCAGGGCTGCTCCGGTGCGAAAACCCGCAAAAGATGTAATACACGTGTTTGCTCCATCCAGACCGTGGCAGCTACGTGGCGTTCCCGCCGTTACTCCGGCTATCAATACATTGCACGACCTTGAGATGCTGGAAACCGCTGAGACAAGAGCAGCTAAGGCCAACGCAAGTGTTGTCGCTTTTATATCCACGCCCGAAGGCGAGGTGACGCCGGAAGATATACAAGAAGCGATGGCACGTGGCGGTAAAATTGAAAGTTTTGAAGGTAACGGAGACGTTGTTTGCAAGCCAGTAGATGAGCAGACGCACCGCATGTTGGAGGAATCCATTGGGGGTGACGTTTACTTTGTGCGAGAAGGTGTAAAACGAGACCAGATTGCAGGTGAGCGACCCAGTGAAATTTTACAAAAGTTTTGGGAATATCAGATTGAGAAAATCTGTATTGCCATGAATATCAGCAAGTTGCTAGTGTTTCCACAGTCTATGCAAGGTACAGTGACACGAGCTGATATAGCGTCGACCGATGCGACCTTCAAAGCGTTATTCTCTATCATGTCTGACGTTGTCCTGCGTTGTTATCGTTGGGCCATGACAGGCTACTCAGGCGAGTTTGGGACAGTCCGAGAAGAAGATTATATACAAGCGACAATCTCGCCGCCAAGGTCAATTACGGCTGATTTCGGCAGGGAAAGCGCAGCTAAGATAAACGAGTATCGAGCTGGGTTTATCAGTTTGGATGACGTGGCAGGCCGAGACGGGCGCAGCGCAGAAGAGATTATGCGCAAACGAGCCCAGAATTATATGCTTGCCAAAAAGATATGCGACGAAGCGGGTATAGATGATTCCAGAATCATTTATAACCCGCTAGCAGAACAGAATTTTATAAATACAAGTATCAGGGAAAGAGTAGATGAGAGCAAAGAATAGTTTTTTCAAGATTAAAAACGAGGCTGAGAAGGCTGAGGTTTTTATCTATGACAGGATAGGTGAGGGAAACTGGTTTGAAGCAGACGGCATTTCATCCAAAGAATTTAATGAAGCGATTGCAGCTATACCGGAAGATAAAGAGATATTGCTTCGGATAAATTCTCCGGGTGGTTCCGTCTGGGAAGGTTTTGCCATATACAACTATCTCAAACAACACAGAGCAAGGCTGACTTGTGTGGTGGATGGCGTTTGCGCCAGTATCGCCACAATCATTGCATGTGCAGCCCGCACCGTCACAATGAATGATGGAAGTGCATACTTCATTCATAAACCAACGGGCTACGCCAGAGGCAACGCAGAAGAGATTAAGAAAGCGGCTGAGGCATTGGATTTAATAGAGAATAACCTTGTCGGGGTGTACGCAGACAAGACAGGGCTATCAACCGATAAAATCAAAGAACTTTTAGAGGATAGCACGTGGATGGATGGCCCGACCGCACTGGCACTGGGTTTCATTGACGATGTTAGCGAAGAAAAATCTACGCAAGCTTTTAACATTAAAGAGTTTGCGGCAATGTTAAAAGACAATAAATCTTTCAATTTTTGGCTTAGCCGGAACGGAGGGCCAGATGAAGGGACAATAAATATGAGTACAGTAAAGAAGAATCCTGAGCCAACTCCCAGCAATCCTATTGATGGAGAAGATGTTGCGAAGGGACAAAATCAAATGACTCTTAATAAAGAAGAGTACGACGCTTTTCTGGCGGCCAAAAACGAACTGGATGCCATAAAGCGCAAGGAAGCCCAGAAGAAACAGGAAGAGATTACCAACATGGTAAACGAGCTTGTCCAATCTGGAAAGGTTAATAACGAGTATAAGTCGATGCTGATTACCAATGCAATGAATGATGAAACGCAATTGAAATTCGTGCAAGATATGGTGGTGCAGAATCGCAAGGCGGCTGAGGTCAATCCTCCACAGATAGAGCGTGTTGACGAAGTCTTGAGCGATGTTAGAAAAATCGAAGAATATCGCAACAGACTGACGAAACAGAAAAACTTCTTTGAACGCGGCCAGTTTATCCGCAAACACAGTGCGGTTATTCGTGAAGCCATGATTCGAGATGATAACAGACGGCTTTACGGAGCTCAAAACTACGACACTGGCGGGCTTGACGTTTCAGCTGGCTTGAAGCGTGATTATATCACTGGTTTTTCGCTGGATGCTTATTCAAAGGTCATGGTTGACCTGCGGGAGATATTCACGATTGTGCCAAACCCGATGCCGCTAGAAGGAACCAATAAGGTTAGAGTGCCTTACTTCCCGTTGGCTAATCTTGAGGTTAGAGACTTCCTTTACAGAGGGAAAGGCACAGGCACTGGGGATGATGAAGGTTACATTGTCGATGGCGGCTATAAACCTACTGACAGGGAAGTGGAAGTCAATATCCGCAAGTATCTGGGTATCAATTACACTTCTGAGCAGCTTGCCAGAACGCCTATCATTACACTTGAGAGGGTATACGCTGAGGCAGGGAAGAACCTTGGCTATAATATGTGGCGGACTCTCTGCGGGTATATTACTGTATCGAACTACACGCAGGTATACCCCGTGAACGCGCTTGGTATCAAACTGAATAAATGGAATCTGGATGCAGTGATCGACCTGAAAACGATGGTTGACAATCTCCAGTGGCCCGAAGGCAATCGCAAGTTGGTAATGAATACCGCTTATGCGAACGAGTTGCTCAAGAGCCGCATCCTGCAAACGGTTGGTTCAACGTCTACGGCTATTATTACTGATGGCGATATTGACCGTTTGACGAAGTTTAAACTGATTACGGCGGTTAACCTGCCGGATAACAGTGAAAACCTTGTCGGGTTTGCAACTCAGTCTGACTCGCTTCTGGTGGTCAACGCGCCTATCAAACCTGCTCAACTCACATGTTCTTATGAGACTTATACCGACCCCAGCACTGGGCTTGTATTGGAAGCCCGCGGATGGGATGACAATAAGATGGATGAGCGCAACTGGACTCTTGAGGTGAACTTCGGCGCAGCCGTTGTGTTCCCTGAAGGACTGGTGCGTATCACGCAACCCGCTGGATAGCCATGACTTTTACCATAGGCATAAAACCAAACGGCACTATAATAGTGCTGTATAGCGACCTTGAAAAGTCGCCGTCCACCAATATAAAAACACAGTCCGAACAAATCGAACTGTTATACGAGCTTGAATCTCCAAACGACACCTATGATGAAGCTATGGTTATAGATGATGTTTCGGGGTGTGTCGAGCGCAGGAACCTGAATCCACAGGTTCCTAAAGGCTTGCAACTGGTTATCCAGCCGAAGAACGAGACAATTGACTACGGCTCAGCCGCTCCTGAATGGGAGCCTGCCATTGCAGCAGGTTGGCTGGACACCGGAGATTCTCTGGCTGGCGTTCTGGGTGGTTCTCCGGTTTACACGGTGTTTGAAGAAGGTACAGACAATGAGGTTGCGGATGTTTCAAAAGAAAGCCCTGCTACCTTCGATGTTGCCGTGAAAGGTATTACCTCCAAAAAGTATGACCTTCGGTTTCAGCTTGGCACGCTGATTATCACGAAGAAGGAACTTACCGTTTCGGTTGAAGGCGAGACAATCACGGAAGGCGACTCCCCCTCAAAAACAGTGGCATACGCCGGGTTTGCGAGTGGTGAAAGCCAATCTGACTTGGATACCCAGCCCACCATTGCTTATTACGATTCGGATGGACAGGTTGTCGCTGACGTTGCCGCCGCTGAGCCAGGTGTCTATGAGGCACGGCCAGGTGGTGGTGTGTCGGACAACTACTCATTCAAGTATGTTTCTGGCGAGCTGACAATTGAGTCTGCTTCGCCTCCGGCAACTAAGATTGAGCTTACAGCGACGGCTGATGATGAGTCTGTTTCTGAGGGCGAAACTCCCACGGGTGCAATCATTTACACTGGGTTTGAGGAAGGCGATGATGAGGGAGACTTGGAAACCCCGCCAGTCGTCAACTATTACACGCAACAAGAAGAGCTTGTAGATGATATTACCGCTGCCGAGCCGGGTACTTACATTGCACGGCCAGGCGGCGGCAACGATAATCAATACACGTTTATCTACGTGGATGGTACGCTGACAATCACGCAAGCTGACGGTGGCGAAGTATAATAAGACAATATGACTACTGAAGAGAAAAACATCATACTGACAGGCAAGCTGGTTGACGTTTACCTTTACAAAACAGCCGCAGAAGATTGTGAAGAGATTGTAGAGGAAAAAGTCAAAGTACATGCTATCAAACTCAATAAGTACGATAAAGCTATCGAGGCGCAAGGCAATGATGAAGACTGGATTGCATTCTGCAAGCTTTGCGTGAGACAACCGGAGGAGTGGTTCGATAGACTGCATCCCACCTCTCTGACAACGCTTTACAAGGCGTGTGAGGAGGTGAATAAGAACGGTTTTTTCGCTTATGTCGAGGAGCGGACAAAGAAAAAGATGCGCTCCATAGACGGATGGTCGCCAGAGCTAATCCAGAAATTGGAAGTTATTGGTCGAAGTGCCTTGCAGAGAGAGTCGCAGAAGTAGCGATTATCACTAACATGACAATGGAGCAGGTTTACGAGAATTGCAGCTATGAGGAGCTTGAGCTTTTGGAGCAGGCTTCGAGGCGCATTATCGCTGAGCGTGCATCCATAATCGGTCTGGGAGTGGCACCGTTCATTCCGGTGCCATTCGCCAAGCCGGCAGACGTAAAGCGCGCGCACCGTGAATTGCTGAAAGGCATTAAGCGAGAATCAGTTGCGGGCCTTACTAAGAGCTATCATATAGACGGTGAAGTCTATCGGCAGGATTAAATATGAGCTCTCAATTAAAGCGCATGATGCAGAAAACCTTGAAAATCTCAAACAGGTTTTTCGGGGAGCAGTATGGTTTTAGGGGAGCTCATATTATCGGTATTGCCAACTACACGCCAAACGAGAAAGATTATCTACGTTTTGAACAGGGCTCTTTGCCAAACTCAGTCGTTAAGATAGAAGCAGATGAATCATGCTTCAATGGCGAGGAGCCTCAGCCCGGAGAATATCTGACTCAGGCGGGGAGGCTTTTTGAGATATTCATGGTGGATTACTTTGGAAGCCCAAAGAATTGCTATGTTTTGTATTGCAGCGTGAAGCAGAGATGAGTGTTTCTTTTTACATAAATTATGATGATGAAGAGCTGAATGCTTTGCTTGGAATTGCAAAGGCATCCTCTTATCAGAAAACTCATACTTTTGTCCATGATAAGATGAGGTTTCTGATGCTTTACATAGCTGACGAGCTAAAAAAGAACGCTCCTACCCCTGCTGAGATACACTCCAAGGCGTCTGAGCTTACAAAAGGATTCTCAAACGATTATAGTATCCTTATCACTCACGAGAAAGCTTATAGCATGGCCTATAAAACATGGATTGGCAATAAAAAGCTCAGGAATAAAGACGTTCCGCAGCCAACTCCGGTATCTCCCTCAAGGAATTTTATAGCCCAAACAAGTTTGCTTGGCATGACGGAGGCGCAGCCAACTAAGCTATTCAGAGTGAGGCAGTTAAAGCGTGGTATCTCTCTCAGCTTGAATAAGTCCAAGAAACTAAAAAGCGACACTCAGTATGTGGAGGTGAGCTTTCAGGCGTTACGTGATTTTTACGAGACCAGATACAGGAAGGCATCGTCCACAAACCTTAGCAGAATCTTTTACATGACCGCGAGAAAGCTAAGAGGTACAAGGCGCGTCTCGGGAACTATCTATGGGAGTGCACGGAGCGGCTCGAATGAGGCGGATTGGATGATTGGAGATGTCTGGGCAAGGGTGATAGTTAAATCCCCTGCGTTCGGAAAGAAGCATTTCACAGAGGCAGTGAAGCGCATAAACCCGTGGCTCCGAAACCCGAAGGCTGAGGGTAGACAGCTTTACCCCGGGAGTAGAAACGAAAAAGCGGTGAATGCAGGTATCGAGAGAACCAAAACCGATATTCTTGAGCACCTGAGAAACAGAGGACTCTTATTTAATGAAAATTGAAGCACTCAGAACACAGCTCTATAACGGCCTGAAAAGCTTTCTAAGCTTTCCGGTGGTGATGATTACGGACACGGCTTCGGAGCGCAAACTGGACACCTTGCGAAAGGATAATGGGTGCGTGGTGTGGATTTCAAAAACCACTAACAGAATACTCACCGCCAGAGTCCATAAGGGTAGCATGTTCAATATCGAGTTTGCGGTTTTCGTGGAAACTAATCCTCTTGTTAAAAACGCGCCAAACTTTAACAACGTTTTGGATGAAGTAATAAAAGCGGTGAGCGGTATGGAGAAGAACATTTTAGGTGATTATTTTTCAGTCGTTAAAACGGAAGAATTTAACGAGTTGCCCGGTAACGGGTTAGTAACGGTTTATCATTTAATGGAAGTTTAAAGATATATGTATAGCAGATTATTGGAAGTTTGGGATTGGAAGTACGCAGTCGTGGGCACCTCGATGAGCGGTGTTTTAGTGGCGATGCAAAACTATTTTGGTGTGGTAGGTTTGCTGATTTCGATTATATCAGCGACCGTCACAATTATTTTATCGACAACTAAAATCATTGACTGGTTCGAGCGGCGCCGCGAGAAGAAAGCAGCCAAAAAAGGTGTAGAATGAAACGAGACGCTTTTGATAAAATGATGATGGTGGAGCTGGCGATAATGCTTATGCTCTTTGCGCTCATTATCATTTTTTCTGGATGTAGCGGACTCCAGAAGGTAGCTCCCCCACTGCAAGGCGGTAAAGCTGACCTTGTGGTCTCGGGTAAAAGCCCAGGTATCAAAGTTGTCCAGCCTGAGAACGCACAGGCCCCCACACTGGCTGAATATAGCCGTGAAATGGTGCCGATGCTTGCTCTCAGGACTAACCTTTTAACCGAGAGTAGTAACATGTTTGGCCCTTCTGTTTTTGATACAAACTGGGTAGTAGTGAGAGAGACCTACAAAACATCCATAGGCGAGCACCAGAAAGACGTTGCCCGTGAAGGCTGGGTGAGCGTGCAACAGATAGCAGCCAGAGCAAAAGCAATCAGTCCGGTTATGTACTTTGGTTTAGCTCTGATTGGTTTGGGGTTTTTAATGGGGTTTCTGCGATACAAGCTTCCTGCGGTTTTTAATTTTCCCGGTACGTATATTTTATATCTGATTTTTTTTGGTTTGTTCTTGAGTGTTTTACCACATGTACTTGAGAATAAAGCAGTTATAACCACAATTTTTTTGAGTGGAATCGTGAGTCTCATTATTTTTGGGGTTTACGCATATTCAAAAAACAAAACAACAACTAATAAGGAAACAAAGAAATGAGTACATTTACAGGTGCTTTGAGGGCTGGTTCTCACCTCTGGCTTGCAATGGAGGGTAAATACAATGGAGACACCATAACCGTGGATGCGAAAAATAAACCAGCGTTCGCATATCCAGACCCCGACAATATCTGGGTTAAAATCGAGGCCGTGATTGGGGTTGACCCCTCATCCGACGAAGAAGAAATAACGGCTTCGAGGCCAAACGCAAAGGCTTTGATTGAGCCTTACGACAAAGAGATTATATCGAGCGAGCAAAAGTACACTTTTGACCTTGAATCTTACGACGCAATTTTACATGGCATCCAGTTTAGAACTAAGGCTGAGCAAGATGGAGTTTACGTGAGAGGCTCTAATCCCGCTCAGAATGGGTGGATGCACTGGCAAGCCGTGAATAAGCATGGCGAGGTAGTTAAAGTAGTAGAAGAGTATTGCTCTTTTAAAGTGACCGCCGGAAAATGGGATGGCAAAGATTTTATCAAACCAACACTTGAAGCAACGGCACTTTCGAGCCCGCATCAGGTTGGTATCTTTAACCCCGAAGGCATTACAGGCTAAGCAGGAGGATATATCATGTCCATATTAAAACCAAACTTTGTAAACTTGGCGGAACAGGAGCTTTCTAATCCGGTTTTGCCTCCAAACATCGCAGACCTGAGCAAAGAAACGGTTTATACAAAGCCACTCCCAGGCTGCGAGTTGCTGAAAGCAGCTTCAAGCTTTGCGACTGAAAAGAAGCCAGTGCTTTGCAAGAAGACCTATACAGGCTCCCCGCCTGATGAAGAGTTTAGCGAGATGGTAAAAATCTCTTCTGAGGAAGATATTCCTGAGTATGTTTTCATGCCAGGAAGTCAAATAACTATCGGGGGAGAT
The DNA here is from genome assembly GCA_964522415.1 of uncultured Rikenellaceae bacterium. Taxonomy (GTDB): domain Bacteria; phylum Bacteroidota; class Bacteroidia; order Bacteroidales; family VadinHA17; genus LD21. Next base: position 9,298 of record CAZFVQ010000044.1, on the reverse strand, counting down.
ATTTATGCTTCATACAAAAAGATTGGAAACATTGTGACTGTTCTTACCGGGGATGCGGTTGAGGTTGGGGATTACGTTGTTACTGATGCTCTTGGCACCGTTGTGAAGTTGACTCAAGCGATGGCAGGCTCAGAGAGAATCATACTTGGAAAAGCAGTGACAGCAGCAAGCCCTGAGCCTGCCTCCACGGCTCCTATTCAAGTCGAAGTAGGGGTGTTTCCGCTGGGCGGCCTTATTTTTGGTGGTGGAGAGACCTAAAAGACAATAACACGCTATGGCTGACAGTCAAAAAGGCACAGTCGATATAAATATCGTTCTGAAAGGCATAGCCGAGGTGGAGCGCGGCCTGAAAGTTGTTCAACAGGGCTTTCAGGCCGTTGCTGGCGAGGCGAAGCAGAGCGAGAAAAAATTCAAGACGTTTGGAGAATCTTTTAAAAACCTCTTTACAGACCTGAAGGCAGGCATAGGCAAAGATGGCTTCAAGGGTTTTACTGACCTTTTAAAAACTTCTTTCAAGACCTTTTTTGATGGCTCTATTGGTTTGATAACAGGTTTTCTGGGGGCGGCGTTTGTAGAGATACTTAAAAACATAGGAAAGGGGATAGTAGAGGGATATAAATTTTACTTTGGTCTTATAACCAATCAAATAAAAGGCGTGTTTGAGTCTGTAAAATCAATTACTGGCTTTGACAAGTTTTTCTCTGCAGCGGGTGTAATTGAAGGTAGTATAGAAGTGACTAAATACACCAAACAACTACAGCGAGAGGCCGCGCAGACTGGGATAGCGATTAAGGAGCTTGTCGCCTATAAGGTTGCAATGGAAAACGCAGGCGTGAGTGCTGACCAGCTTGGAAAGCGTCTGGCTTATATGGGCAAGCAGCTCACAAAGGCGTTTGCGGGCACGGCGCCGGATGCAATGCGAGTGCTACGCAATCTGAATATCACAGAAGAGAAATTTATCGGGCTCACCACGCTTGAAAAGTTTCTCTCGATTGCAAAGGCTCTGAATGAGCTTGGAAATGCTTCTGAACAAGCCCATGCCGCCATGTTGCTTTTTGAACGAGACGGCTACAATATCCTTCCTCTACTCCGCAACATGGAAGAGCTTACCCGAAGAGCTGACGTTGCTCTTGGAGGACTGCCAGTCACGTTGGATGACAATAACAAAGCTCTTGTGCGTCTTGAGAACAACCTGAGCTACTTTGATATAAAACGCAGACAATTTTTTACAGGATTTTTAATCGAGCTACACAAACCAATAAACGAGTTTCTTGACCGTTTAATGGCGATTGACTTCCAGCCGTTTGGCAAAAAACTGGCAGACCATTTTAGAAAGACGTTCGCTTCCATCCAGCTTGGCGATGCGGTCGGAGCGGCGTCAAACTTCGTGGATGAGTTTTCAGACCTTTTCAAGCAAGCGTTCGAGAAGTTTTTGAGAGTTGTAAATGAGCTTGATTTCACGCCGTTAGTGCAAGCTCTGACGAACGCCTTCTTGAGTGCAACTTGGATAGGTTTACGCAGTCTTGGAGTTGCTGTTAAAAAGGGCATTGAGATTATCACTCCAGAGGATGGCGCTTATCTCCCAAACATGGCCGCCGTTGAAGCGTGGGCAAAGAATATAACCGAAAAAAATAATAAAATCCAGGCGCAGCTTGACCAGCTTGAGGTGCCGAATCTTAGCATGTCGGCAAAAGCCGCCGAAATGATTGATGCTGAAAACGCAAGAAAAGCGCAAGACGCACTAACGCAATCACTTACAGCTAGCTGGGATAAACTTGCGGCGGTAGCCACAAAACAACTTGAGAGGATAGATGACAGTCTTGCCCAGATAAAGCTCAGTAAAGACCTTGTATTGTCTGACTGGACAATAAAAGACGTGGATGCGTTTGCGGCTGACATGGCTTACCTTGACTCGCAGATAGAGCTTTTAGGTGACAAGCTAATGGCTGAGCTTGTTAAAAACAGTCACTATGCGCAGAAGCTATTTAAAGATTATCTGAGAGAGCTTCCTGAGCTTGAGCGCAGTGCGCTTGACCTGACTGACTTTTTCAAGATTGGAATTGATGAGACTAACTTGTCCGAGACGGGGAGGCAGCTTCAAGCGTTGCAAGAAAAGTTTAGGGAGGCCGCCGAGGCGGGCCCGGGTAGAATGTTTGAAGTGTTAGACTCGCTCAGAGAATTCCTGCATGATGATTTTCTATCGCAGGTTAGAGATTCTTTGACAGCCCTTGGAAATGCGAGAATTCAGCGCAGCAGCCTGCTAGACAAGGACGCTTACCTTGAGTTAAATCGAGCGGTTAAGTATATAAACTTGTCGCTCGGAGAGCTAAACCACCAGACAAACCTTATCAATTCAAACGAGAATCTGAGCAATAACGAAAAACGTTTGAGGCTTTACCAGAAGAACGCCGAACAGCTTGACGTGTTGAATCGGCTTTTGACTGAGTATCGGAAACAGCTTGCAATTGCAGTTAGACTGCAAGATGAGGATACGACAATAGCAGCCAGACAAAGCATACAAGACACGATTGCCAAGATGGAGTATCTCAGGGGCCTGAGAGACCCTGCAGCCGATGTGAGAATCGACCGTGCCAGAAAAGCTTATGACGCTGAGCTGAGCCGCATAAACGAGCAGGTTAAAACGATTGAAAACTCACTTGTTTTTCAAGTGCAGAAGAACAAACACCTCCAAAAACTTTACAAAGAGCAATGGAACGAGCGAGCCAAACTAAAACTGACACTTGAAAACGAGATTAAAAGTATTCGTTCTCAAGGGCTTCTGACTGAGCGTGATACAGACCTTATCCAAGAATATACCGACCAGATTCGAGAGCTCATAAACGAGATGCAACGGCTCCAAAACGATATGGACAGGCGCACCGTGTTTGACGGCATAAGAGACGGATTTATCTCTTTCAGGGATGCGATTGGAAGCGCATACGATATAAGCAAAGAGATAACGCTTGGCATAGGCAATGCAATCTCGACCAATATGGGCAACGCTCTGACTAACGTTATCATGCGGACTCAGTCTTTGTCCGATGCTTTTGCACAGATGAGCCTTGCAATCCTGAATTCGATAGTGAACATGCTTGCCAACATTGTGGCGCAGCTTGTTACGGCTTATGCGATTCTGGCTCCTTTGAACTGGCTCTCAGGCGGGATTATCGGAGGGCTCTTAAAGCTCATGAGTCCGGCGGGTTTACTTGGGTTTGCGGAAGGGGGCAGAGTGCGTGGCGGCAGGCAGATAGTGCAGGTGAATGAGGACGGGAGCGAGTATGTCGTTTCTGCGAAGTCGCCACCACAAAACGATGCGTGGCTTGAGATGGCGAATCAGGGAGTTGACCTGAACAAGATTTTTGCGGCAAGAGGCTACGTGGCTCCATCCTCTAATCAGAGCCGCTCCACAGCCACCGCAAGGCCAGTATCTCAAACCAATGTAACGGTACAGACGCACAGTGACTTCTGGGCTCTTTGCAAGCAGTCTGGGATAGTGCGCAACATCACGAGAGAACAAAGAAGAATGGGTGCTTTTGCATGATTATTATAACGGCCATACCGAACTACAATAATGCGCTGAATACCTCCTTTGTTTGCAATACAAAGGTTATTGAGTCTATACGCGGGAGAGAGTACCGTGTTGGCTCAGTCACCCGGCCTTTAGTGACGCAGCGTTTTACGGTTAGCAACCTGAGCAAACCTTTGACGCAAAAGTTTATCACTTGGAGGAATTCACGTGGTGAAAGCGCAGTAGCAATGCCAGTATGGCTGGATGCGGTTTACTTGCAGGGTGGCGCAAAAAAGAACGACCTTTCTTTGGTTTGCGCAGCGAAGTACAGGCTTTTCCAATGGTTTAAATATGCCATAATACTTTATGACTCTGACACTTACGAAGTGACAATGATAAGGAAGCCGATTGCTTCCAATGAGTCACTTGCGCTTGAGTACAAAGTGAGCAGGGATTACCCGAAAGGGAGCGTTGTCGCTCCTTTGGCGTTTGGGAAAATGTTATTGCCCGAACTGGGTTATTACACGCCAAGCATATCAGAGCTTATGCTTGAGTTTGAGGAGCGTGTAGCGATTGATATAAATATAATCCGAGACGGTAGCGGCAATCCTGTCGGAGTCGAGACGGATGGTGAAGGTGGTTTGGTACAATCAGATACTCCGGTCGGTATAATAGAACACTTTCCGATTATCAGCCCGGAGACTGACCCTGACAATGAAGGCGGGAACGGAGATGACAACGGGAACGGAGATGACAACGGGAACGGAGAAGGCAACGGGAAC
>CAZFVQ010000044.1:0-4908 GCA_964522415.1 uncultured Rikenellaceae bacterium | reverse complement strand
CAACGGGAACGGAGAAGGCAACGGGAACAGTGAGCCTGACCCAGACGACCCTGCAAACAACCCGCCAGAGCAATTTGAGGCCGTGATGGATGAGCCGCATCCTTTGTTTGATATTTATGCAGGCGCAGCGGTTTGCTCTCACGGGTACATAAATAATTATGAGGGAACGATAGAAGACGGCCAAAACAGAAGGTATCGTGCTCCCGCAGAAGAAGGTTGTTTTTCGCCCGCACCGCATTGCGGCCTTGTTATTGTAGCTGGGTTGTTTCTTGTTAAAAAAGAGGGAGTGTCGGATGATGCCGCATACCAGGCAGACCCGGTGGAGGTCACTGTAAAATGTACTGGCTATGAAGATGAGGTGTTGTCATGCTCTTATGGCACTGGCCCTGCGTTTGTGGTGTTTTATGAGCCAGTGGAGCTTGAAAGCGGAGACCGTCCTGCTTATGAAGACCACATTCAGGGGAACGGGGAGCCGTGGGAAAAGACTACAAAACGTGTTCTTGAGATGGTTGGTTTTGAAGGGGCGAGGTATGTTTTTAACCCCACGCTAAAAAGCAGAAAAACCGCTACAGCTTGGCACTTTGATATTGAAACCAGTGAGACGTCTTATTTTTGGGCTGGCACGGCGACACTTGGAGCACTTGAATCATGAGTGACTTTCCTTTACTGCCTGAGTGGAGCACGAAGCCGGATGTTGGCTCTGTAGATGACCTTTTCTTTGACCCGCTGGACGCTGGCTCGCCTGCACCTTGGCTTGTCTACAAGAAACGTGATACCTTTGGATTCCATTACAAAGGAAACCGAGACCAGTTGCAATCTGTTCTTGTTCACTTCGCCCAAAACTCAGGACGCATGGGCTCTTCTGGCGGCTTCAAGGTTTACACTCCAGAGACCGTCTCGGATGAAACTGCACACGTCAAAACAGTGCGATACCGTGATGATACGCTCTCGGTAGAGCTCTTGAGCGCAAACTACTTTGAGTTTGATATTGATTTTATAGAAGCAAACATAGGGCCTAAACCTGATATTGCCAAAAAGATAGCTTATCTCTACACCTTCAATTTTAAAGAGGAGACTTACAGAGTCGCGAACTGGGGATACTCATTATTGGATGTCGATGGGAATACTTATCTGGCGGGAGACGTTACTCATTCCAGTGTTGAATTTTCAGAAGATATTCTTGGAGAAGAGCTTACACTAAACGCAAGCGGGCACGCCAGAGAATGGCTCCTGAGACGGGTGCATGGTGTGGACAAGATAGAGATTACCGTTGCGAGATTGGAGGTTGACGCTTCACTTGACCCGACACCGCAGTACCTCTTTAAAGGCGTTGTGGTGAACGCTGAGACCGATTTACAGGGCGAGGCTACATTTACATTATCTTCCAATTTAAACGCTTTACAGCGTGGCGTGGGGCGCAAGAAGCTCCAAAGGCAATGCAATCACATCCTCTACTCGGCGGAGTGTGGTGCCGTTAAAGAGGAAATTACCGGAACGATAGAAAGAATTGACGGCAGGGAGATTGACGTAACGAGCGACCTGCACAATGATGAGCCCGACAAGTTTTTCAATGGCGCGACGCTCACTCAGGATGGAAAGAATTATATCGTTCTGAAAGACGTTAAAAAAGACGTTGGCGGAGTTGTCTATCGGACACTCACTATCGAGAGAATACCCTCCCTAAACGAGCTTGAAACGGTTAGTTTAACATTATGGTGTGACAAGACAATCCAGTGTTGCGCTGCCAAGTTTAAAAATTCAGAGGAAAAGTCCAATGCGGTGAACTTTGGAGGCTGCCCGTGGCTGCCCAATAATAACCCGCTTGACCTTGCAAGAAACGACCAGAGAGGCAAAAAGTAAATGCAAAGCTTGTTTGAGCAGGAGAATTACAGGCAACTCTTTTTAGAAGAGGTTAAGAAGTGGAATGACACCGCTTTCCAGTATAATTGTGCCGGAAAAGCTCACCCGGGTTGTTTTGCGGATTGTGTGAGTTTTCCTTTGGTTTTGTTCAAGCGCATAGGTGTGATTCCAGAAAGTTTCGTGACACCTGAATATCTATCCGTTAGCGGGGGGAGAGAAGAGTTTACGAAGCTGATAGAATGTATTGAGAATATACCAACGCTAGAAAAGGTGTGGGAACGTGATAAAGAATTCATAGACAGAAGCTTATTGAAGCTTGGAGACCTGATTGTTTGTTCAAGCGGTGCGGTTGTCCATCATGTTTTGATATATGCTGAGCGCTCAGACGCTTGGCATTGCTGGCCGAAAATAGGTGTTGCAAAAGTGGATGTTGGTTCTTTTTCTATTCAAAAATACGCAAAAAGAGTGTATCGTTTTGTGAGGGAGATAAATGACTGATGCGGCTTGGAAGTGACAGCGCAAGAGGATTGAGAGACGGGCGGATACAAGACCGCCTGACAAAGCTATATTCACTTGAGGCCAAATACCTTACAGACAACGCACAATCAGACCCGATAAAGATTCTGCATGGGAGGGATACTCTTTCCATGTCACTTTTTACTCCGGTTTTCGATATTTACACTAAGAAACGTGAGAGTAGTAAAGGAGCTAAAGGCGGCAAGGGCGGCGGAGGCGGTAGCGTCGAAGATTATTACGGCGGTTTTGCGGGTGGTTTTTGCGTGGGGCCGATTGAAAAGCTCCATGCGGTGTATGACAGTGATATTGATATTGCACAGCTTGTAGAGCCTATCGACTTGACCGAGAAAGAGTTGCCTTACGAGCTTGCCATTAGCGATTATGGCGTTTTAAGGATATATCGTGGCACGGGAGACCAGCCGATAGATGAGCGGTTTACCAATGGGAAGAACATCATAGTTGACCCTGAAAACAAAACTACTTCCACGATTTTAGCGGATGAGGATATTCAGCCTGCTTACTTTCACTTATGCTACGTTGTTACGGATGATTTTAAGCTTGGCTCAAGCAACTCTACACCTAATCTGAGGTTTGAAATATCTAACAAACCGTATTGCTTTTTAGAGGACGCTGAAGGTGAAGGAATAAGCCTTGTCGGTTTTGAGGTTGGAGACGGTGATGGGGATATATACCCTCCTTTAATCATTTATGAATATCTACGTAACACACAATGGGGCTCAGTTGGTTTGGAGATTGAGGAGATTGACTTGCAGTCGTTTTACGATGCTGCGGCGCGATGCGCAGAAGAAGGTATTGCCATTACCGCTTTACAGGATTCTTCCGAAACAACGGTACGAGATGCGATAACTCAGATTTTACAGTATTGCGACGGGATACTTTATTTGAATAACGAAGGCAAGGTGGCAATTCGTTTGATTCGGCTGGACTCCGAAACTGAGTACCCAGAGATAGATGAGAGCTTGTTAGTAGATGAGCCAAAGCTCACTTGGAGCTGCGTCGATGATACATGGGGTAGGACAGAGATTGTCTTTAACTCTCGGATAGATTCCTACGAGTCCACCGCAGAGGTTTTCGAGTCCCCGAGGTATAGTGATACCAACATAAAAGAGGTTGCAACAGAACGGTTTTCATTGCCGTTTTGCAAGAAGCGCTACTTGGCGGCCATGCTTGCGAGGCGGCTTGGCAATGCGGGTGCAACGCCATCGTGCGAAGTTGAACTGAGAGCGTTGCCGGAGGATGGTTTTGAGATAGGCGACCTTGTTTCATTGTCTTATGACAAGTTTGGGATAGACAACTTGCTTTTGAGGGTAACGAAAGTACAGGAAGCAAGCACAGAATCACTTGCGCAAGAACTGACTGCGGTATTGGAGCCAACATCCGACTGGCGGATAGATATTGAGAATGAAGTCACTGGCTTTAGCAAAGGAGAAAAACCGCTGACTCGCAAGAAGTATGGCTTTTTGAAGCCGAGAGTATTGAAGCTTGGAGAACGTGACCTTGCTCTTTTCGTGGGGAAAGCGCATGGCTCTCCGATTATGGGATACATGCCCAGAGGAGCCGGAGAGAATTATCAGACTCATGAGATAATAAGCTGGAGCGCTCCGGTGGTGAGTGGTATTTATCAGGTTGAAACGAAAATCACGGCTTTTGGATTATCAGATGACAAGAAAAACCTGATTCTAAAATTCGATATTGAAGGGAAAGAGAAAGTAGAAGATTTTCTTGACCTCTTGAATTATTCAGGCTCAAGAAGGGTTTACGTGACTGCCTGCGCTTTTGAATCAAACAACGTTGGAACGATAGATACAAACGCTAGCCGAACGCTCAAACCAATGACGTTTCAATTGGACGTCCCGATAACAGACCATTCAATACCTGAGCCAGTTGAAGGAGTCTACTCATTCGAGTTTAAAGTGCTTGTAGCGCAACGGTTTACAAACTGCGCACTCCCCTCAAACGCAAATCAGGTATTCTGTTTTCCCAGTGAAGTCGCCTACATTCATAACCTGCAAGACCCCGGCAATATCAGAGAGGTGCATACCCAGTCTTGCAATACAAAGTCCTTCTTTGACAAGGTGGATTTTAGGGTGTACTCAGTGGCGTGGTTTGGTGGGAGTGAGTTTGAAACCTGTCCTCTCTCCTTTTTTCAGAATTATGTTGTGCATGGAGGAAACAGAGACACTTATCCTACACACTTCCACAATACAACTTCTGATTGTGCAGATGGAGACCCCGTGAATCTCCCGCAATCTCCGTGGGGCAGTCCAGTGACAATTGAAGGAGCTATCTTTCGAGTATCCAGTGAATCAATCACGATTCCAAGTGGGGGCGAGCCGCCAGAAGAGCCCTTGGTCTGGATAAACCCTATAACAGGAGAGCATAAAATAGAAGGAGAGTTTGGCTGGGAGGTTGTGGGTGAGGTTGACGTTCTTGAACCCATGATACCCCCGCACCGCATTCCGTTTGGCAAGGGCCATGACGAGGTGGCGAGGGGAGACCATGACCACGATG
>CAZFVQ010000043.1:0-21756 GCA_964522415.1 uncultured Rikenellaceae bacterium | reverse complement strand
GCTCCCAGGAATGAGTAGTAAGGCAGCTTTCAGAAACATCTTTTTCTATCTCCAAAAACATATTGAAGGGTACAGTAAAAGTCAGCATTTCTTTTGGAACACGATGCCTTTGAGCAATGTCAAACAAACCCAAAATAGCCCTGGGATGTTCCTTTTTACTTTCCTGATATGCAAACAAAATAGAATGACAAGCAGCTCCCATTGGTGCAAGCACATTTTGAATTTCACCGTTGTTAAAACCTGACATAATTACAAGGGCTGAAATTTGATCCGGATTGGCAAAAATACAAATAAGCTCAGGCAGACAAGTATCATCTATCTTACTTAAGGGTTTGAATACAACATATTTTTTGGGTGTTTTTGTATATGGCATTGAATTCTTCCATTTGAGGGCTACTTCAGGACTTGCAAAGTATCTTTCTCCTCTTTCCAGACCTTTTGGCGCACCTTTACCTTTTATATTTGCAAACATTTCACCTCCTGTAGATAACAGGTATTGGGTTGGATGATTGGTTTCTGTAAATGTATCACCAAAGCATAATCCTACACCTCCTCCCGGACATCCGTATGTTTTTTCGTCAAATACAGCGATTTTGCCTTGTGAGGCTACAGTTATAAGCATAGAAGCCACACAGCCTCTTTTGCCCTCTTTAAATTGTAGAGCATCTGAAGGTTTTTCGTCAGTGAATATAATTGCTATAGGTTCGAACTTAAGTCTTAATTCTTCGGATAATTTGCTGTACATATTATTTGTTTTTAAAGGTTGACATTTGGGTTCATTACCCACAACGTGATCTTCCGGGTGCAATATAACACCCCGGATTGACGATATGAAGCCCGATTATTCCCGTTGTTGCAGGTTCGTGGTTACTGAACCAAACGCAAAGATAATACATTTAGGATGTGCCTTATTAGTTTTCTGGTTGCTATTATAACATTTGCTACAACGGTTTACGAATAAAAGAAGTTGCCAAAGGCAATTTGGGAAATCTCTGATTTCCCTTTAATTCGCCGGAAATGCATCCCCAAAATAAAGATATTCACTATTCACCGCAACGGATTAAGCAGATTTCCGATTGTTCTCCCATCTCTCACCACCCCATTCCATCATCATTTCCTCCCTTTTACAGCCTCTCATTTCAAAAGACTTAAAGGCCTCCCTGAAAAAATGGTACGACTTTTGATTCAGACATGGTGAAGAGCCAATTCTTCTAACACTTACGACAATGAAAAAGTTAATATTCACTCCGATTCTCGCACTCCTGATTGCAGCAGGGACCACAGCTCCCGCCCAGGATTTTCCCGATGAATATCTCGGTCTGCCGGGAGACAATCTCAACCTGTATGCAGTTATGAAACTCTTTCAGGAGTCCGAAACCCTTGAAGGTTTTGAAAGAAACCTGAATGATGAAAATTCAAGGATAAACAATCTTGATCTGAATGGTGACAATCTGATTGATTTTATCACTGTTCATGATTATGTTGACGGTGATGTACACACGATAGTACTCAGAGTCGCCCTCAACCGGAATGAATTCCAGGATGTGGCCGTTTTTACGGTTGAGAAAATCCGTGACGGTTCCGTACATATTCAGCTGGTGGGCGATGAAGCTCTGTATGGGAAAAATTACATCATCGAACCCATTTACAATGAAACGCCCAATCCCGGTTATACAGGCACGGCTTCGGCAACACGAAGGGTGAATGTTACTGTTGTAAGAACCACTCCGTATGAAGTAGCCGCCTGGCCGGTAATAACCTATATTTATTCACCCAGATATGTTGTATGGCGTTCTGCATGGTACTGGGGCTATTACCCTTCCTACTGGCGTCCCTGGAGGCCCTACTACTGGCATTACTACTATGGCTACCACTACAACTGGTATCACCACTACTACAATCATTACCGGCACTGGCCCCATTACCGCTACCCGAGATATACCACCTACTATTATACCACTGTAAGGGTCCACTCAACTTACGTGACAAACAGTATCAGGGACGGACAATACAGAACAACCTACTCACGTCCGGAACAGAGGCGCGCAGGTGAAGCACTCTTCGCCGAAGTAAATCCGGGCCAGACCAGGAGAACGGCAGACAATACTCCGGCAGCAAGTACAAGAAGAGAGGTGTTCCGGGAAGGCAATGAACGCAATGCTGCAAGCAGTACAACAAGACGCCAGGCAGAACAGAACAGCGATAGGGCTGCCACAAGGTCTTCTGCCGGTCAGAATGCAGGAACCGAAAGGAGGGCAGCAACAGGCGGCACTGTAAGAACGGCTCCGGCACAGAACAGCAGCACCGAAAGGAGGGCAGCAACAAGCGGCACTGTAAGAACGGCTCCGGCACAGAACAGCAACACCGAAAGGAGAGCTGCTCCTGCTGCATCGGAAAAGGCAGCAACAGGCAGAACAACACCGGTGCAGAATAACAGCACCGAAAGGAGAGCTGCTCCTGCTGCATCGGAAAAGGCAGCAACAGGCAGAACAACACCGGTGCAGAATAACAGCACCGAAAGGAGAGCTGCTCCTGCTGCATCGGAAAAGGCAGCAACAGGCAGAACCGCACCGGCACAAAAAAGCAGCACCGTGAGAAGTGCTCCTGCCACGGCAGCATCGAAATCCGCTGCAAAACCTGCAACGGCAGCAAAATCAAATAGTACCGCTGGCTCCAGGCAGCCAGCGGCTACTGCCAGGTCCCAGCAAACCAGGACCGCCAAAGAAAGCAGACAGGCCCGTAGTTCTGAGAGAAGTGCAGGCAAGAAGGAATCCACGGGAAGTTCAAATTCCAGAAGAAAATAATTGATCAATAAGCGATACAATATACACGGTGGCAATAAGCCCGGGACAGAAGATAAAAATCCTGATCCCGGGTTTTTTTATTTTCTCCGGCTTATAACACCAGATATTTCATAAAAAAATATCGCGGGATCCATTGTGATAAAGATTCATTAAAAGCAATATCACTCAATTATTATAGTTGCTGTTTTTTGTATTTTCCGAAACATTACATATCTTTGTCCCCTCTATGAGGGGGGTAAATTGATCTAGGGGACCGAAGTCCCCTATTTTGTTATCATTACAAAAACATGATTGACAAAAATAAAATAGAAAAGATTATAAATGAGCATATTGCAGAACGGGATATGTTCCTTGTCAGCCTGAAGGTAAGTACTGCGAACAGAATCACAGTGCTTGCAGACACAATGAAGGGAATCACAATTGATGAATGTGCGGAGCTGCACAGGTTCCTGGAAAAGCAGCTGGACAGGGATACTGAGGATTTTGAACTGCAGGTTTCATCTCCCGGGCTTGATGCGCCGTTCAGGGTAATTCAGCAGTATTACAGGAATGATGGCAATATGATTGAACTGACCGACATGAATGGTGAAAAGTTTACAGGAAAACTTAAGAATGTCACTGATGGCGGATTTGAGCTGGAGACCATGATTAAAGGCAGGGGCAGACCCCCCGTGACTGAAGAGCTTTCCTTTAATTACGATCAGGTAAAAACAGCAAAAGCAGTATTAACAATTAACTAACAATAACAGTCCTGAAGGAAATGGAAAATGTTAATTTGATCGACACCTTTTCTGAGTTCAAAGAGCTGAAGAATATAGACCGCCCGACCATGATGAGCGTTCTTGAAGACGTGTTCAGGAACATGCTTGCAAAAAGATACGGTTCAGCTGACAATTTTGATATAATTGTAAACATAGACAAAGGTGATTTTGAGATCTGGAGAAACAGAGTGGTGGTGAATGACGATGAATTATCCGACCCTATTACCCAGATTCCTCTTTCAGAAGCAAAAAAGATTGATGAGGACTATGAGGTTGGGGAAGATGTTTCCGATGAAGTAAAATTCCTCGATTTCGGAAGAAGGGCAATATTATCTTTAAGACAGAATCTCACTGCACGTATTCTTGACCTTGAAAAAAACAATATCTACATGAAGTACAAGGACAGGATAGGTGAGATTGTTACGGGCGAAGTCTACCAGGTATGGAAACGGGAAATCCTTATCCTTGATGATGACGGGAATGAACTTATACTGCCGAAAAGCGAACAGATACCCTCCGATCATTTCCGCAAGGGAGATTCAATACGGGCAGTAGTTATCAAAGTTGAAATGAGGAACAACACACCTTTCATCATACTCAGCCGGACTTCTCCTGTTTTCCTTGAAAGGCTCTTCGAGCTTGAAGTGCCGGAAATATTTGACGGACTGATAACTATCAAGAAGATTGTCAGGGTTCCGGGAGAACGCGCAAAGGTGGCTGTTGAATCATATGATGAAAGGATTGATCCCGTGGGAGCCTGTGTGGGAATGAAAGGATCCAGGATACACGGAATAGTAAGGGAGCTGAGAAATGAAAACATAGATGTAATCAACTATACAACAAACAATCAGCTTTTTATCCAGAGAGCACTGAGTCCTGCCAGGATTACCACAATAAAACTTTTTGAAGAAGAAGATACGAGGAAGGCTGAAATATTTCTCAAACCAAATGAAGTATCCCTTGCCATTGGCAAGGGCGGATTGAATATCAAACTTGCAAGTCAGCTTACAGGTTATGAAATAGATGTGTACAGAGAACCGGGAGATGAGGATGAGGAAGATGTAAATCTGGAAGAATTCAGCGACGAAATTGAACAGTGGATCATTGATGAGTTCAAGTCTATCGGATGCGATACTGCCAGAAGTGTTCTCAATCTGTCAATAAACGACCTGGTCAAGAGAACAGATCTTGAAGAAGAGCAGATCAGGGATGTTGTTAATATTTTAAGAGCGGAATTCGAATAATCCGTATTTTTGAATTGCCGTTCTCCGGGTTCCATAATAAAGAGAAGGGATAGTTATGACAGAGGAAGTAAAGGTAATGCGATTAAGTAAAGCAGCCCGCGAGTTTAATGTAGGAATAGCAACAATAATTGAATTTCTGCACAAGAAGGGCTTTGTCCTTGATTCAAATCCCAATACAAAACTGCCCCCTGAGGCATGTTTGCTGCTGGAGAAAGAATACGGTCCCGATATCAACCTGAAAAAAGAATCCGAAAAGCTTGCTCTGAGGGATCTTCGGAATAAAGCAACTCTTACCCTTGATGATGTCACGGGAAAACCCCAGGTTGAAGAACCGGAAAGGGAAGAAGAAATACTGGTAAAAGACACCACAACAAGGATTGATATAAGAACCGAAATAAAAAAGCCTGCTGTTAAGCTGGTAGGAAAGATCGATCTTGAAAAAACAACAAAAGCCAAAACTGAAAAACCTGCTGCTGTAAAAAAGGAAAAAGCTGAAAAGAAAGTATCCAAACCGGCAGCTAAAACTGAAAAGCCCGCGGAAAGCAAAGCAGAAGTGGAAAAAATTCTGCCTCCGCCGGTTGATCTTACCATTGTGGGAAAAATAGATCTGGAAGCTGTCACCGGAAAGTCCGGTGCTCCTGCTGCTGCAGAAACAGTACAAAAAACAACCGGGGAAAAGGCTGAAGCCGCAACCCCAAAAGAAGAAAAACCGGCAGAAATACCGGTCCAGGCAGCAGCAGAACCTGTGGCAGAACCTGCAGCAGAAGCAGTATCCGCAGATGTTCCGGCAGAGGAAGCCGGAGATACCCCGAATGATCAGGAAGAAGTAATTGAACTGTTCCGGCCGGATATAACCAGGCTGTCAGGGCCGACTGTTGTCGGCAAAATTCAGCTTCCCACGGAGGAAAAGAAGAAAAGCACCCAGCCGCAGCCGGTAAAAACTGATGCAGAAAGCGAACAGAGAAGGAAGAAAAGAAGAAAAAGGATTACAAAGGAAAAGGAACAGGTTACTGTCGCCAAAACCGATACTGCCGATAAGAAGGAAAAACAGGCCAGGAAACCTGTTAAAAGACGGCCGGTAAGAGCTGAGGTTGATGAAGAGGAAGTGCAGAAGCAGATCAAGGAAACCCTTGCAAGACTGACATCAAAGGGCAAGTCGAGGGGATCCAGGTACAGGAGGGAGAAGAGAGAGGCCATAAGCCAGAAACACAGGGAATTTGAAGACAGGATAGAACAGGAAAAAAATATTCTGAAGGTCACGGAATTCGTCTCGGTAAATGAACTCGCCTTAATGATGGATATCCCGGTTACCAAACTCATATCAACCTGTATGAACCTGGGATTGTTTGTTTCCATTAACCAGAGACTGGACGCTGAAACGATGGTCCTTCTGGCAGATGAATTCGGATACGATGTTGAGTTTGTCAGTGCGGAGCTGCTGGCTGCCGTCAGGGAAGAAGAGGATGAGGAGCATGAACTTCAGCCACGTCCTCCCATAGTAACGGTTATGGGACATGTTGACCATGGCAAGACAAAACTTCTTGACTATATAAGGCGCACCAACGTCATTGCCGGGGAAGCAGGCGGTATTACGCAGCATATCGGCGCATACGCGGTTAAGCTTGATAACCGGAAACAGATTACTTTTCTTGACACTCCCGGCCATGAAGCCTTTACTGCCATGCGCGCAAGAGGTGCCCAGATAACCGATATCGCCATTATCGTTGTTGCAGCCGATGACGGAGTGATGCCCCAGACCGTGGAGGCAATCAATCATGCCTCTGCAGCAGGTGTTCCCATCGTTTTTGCAATCAACAAAATAGATAAACCCACTGCCAATCCCGACAAGATAAAGGAAGCTCTTGCCAATATGAATTATCTTGTTGAGGACTGGGGCGGCAAATATCAGTCACAGGAAATTTCCGCAAAATCAGGACTGAATATTGACCTGCTCCTGGACAAGGTACTTCTTGAGGCTGAAATACTTGAACTTAAGGCCAACCCTGACAAGGCTGCCATAGGCACAGTAATAGAATCATCCCTTGACAGAGGCAGGGGATTCACTGCAACCGTACTGGTTAAAGCCGGGACCCTGAGGGTCGGCGATATGATGCTTGCCGGAAGCCATTACGGAAATGTCAGGGCCATGCATAATGAAAGAGGACACAGGGTATCGGAAGCCGGACCGTCAACGCCGGCACTTATCCTCGGACTGAATGGTGCCCCCCAGGCAGGCGATCAGTTTAATGTGATGGAGACCGAAAGAGAAGCAAAGGATATTGCCACAAAGAGGGCACAGCTTCAGAGGGAACAGGGTCTGAGAACCCAGAAGCATATCACCCTTGATGAAATAGGGCGCAGGATAGCTATTGGCAACTTCCAGGAACTCAATATCATTGTCAAGGGAGACGTGGATGGTTCGGTCGAGGCACTCGGAGATTCACTTATAAAACTTTCAACACCTGAAATACAGCTTAATATCATTCACAAGGCAGTCGGCCAGATATCAGAATCAGATGTTCTGCTGGCTGCAGCTTCAAATGCAATTATTGTGGGATTCCAGGTAAGACCTTCGCTGAGTGCGCGCAAGCTTGCCGAGAAGGAGGAAATAGACATTCGCCTTTACTCAATCATCTATGATGCCATAGAAGAGATCCGTGCAGCAATGGAAGGCATGCTCTCACCCGAAATGAAGGAGGAAATTGTTGCCACCCTTGAAATACGTGAGATCTTCAAGGTTACAAAAGTGGGAACCGTTGCCGGATGCTACGTAAGGGAGGGCAAAATCAACAGGAATTCATCCGTAAGGATAATCCGTGACGGCATCGTCATCTATACAGGTGAACTGGGCTCACTCAAACGCTTCAAGGATGATGCGAAGGAAGTTGCCGGAGGTCTGGAATGCGGTCTGAACATCCACAATTTCAACGACATCAAGGTTGGTGATGTTATTGAAGGATTTAAGCAGATAGAAATTAAAAAGACCCTGTAAAAGAAGATCCTGCAAAAGAGACCTTTATAATAAAATTCTGTAAAAGACCTTACAAAAGACCTTTGTATTCTTCCGGTGACAGGAGCTCCCCGGTTTCTGAAGGATCTGTAAGCCTGATTTTTATCATCCAGCCTTCCCCGTAAGGATCCTTATTCACCAGGTCAGGAGAATTTTCGAGTTCCGGATTCACTTCAAGTATCTCCCCGCCAACCGGCATGAACATGTCCGATACCGTCTTCACGGCTTCAATCGTGCCAAAAACGTCTCCCCGGGAAAGGGTTTCCCCAAGGGTTTCAATTTCGATAAAAACCACATCTCCCAGTTCGCCCTGGGCAAATTCGCTTATGCCAATAACTCCGGTATCGCCTTCTATGCGTATCCATTCATGCTCTTTTGAAAACAATAAATCCTCTGGAATTTTCATCTTGATGATAATTTTATAGTCTTACAACGGTAGATAACTGAATTAACCAAAAATACTATATTTTTCTTAACGGAAATCCCCGGCCGTCAAAATTATTATCCGCTGGTTTATCACATCAGTGTAAATTTGAGACTGAATCCGAAATTTGTATTGGAGGTCGGAAATGTATTGGCTACAAATGGATTGTTCATGGTGTGATCTGCAAACAACTGAAGGTTGAACCTGTCACTCAGTACATAGTCGGCAGTAAGGCCTGCTGTAAATACTCTCTGACCTACAACAGGCTGATTGACATCCTCAACAAGTTTCCGTGCAAGAGTTTTGTTATCCCTTACCGACAGGTCAAAGCGGAGATTAAGATCGCTTCTCAGGGATTTCTGACCACCACCCGTTCTGAGGACGATCTGAACATCGTCAAACCTGTAACCTGCACCAATGATAAGCTCATTTATCCTTGCATCGGCAATCTGGTTGCTGGTAAGATTCAGGGACACGGTACGGGATTTCCTCCATTCAAAACGTGTTGAAAGACTGTTCTTCCAGCTCATGTCCACATTAATGAGGGGACTGAACTGCTCATTAATGGTAACAACACCTATTTCATACTGCTGTACGAAATTGTCCTGCAGATCCCTCAGTATGCCTGCCCCGCTGGCATCCGTAATAAAGCTGAGGTTTGTCGTATAGTTGCCGATCTGGTATGTACTCCTGTACTGATGTGAAATATTGACAGACCTGAATGTTTTTTGTATAAAGGGGAATCTCGAGAGGCCGTCGAAGGTAAATCTCCAGTTTGGCATCATTTTCAGGGCAGAAGGAAAGGTTTCCAGACTTACCTTTCCGGGATCGGTTTTTGTATAGGCAGCAATGAATGCCGGTATCATCACTTCACCCGAGGTCATGCCATAACCGCTCTTGTACGGACCTTTTATTTCCTCACCCGTCAGCGGATCGTAATCCGGATCATAATTCGGGTCCGTTTTGGCCCTTTCCGCTGCCCTGCGCGAGGAAATAACAACCAGGTTTTCCTTGAATTTTTCAAAAGCAGGTGATACATAATCATTATCCTTGCTTATTTTCTCAAAAGTGCTTCCCCATGATATGATTGAAATGGAAAAATTACCCGTAACAATCCTGTTCCGGGTACTGTCCGGGAAATTGCCATTGTAATCCGCTATGTAATATGCACTCACTCCCTCAAGAAATCTCCTGTCGGCATTTACGTCTATCCTCATTCCGGGAAACAGCTCCAGCTGCGCCCTGGCAGAAATATCATACCGGTTGTTATAATTTGCGGGAGTGTTGAGAAGAGAGTCCCTCGACAGCCATCCGTATGATGCGGCCTTGTCAAAGAAATTTTTGTCACTGTAGCCCAGAATGAACGGCCAGCCCGGCGAAAGAATATCATTGTAGTCAGACATGCCGAGATAATTTGTCCCCGGCATGTATCCGGGCAGAAACTGCCCCTGGGAGGATGTCATTGTAAGACTTACATTTCTTAATCCCATCAGGGCCCTGACCATATATTCCCCCGTGATGATAAAGGGACTTCTCCTGACAGGAACCCTGCCTTCAATATCCACCTGTGCCCCGTCAACTTTTTCGGTGGTGGTAAAATTTATTCTTGTCTCACTGACAACTTCCAGCCTGCCCTCAACCTCCGTTCCATCCTTGTCTGTAACCCTTACTTTAACATCGCTGGTTCTGAGATTGTGTATTATACCCCTTGGAATACCGGCTCTGAAATTTATGTTTGACCTTGAAAATGTTACTGTTCTGTACTCGCGTTTCATCCTTTGCGCTGCATCCGGACGGGTGTTGCTCTCAATCTGCCTGAGGAACTTCGACTTATTGTAAAGTGTTGTAAGGGAGGCCATCGCAGTCAGGGAAAGATCATTGTGGTTCTTTATGGTATTCCCGATGTTGATATTCATGCTGTCTGGATATACCGGGCCAGCAAGCCATGTGTAGTCGGAACCATAACGGGCATTTGCATTGACCCACGACAGGAGCGGAAGCTTGTTCACAGGAATGGTATAGGTGAGATTCAGATAATGGTTGTAATTTGTGGTCCGTCCGAAATTTCTGAGATTGGTCATCACCGAATCACGCCACAGATTGTATTCCGTGCTGTATCTCCTCCTGTCAACGCCCCCCGCGGGTTCATCTATCCTGGCAATATTGTTGGAGGTAAAGTCAAATTTGAGCTGACGGCTTACGTCGTACTTGAAATCAAACATCCTGGTCCATTCAAAGTCCTTTCTGAATGTCGGGGTTATCCTGAGATAGGGATTGTTTAAATTTCTCGATTTGACCTCATTGTAATAACGGTTAAGGTCGGTCCTGAATGCTATGCTTCTGGGAAAGTAATAGAAATTGAAATCCTTTATCAGTCTGAAGGCTGGTGAATTCAGCAGTTTTACATTTTTAAAGGGAGCCACATTGGCCGGCTGGGCCTCATAATTATAGTTCAGTCCTCCCCTGTAATTTTTTTCAAGGTCTATTTCCGTCTTTGTATTGCTTCTATAGATCTCATTATATGAATAATTTACACTTAAATTTGCCAGATCCCATACATGGGATTTTTCCCCCCGCCGGGCCACTCCCGCATTGCTTACCGCAATCGTTTTTCTCAGTGCCAAATCTTCGGTAAGAGCCCTGATCGAGTCACGCGCGAAACTGTCACCGGCATTTTTCAGTGCATCCTCCAGAAAAACATCCGGATCAAGAGGATTATAAAGTGGTTTAATCCTGGTTTCCGAATATCCCACATAAACCGGCAGTCTCACACCTGTCTTCTCGGGGAAAAATTTACCCAGTTCGAGAGTCGACGAGATATCATATTTCATTACCGTCTCCTTGCTTCTCTCGTTTACCTTCTTTTCTATTGATCCCCATCCCGGAGTACTCGTCTGGCCAACCATGTCGACAGTACCCAGATCAGCAAGCCGTGCCTGAAGATGTGCATTGGCAGCCCAGCCTCCCTCTTCAATGAAATCACTCAGACGGAGCTCATTCACCCATATCTCACCCGATTTCGGGTTACCGTCATCCCTGTTGGGATTCCTTGTCCTTATCGGATTTCTGACACCGATCATTATTACCCTGACATTGCTAAGGTTGGGATTGCCCGAAACAGATATCCTTTGACCCTCATTATAATAGACAAATACATCCGAGACACTCAGGGAGGATCCCTGTTCCAGCATTTTTCTATTCCTCTCCTTCTTGGCGTCCTGAAAAACAGTAAGATCTATGTTGAAGCTGTTTGCCTCAGGCCAGACAAGGGCCCTTGACTCATCGGATTTATTGTCATAGCGCCCGGGAGGAGTAAGCTTGAGCGGAATTTCATACTCATAAAAGTTGCTCCTGTAGTCCGAGCCTATACGGATAAAAGCAGTCAGTTCATCATCTGCCAGAAGCTGTCCCATCATTGCTTCTGCATGAACTTCCATCCTCAGACGCCTGTACTGCCGGATGTCCAGATTCACATTCCTGAATGCAGCCCTGGCGTCACCATCTTCCAGATTCTGTACACGCAGCACCATTGACTGCTCATTAAGCTGCCTCAGCTGCGGATTTGTCGGATCAGTGATACGTGTAAAACCCGGGGGAAGCACATAATTTACCGGTTCCTTCCCTGAATTCTCCTCGATATTGACGGAACTGATCTCAAAAGTACCGTCAGAGGCTTCCGGTATAGTAACCCTTTCACCTCCTTCCATGAAGGAAATATTGTATTTCCTCCATTCCGCCCTTACCAGATCGAGTTCTGCAAACCTCAGTATCACGGGCTCACTGAAGCCCCTCATGAACATCCTTATGAAACGGATCGATTTAAAATCGTTGATTGGTCCGATAATTTTACTGTAATCCGTTATGGGAATCTTGAACTGATACCATTTCACCCTCGATTTGGTGCCGTTGGCCATGGTGGCTTCATATTCAATTTCGTCCACTACATAGTTCGATCCCACCTTAATGTCTTCCGGCCTCATGCTGACCCTGTACTGATAATAACTCTCCGTCTCGCTCAGGGTATTGTCACGGTTTATATCCTCCATGTCCGGCAGGGTTGAACCGGAGGTGGGATATGATTCCTGGGACATCTCGGAGGTAGGGGAATTGCCCTCCATGCCGTTGTATTTTTTATACCTTTCAAGGATTCCGAGTTGTCTGAAATCATATTCCGAACCCCTGTAATACTTAAAATCATCATTGGAAGGATCCTTTTCAATATCACTGTAAACCTCCGGTTCGGTGATCTCCATAATTCTTTCAAGATACTCTGAGAAAAAGGATTTTTCATCCGCATTACCCAGCCCGTCCAGCCCCACATCCTGATAGCGCCTTGATTCCGGGTCATTGTCGAAGGCATGAACAACTGCCTGAACAGTGGGCACTCTCCCCCATGCAGTGGTATCAACATTGCTTACAACAGGAGAGGAAGGCAATCCGTTCTCAAAGCTTTTTCTTGAATCACGGAGAATATCCTCCGAAATGTTTCCAAGGTTTATAAAAAGATCGCCTCCTTCATGACCGGGGTTCTCCACAAAGGGATCCATCAGCCAGAATTTTACATATTGTATATTTGCCGCTTCAAAATCACTGGTAAGCACCTCCCTCATCATACCACCCCATCTCGATTTCGGATCATTAAGCCTGCCCAGGGAGCTGATACCGGCCGAATAGGGCCCGGGATAGGTGTCATAATTGTAGGGACCCCTTTCATCAGGATAATATGCCACATTCAGTACCGTGATATTGGTAGGGATACCGCTCGGGCTTTCACGATACGGAAAAATCTCATTCTCAAAAATCTCTCTTACAAAATGACTCGACTGAAGGTCGGGATTCCGTTTGATGTGATCAGGTGTTGATGAGCCGTTTCGAAGAAACAGCGGGTCAATTACATACCAGGCTAATTTCGCCCTGTTAAAACCGCTTGTAAGATTATTGTTGAGCCGCCCTTCCGGAAAGATCTGTTCCTGACCCTGGGGAACACTTGAAATGGTCCATGCATTGAATGATTTCAGATCCAGCGGTATTTCACTTGACTCAAAATCATCAATATAGGAATTACCGGCACTTGATATCGCCCTGGAATGTCCGGGCACCAGCTGTGCAAACTCTCCAAAGAATGAGATTGATGATGGTGTTCTGGTGTGCAAAAGGGGAATCTTGTCAATAATGTTGGTAAGCAGCTGCGACTGGGTTTTATAAGATGTATTAAGTCCCCAGATCGTGTTTGATATAGGCTCTTCACCAAAATTAACCTTTTGTGTATAAGGCCTTTCAGTAAGATGAAGTATGGTACCCCCTATGTTGAAATTATCCGAAAAACGGTAATCAAGGTGAGTACCCACCAGGGTTTTTGTCTGGAAGCCAAAGAACTGATTGCTTTCCAGAGAAACCTGGATAGGAGTCTGGGATTCAATAAGAGCCTGATTGATAATCCTTACCGTTCCCATATTGTAGTCAACCGTATAATCTGTATTCTCACTGAGGGTAACGCCTCCGGCCGTGACTTTGACGGAACCCTGCGGAATGTTTGAAGCATTCAGGCGGATCTCCGATCCAGATTCAGATCTGTACCGGCCTGTCAGCATAAACTTGTTCTTCTCCGCCATCTGCCGGGCAATGGTCTGTGTGGAATCATACAGTTCCTGGAAAATATATTTCTCCGCAAGAATGTTGTCATTGATCTTTTTCTTCAGATGACTCCCGAAAGGCTCAAGAACGGGAAAAATAATCTTCCCCCTGTCGCTCATTACGGTCACTCCCTCAATAAAGTCGAAATAGCCGTCCGCTTCCCTGTCCGACTGGGAATTCAGGTTGTCAAGTCCCATTACCTGCAAAAGAATCATGTCCTGAAGCTTACCTTCCGGCAGGTAATTGATGGCATTTCCCGTTTTATCATCCTGGTAAAGAACATTCAGCTCAAAATCACGTGTTTCCAGTCTGCCCGAACCAAGTGAATAGACGTTCTTCATCATCAGCTTCCAGGTGGGAAGCCTGGGTGTAAGAGTGGTTCCCTTGATCAGCTTCAGCAGCAGTGCCTGAGGTGCAACTATTCCGTCAGTCGAAAATTCCCCTACCTTGTATACTTTCCCGTTCAGGGTATATTCGAATGCAACGGCCAGCACCTCATCCGTATTCAGGGATGTGTTCAGGGAAATATATCCAAGCTGCCTGTTTATCTGGTATTCCCGCTCATTGAGTTTGCGGGCATTTTCAATCTTTTCATAATCACGGCCTATCTGAAAGCCGGGATAAAGGGGATCAAATACATTTGTCACCTGATCCACGTCCCTCACCCCGGTATAATTCGTATTCAGCTGCTCATAGAGATTATTGACATTGTTGCCGGGATAAACAGCTACACCGGGAGTTTGCTGGAACTGAGGAATATTATTGAAAATATGATTCCCGTTCTCTGCCAGGTCCATAAAAGCAACTATGTTACGGCTGCTTCCCTCCTCAAAACGGCTGGTCTTATTTGTAATCCACACTTCAATCCTTTCAATGTTGATTCCCGAGCTTATTACGGGAAGATTTTTCAGGGCATCATCATATACATCCCTGAAATATTGAGAAAGAAAGAAATGCCTGTTGGCTTCATAGTCATCAGCAAAGATTTCAAAGCTGGTTTGCTGTGCTCCTCCTTCAACCTGGATCACTGATGATTCCCCCTTTTGCTGTGAAAGGACAGTTGTAAGAGTCAGCTTTCCGAACTGCATTTCTGTTTTTAGTCCGAACAGGCTGTAACTGCCCGTTATAAGGGTTCCGGAAAGAGGGAGGGTAACATCTCCGGCTTCAACTTTTTTAAGTATCTCATCTTCCTTTCCCGAATACTGAAGTTTGGTTCTGTTCTCAAACTCAAACATGGCATCGGTGTTGTAGTTGACGCCAAGTTCCATCTTGTCGCCTATTGTCCCCGTAACATTCATCTGGATCTTTTCCTTGAAGTCGAATGTGGGAATGGTCCTCAGCTTTTCTGAAAGAGCAGGATTCTGTGTGCGTGATATGTTGATACTGAATATCAGTTCGGCTGAACCCTGCGGAATAATATTAATAACATTGCTTCCGAAAATTTTGTCAAAAGCTTCGCCTCCGACCTGGATCTGCGGTATCAGGCCTGACCTGAAGCCTGTAACATCGCCGGCGATCCTGGAATGCCAGTATTCACGCATTGCCCTGCCAAACTCATATTTCCTGAATTCCTCCGGACTCATGTAAACCGGGGTGCGATAGTCAAATGATCCTACTTTCTGGTAAATGATGTATTCATCCTTTTCAGGATTATAGATTACTTCAGATGAAATGTTTGAAGGATTCCTGAGGAAGAGGGGATTCTGACTCCTGTTTTCCCAGGGGATTCCCGACACATCCTGAAGTCTGAGAACCGGGCGTCTTATGGTATCCCGGGCCGCTGATGCCCCGGCAGATATTTGTCCGTCTGCTTTCCTGAAACTAAAAAAAAAGGAAACAAACAATAAAAGGAAAACAAATAAGAGATTATTTCTATATACTTTCCCTGAAGTCAACCCGGATTATATTCTGTTTTACAAGTTTTTCAGCGCCTTCTTTATCATGTCCTCAACAGTCAGGTTCCTGTCCTCCCTCATAATCTTATCAAGGGTCTTCAGGACAGCGCCTCTGGCAAATCCCAGCATCACTAAAGCAGATAACGCCTCTTCTCTCCTTGTATTGTCTGTAAATGAAAATATTTCACCGCTTACGGCCGCTTTTCCGACCTTATCCCTCAGGTCAACAATTATTCTTTCCGCAGTCTTCACGCCAATCCCCTTAACACTTTTAAGTGTCTGAACATCTGATCCGATGATTGCTTTCTCAATTTCTCCCGGGTTGAGTGAAGAAAGCATCATCCTGGCAGTGCCGGCACCAACCCCTGTCACGGATATGAGAAGCCTGAAAATATCCCTTTCTTCCTTATCGGCAAATCCGAAAAGCTGGTGAACATCTTCCCTGATCACTTCATGAATCAGAATTTTATATTCAGCCTTCCCCTGCAGCCTGGTGAAAGTGTTAAGTGAAATGTTAACAAAATAGCCGATCCCGCCGGTCTCAATTGTCAGGGATGCAGGAGTAATACCGGTGATTGTTCCTGTAATATAATCAATCATATTTCCTGTTCGGAATTAAAAATTTCCGGAGGCAGTTCATCCACTTTATCAGTGTGAATATCAACATTCTGCTGTTTCAGCTGGTTTTTTGAAATCTCTTCATGCATCTGCCTGTTTTTGTATATGCTGCAGGCAAGGTACATTGCCTGGCGGAATGAGTTTTCCGAGGCTTCACCTTTCCCTGCAATGGAAAAAGCTGTTCCGTGTACGGGAGAGGTCCTTATAAACGGCAGTCCGGCAGTAAAATTGACTCCTGAATCAAAGGACAATGCCTTGAAGGGTGACAATCCCTGATCGTGATACATTGAAAGTATTCCGTCGAATTTGGAAAAGGTCCCTGAACCAAAAAATCCATCAGCAGGGAAAGGCCCGAATGCCATAATCCCTTCTTTTTCAACATTTTTTATTGCAGGGCTGATAATTTCAGCTTCTTCTGTTCCAAGGAGCATATTGTCGCCGGCATGCGGATTCAGTCCGAGGACGGCAATGCGGGGCCTGCGTATACCGAAATCAAGGATAAGGGATTGGTTCATGAGCCTCAGCTTGCGTTCTATCAGCTCAGCGGTGATCACTCCGGGAACATTTCTCAGGGGCAGATGCCCTGTTGCAAAGCCTATTCTCATGTTTTCACTGATCATGAACATGAGATCATCTTCCGCCCCTGCCATTGACCTGAGATATTCCGTATGACCCTTGAAACTGAACCTGTCCGACTGAATGTTGTTTTTATCTATCGGAGCCGTGACAAGCACATCGATCTTCCCGTTTTTCAGGTCATCAACAGCCCTTTCAAGGGAAGCAAGAGCTGCTTCACCTCCCTGGGGTGTGGATTTTCCCAGTTCAACCCGTACATTGTCATCCAGACAGTTTATCATATTGGCTCTCTTTGGATTCGCATCCTCTGCCGATCTGATGTTATTAAAACTGAAATTGCTGATATTTAATGTTTTGCGATGATACGCAGCCACTTTCGGCGAACCATACACAACAGGTACACACAGATCATTGATAAGAGGGTTCATGAGTACCTTTATAATAACCTCATAACCGATTCCGTTGATGTCTCCATGGGAAATTCCGGCTATAATTGATTTTGCTTTCATTGATCAGTTATTTTTATTATATGTTTCCGACAATCTTTTCAGGAATGCTGACAAAAGTCTTACCCCGGAACCAGGACCGTCCTTCAGCCGGTAGTAATCATCTTTTTTCAGTATTCCCGTTCCGGCAATATCAAGATGAATAATGGGAAATTCGGCAAAGCGCTCAAGGAATTTTCCTGCAGTTATTGCTCCTGCTTCCCTTCCTCCGATATTCCTGACATCTGCAACTGCAGACCTGATGGCCTCGTTGTATTCATCATAAAAGGGCAGTCCGGCCACTCTTTCATAAACCTGATTTCCGCATTCCTCAAGAAGATCAACATATTTCCTGTCAGCATTGGTCATCATGGCTATGGCCATGTTCCCGAACGTGACTGCTGCCGATCCCGTAAGGGTAGCTATGTCGATTATCAGTTCAGGCTCGTATTTTGAGGCATAACTGATGGCATCAGCAAGAATCAGCCTGCCCTCAGCATCGGTATTGCCTATCTCAACAGTCATTTTGTTGTACATGGTGATTATATCCCCTGCTGCATATGCATTTCCTCCCGGCCGGTTGTCAGTGACCGGTATCAGGCCTGTCAGATGAAGAGGGATATTATTCCTGGCAATAGTATGGAATACCCCGGTAACAGCTGCTGCACCGGCCATATCACCTTTCATCTGTGACATGTAATCACCTGTTTTTATGTTAAGGCCGCCTGTATCATAAACAACTCCCTTGCCTACCAGTACAATTGGTTTACTGTTAACCGGCTTCTCCGGCTTCCATTCAAGAATACAGAATGCAGGAGGATCAGTACTGCCCCTGTTAACGGAAAGCAGTCCTCCCATCTTGAGAGCCTCAATCTTTCCCTTATTGAATACCTCAACACTGAAACCGGCCTTTTTTCCGGTCCTGCTGATCTCTGAAGCCAGTCCTGCCGAATTAAGGCGGTTTACCGGTTCATTTATCAGATCACGTGCAAGGTATACCGCATCCGTAAGATCATCAAGCCATTTCAGCTCGGATTTGCCAATGGGATCTGCCAGCAGCAGACTCAGGGGATAGTTCTTCCCGGCCTCTTCATCTTCAGCCTTTGTTTTGTATTTTTCAAAAGAGTAAATACTCAGTATCAATCCTTCCGCAAAATCCTCAACTGCTTCCCTGTAAGTATTTTCTGATGTTATTACAAGTTCCTGATGATTATTTGACTTTATCAGCTTTTTGAGATTTGAAGCTGACTTGCGAACTTCTTCTCTTGCCCTGAACCCGCTCAGGCCTTCCCTGATTCTGACAATATAAGTGCACTTGAAATAGGAATTGATAAAAACCATTCCTTCTCCAGCCTCAAGCTGCTTCAGTGCATATTCCTTTTCCGCCGGGCTCAGGCTTATCCTTCCGGGGATTTCATTTTTCCCAGTAATAAGAACAAGAGACTGATCGGGTGATATTCCGGGTATTTTCCTTAATTCAGGTTTCATGAGCAAATCAGACAATTTTAACGTGTAAAGTTAAACAAATAATTGATTCTTTCTGCGTCAAAATCTTACCTTTACGACATGCAAAGGAATCAAATCTACAAGAAGGTACTGGAGCTTCAACCTATTGACATTGAGGAAGGAACAGAGCTTTTTGAAAATGCCCCCCTAGGGGAACTTATGTTCATTGCATCAAAGCTGAGACAGATTCACAATCCCGGGAAAAAAGCCGGCTGGATGATCGACAGGAATGTAAACATAACCAATATCTGCTTTTCTCAATGCACATTCTGCAATTTCTGCCGCAGAAAGGATTCTGCCGGTGCATATGTAACCACAATGGAGCAGTACAGGCAGAAGACAGATGAACTCTTTCGCCTTGGAGGTGATCAGCTTCTTCTGCAGGGAGGAATGAATCCAGCTCTCGGACTGGACTTTTACTGCTCCCTTTTCAGGGAATTAAAGAAACTTTATCCCTCACTGAAACTGCATGCCCTGGGTCCGCCTGAAATAGTTTTTCTTGCAAAAAAGGAAAAAACGACCATTTCACGGGTACTGGAGGATCTGATTGAATCCGGTCTGGATTCCCTGCCGGGAGCAGGAGCCGAGATATTGTCTGAAAGGGTAAGAAAAATCATTTCACCTGCAAAGGCATCGGCAGACGAATGGCTTGAGGTAATGAGGATTGCCCACGGCTTCAATCTGCCCACCTCTGCAACAATGATGTACGGGCATGTTGAAACTGTAAGGGAAAGGATTGAACATCTGGTAAGGCTTAGAGAGCTTCAGCAGGAAAAGTCTGAAAACAGCTATGGTTTCATCGCATTCATTCCCTGGCCTTTTCAGGACAAGGGCACGCGGCTCAGGAATGAAATGGGTATAAAGAGCAGATACAGCCCTCCGGAATATCTGAGGATGATAGCAATAAGCAGGATAATGCTTACCAACATTAGAAACATCCAGGCTTCCGTACTTACAGTCGGCAGGGAAACGGGAATGCTGTCCCTTCACGCAGGGGCAAATGATCTGGGTTCAGTGATGATGGAGGAGAATGTTGTAAGCTCAGCCGGTTCGGATAATCGCTTCAGCGCGGATGATCTCCGGGAAATAATTGTTACTGCCGGTTTTGAACCGCAGAGAAGGAATCAGAAATATGAAGAGGTAAAATAAAGAGGCAAAAAAAGGGCCTTGTCTGCCCTTTATAAATTATTTGGAATTACCGGATTTCTTTCCGTACTCCTGATTATTCTTCTTTAGGATCAAATTTGGAGGCTTTCTTGAATTCTTTCATTCCCTGACCGATACCTTTCATTAGCTCAGGAATTTTGCGGCCGCCGAAAAGCAGGACCAACACAAGCAGGATCAGTATGATCTCTGTTACACCTATCTTTCCCATCTCTTTAAATATTAATATTTGTACAAAGTTATAAATTCTTTATTCAATAACAAGACCTGAAAATTAAAAGAATTTTCTCAGCAGTTTAACAACATCGTTGCCGTTTGCATATATAAGAAGCGCAAAAAGGAATATCATTCCGGCAACCTGGGCATATTCAAGGAATCTGTCACTCGGCTTGCGCCCCGAGAGCACTTCAAAGATAAGAAACATCACATGTCCGCCGTCGAGAGCAGGTATCGGCAGCATATTCATAATAGCAAGGATAATGGAAAGAAAAGCTGTGAGCGTCCAGAATGACTGCCAGTCCCATACGCCGGGGAAAATACTGCCTATGGTGATAAATCCTCCCAGGGACTCATAGGCTTTTGTTTCTTTTGAAAAGATCAGCCGGAATTGCTTGAGATAGTCTCCCATAGTATTGAAACCCTTTTTTATACCTGCCGGTACCGATTCAAAAAATCCGTAATTGATTCTTTTCAGTTCGAATATTTTATCAACAGACCAGTTTCTGGCTATTCCGAGAAAGCCTGCAGCCGTCGGAGTGACAATGATGTCAACAGACTCTCCGTTACGCAGCATGTTCATTGTCACCGGCTCATTCTTATGGGCCGTCATGTAGGACTGAAATTCATCATACCACAAAAATTCGTTGCCATCCAGACCTATAAGCTCATCATTGGCCTGAATACCCGCATCTCTTGCAGGCGATTCCCTGGAAAATGATGCTACCACAAAAGGGCCGAAGGGTGTTCTCGGATCTATCATTCCCTCCCCTTTCAGAACTCTCTGAATATATTCCTTCGTCACTTCAACATTCAGGATCTCCCCTTCCCGCTCAACCTGAATGGTCTTGCGGTCATTAAGCAAAATGTCGGCAAGTATCTGGGAGAAATTTTCAATATTCTGATTGTCAACCGAGATTATTTTATCCCCATTTCTCAGTCCCAGTCTGTATCCTGTTGAATCCGTTACTATTCCATATTTTACACTTGCAGTTGGCAGATAGGTTTCACCCCAGTAAAACAAGACCATTACATATATTAGCATGGCAAAGGCAAAATTGAACAGCACACCTCCTGTCATAATCAACAGTCGCTGCCAGCTCTTTTTTGCCCTGAATTCCCATGGCTGGGGCGGCTGTTTCATCTGCTCCGTATCCATCGATTCGTCTATCATTCCGGAAATCTTTACATAGCCGCCAAGCGGTACCCAGCCTACGCCATATTCCGTTTCACCTCTTTTGAATTTAAAAAGGGAAAACCACGGGTCAAAAAACAGATAGAATTTCTCAACTCTTGTTTTAAAGAGTTTTGCAAAAAGGAAATGTCCAAACTCATGAATTATCACAAGAATGGAAAGGCTTACTATGAACTGGAGTATTTTAATCAGTATTGTCATTTTCTGTCTGTTAGTTTTCTGAT
>CAZFVQ010000042.1:0-28736 GCA_964522415.1 uncultured Rikenellaceae bacterium | reverse complement strand
TGCAAAAAAGCAACATGCCCCGAGTGGAGCATATCAAAACAACCGGATACAAAAACCTTCTTCCTGTCTTTATTCATGTTTTTATCTGGTAACATATTGAAACACTAGTTATTTACCATTTACATTTATCCAATTCCCCTAAACTGCTTCGTCTCAGGGAGGATTAAGAAAACGTCGTAAAGTTAACAATTTTGATTCTTGAATCCCGGATACGGTTTCCTGATTTAAGCCCTGTTGTATCGGTGGTACTGTTTGGCATCAGGTACAATATACGCTGCCTGTGGCTAATGTGAAGCTGTTCTGTCGTGTCGGTGGTACTGTTTGGCATCAGGTACAATATACGCTGCCTGTGGCTAATGTGAAGCTGTTCTGTCGTGTCGGTGGTACTGTTTGGCATCAGGTACAATATACGCTGCCTGTGGCTTATGTGAAGCTGTCAGTGATGATTAGGGGAATCTGATTTATGAGTCCTGTATCTCCGGATTGCTGAACTGAAGTAAAGCGGCGGGAGTACGGATATCAGTTGCTTCTTGCATCGTGAAAGAAAATATTCCACCACGATTTGAAAAAATATCTTATGTCGGTTTTTACCGGTTGCTTTTCAAATTCATTGAGATATTTCATTTCTGAAGCCTGTATCTCTTCCAGGTTTGCGGGCATGTCGGCATAATAGGGAGGTACCAGGCCCGGCTTGTGTTTCATTCTTTTTTCCTTCACCCCCTCATCATAGAGGTTGAAATATTGTTTGCTGAGCGGCCTTACCCCCACAAGTTTCATGTTGCCCTTGAACATGTTGATAAGCATTGGCAGTTCGTCAAGCCATACTCTTCTGCAGAAAGCCCCCCATGTTGTTATCCGGAAATCGTCCCTGAACTTGCCTCCTTCCTGAAGGTCGTGCATCTGGTAAACATAATCCTGGATATATTCCGAATAGGGGTGCATGGTTCTGAGCTTATAGACTTTTATCTGTTCCCCGTCCTTTCCTATCCGTGGCAGGGCAATTATGGGTCCGTAGGAATATCCGTTCAGGGGAAGCGGATCTCTTATCTTTTTTGCCTCGATGCATAGCTGGTTTCCGATAAATGATTCCTGCATTATATGGAATCCTCCCCGGCAAAGGCGGCCCAGGGCTTCTGCACGTGAGATAACCGAATTTCCTCCGTTTGTAAGGAACATGTACAGCGGACGGGTGAATTTAAGTTTCGGGAATACGCGTTTCAGAATGAAATCAAGAGAATAATAAATATAATTCAGTCCGGGAGGATATTTCTTCAGAAGCCTTTTCTTCCTCTGGTCCTTTGTTTCGACACAGCAGAAAAAATATCCGTTTGTTTCAATTTTATCATTGACAGCATTAATGAAGCTGTCGAGCTGTGCTATGTCGTTTATCCTGTGCAGATTGATCAGGTAGGTATATTTTTCTTTCGGAAGGCTCTCAATATTGAAAACAGTGGTTGTTGACAACACAGCGGTACGGCCGTTCAGGTTCGGACCGGTCATATTTATAATTGCCTCAGCCATTTCCGGACCTGCTGTCTTTTCTATTTTTGTTATTATCCCGGGACTGACGTTCAGGTAGTATTCATGATTCCTGCCGTTACCGTTACCCGAGGCCCTGGTGTTCCAGTTACCATTTCCGTTGCCGTTACCCCTGACACCGGCGCTTCCGTTGCCATTCCCGTTTCCATTTCCATTTCCATTTCCATTTCCGCTTCCCCAGGCAATTACATTCCTGCCGGTTCCGGCGGTTTCAAGACAGTAACTCCTGGTGTTGTCAGTTCCTCCGGGGTTGTTGTTTCCGTTTCCGTTCCCGTTCCCGTTCCCGTTTCCGTTGTTGTATCTGTTCCCGTTTCCGCTGGCAGCGGAACTCCCGTTACCATTTCCGTTTCCGTCAACATTTCCCTTCTTGTATCCGTCCCTGTTCACGGCGACACTTCCGTTGCCGTTGCCATTCCCGTTGCCATTCCCATTGCCGTTCCCGTTGAGCTTATTAACCAGTTCCTCTTCAGTGGGTTTTCTGTATTTCCTGAATTTCTCCGCTTCCTCATAATCACGGACATTGGCCTTTTTATAGGCAACATATATGGCTCCAATAAAAAGCTCGAACAGGGTTGCAATAATTATGGTTCCCAGGACCACCGCACGCGAATAGGAATAATCCCTGATGATAAACATTATCAGGGCAAGGAGTGACACGGATATCAGGTTGCTGCCTATTACCTTGTTAAAGAGGCTGCTGAAGTTGATGATCTTTCCCCTGTGCATTTTGCCGTTGACTATGGAGACTGTCAGCCAGATTACTGACAGGATTATAAAAAAAACTCCATGTGAAGGGACATATGAGCTGATGCCGGCGGGCTTGAGAAGGATCACAATAATAAATGATATTGCAAGAATTACAATATCGGTGAATAGTGTTATTATCCTGAATTTATTCTTTTTCACAGTTTTACAGTAGATCCCAGAAAGAAGACGCGCTAAATGTAAGCCTTTTTGTTTAAAGGGGAGACAAAAAACCAGGGAATTTTTCAACGAATTTTTAAAAATGGCAATGCTGTCCTGCTGCCCTGCTGATTTGTTTCCGGACTGTTTTAAAGGGACTGTATTGAAACGAATTGATATCCAGGGACCGGCACATCACACTCCCGGTTAAAATCCGAAAGTGATTCCAAAACTGGCTGTTAATTTCTTTCCGTAGAAATATTCCGGGCTCCAGCGTTTGTCTCCGGAAATATTGCTGTAAGCCATCGAAGTCCAGGCGTAGAGATCATTGACAGGCTGCCAGGAAACTCTGAGTCCTGTGGTATTATTTTGCCATTCTGCTGATTCAAGCGGAGGGTTTCCGACCCGCGGGGTAGCGAGTTCGGTATAATCCGGTCCCCGGACAGCATCTGAAAAAAACAACTGAATATCCAGGTTGCTGATCGGCCGGTAGCCTGCCGACATGAACCATTCCCGTGAATTGTCCTTCAGGTAGTGGCCGAGATTATAAGCGTTTGATTCAAATGTGGTAGTCGGAACATAATGCTGAAAGGTAAGCGGATAGGAATAAGTAAATTCCGTAATGAAATATATGTTGCTGAAAGGGAAATTGTTCAATCTGAATCCCGTTTTCCAGCTCAGGAAGTTCCATTCATCCTTTTTCCGTATCCGTTTTACAGCCAGTTCATCAACAAAGAGAGTCGCATACAGGTGAAGATGTTTGATTTGCCGGGAACTAATGTCGAGGAACATCTGGGAATTCATGTTGTCAATTCCTGATGATACCGAATGGTCCACGGATTTATAGAAAAAAAGAGGCATCAGGTAAGCCGGACTTAGCGACGTGTTATTGTATACTATACTGTTTCCTGCGGAGATGTTCAGATATTTAAACGGGGTTATTGTGAACATATTTGCAGTCAGGAATTTCCTGTGGTACACTTCCCGGTAATTTGTGCCATAACTGTTTGTCATCCAGTAGGAATTTGCACTGTCAACCACCATCGAATTGAGCCATCCGTGCAAATAATTGAAGGTAAACCATTTTACGGGTCTGAGTTGAAGCCTCAGCTGTATGAATGAAGGATTTCTTCCGCCGAAAATATTTGCACCGTTGTAATTGTTTCCCCATTCAATATTGTCTTTCACAAATCCGGCATTTCCCCATTTCCATGAATAAGTGATACCGGCCTGCATTTCGCTCCAGTCGGTGCTTCCTTTCAGGTGTCCCCCTTCCCTGGGTGTCAGGAATGAAGATGTCCCCAGAAGAGGCTTCTCATGATTGTCTCTCAGGGAAGCATAAAATCCCCACTGACCGATGTATGCCCTTGCCTCGATACCGTTTTTCCAGTATGTTGCCGTTCCGGCAGAATTCGTAAAAAGCTCTCCGCCAATTATCGGGTTTACCGTAACTGAAAACAGTGAATCGGAATAATAGAATAAATCCCATCTTTTATTTCCCCGTATGACTTTTATCAGACGTGAAAAAACATCTTCCCTGCCGGAACGCATGTTTTCGGTGTCGCTGCTGAAGGACGATCTGAAAAGTTTATTCATCGAACTGTCTTCCTTCCCGAAATCCCTGAAGTAGAAATCCAGTTCCCTTTGCTGCCGCGGGGAAAGCTGATCACGTTTTTCATGAGCATCCCGCAGGCATCGGGCTATAAACAGCCGTGAATATGGTTTTATTACAGAGCTGAGTGAAATTATCTGATCATTCGCCAGTTCGTCAAGGAACTGATAAACACCGGTATTGGCAACGGGTTGGGGGATTTCCTGTGATGATGCCGGGGTGAGTGGTCCGAAAACCGGAATCAGCAGAAGAATAAGAATATTTCTGAAGTTGTCCTTCATCAGGAATAGTATTGAATAACAAATATAGCCTGATTAATTCATAAACGGCCGGCGGTTAATGTAGTTCAGACATAACTTAATCAAAAGTTTTGACCCGGCTGGTGGATTTTGTTGGAATGCAGGGTCTTGAAAAAGATGGTGGTTTTATGGTTGTTTTATAGAAAACCGGACAAGCTACTGATGAAGGTGGTCCAACAGAAGATTTAACAGACAGACAAATAGAGGTTTTGGAAATTCAGATCTCCTGGTCCCATTTCAGGATATCAATTAGTTAAAAAATTCATATCGCAGAATCAAAATAAGCTTAAAATATATTTGTAATATTATAGTCATTTATCACTGAAATTCCGGACAATGATTACTTACAGGAATGGATAAAAATTAGTCATCATTTTAAATTGAAAACCTTAAACCATGGAAAAGAAAATAAGTTTAACGAACACAAAATCGGAAATACTGAATGCTTATAATGAATTGTTAAAGAGGATTCAGGATTCGAAACAGGAGAGCCCGAAAGCAGAACAGGAAAAGAAAGTGAAAGAAGCTACAGTGGAGGGTGCCGCAAAACTGACAGACGAAGAGATCATTGGAGCCATAAGTGCATTGAAGCTTTCATTGAACAGCAAGCTTGACAGGATTGAAGATGATCTTACCACTGAACGTCAGAAGCTGGCTAAGATCAGAGAAGCAATAGCAATTGAGGATCAAAGGCTGAAGGATCTTTATCAGATAAATGCAGGAGCCGATTCTCTTGCAGTAATTCTTGCAGCCCAGAAAGAAAAGAAGGAGGAATTTGAACGTGAAGCGGCACAAAGAAAAAGTGAACTTGAAGAAGAGATCAGGCAGGAGAAACTGATTCGTGACAAAGAAACGAAGTTATGGGAAGAAAAGAGGAAAGAAGCTGAGGAAACTCTTAAAAAACAACGGGTTCGTGAAGAAGAGGAATTCCAGTATAATCTTAAGCTTACGAGGAAAAAAGATAAGGATGAATATGAGCAGAAGAAGTTCCAGCTTGATAAAGAGCTGAAAGAAAAATCGGAATCCTTTGAGAGCGGAATTAAAATCAGGGAACAAAGTGTGGCTGCTGCTGAAAAAGAACTGGAAGAACTGAGATCAAAAGCAGAAAGTTTTCCGGCTGAACTTGAAAAGGCAGTCGATCTTGCAGTAAAGGAAGCAACTTCCCGGCTTGAAAAGGATTATAAATTTGAAAAACAACTGCTTCTTAAAGACCATGAAGGAGAAGTAAAGCTGAAGAGTCAGCAGGTCGAATCGCTGATGGCAAAGATCAAAGACCTCGAGATTCAGCTCAAACAGGCTTATTCCAAAACTGAGAATGCGGAAAACAATTCCAAGGAGATCACATTAAAAGCCATCCAGGCATCGGGACAGATAAAAATAATAGAAAAGGAAGAAACGCGGAGAAAAGGTGAGGAATAAGGTGTGAGGTGAATAAAATTGAGTTTGAGGTAAAAATTTCTGGATTTCAGCCACAGCCTCATTCTCAGCATCATTCTAATTCCTTATCCTCAACTTTAAGAACTGACGCCAGGAAAACATAAGATACTTATTGTAATGTAACTGGCAAACCAAAAAAACTATGACTGAGTGAAAATGAATCTCATGTTATACAAAAACAGGATGCTAACCCACATTACACAAATTTGTTAGTCCCGCAAAACCGTAATGTAAACCAAAACTTGCAAAAGATTGTAATCATCCCTCACAAATATTAATTTTGAGAAAAAGTCAATCTATGCCAAAAATATATGATAACATAGAAAACAATCTGATAAATGGACTGACTGAAATTCTTCAAGTTTCAAAAAGAGCCGACTTTTGTGTGGGCTACTTTAATTTAAGAGGATGGAAGGAAGTTGCAGATTATATTGACATGCTTCCAGGGGGACAGGTTATTGAAGGGAAAGATGGACATCATCGTATATGCCGATTGCTTGTTGGTATGCAAAAACTACCGGTAGATATTCTGAAGGATTATTTCAGTATAAATGATGAGTACGTCTTAGATCAGAGTGAAGCGTTAAAACTCAAAAAAAGACTGGCACAGGAATTTAAAGAACAACTTACCATTGGAACTCCAACAGATTCTGATGAGCATGCTTTGAGGAAGTTGAGCAAACAAATGAAAGCGGAGAAAGTTGTGGTTAAACTTTTTTTAAAATATCCGCTACATGCAAAATTGTATCTGGCCTACAGTGATGATAGGCGCGTCCCGGTTATAGGCTTTTTGGGAAGCAGCAATTTAACCCTGGCCGGACTTGTCAGACAAGGTGAATTGAACATTGATGTCTTGGAACAGGACGCTTCCAATAAGCTGGCAAAATGGTTTGAAAACAGATGGAACGACCGCTGGTGTATCGATATAACTAAGGAATTAATTGAGATTATTGATAATAGTTGGGCAGCAGATAAGTTATTTTCCCCTTATCACATCTACCTTAAGATGGCATATCATCTTTCACAGGAAGCCAGGGCCGGTCTCAATGAGTTTAAAATACCGGTTGCATTTAGAAAGGAATTACTGCCATTTCAGCAGGCATCTGTACTTATTGCTGCTAAAAAATTAAATGCCAGGGAAGGTGTATTTATTGGTGATGTTGTGGGTCTGGGCAAAACAATTACAGCTTGTGCAATTGCCAAGATTTTTGAAGAAGACTTCTTTTTTTCAACATTGGTCATTTGCCCTCCAAACCTAAAAACCATGTGGAATGGTTATATCGACAAATATGACCTGAAGGCTAATGTTATTTCTATTGGCGAAGTTCAGAGTAAACTTCCTGACTTACGTAGATACAAATTGGTAATCATTGACGAAAGTCATAACCTGCGAAATGATCAGGGAAGCCGATACAGATCAATCAAAGCATATCTCGAAGAAAATGAAAGTAAAGTTATCCTGCTTTCTGCCACTCCTTACAATAAAACTTATCTTGATCTTTCGAATCAATTACGTCTTTTCATTTCTGATGACAAAGACCTCGGTATAAGTCCTGAAAACTACATCAATAACATTGGAGGCCAAATTCAATTCTCGGCAAAGCATACCGAAACATTTATCCGCAGCATCAAAGCTTTTGAAAAAAGTGAGTACGCTGATGACTGGTGTGAGTTGATGAGACTCTACCTGGTCAGAAGAACCAGGAGTTTCATTAAAGATAATTACGCTGAATATGATCCGGGAAAAGATAGAAAGTATCTCACATTTTTTGATGGTACACGCTCTTATTTCCCTGACAGAGTTCCAAAAAAAGTTGAGTTTGATTTTAATCCTGAGAATCCAAAGGATCAATATGCAAAATTATACACTCAGCAAATTGTTGATACCATTAACATGCTTGAGTTACCCCGTTACGGATTAGGTAACTATATTTTACAAAAACCAACCATAAAACCCACAAAAGAGGAAGAAGTAATTATTGCAAATCTATCCCGTGCCGGTAAGCGTTTGATGGGTTTTACACGAACAAATCTGTTTAAACGTTTGGAGAGCAGTGGTTTTTCGTTTTTAATTTCATTGAGCAGACATATCCTTAGAAATTATGTTTTCTTCTATGCCCTGCAAAATAATCTTCCAGTTCCGATTGGGAAAAACATTTCGCAAAATTTGGATGATTATTTAGAAGACTCGGATACCGACAGCGATGATGGAAATGATAATACCATAAGCTTCATCCTGGATGAAACCACATACCTGAAAAAGGCTGCCCAGGTTTACAACTTGTATGCTGGAAACAAATTTAAACACCGTTTTGATTGGATACGCAGTGAACTATTTGCTCCAGTATTGATGAAGAATCTAGCCAGTGACAGTACGGAGATTATAAACATTCTCAAGGCCGGTAAAGATTGGAATGCAGATGATGACAGGAAGCTCAATGCACTGGATGAGCTATTGAACAAAAAACACAAAAATGAGAAGATACTGGTATTTTCTCAATATGCCGATACAGCTTTCTACATTTCAGAACATCTTAAAAAAAGAAATATCAGGCACCTGCAGCATGTTACCGGCGATAGCGAAAACCCTACCAAAATTGCACAGCAATTCAGCCCCACAAGTAATGGCTTGCCTAAATCTGGCAACGATATCCGTGTTTTGATCACAACCGATGTATTAAGTGAAGGACAGAATCTGCAGGATGCCCATATCATTCTTAACTATGATTTACCCTGGGCCATCATCCGGTTGATTCAACGAGCAGGACGTGTGGACCGTATTGGACAGAAGGCAGAAGAAATACTTTGTTACTCCTTCCTGCCAGAAGAAGGTATTGAAAATATTATCCGGTTAAGAAGAAGGTTAACCAATCGCATCAGGCAAAATGCCGAGGTGGTAGGTTCGGATGAAGTATTCTTTGACGGAGACCCGATTAACATCGAAGACCTTTACAACGAAAAAACGGGCATACTTGATGATGAGGAAGATAGTGAAGTGGACCTCGCATCCTATGCATACCAGATATGGAAGAATGCTACAGATGAAAATCCCGGCTTTAAGAAAATGATACCTGATCTGCCTAATGTTGTTTATGCTACAAAAGAAAACCACTTTCCTCCTGAAAAAGAAGGCGTGGTGGTTTATACACGTACCTTTGACGAAAACGATGTACTTGCCTGGGTAAATACCGAAGGAAAAATAATAACCCAATCGCAACTGGCTATTTTAAAAGCAGCAGCCTGTGAGCCGGATGTAAAACCTTGTTATAAAATAGCCAGGCACCACGAACTGGTAAAAAAGGGAGTGGATTTCATTAAGGAGGACGAAAAAAGTACCGGTGGATCACTGGGAAAGAAAACCGGGGCCAAATACAGAGTGTATATGCGCCTTGACAGATATGTGAAAGAATACGAAAATACGCTGTTTGTAAATGAAGCATTGAAAAAGGCAATAGATGACATCTATAAATATCCTTTTAAGGAATTCGCAAGGGAAACATTGAACCGCAATCTAAAAGCTGGTATTTCTGATGAAGACCTTGCTGCTTTGGTTGTGTCGCTTCGGGAGGAAGATAAACTTTGTATTGTGAATCAGGACGAAATACCTCACAAGGAACCACAGATCATTTGTTCATTGGGATTGAAAAACACAGAATAAATATGGCATTAACTAAACAGGAATTTTCGACTTACATCAAACAGTTTCAGTTCAGGGAGCTGTTCAATCACATGGGTTGGAACAATGATAAGACGGTAGTTCCCATAGTTGTTGACGACATAACCTATATACTCCAAGCTGTTGCCGAAAAAAGCGGATTTAAAATTCTGGTCTGCCCGCCCAATCCTGATGGGGTAATTCCTGAATACAATACTCGTAAGAAAATTGAAACCAAGGTTACCAAGCTTTTTCAGGAGCACCTGATCATTTTTACAGATCAGAAACAACAGGAACAAATCTGGCAACTAGCCATCCGGCAAACTGGCAAACCGCTTAAAGTAACTGAAACACGTTACAATGTTGCACAGGATCCGGAATTGCTCTACCAGCGTGCATCCGGTTTGTTTTTTGAACTGGATGAGGAAGAGAAGATCACAATTGTTGATGTTACACAACGCGTGGCTGCCAACTTTCATCAAAATGCTGAAAGGGTTACAAAGCAGTTTTATGAGAAATTTAAGAAAGAACATACCTCCTTCCTCAACTTTATAAAGGGCATAGAAACACAGGTTGACCGTGACTGGTATGCGTCTCTGATGCTAAACCGCTTAATGTTCTGTTATTTTATCCAGAAAAAAGGATTTCTTGATGACAACAAAAACTACTTGCGCGACAAACTCAAATCATGCCAGGAAAAGAAAGGGAAAAATAAGTTTTACTCTTTTTATC
Source organism: uncultured Rikenellaceae bacterium (assembly GCA_964522415.1). Lineage (GTDB taxonomy): Bacteria > Bacteroidota > Bacteroidia > Bacteroidales > VadinHA17 > LD21. Next base: position 18,559 of record CAZFVQ010000042.1, on the reverse strand, counting down.
GTGACTTCCTGCTGGTGCTTTTTCATGAAGGACTGAACGAACTGCAGCAAAAAAAGGAAGTGAAAGCGGAGATCGGACGAATACCTTACCTCAACGGTGGCTTATTCGATGAACACGAACTGGAAAAAATGTATAAAGGCATTGACATTGACGATAAAGCCTTTGAAAGTGTATTTGGCTTTTTCGACCAATACGAATGGCACCTTGATACCCGGGTTACAGCCACAGGTAGGGACATCAATCCCGATGTAATCGGTTACATCTTTGAGAAATATATCAACGACCGGGCGCAGATGGGCGCCTATTACACCAAGGAAGACATAACGGAATACATTAGTAAAAACACCGTTTTGCCCTGGCTGTTTGATGAAACCAAAAGGAATTATACAAAAGCATTTGAACCGGATGCTGATATTTGGCAAAGAGTTAAATACAGTGGCGACGATTACATCTATGATGCAGTAAAATACGGTATTCCTAAAGAAGGCGGACTGTTTAACGACCTGCCTAGTGAAATAAAAGCCGGTTTCCGGCCTGATCTGGAGCAGAAAATTGTAAAAGCGGATGATTCACCCCATTTATGGGAAATTCGCAAACCCTGGAATCAGAAAGCCCCTGCTGAAATTGCCTTACCCACTGAGATTTACCGTGAAGTGATTGAACGCCGGAAACGTTATGCTGATGTAAAAGAAAAAATAGAAACCGGTGAAATTACTCAAATCAACGATTTCATCACCTACAACCTGAATATCCGGCAATTTGCCCAGGATATAATTGAAAACACAACTGACCCCGATTTCCTCCGCCATTTTTACAAAGCCATAAACAAAGTGACCATACTCGACCCAACATGCGGTTCAGGTGCATTCTTGTTTGCAGCCATGAATATTCTCGAACCGCTGTACTCAGCCTGTCTTATGCGTATGCGGGCTTTTGTGGAAGAAGAAGACCGGCTGAATGAAGCGGAAAAACGCGCTTTTAAAAATCAATATAAATTTTTCAGGCAGGTTCTGGCAGAAACCCAGAATGAATATCACCCCAACCTGCAATACTTCATATATAAAAATATTATCCTGAACAACCTTTACGGGGTAGACATCATGAAAGAAGCCGTGGAAATTGCCAAATTACGTCTCTTCCTTAAACTGGTGGCCACCGTGGATGCCGACTATCGCAAATCTAACCTGGGACTTGAACCTTTACCTGATATTGACTTTAACATCCGTGCCGGAAATTCCCTGGTAGGCTTTGCCACAGAAGAAGAACTAAACAACGCTTTTGCAGGAACCTTCGACTTCGATAACGATGCCGGAAAATTGAAGGAGAAATGCGACATAGTAGCCCGTACTTTTAAACGTTACAAAGAAATACAACTCAGCACCGGCGACGATTACCACGACTTCAAAGCCGCCAAGGAAGAGCTGAACAAACGCCTGAAAGAGCTGAACCACGAACTGAACCTTTTGTTTGCAAAGCAGTATGACGTTGACGTAACAAATTCTAAAAGTCTTGAATCCAACGATTCCAAATTCAAACAATGGTTAAGCTCCCACCAGCCGTTTCACTGGTTTGCCGAATTTTATGAAATTATGCACAAACTGGGTGGTTTTGATGTGATTATCGGGAACCCACCGTATGTGGAGTATTCACAAACTAATTATAAAGTACTGAATTATTATACAGAACAATGTGGCAATATATATGCGTTTATTTTAGAACGTAATATTTCTTTCTCCAATAAGCGAGCATATAATTCAATGATAGTTCCTTTAAGTGGTCACAGTACAAAACGAATGTTCCCTTTGGTCGAAACATATTATTATAAATTTGATAATGTATTTTTAATGAATTTAAGTGGAGATGCGCACCCAAGCAAACTTTTTGAAGGTGTCAAATTTAGATTATCCATATTTATTTGCAATACAAATTCATCAAACCATTATTCATCAAAATTTAATCGGTGGTATTCTGAAGAGCGGCCTTTTTTATTCGATGTATTAAACCATTATAATCTTCAAACTAATACTTATCCGTCAGCTGTACCCAAGATTTTATTTGGTTCTTTTAAAGCCATTATTGAAAAAACTAAGTCAAATAGGGGAATTCTCTATAACGATTTTGGAGAAAGTATCACTTATTATCATAATGCACCAATACATTGGATAAGAAGTCATTCATTCATACCATATTTCCACAGTGAAAGAGATGGGGAAAAAAAATCTACTCAATTAAAAGTATTAAGATATAAGTCTGAAATGGAATCAAAAGCTGCAACTTCAATAATTTGCAGTAGTCTTTTTTTTATTCATTGGATTGCCAATTCAGACTGTTATCATCTTAACAAACCTGAAATAGTAAATTTTAACTTCAATTGGGGAAAAAATACTTCAGAAAAATTAGCAAAACTTGAAGGAGAATTAATGGATGATTTGAAAAATAAATCGATTCGAAGAATTTATAATTATCAAACTTCAGGTAAAGTTGAATACGATGAAATTTACATGAAAAAATCCAAAATCATCATTGATCAAATTGATACAGTATTAGCCCAGCATTACGGATTTACTGAGGTGGAACTGGATTTAATAATTAATTACGATATCAAGTACCGTATGGGGAAGGAGTTGGAGAATGGGGAGGAGGAAGAATGAAATTAAAGTAAAATGGAAATAAAACATCTCAAAATCAGAAATTTCAGGGGAATAAGTGAACTGGATTGGTTTCTTCCCGGGAAATATATCTGTTTAATAGGGCCCGGAGATTGCGGCAAAACGACAATTTTGGATGCCATTGAATATGCTTTATATCCCTATTATACCATTTCGTTTGATGATACTGACTTTCACAACTGTAATACTGATATTGACATTGAAATTTATGTTTCTGTTGCATTTTGTCCGGAAGAATTTTATGAGGATATAAAATTCGGCTTATACCAAAGAGGAATTAATCAAAATAAAATTATTGACGAGCCAACTGATGAATCAATAAGTATTTTAACAATTAGACTCACAGTAGGCAAGTCACTTGAACCAGAATGGACACTTCACGTTGAAAGGGAAACAGATACAAAAGATGTATCTCATCGAATGCGCGAAAAATTAGGAATGATGAGAATCGGGACTCAGGTTGAAAAGCATTTCACCTGGGGCCGCGGATCAATTCTTAATAAATGGTCAGAAAATATTGATCAGGCCAAGGCAATGATCTCGGAGGCAGTTAGAAAAGCAAAATTAGGCTTCGATGAAGGACAGATTGAAGACCTTCCTGAAGTAATCAGCAAAATATCAGAGGCATCTGAAAAATTCGGCTATAAACCTAAAAATACCTTCAAGGCCCACCTCGACACAAAATCAATATCTTTCGGATATGGTGCTATTTCATTGAACGATGATAGTATTCCGGTCAGGCAATTTGGCACAGGATCAAAGAAATTAATAGCGTCAGGCCTACAGGTAGAAAGTACGGTGGAAGGTGCAATATTGCTTTTTGATGAGATAGAGACAGGATTAGAACCTCATCGTCTGAGAAATCTTATTCGAGTTCTGAAACGTGAACTGGCAAACAAGGGCCAAATCATTGCAACAACACATTCTTCAGTATCTCTTGTAGAATTTGATGCTGCCAATATTGTTGTTGTTCGAAACGATAATGGAGTTTTAACCTGCCGTTCATTCACGGAAGAAATAAAAAACGAATTTCAGGGTACATTCAGAAGGGTGCCTGAGGCTTTTTTTTCTAATAAAGTAATTGTCTGTGAGGGCGCTACTGAGTTCGGTTTCTTACTGGCTTATGAAGATTATCTGGTGAGTAAGAGTAATGATAGTTTTGGTTATCAAGGTATCTCAGTGGTGGATGGTAAAGGAGATACATTCAAGCAAATATCTAAGGATTTACAATCACTTGGTTATAAGACTTCTGTATTAATAGATTCTGATAAACTGAAAGAAGAGGAAATCCGGGAATTGAAAAATAGTGGAATTAATGTGATCAATTGGGATGGGAATGTTTCAATAGAAGAGCGAGTTTTTCTCGATATCCCTGAAAACAGAATTATAAACTTCATTTTATTGGCAAAGAAAATTTTATCAAAAAATAAGGGAGAAGAAAAGGCAAGTCAAAGTGTTTTGAATTCCATAAATGCTAGGCTTGGAAGTACATTTAATGCCCTCTCAGAATTAAGCGATTTGGGAAATTACAGACAACAAATTGGTGAAATTGCAAAGAAAAAAGAATGGTTCAAGAGACCCGATAAAGCCAAAAAACTTGGGAATATGGTATTTAAGTGTTTTGAAGAAATTCAAGGCAGCGATATCCACAGAAAGATGGAAGATTTAAAGTCCTGGATATATGCCTAAAGAGGAAACCACACCAGAATTGCTTTCAAGGCAGGAACGTGCAGTCGTTGTTGCAGCAGCAGGTTGTGGGAAAACTCATCTTATTGCAGAAACGATCAAATATACTTTTGGCAGACAGTTAATTCTCACCCATACACATGCTGGTGTTCATTCAATAAGGAATAAACTTAAAAAGCTTGGGATAAAAGCAAGCAATTACAGGGTTGAAACCATCGCCGGTTTTGCTCTAAGATATGCCAGAGCCTATCCTTTTACCTGTGGTTTTCAGATATTCAATGAGGATGAATCGGTATTGTATGAAAATCTATACAGTGCTGCCTACAATGTTATTAAGAATCAATCAGGGAGAAAAATTGTAAGCGTTTCATATTCCGGTCTTTTTGTAGATGAATACCAGGATTGCACCTTAGATCAACACAAATTGATACTATTGTTATCAGAGTTACTTCCAACCAGAGTTTTAGGTGACCCATTACAAGGTATTTTTGATTTTGCAGGTGAAATTGTAGATTGGGATCTACATGTATTTCCTGCTTTCACAAAATTGCCTGATCTTTTTACACCATGGAGATGGAAAGATAATAATAAGGCATTGGGTCAATGGCTTAAACAGTTGAGGAATAAAATAATTTCTAATGAGCAAATTTATTTGTCAAACCTCCCCGATAAAACAGCTTGGTTCAAAACGGAAAGGAGAAATCAGCTTAATCAGTTGTATAGAGCAATAGGTACAACCGTGGGAATTATTGACATTGATAATAGAGCGCATAATATTGCTAATAAGTTAGGAGGTTACTATAATTCCATGGAGGAAATTGAGAGGAGAACCCTGTTTGATTTTCTGAAAAAATTCGAGCAAGGATCAAGAAAGGAGCAGATTCTGGAAATATTTGAGGTTTCAAGCAAGTGCATGACAAAAGTTGGAAGTGAATTGAGAACTATTAGTAACTGTGTTGAAAAAAATAGGAAGTACCGAGGAAATAAGCATAAGGTTCTTTTCGAAAATATTGAAAATTATATTCTAACTGGCTATCCAATCTTAATTATTGAGATTCTTAAATATATTGGGGCAATAGAAGGCTCTAATATTTATAGAAAGGAATTATGGTCAGACCTGAAAAAATTGTTTTCTTCTTTTACACTAAGTCCAAATGATGATCTTATTTCTTTGGCTCGTAAGCAAATTGAAATGTATAGTGTTAAAGGTTGTCGGCAGATTTATAACAAAACAATCTCAAGACCTTTACTGATTAAAGGACTGGAATTCAATCATGCAATTTTGTTAGATGCCGATGCATTAAAACCGAAAGAGCTCTATGTTTCATTAACCAGGGGAAGCAATTATCTAACAATTTTATCAGAAGACAGAATTATTAGACCAAAATATAAATGTTGAATCTATTATCAATACAATGGCTGAAACAGAACCGGCACCAAGAAATCATATCAAAGTATTTGTTGCCTCAACCGTGTATAATTTTCAGTTTGAGTTAAATGCAATTTACAACTACCTTGATAATCTGGGCTACGATGTTTACATGTCGCATAAAGGCACTATTCTGCTCGATAGCCGGGAGTCAAATCTTAAAAACTGCACAAATGGAGTTGAAGAATGTGATGTGTTTGTAGGATTTATCCGACCAACTTATGGCTCTGGAGTTTTGAATGAGAAAGGTAAGTCCATTGTTCATCTTGAATTTGAAACAGCTTATAAACGTGATATTCCCAGGTTTATATTGGCTGACCATCGTGTGGTTTTTACAAGGGCTTTGTTTAAGGGATCATTCTTCATTGAGGATAAAACATCCCAAAAGATAGATTTTGATAAAATATCATTTGAGAATAACAAGGTTTTGGACACCAGAACGATCAGAATGTACAATATGGCCATCAAGGATAAAGACAAACCGGCATCCAAAAGAAAAGGGAATTGGGTCCAGGAATATGTTAACCTGGAAGATATTTTGTTACATCTGGAAAGCCAGTTCAGATATCCTGACCGTATCAGGAAATTAATTGAAAAGAAATGATTATGAGCAGAGATACATTTTTAGCACAACTGATCCGGCAAAGCGACAATGAACAAGTTTCGTTCTTTGCCGAATACAAATTATCTGAAATATTACCAACGGTTTGTGCTTATCTGAATACAGATGGAGGATGGATTATTATAGGCCATTCGGGCAAAATAGTCTCTGGATTAGATAGGGTCAATGTGAAAGCTGAAGAAATAAAGAACCAAATTGCCGAAAAAATTGTTCCTCAACCCTTGGTTTATGTTCAAGATGAAGTCCTTCAGAACAAGGACCTTATTTTAATAAATGTTTTAAAAGGTACAAGACAGCCTTATTCCTTTACCGGTAAAATTTATATCCGTAAAGGAAATAAATCGATGGTTGCCAGTCCCGATGACATAAGTTTGCTACTCAGAAAACCTGATAAGTTTGCTTCAACCTGGGAAAAACTTACAGCAATAGATGTAACAATTGACGATTTAGATCAACCGGAGATAAATAAAACAATTAAAGAAGCTGATAAATTTGGAAGGGGAAAGAGTTTGCCAAACGACCCTGAAAATTTCCTTAATTATTTTCAATTATTTGATATTAAAGCAGTAAAAAATGGCGCAGTGGTCTTGTTTGCAAATGATCCGGTGAAATTTCTACCACAGTGCCGAATAAGAATAACAGTAATGCCTTATGGCAAAACAGGCAGTTACTATTCAGATTCTTTAATCATAGAAGACCATCTGTTTAAAGCTTTTGAGCAGGTTCATAGTTATTTTAAGCAACAATTACCAATGGTGAGTCAGTTCAAAGAAGATGACTGGAGACGGTCTGATTATGAACGATACCCATTGGAAGCATTAGATGAGGCTATTATCAATGCTATCGTTCATCGCGATTATGGGGATATCTCGGGTGAGGTTATCATAGATATTTATAAGGACAGGATTGAAATAATCAATTCGGGTGAAATCCCGGAAGGAATTCTCAAAAATAAAAGCAATTTTGAAATCTACCATGCAATATTTCGTAATCCCATGATTGCACACATGTTTTACCTTAGAGGTAAAATGGAAAAGAAAGGAAGAGGGTTATTATTAATCAAGAACCGCTTTACAGAATATGGCCTTAGAGCACCTGAGTGGATCACTAAAAATGGTAATACTTATCTTACTCTTTATGGTGTACCCAAGTCTATTCCTGTCAATGACAGAATGATTGAGTTTGTAAAAAAGCTTAAAACCGGCAAACAATTTACCAGAGAAGAATATGAACAGTCTTTTAAAGATAGAATATCTGAGAAAACTGCACGTAATGATATTTCAAAGCTTGAATCAGGTGGTTGGGTTAAGAAATCTGGTAAAGGACCTTCTACCAAATATACCAGGACTAACAAAGAATTACCGGATAATACCGGATAGAGATTTAAATGTCCTTGTAACTATTTGCTTTATTGTTGTTTATAATCGAAATGTAGAATGTAGTTTTGCCGGGTATTACCAGATTGCTGTGTGAAGAGAAATTGAAAATATTTACCGGATATTGCCGGATAAACCAATAATTTAAATGCTAATGATCTGATATCTAGGACAATTAATTAAGATGTTTTTACCGGTTATTACCGGATTAACAATACTAATAATAAAGATAATACCTCACACAGCTTATACAAAGCTGGGGCAGATATTAAACAAGGAAAAGATATGGAAGTCATAGATCATCTTGGAAATACAGAACTCTTGAATCTGGAAAAAACTGCTTTTCTGTGCAGCAGGGAAATACCTGCAAGCATTGTACTAAAATGCTATGACTGGGCAATAGCGCAAAGGGAACAAGGAAATTGCATAATCAGCGGCTTCCACAGTAAGATAGAAAAGGATGTACTCCATTATTTGCTTAAAGGAAACCAGCCCATTATTGTTGCCTTGGCAAGAGGACTAAAGAAGCGTATTGAACCAGAATTAAATAGTGAATTAGAAAAGGGCAGACTATTGATTGTTACTCCATTTGAAAAAGAGATTAAAAGAATAACAATAGAGACAGCAATGATCAGAAACCAGCTCATGATTGATATGGCTGAAAACATTACGGTTGGTTTCATTAATAAAACAGGAAACCTTGCCAGATTATTAAAACAATCTAAGAAAGTGATAACAACAATAGAATAGCTGGCCCATCTGCAAACACATTGCCAAAGCTTTGTCAAAGAGTTTGCAAAGCCAACACAAGCAATGAAAGACAAAAAAAAATGAAATATAAAACGGTCAGCCTGCAATAAATAGAACTCTGAGCGGTCTGCAAGACCTGGCGATGAGTCTGTGTTGAACTACATCCGCCGGGCAAAGGCATGGGTCAATTCCCGTTAGCCTCTGAAAGCGTTGCAGGTTTGTTTCAGGAGGTTCCTTGTGTTTTATCAGGGCATCTTCCCGAAACGGAGTACAAACAGCGCGATGCGACGGATGTAATTATTTAATGTACTTTTACTTTGCCCACGCAAAATAACCTGTTGCTCCAATTTATGGACAACTTTTTCAAACTCAGGAACAAGCACAATGGCCTGTTCTACAATGGCAAACGGTATAGGTCATGGCTGACTTCTGTAACCTTGTAAATGTAAATGAACTTAGTATAACCCGACAGAAAACTGCCATTCAGCCGCCACGCCCCATACCGCAATAACAGTAGATGTTCTTTTTTTAAAAAAATATTATTAACTTAAAATCAATTAATTATGGCTATTAGAATTGAATTTACAAAAATGCTTGAACTGCTTCTTATGATTAAATCAGAATGTGAAGAACAGTCTGGACTCTTATTAAAAGGCGTATCAGAAGAAGAACGCAAAGCATATTATGAACGTATTAATAAAAGATATAAAGAATATGCCGTTGAACTCAATGATGAATTGCATATTGAAGAAGATGATGAAAACTAAATTGCTTTACCTTCAAGTTTTTTAATACGTTCTTCAATTTTCTCTTTCTCAGCTTGGAGTTTTTTTATTTCACTTTCTTTAATGTCTTCAATGCGTTTTAAACATAATTCTGCTAATTTCTCGTATTGCTCAGTTGTCATCGTTGTGCTTTGGCGGATTATACGGCTTGCGTTCATAAATGGTGTTACCTTTACTTTCTTTACTTCTGTTGGCGTTGTACCTTCAGTAAGTTCTTTTTTTCTTCTTGCCATTGTTTTTGTGTTATTGATTAATAAAAATATTAACGTTTGTAAATATATATTATTTTATCTATATGCCGTTAAACGCATTTTAAAGGGGTTTTTAGCCATTTTGTTTGTTGGTGATAGTTTGATATTACTTTGACATAGTTGTTTTGCCTTGTTATGGCTGTTGATGTCAGATAAAAAAGAAACGCATCAACCGTATTTGGTCAATGCGTTTTATGTTATTAAAGGGAATTTGAAGATGTACCGTTCTTTTTCTTAAATGGTAATTTTATTTACTGTCCAGTCTGGAAATGTTATTTGTGTGCTTGCTCCGATAGGTGCTGTGTACCAATACACATTTCCATATTTAAACGTTTCAACGGGCAAAAATACTTTATAAGCTGGAATGTGTGCAGTATTCGTATAATACCACATTGCCGAATCACTACCATAATAATAATCTCTATTGTTGAAATATGCATAGACGAACCCGTCAGCGTGTTTGGTAAATGTAAATAATATTGTTCCAGAAGATTTTCCCCCAAAATATACATCACTAACAGCCAAAATACTTGGTACATCAAAGACCACTAAATAATCATCGTATGTTGCAGACAATTCAATTGGCGTTCCGTCAATTATGACATTTTCCATATTAATTTTTATATCACATTTCGTGATGTTATTTGTTGTTGTTTGGTATGTTATATTATATGTTCCACTAAATATATTGACGTTAATTCCCGCTTGTAATTGTGCAATTGTGACTGAACGTGTAATACTTTCCGACTGATTATTAAGGTTCGTAAATGTCAACTCAAATGGTTCTGTATTGTATTCATATACCCACGTTGACGGGTCGAATCCTTTTGTCATTGGCATTGTGTAAATATTTTTAAGTTTCAGTTCTTGCGTTATTAATTCACGTTCAACAATTGGTTGTTCAATTATCGGATTATCATTTTTATCACAAGACGTTAAGCCAATAATAAATATTGCCATAATTGCCACAATAGCACCCTTTAATTTGTCAGCATACTTTTTATTAATTCTTTCAAGTCTTTGTATTAAGTCAGTTTTAATTTCTTTGGCTGTGCGTTTTTCTTCTTTGTGTTTTAAAAAATCGTAATTTGATTGTGTTTGCATTACTTCAATAAATGCTTTTTCTTTTTGAGTTGCTATGCCTTTCTGATAGTCATACTCATACATACTTTCTTTTGTATTCATTTTGATTTGTTTTTAAATATTTTTATGTTTTTGAGCAATGATTAAATTTTCCCTTTCGCATTTTGCTCAAAAATAAATACTGACAGATTTAAAAAAAGAACTCCTTACTTGTAATAAATATGACAGATTTGAACTAATATTATTCAGTAAGGAGTTCTTAAGAAGAAAATAAAGAAAGTATTTCAATTATCTTTCGTAACGTCAAAGAATATTAATTGTCTTATGTACTTTCCCATACTGATATTATTTTTTCTGGCTTGTTGTCTTAATTTATTAATTTCATTTTCTGACATAAGCATTGTAAACTGGCGGGTTTTCTTCGCTTTGTTTGGCTTGGTATTCATAGTTTTATTCATTGTTTAACAAATTATGTAATAGGTTTTTATCGCCAGTTATCATATATTTTTTTATTGCATATTGGTATTTCATATATTCTTTGTCGCCTCTTCTGCCGAAGTATTGACTATCTATTAATTTGGCTATGCGGTCAGTTACTTCTAATAATTTCTTATCAACTGTGCGTACTCCAAAATTATCTTCCAAATAAGCCTCCCAATCATCACTTTTTATTAAGTCAATTAAGTTGATATGCTTGTGTAATTCCACCCTATTAACAATACCGTTAATAAAATCTATTCCACTATATATAAACGGCAAATCAATTTCTTTCATTGGTTCATATTCTTTCAGATAATGTTTCTTAACATAGGTTTTTTTTATTACATCTCCCGCTTCATTCCACCGTACCAAATTCAAATTTCTTTCATACTCCTTATATATTTCTGAATCCTTTGGTGTTGTTGCCTCAAATTCTTTTACTATGTATTGCCATATTCTGTTAATATTGTCTTGGTGATTTTGATTATAATTTAATTCAATTCCCTTGTCTAACCAAAATCTAACCACTCTTAATTTTTCTTTTGGCAAATGTGTTTTTAAGTGATTGATAATATTTTTTATTTTGTCTTTGTCTAAATATGTTTGCATAATTTGATTATTTTAATTTATTATTATTATTACCCCACCCCAATTTTAAGATATTCTTTAAATTATTGTTATTTTCTTTTGCTCAAAATCTTTCAATTCCTTTTTATCGCTTTACCTTTCTTAGGAGTAAATTTCTTTAAGTCTTCAAAATGTTGTGCCTCTATATGTGCCTTAATTTCTTTGACGTATTCCTCATTGCTTTGTACATATGGGCTGTTTGGTATGCTGTGTTTACTCATAACTATTTCTTTATTTGCTTTTCAATCCAATTTTTACTGTATTTGCTTTCATAATCTTTACTTGCATGTTCAATACTTAAATCTATATTCTCAATATCCTCATTAGCTTGTTTGTTATTTCTTAAATTTTCATAACGTTTAATGTTTATTCTGCTTTGAATGTATTCTTCAGTATATTTTCCGTCTTTATTGAGTTTTTTAATTAGCTCTTTATCTTCTATTCTTATTTCGGTTTTCATAATTATATCTTTTTATTTTATATTATTAATTATTGAGTTGTAATAGCTATATGCTTGCTGTATTTGTTTGTACAAGGTTATTTTCATCAATTCAATATTATGTACTTGGTCATTATCTAACTGATGTTTGATTATGCACGTATTAATTCTGTTGTCAATATATTCAATTACCTCATCTTTCAATTTTTTTGGTGTTGTATTTTTTGTCATAATTCTATTTTCTTGTATTAAATACAATAATTCCTATGTATTTTTTATGAAAAACCACTTTTTTACCTACATAGGTTTTAAATATTTGGACATTGGTACAGCTTCAATTTCAAATATTCAATTCTGGCGGGGTTAACTTTAAATGAAATGTTAAAATAAGGGGTTATTATCTCTAAATTTGGTATTGTTATGTTATCCTACCAAATAGTATAAAAAAAAGTCTAATTTTTATATTAGACTTTTCAAAGAAAAATAATTAACTATTATTATTTAAATCAATTTGATTTTGCGACTAATTTAAATTTAATTATAAATCAAAATTCAAAAATTGGTGTTTGTTATTCAGTTAATATAATTCTTATATAAAATTTAATTAAGAAATTATTTGTTTTGTTTTAATCTGTTGTATATTTCCCATAGTTTTGAATTTGGTGTATGCTCACTGTATTTAACTAAAAATGTAATCATATTATATGTGTTATTTGGAATGTCATTAATTGGCATATTCTTTTCTTTCATTATAATTGCTTTGGCTATATATTCGTTTGTATATGTTGTTATATCAACATTTTCCCAATGTCCAAATTGCCTTGTATTTGTTTCATAAATGAAGCCAAATTGTGAGTTATCAATTATTAATTTTAAGTCATTAATTTGAGTGTTTGTATTTGCTGATATATTTGATATATCATTAACTAAATATTTAGGTGGCGGGGATGTATACTGTCTATCGCTTCGCTCATCTGAACCCTTTGGAGTATGATTATCGGTTTCAACCTTTGGAGTATGATTATCAGTTTCAACCTTTGGAGTATGATTATCGGTTTCAACTTTTGGAGTATGATTTTCGGTTTCAACTTTTGGAGTATGATTATCAGTTTCAACCTTTGGAGTATAATTATTAATTTCAACTTTTGGTTTGTTGTCATTTATTTCAACCTTTGGAATGTTATTATTTAATTTATCCTTTGAAGTGTTATCTTTCAATTCAACCTTTTCATTTATTACCTCAGTTGGGGTGTGTGAAGGATGCGAAGCCTCTGAAGGCTGAGCAGACTGTAACACATCCCCAACAACCATTTCAACCAAATTTTCCTTTGTTTTGCTTGGTTGGTCGTCTGCTGTGTTCCCGCCTTTGGCGGGCACAGCCGACTTTGGTTTGGGTTCAACTGGCGGCACGTCTGTTGAAGCATTATTATTTATTAGATACCCGTTTTTAGGATTCCTACTTTTAGGATTCCTTAATTCGGGTATTGTTGGAGCATCCCAACGATTCCCGTTTTCGGGTATTGTTGAAATGCTTATATGTCCATTTTTTGAGGGTATTTCGTTTACTGTCCATCTTACTCCGCTCTTTATCGCTTGCTTGTTCAGATACCCCAATTCTTGCAGTTTATCGGTTGCATTATAAAAAGCGACTTTCCCTATACCAGATTGAGGTTGCAGCACTTTTAAGTTTAATACAAAATTTTTATCTGAATTGGATAATATCATCAACATAATTCCTTTGCAAATTACATTGATTCTTTCGTCTTTAATTAAATGATTTGTAATGACGGTAAAATTTTGTTTGTGTTTGGCTCTGTTAATTATGAACTCATTTTTGTAGTTCTTTTTACTCTTATTATCTTTCATTATGTCACTGTTAATAAATTATATTATTTATGTCACTGTTCAAGTTTTAAAAAGTACGGGGAATGTCCAGTGACAAACAATTCCCCATACTCAAATAATGACCCTTATTTGGTCACTGGTACTTTAATATATCCTTTTCTCAATCTTGCATAAACCGTTTTTCCGTCTTTGTCAACTTTAAAATGATTGGATATGTGCAGATGATTGTCGATTATTTCCTTTTGTCTCTTTGTTATATTATTTGTTTTCATTGCAAATAATGTTGTTAATTAAATTATGGCTTAAAATTATACTATTCAATTATATGTTTCTTTCTACTTTATCAACAAGACTGTCGTATTCTTTTTGTATCAGTTGTCGTATAAGTTCGCTTCCGCTTATTTCATAATGGTTAATTAATACTTGCATTCGCTGTAGGTCTTTAATGTTTAGCCTTAATCCAAATCTTTCGTTTTGCACTCTGGGTTTTTTTATTCTTCTTATCATTTCAAATTCGTATTTGTAATAGTTATTTTCTAAGTACATTTATTGGTTCGTACTCAGAAATAAATACAAGGACTGGGTAAAAAAATATTAGACCCTAAGAAATTATAATATGCAGTATATCAATCTGATAAGTAAATATTGAGCTATTAGGGCAGTACTATAGGAATCAGAATACTATGTTATGCATAGTACCCCACCCCAAATTTCAAATATTTTTCAAGGCTTTATGGGTGGGGGGGTATAATGCACATTATCAAATGTTTGATGCCCTTCCCCCCTTCCTAACCCACAGAGGATAAATAAATGAGAAATATTAAGCAAATCAAGATAAATAGTTAACGAATGTAACCAGTCCTTACAAGCTGATTTAACTTATATATATTAAGTAAATATTATAATATAATTAATAATATTAAATATATAATAAATATTAGTTCTATTTGATATGATAATATAAATTATTAAGTAAATATATTATATTAGTTAATATATGTAATCATCTCTTACTTGTAAGTCATACTTTCAATCTGTAATTAAACGGTTAATAATAATTAATAATATTAATATTATCTGTAAATTTTCAATTGAAATATATTTTATTAATTTATTCTTGTCTTATTCTTAATGTCTGTAAGGTTGTCTTACAAGTTAAGACAACTATTAAATTAACAGATAATCTTGTTTATTCCTATCATATATTAATTGGAATGTATTGCTATTGGTCAATTCAATATCAATAATCTGTACTTTCTTTATTGGCTTGTGAACTGTAATACTTTTAATAATTCTGTGTAGGGTTTGTTTGTCCAGTTCTAATTTCTTTAGCTCGTAAGAGTTGGTTTCTTTGTTTAATGTATAATGTCCTTTGATTAGTTCAATTTCAATCTCTCTGCCTTGAATTGTGTCTAATTTTTCTTGTATGTTGGTTAATTGTTCTTGTAACAGTTGTATTCTTTCATTTGCTATATCAATGCGTTCTATATATTTTGCTTTACTCATATTGCCCATTGCGTACATTTCATTATATCTATCTTTTGAGTTAATATATTTATCTTGTTCAGCTTTGAGTAATTTATAATCAACTTCAATCTTTTCAACCTTTGTATCAATGTTGGTGTTATCATATAATAATTGTTGTGCATTGTGTATTATATAATCTTGTACTTTGAGTTCTAACCAATTTTTTCTTATTGAAGAATTGCCGCAACCCTTAGTATATTTTCCGCTTGTGCATTTATAAAAGTTTCTCTTACTTTTACTATCTATTATCCCGTAAAAATGTTTACCACATATACCACATTTTATAATACGCATATCAAAAAGATATTCATATTTGCGAGTTATTTTAAATTCGGGATTGGCGTTTTTCCAGTCTGTTCTTCTTTTTTGAACAGTATTGTATGTAAAATCATCAATTATTCTAAAATCTTCATTATGTATAATGTCACCTTTATATTTCCTCTGTCCAATATACAGAGAGTTGTATAATATATTATTAATTGTACCTCTGCTCCATTTGCTTATAACCGTTCGTGTTGATACATTTTCTAAATTTAGCCAATTGGCAATACGTATCGCACCCCAACCATCAACAGCATACTTTTTAAATATGAGTTTTATTATTTCTGCTTCTTTGGGGTTAATGGTTAATACTCCTTTATTGTTTTCATCAATATATTTGCTTTCGTAACCATACGGAATATATTTACCGCCATTATACCCATTTTTATTATATACGCTGTTACGCTTTCCGCTTGCTATCCTATACCCTATAGTATTACTTTCTTTAACGTTTATTGCCGTCAGTATTCCCACTAAAAATATTTGGTCATCATCTTTTACCCATTCATTTTTTTCATTGTATTTCATTGTGCTTATGTTTTCCTTTAACGAAATGACACAGATTTTTTCTTTCGTTAATTCTTCTACAATGTCGTTTACCTCATTACTTCTGCCTAACCTTGAAAGTTCTGAACATATTAAGTATTTTATATTGTTTCCTTTGGCATATTCAATACATTCAGTCATTGCTTTACGGTTACGCCTTGTTCCGCTTATCTTTTCTCTAAATGCAGTTGTTGCTATTCTATAACCGTTTTTCTTACAGAATTCCAATATGTCGGTTTCTTGCCTCTGGTCGCTTTGTTTACTTCTACTTACTCTATAGTAAACAACACATTGATTATCTGTTCTTTGAGTTTGTGTATTCATTATTGTATGGTTATTGGTATTATGCAAATATAAGAACATCGATTGTAAATATAGCACATGCCGTCAAACGATGGGGCGCAATACGCTTCGCTTAACGGTGGCTATATTCCAATAAGTTGGGATTCCCGGGCCCGTTACCACCAATTTTAGACACAGAACATACACTGACAAGTAGAATCTGTAAAATGACGAATCCCAACAATTTTACCCTTTTTCCTATCGAATCGACTTTGAATTCGATTTAACAAATCAGTTTCATTGTTTTCAAAATATCTTCTCAATGCATAGCAGCATAAATCGGCAATTTGAACAAGACTTGTAAGTTCAGAATTAACAAAAAAAGGTGTTTCAATTATATGTTCTATACTTGTCCATAAAGTTCCGTGACGGTGGAATTTCTTCATCAATTCTGTATGCTTCCTTGATACTGTATCATTATTGTCGTGTACCAAAGTGCCAAAAAGTTTGGAATTCTTAGTACTCTTACTGACAATTTTCATATACTGTTCAAATCTTGAAACGAGCTGTTCTAACGCTTGTTCATCGACAGACTGTTGCGTTCTTGTAGGGTTAAAATGAATCTTATTAATACATTCGGCAAACAATCTTGAAAAAGACCAACAGCCTATTAAATCCGCTAATTCTTGGATGAAAGCGATTCTCTCACTATGCGTAAGGTGAATGTAGGCTTCCGTTTGACGATAATTTTTCTTTGTTTGCTTATAATGACTTTTGTTTTGACTTTTTTGAAGCTTTAACAACTCTACTTTTCGCAGTTTTTGAACTTCGTGACGTCTTTGATCATAGCTCATACTATCGAAACCTGCTATTTTGCTCTGCTCTATGTACTTCCTTACTATCCAACCAGTATGAACTTCAGAATCTTGCAAATCATATTTCCGCTTAATTTTTGTTATCCCGATTTCACACTTTTTCCAATAGGAAATTGGAATAGAAAGACCTGCCAATACATAATGACTTGTATTGCCAGGAACCTCTGGAGTTCCCGATTCGTCTATGTAACAAAAATAAACCATTGACTAAAAGAAATAAAAAAAGCGACTGGTTTCAGGGAGTTATTCCCATAATAGAGACGCTTAGCGACTCTTCCCAGACGCAGATACAAAAATATGTCATATATTTGTAAAAAACAAAAAAATACAAAAAGAAAAAACTGGTGGTAATAAAATAGGACTCTGAGCGGTCTGCAAGACCTGGCGATGAGTCTGTGTTGAACTACATCCGCCGGGCAAAGGCATGGGTCAATTCCCGTTAGCCTCTGAAAGCGTTGCAGGTTTGTTTCAGGAGGTTCCTTGTGTTTTATCAGGGCATCTTCCCGAAACGGAGTACAAACAGCGCGATGCGACGGATGTAATTATTTAATGTACTTTGTAACGACTTGACAGCTTCAGTCTTCGTACAGCCAAACGACACCATATATACAAAAATGAGGTTCCGTATTTTACACATTATACGGCCATAAAAACCGGATGCAGACTCCAGGATTGAGTCAATAGTTATTTTACTTAATCATTTGATTTTATTTCCGATTTTAATTCCGAAAAAGACTGATCGGGGAGAGATCGGGCCATACATATAGGAGGGGTCCCTGTCCATCCCTGTGTCAAAATCTGACTGAAAGGAGTTAAAAATGTTTTTAATACCTGCAAAGAATTGAATAACGGCACCGTTAATTTTTACGTCATAGTGAATTTTGCTGCCCAGATCAAAAAATACTTCCGATTCTCTTAATTCTCCTGTTTCCATGTTTACCTGTGGTCCGAAATAGGGGACTGACA
>CAZFVQ010000041.1:0-29394 GCA_964522415.1 uncultured Rikenellaceae bacterium | reverse complement strand
TGAATATTTTTTAAAAATAATACTCTGAAAATTTGGTTTACAACATAGAAGAACTATCCGGGTATTTCACATGAGTGGAACAAACTAGGGGAATACGGCTTTGAAAAAGTTCCGGTACATATTGATGAAGCTGCAACGGCAATAAAAATACTGTATGGCGGACAGTTTGCCCCGCAGGGGAATCTCACGGTCAATCCTGATACTGAAATCCGTTTCGAAAAATTCCTGCAGATATTTCAGGCTTACGGCAATAATCTGAAAACTGCACGGCCGGCTCTTGAAAAACAGTTTGGAAATACGTTCTGGTACTGGACCTTTTATCATTGACTGCAGTCTGTGAATTCACGGTCTCCCCTGCCTCTCCGCTGAAGTAAGCCGTCTTTGCTTCAGTATTCGTCCGGCAGGACAGCGGGCAGATCAGATGATTATAAGACAGCCTTCCGTTTCCGGAAGGCTGTCTCTTTCAAATGATATCAAATATTTCTGAAAATATTAATATCCGGGAGCCTGTTCCAGCTGTGGTGCCTTGTTGATTTCAGAACGGGTCAGCGGTATCCAGTAAAACTTGTCGCTTGCCCATGATCTGTCATCAGGTCTTGCAGACAAATCATATTCCCATTCCCAGTCTCCGTTCACAAATTCCCTGATCTTCATCTCATATACATGGTCAATCACATCGGGGGCTGTCATCCAGCGACGCATATCATACCACTGGTGCCCTTCGGCAAAATGCTCGATATATCTTTCATGGCGTACCCATTTTCTGGCTTCGGCCTGGTCTGTTGTCACCCGGTCAGGCAGTCCGGCACGGTTACGTACCATATTCAGTGCATCGAGTCCGTTCTGCAGATCTGCACCGCCTATTTCAATACAGGCCTCCGCATAATTAAGCAGTATCTCGGAATAGCGGAATTCAACCCATGTATTTGTATTATAGTAGTATTGACCGACAGTAGCGGGATCCATGAATTTCTTAATATAGTACCCGTTTTTGGTACCGTTCCATGCTTCAATCTGCCCCTGCCGCGAATCCACGCCATAGGATTTCACAGTACCGTCCATATTGTATAAATGGCCGGTCTGCACCCTGTCTGTGGGATCAAATGCAGCACGGTCAGCGGGACTTGCCTGCCATGGAGCCCCGTGATACAGCACCGTTCCGTAGAAGCGTGCCTCGCGTCCGACATAGGGATTCCTCTGTGGGTCGGCAGTAAGCTGGGCAGCAGTAGCCTTCCTGAGTACCTGGTTTCCGGGATCATACCTGTCCCATTCAAAGGGTGTGCCGTCTGCCATCTCATATTGTCTTACCGCAGGTTCCGTAGGATTATTGTTTCCCCAGTTGTGATATCCGCAGGGGCCGAACCAGATATTGGCCCTGTTGATATTACCTCCGGTGAGAGGGAATTGAATTCCCCAGATGGTTTCACTGTTCCAGGCACCTTTCTGATTGAATATTCCGAAATACGTGTCGGCAATTACCTGAACTTCAGCTTCGGAATAACCCCCCGGAGGCGGATCCTCGGTATTTCCCACAAGAGAAAATGTTCCATAGCTTCCGTCCATCACAGCCTTTGCTGCATCTCTTGCTGCAGTCCAGCGGGCAGCCTGACCACCTGTTCCGAAAGAAACAAGTGTTTTCCCAGCTTCATATCCCCCGTTAACCAGGTCACTGGCACAGAAAAGCAATACCCTTGATTTAAGGGCTGCAGCAGCAGCACGTGAGGCACGTCCCTGCT
This sequence comes from uncultured Rikenellaceae bacterium, assembly GCA_964522415.1. Classification (GTDB taxonomy): domain Bacteria; phylum Bacteroidota; class Bacteroidia; order Bacteroidales; family VadinHA17; genus LD21. The sequence goes on along the minus strand of CAZFVQ010000041.1, from coordinate 27,658 downwards.
CTATACTTTCAGGAAGATTGGCAATGGCGTTGTCAATATCCAAAAGTACCTGATCAAGAGTCTCCTGTAAAGATGATCTTTTTATGCTAAGAAAATCGCTCCCGAGCTGATAGGGCTCGGTTGAAATGACAGCCCCGCCATAATTCATCAGGATCATTGCATACTCAAATGCCCTGATAAAATATGCTTCTCCCTTTATCTGTGTTTTAAGTGCTTCCTCCGTGGATGTGGGAGCAGGCACATCGTCTATATTTGCCAGAATGGTATTGACATTCTGAATATTCTGGTAAATATAATTCCATCTGAGAAAGCCTGCATAACCTGTATTTGTAAAATACCCCAGCTGATCGGGACTCATCGTTCCTTTCAGGTTAACATAATTGGCAGGACGGTGAATACATAAGGTCTGATCGGTCGCCGAAGACAAAAGATCTTCCCGTATACCAAGAATACCGTTATCAGTATCACCTCCCATTCTGTCATAACATTTTCCAAGATAGGCCTTTGTCACATTAACATCTGCAAATACTACCTGCTCGTTAAATGAACTTACCGGATCCTGTTCCAGGACATCCGTGCATGAAGTATGCAGGAACAACAGGACTGATATTGCGCTTATATAAATTAATAGTTTTTTCATACTGGTATATTTTTTATTTCTCAATTAATTAAAAGGAAATATTTGCACCAAAGGCAAATGTTTTCATTATCGGATACACTCCCGCGCCGTTGGCTTCCGGATCAAATTTCTTTGTTGCGCTCCATAGCAATGCAAGGTTGTTCCCTGAGAAATAAACGTTTGCGTTTGAGATACCAATACCCCTGAATATCTGGCTTGGTATACTATAGCTGATTACCAGGTTTTTAAGACGACAATATGCAGTATTATCAAGCCAGTAGGTACTCATATTCACGGCATGGGCCCAGTAGAAATCATTACGGTTAAAGGCCCTGCCGATATTTGTGTTTATGTTGTCAGGTGACCAGCGGTTGTCATAGGTCCATTTGAAATAGTTGCCTGCCTCTCCGCGGCGCTCATCATAATGATTGAACTTGTAGAATTTACCCTGGCCCTGGAACATCAGTGATAAAGTAAGGCCTTTCCAGCTGGCATCAAAATTCAGTCCGTAATATGTCTTCGGCACATCAACCTCGTCAATCAGGATCCTGTCATCGCCATCGATCTTGCCATCCCCGGAAACATCCTCAAATATGAGATCACCGGGTTGTGCATCTGTCCAGGAAGGATAATTCTTTACTGCTGCTTCGTCGGCAAAAACACCAATGCACTTATACATGAGCCAGGCGTTGTAGGGGTGACCTGTTTCTCTCTGCCAGGGAACAGCCCTTTCAGGTTCATCCTTGAAAACCACCTTATTGCTGTTATAGCTCAGGTTGCCCGATACATCTAACCTGAGATCGGCTGTAAGATTTTTATGTACTCCTGCTTCCATTTCAAAACCGGAATTGTCAACACGGGCAATGTTTTCATTGGGAAGTGACAAACCCGTAAAATCCGGTACAGAAGCATCCCTGGGGGCAAGGATATCTTCTCTTTTATTCTTGAAAAATTCAAAATTCCAGTGAATCAGGTCATCCAGCCATTTTGATTCAAAACCGATATTCCTGGTTGTCTGGGTTTCCCAGGTGATATTCGGATTTGCGATAATCGGGGGACCGACGACCGATTCTATTGCAGCACTTGTGCCGAATGACATTCCGCCGCCCAGTCCGAAACTGTTCATATACTGGAAGGGGTCTCCCGGGTCCATACCCATCTTACCCCATGAAGCCCTCAGTTTAAAATAGTTTATAAACGGAATATTATCTTTCCAGAATACCTCTTCGGAAGCCCGCCATCCTGCCATAAATCCCGGGAAATAGCCCCAGCGGCTGCTCGGCGGGAATTTAAGGGATCCGTCAGCCCGGAACAGGGCTTCAGCAAGATATTTACCCCTGAAATCGTAGGTCACGCGTCCGATATATGATTTCCGGGCATAGATGGATGCCTCCCCGTCAGTATTCTTGTTAAGGTTTGCTCCGGCATTCATAGTCTGTATCAGGGATGAGATATACAACTCGCGGAATCCCCTGAACCAGTTGTAATCATTGGAGTATTGCTCAAAACCGCCATAGACAAAAATGTTGTGATCATAGAATTTCCTGGCGTACGTTGCACCAATATTTATTGTGTTATTGATGGTTCTGTCAAATCTTTCAGTATTCTGCGGTGAAGAAAGCCCTCTCAATGTCGGTTTCATGGGCATATCGGTTACAAATCCTGTATTGGGGTCAACAACTGCCTCGTCCCAGTTCGGATAATAAAGAACCCATGGCTTGTAAAAAGCTTTCTGGTAATAATTTGTCAGGTCATAGCTGTAAATTGCATTCAGTGACAAACCTTCCACAAACGGAACCGTCACCGTGGCATTGAATGAACTCAGCAGCCTGTAGGTTTTCTGATCATTCTTCCCGCCTTCAAAAGTAGAGGTCACAACAGGATTATCCCCGTACTCAATATCAGGACCAGGAAGACCGTTGGGCCAGAATGACCAGTTGGTCGGTACAAGGCGTGTTGACTGACCTACAATGTCATCAGCGCTCTTGTAGGGATAAACCCTGTTTATCTGGAACCCGGCAAGTTCAACTCCTGTTTTGAGCCAGTCGGTTATCGGCATGTCAACTTTGGCACGGACATTAAACTGATTGTATTTTGTTGAGGATTGCTTATAGAATGATTCATCCCCCTTTAAGCCAAGGGAAATATAATACAACATACCTTTTGTACCTCCGTCCATTGTAAGGTTATGCCGGTAGGTCGTGGTCCAATTTTTAATAAGATCGGAATACCAGTCAGTATCCGGATGTCTCCACGGATCGGCTCCTGACTTGAATAAATCAATATCCGCATCTGTGTAGGTTCTGGATTTGCCTGTTGCCATCTGGTATTCGGAAAGCATGGTGGCATATTCGGCAGAATTACAAACCTGCGGGATAAGCGAAGGGGTCTGGAAGCCCTGATAGAACTGGTAATTAAGTCTTGTTTTCCCTTCCGTTCCCTTCTTTGTTGTAATAAGGATCACCCCGTTTGCTGCCTGTGCTCCATATATTGCGGCGGATGCATCCTTCAGGACGGAAAGGCTTTCAATATCATTCGGATCAATCTCATCCATATTACGCCCGGGAATACCATCTATGATTACCAGGGGTGCTGTCTGCGATGCGGCCGAACCCGGATTCCTGTCACCGCCAAGTGTACTGCGGCCGCGGATAAGTATCCTTGTCCCGTACTGACCCGGTTCCCCGTTGTTCTGAATTACCACTGAACCGGGCAGACGGCCTCCGAGTGAAGTTGAAACCGTAGGAGCCGGCACAGACTGAATACTCTGACCGGAGATAGCTGTTACGGATCCGATAACGTTTGCACGTTTCTGTGTGGAGTATCCTACCACAACTACCTCATCAAGGTCGGTGATTTCACCTGTAAGCTCAGCATCAACGACAGATCTGCCTGCCACCGGAATCTCCTGGCTTATAAAGCCAATAAAGGAAAATACCAATGTTGCATTTGCGCTGACATTTGCAATCTCGTACCTTCCGTCCGGATCAGAGATTGATCCGAGAGTGGTTCCCCTGACAAGAATGTTCACACCGGGCATACCCTGTCCGGTGGCTGCATCCCTTATTGTCCCGGTAACCCTTATCTGCTGCTGTAATTCAGCATAAACATGATCAGGGGAAAGAGACCAGGCAGGCAATACCATTCCCATGACCAGCAGGAAAGTCAGAATTTTCATTGTCAGTGACAATCTGTGAAAATTCAATTCAGGCCCATCGGGCCGAAAACTTCGGATAGTTTTTTTCATACCACTACACTGTTAGGTTATTAAAACTAATTTGTAAAAAGCGGGATTCTTCTCTCCCAGGTTTATAAGTCTTTGGAAGTGGTAAATTAAGGTATTTTAACAGAAGAAAAAAATTTTATGGCAGATTTCAGAAGCTGCATCGGAAAAAATACCGGTTTCCGGGGAAAAAAACGGCAATTATAAGTTCAGGCTGAGAATCTGAGGTCAGCCGGACAGAAGTTTTGAGACAGGGATAAAAGCTGTTCAGTTACCGGGAAGCAATGTTTCCGGTGTTTTCATCAAACTCACAAACCACTCTGAAGCCCACATGATAACAGTCTGAATACCACCAGATACTCTTTGGAATCTGGGGATCCGTCCTCAGCCATTCATCAGTCTGGGTATGTCCGCGGGCAGCACTTCTGACTCTTCCGGCCATATCCTGGAAGGATCCGCCCCTTATTACATATTCTTCCCCTGATTCGGGCCCCAGGGGATCCTTTATAACTTCATCTGCGGGATATTCGGAATATGCATCTTCACTGTACCAGTCGGAACAGAATTCCGCGACGTTGCCCAGCATATTTTTCAGACCAAAGGGATTGGCTCTGACCATTTCTGAAGTCTGGGTTTTCGACGGACTGTTGCCCTGGTATATAACAAAGGAACTAATGACTGTGGTATCATTCTTTGAAAATTTAGCTCTCAGTCCTGTTTTTTCAAAATTGTCAGGGTCGCCCGGGAAAAAATACGCTGTTTCTGTTCCGGCCCTGCAGGCATATTCCCATTCTGCCTCGGTGGGCAGACGATAAGTTTTCCCCGTGACCTGTGTAAGCCATCTGCAATATGTTACTGCAGCATGGTGGGTGAATGATATTGCGGGTCTCTGCCCCATTCCCCATCCCTGATCAGGCTGACCGTATGGCGGCGTGGCGCCGGATATTGCATCAGTTTCCTCTGCCTGTGCCGACCTTATTCCTTCCGTATCCGTGGTTCTCCCTTCTGCGGAGGTCTGTGCATAAAAAGCAAGATATTCATCCCAGGTAACTTCCACTTCGGCCATAAAGAAGGGACTCAGCTCTACCTCCCTTACCGGGCCTTCATTTGATCTTCTGAATGGTTCCCCGGCAGGACTTCCCATTTTGAATCTTCCTCCCGGAATGGCCACCATATTGAATGAAACGGATGAATTTGGTATCTGTTCCGTGAATGATTCGAACCCGCTCACCTTTGCAGGTTCTGTAAACAGCTCCCTGGGAGCCGATGATACTGCACCAAATGTAACATTGCTTCCGGTTGTATATCCCTCTATGTGATGCCCGGCATTAAGATGGCAGTTTATACAGTGCAGGTCCGGGGTTTTCTTTGTCTGCCTGTAATACAGATGGGCATCCTCGCCTTCCTTTGTCAGTTCGGGAGGGAAAAGATTTTCATGGCAGTTTGTGCAGCTGCTTTCAAAGGTATGAAGTCTTGCATGTTCCAGTCTTCCTTTTGCATCCCAGTCAAACGATGCCGAATCCTTTGTCCAGTACGACCAGAGGTCTCGCAGACCCGTGGTTGCCTTTGCCCAGAGATAGCCCTCACCTTTGGGGGGAAGATGGCATTCCGTACAACCGACACGGTAGCCCGATTTTGTTATATAATGAACGGATTTTTTCCAGCTGTTGTCGGCCCCGGGATGTATATGACAGGACATGCAGTAGTCATTTGTGGAAGTTTTCTCGATCATTACTCCGCTTCCCAGAACAAGCAGGATCCCCAGGACAAGGCCCGGAGTGAACCATATAAGGAACTTCTTCATGAGCACATTGGTTTTAAGTGGTGAAGATAAAAAATATTCTTTTTATTAATACACTGCATCAATTCCATAATTTGCGGAATCCCATTCCTTATTTTAAAATGTCTATTTTTGCTGATTCAATACATTCCGGATTATATCATGAAACGATTTTTAATAATATTCCCTGCATTGTTTCTGAGTGCCGCCCTTTACTGCCACCCCTGGAAACCAAATCACTATGTGATAATTGATACTGACGGCGGCATAGATGACATCAGAACTATAACAATGCTTCTTGCATCCCCCGATGTAAGGGTTCTGGGGATAACCACCTCCGGCGGAGCCCTTTCCCCTGAAAACGCTTATATAAAAGTGAAGAGTCTCCTTAATTCACTGTACCATGAGGGCATTCCTGTGGGAACCGATATCAGTGCCGTTTACAATATGGAGGAGATGCCTTTTGCCCTTCAGACGGAATGGGGCAGGGAAGAAGGCATTTCGGCAAAGGATGCTGCGGATAATCCTGAACTCATCTCTTCCCTGCTTGAAGCTGAAAAAACAAAGATTTCCTTTGTGTGCCTCGGCAGCATGAGAACCGCTCTTAAGGCCTTCAGGAGTATCCCTGATTTCAGAACACAGGTAAAAGATATTGTCTGGAGCGTCAGTGAATCGGGATACAGAAACGGATTCAATTACAGGATTGACAGGGATGCGGCTGATGCAATCCTGAAACAGGAAATACCGGTACGGATGGTCAGGAACATTTCACCCGGGCAGGGCGATCTGTGGAATGACGGACTGATCAGGGATCTGGCCGGTATAAAAAACCCCTATGCATCAAAAATTACATCGTTCTTCGGCAATGAAAGCACCGGATCACACAGGTTTTCATTTTACGGAACCGATGAGATGACAGCCGTTTTCATACACTATCCCTCACTTTTCATAAACAGGGTCACAGGAAGCATATCGGAAAGCACGCCTGCGGATATAGAAGGGATCAGGGAAGGCAGCCTTAAAATTATCAGTATGAAAACCATTGAAGAAAACCAGGTGATAAAGGAACTTCCTCTCGATCCGGAATTTTATTTTGACGATCTCAGTCCTGTGGTAAACGAGATCATTGAAAGGCACGGGGTTGAGGAATGGAAATCAGGCGTATACGCCAGTGAGATGCATCGCCACCTGGGAATCTTTGAAATTCTGGGAGTAAAAATGGGCATACGTGCAAGAGAATATTTCAATACCGGTGTTGATGAATTCAGGGCTGTCTCCTATGCAGGTTCGATACAGCCCATGAGTTGCATGAATGACGGATTCCTGGTAAGTACGGGCTCCACTCCCGGTCACGGTCTTCTGACTGTACGCAACGATACGGTTCTCATCCCCATGGTTGATTTCACATACCTGGGACGGAAATACCGTATAAAACTGAAATCAGAGATTACAACAAAAATAAGTTCGGAGCTAAAGGAAATAAATTTCATTTACGGCCTCGACAGCAATATCTACTGGGAGCTTGTCCGTAAGAATACCATAAAATACTGGAGGGATATGGACAGGCATGAAATTTTTGAGATCGGTGAACTGAAACGATAAAACTCCCGTTAATCCGGAGTCATACCCGGATATGTAAATTCTTTACATGCCCGTTTTATTTGTTGAACTCATCAAAAAAGTCATTCCCCTTGTCGTCCGTGATGATGAATGCGGCCATATTTTCAACCCTTATCTTTCTCACTGCCTCCATGCCCAGCTCCTCAAAATCCACCACCTCTACCGATTTTATATTTTCTTCAGCCAGTATTGCAGCCGGCCCTCCGACTGATCCGAGAAAGAATCCTCCGTGCTTCCTGCATGATTCAATGACGGAACGGTTGCGGTTTCCCTTGGCCAGCATGACCAGAGATCCTCCCAGGCTCTGGAAAAGATCAACATAGGAATCCATCCGGCCTGCTGTTGTGGGACCGAAGCTTCCCGTCACCATTCCCGGGGGCGTTTTTGAGGGACCGGCATAATATACCGGATGATTTTTCAGGTATTCAGGCATAGGTCTGCCTTCATCAATCATCTGCCTGATCCTGTCATGTGCCAGATCCCTTGCAACGATCAGGCTTCCTGTCAGACTAAGCCGTGTTTTGACAGGATATTGTGAAAGCCGGGCAAGTATCTCTTTCATTGGCCTGTCAAGATCAATCTCAACGGGTTCCTGAAGCACGGGAGCCTTATCAGGCATAAAACGGGCAGGATTTTTTTCAAGTTCCTCAAGGAAGATGCCCTCTTCCGTTATCCTGGCTTTGATATTACGGTCGGCACTGCAGCTGACACCAAGTCCTACAGGACAGGAAGCCGCATGTCTGGGCAGACGTATAACCCTTACATCATGAACAAAATATTTGCCGCCGAACTGTGCCCCGACACCATATTCCCGGCATATTTTCTGAATCCTTTCTTCCCATTCGGGATCCCTGAATGCCCTTCCGCTCTCATTTCCTGTTACCGGAAGGTGATCAAGATAACCTGCCGTAGCCTCCTTCACCGTTTTAAGAGTTGCCTCCGCCGAGGTTCCGCCTATCACCAGTGCAAGATGATAAGGCGGACAGGCTGAAGTGCCGGGATCCTGAATTTTTTCCTTTACGAATCTGATCAGGGATTCTTCATTGAGCAATGATTTTGTTTCCTGATACAGAAAAGTTTTATTGGCCGATCCGCCTCCCTTGGTAATAAACAGGAACTCGTATACTTTTCCCTCAACGGCATAAATATCGATCTGTGCCGGCATATTGCTGCAGGAGTTTTTTTCATCAAACATCGTGTACGGCACTATCTGTGAATATCTCAGGTTTTTTTGCCGGTATGCTTCAAATATCCCTTTAGACAGATGAAAGGCATCATCGGCAGCTGTCCGGACCTGTTCCCCTTTTCTTGCAATAACAATGGCTGTTCCGGTATCCTGGCACCAGGGCAGTTCCCCTTTTGCGGAAATAACCGAATTACGGAGCATGGTATAAGCTACAAAACGGTCATTGTCACTGGCTTCCGGATCGTCAATTATTGCCCTGAGTTTCTCAGTGTGGGATGTTCTGAGGAAAAATGAAAGATCTGATACCGCCGTTTCGGCAAGAAGTTCAAGACCGCGCGGATCCAGCTGCAGTATTTTCACTCCCCCGGCTTCAGTCGTTTTTACATAATCCTTTGTCAGAAGCCGGTATTCTGTGCTATCCTTTTCAATCTGAAAAGGCTTTTCATAAATAAATTTTGCCATGTCAGTATGAATACAGTTCAACTATATCTCTGAAAACTTAAATATATTTTTTGCCCTTATCCCTTTTGGAGTCATCCTGAGATCGCAGCATTCAACATGCCTGTCGTGCTGAAACACCAGGATGTAATCGTTTTCCAGGGCTTCCCCGAGTATCTTCTTCTTCTCATCAATAGTTTTAAGCGACTCTATGTCATAGCTCATGTTCCAGATCAGGGGAAGATGTGCGGCAGTGGGAATCAGGTCGCCTGCAAATACAAGTGTTTTGCCCCTGTATTTAACAAGAGGTATCATCATCCCGGGAGTATGGCCATAACATATCCTGACTGAAAAATTTTCAAACAGTTCTTCCTCCTCATCAACCAGCTTAAGACGTCCGCTGTCATGTACCGGAATATAGTTCTCCTCCAGGAAGGCATCCTCCTCCCTGGGATTATTTTTCAGGGCCCATTCCCACTGTGTCCTGCTGACATGATGGATTGCGTTTGGAAAAACAAGTTCAAAGCCTGTCCCGTCACCGTTTCTCCTGACACAGCCTCCGCAATGATCGGCATGGAGGTGGGTCAGGAATACATCCGTAACATCTCCGGAAGTAAAGCCACGATTCAACAGTCCTGCCGTCAGTCCTTCCCCGTTGTGAAGATGCACATGCCGGAAGAATTTCTCATCCTGCTTGTCGCCCCAGCCGGTATCAACAAGTATCACGCGATCACCGGTACTGACAACAAGCGATCTTAAAGAGAGAATGACAAGATTATTTTCATCGGACTCATAAACCCTTGACCACAGAGCTTTCGGCACCACGCCGAACATGGCGCCGCCGTCAGTCCTGAAATTCGTAATATTAAACAGATATGCCTTCATTGTTTCAGAAATTATTTCTTTCAGGAAGCGGAAATGAGACCATCAGAAGGACCGGAACGGCTGTTGACCGGTATATCATGATACGCTTCAGTTTGTTATTTCACTGTCAGCGTATGATCGCCGCGGTTTGCTCTTTTTAGTTGTCATCTGGTATGTTATTCTCATCAGCAGCCTTAGAGCCTGATAGGAAAGCCAGCCGGCAAACTGCGAATACCAGGTACGTCTCCGGTTATGTTCTTCAATGGTAACCTCCCTGCAGTCATTCCTTATTATTTCTGCCAGTACCTCATCGAAATTCCTGGTGAATTTTTCATCCAGTATTCCCACATTGATCTCAATGCTCGCATAATCACTCAGGTGATTCATGTTGTAGCTTCCCACGGTACTCCACAGACCGTCAACCGTTGCCACTTTGGCATGAAGGTTTGACGGCAGGTATTCATAGATCCTGATTTTGCTCCGAAGAATGAAATCATAAAGGAATTCCGTTGCTTTTTTGAACACGGGAGCATCCGATTCAGCAGAAAATACAACTGAAATATCCACACCTCTCAGACCGGCATTTCTCATTAATTTCCTCTCATTTCCCCCGGGAAGGAAATAACTGTTGAAAATAACTATTCTGGAACGGGCCAGGCTGAATATCTCGCGGTAGCTTTTCAGTATCTCCATCTTATTACGGTACCAGTTGTTCTGAAGGACCTTCAGTCTGATATCCTCTCTGTAAAACACTTGTGTATCAACAGTCTCATAGGATCTTTCCTCTTTCGGAATAAAGGTTTTGTTCCAGAGTCTTTTCAGAATTGAAAGAGTGTGAACACATTCGGGACCCTTAAACAGCACTGCAAAGTCAAGCCACTCCTTTGTCCGGGGCGAACCATGGTAGCGGTTGGCGAAATTCATGCCTCCGACAATGGCAACCTCACCGTCTGCCATCACCACTTTTGAATGAAGGCGGAGATTGAGCTGAAATCCTTTCCCGGTAAAAGTGGGGGAAAAGAAACGGAAAAGGATTCCGGAATTTTCAATGCTGTCAATAAATTTCTTTGAAAGGTATTTTGTACCGTACGCATCCAGAAGAAGATAAATACGGACTCCCCTTCCTGCGGCTCTTATCAGGGCATTTACCATCCTGGCGCCGGTCTCGTCCTCATCAAGAATATATGTCTGGAAATGAATGAAATGTTTTGCTTCATCAATGATTTTTTCAACAGCTGAAAAAAAAGGTTCACCACCCCGGAGCAGTTCGACATAATGTCCGCCCTTGTAACCGGTAAGACCTGAAGGTTTCTTCATATTAGGGTGTCTGCTGAAATTACCTGATACAAATATAAGTCTTTAATGTTACTGTCATGAAATTTGATTTTATGAAAAAAGAGCCTGGCGGAATTTTTCATTGCCCTTCCCCGGGCCGGGTCAGCCGGTATTTAAAACATCGTAAAAGACAATTCAGCGGAGTGCTTTTCGTTTATGTAATGAAACAGGCGGACTCAGACAATTACCTGACAAAATTGCCGGCGAAAATAACGGCATTGATTTTGCGGGATTGCGGATAATTTATTTAAAATCTTTAATAATTAAACATGAAAAAAACATTTCTACTACTGGCATTTATAGCACTTATCGGCTTACAGGTTCAGGGACAGGACTATAAAACAAGTGTCGGACTCCGGGCAGGAGTGCCATTTGGTCTGACTGCCAAACATTTTCTTACCAAAACCAATGCTGTCGAGGGAATCCTGGCAAGCACACCCTGGGGAGGTTTTGTTATTACCGGACTGTATGAGAATGAGCACTGGACGGGCAAATATCCCGGACTCAACTGGTTCTGGGGCGCGGGAGCACACCTGGGCTTCTGGGACAAGGGCAGGAATAACCCCTACCTGAGCGACTCATACGGAGGAAGTGCTGTTCTGGGTATTGATGCAATAATTGGTCTTGAATACACTTTCGATGATATTCCCCTAAACCTGTCCCTTGACCTTTTCCCGTCATTCAATATTTTCGGATATAGCGGCTGGGGAGGAATAAACGGAGCAATATCAGCAAGGTATGTTTTCTGATTTTTATCCTTTTTGTCAGTAAATATTTTGAATTATTCAAAAAACGTGTTTTCTTTGCATCCGCGTTTTTTAATCTTCAAATGGTCCATTCGTCTAGTGGTTAGGACGTCAGGTTTTCATCCTGGTAACAGGGGTTCGATTCCCCTATGGACTACAAAATAAAACCTGATTGTAATGATTTTCAATGCTTTCAGATTTTTTATTGCCTGTTTTTCCACATCCCGTTCACCATAATAAAGACTCATCCGGTTGTCCTGCTATGTCATTCGCAGCTCTCTTTGACCTCCCGGCCATTCCGGGGAAGGTGGCGAAAGCTGGCGGTCAGGCAGTCGTGTGGGCTTATATCTTCGGACTTTTGTTTCTGTAAATATACCAGTATGCCAGCGGTATGAAGAACAGACTTACAAATGTTCCCAGTGACATTCCGCCCATCAGAGCCAGAGCCATGGGCCGTTGAAGCTCGGCTCCGATACCTGAACTGAAAAGCATTGGCGCTGTTGATACAAGTGAAGCCATTGCAACCATCACTATCGGCTTTAATCTCCGGGAACCTCCCGTGTAAATAGCTTCTTTTAGCCCCATGCCTTCCCTCCGGAGATTATTAATAGTATCAATCTTCAATATGGAGTCATTGATAATAACCCCCGACATAACTATTAGTCCGATCATTGTCATAATGTTTATAGTACCTCCCCAGAGTTTTATAAGTAAAAGGGCGCCGGCGATATCAATCGGGATCTCAAGCAATACAACAAGCGGCTGCGTGAGCGATTCAAACTGAGCGGCAAGAATAAAATAGAGCAGTAACAGCGCGACTATCAATACTATTGAAAGCTCTTTGAAAAGCCGCTGACCTGATATAAGCCCGCCGCTGAACCTGACATCAAGTGCAGGATCTTCTGTAACAAGCGCCCTTATCTCTCCGGTGACCCTTGCAGGCGTATTGGTTTCAATATTCATATTTACAGGCACATACTCGCTGTGCATCCCGCCTTTTATGGTCTTGTAATCATGTGTCCTCCGTACCGTTACAACTTCATTGACAGGAACTGACTTGTTTGTATTATTCAGGACATATTCCGAGGATATAATTTCGTTTATCTGCTTTTCTTTTCCCGACAGTACAATGGGAAGCAATTCATACGACGCCCTTAATTCGCCTATATTGTTTTTGTTCAGCGATGTTTTCAGAGTATTGTACAGCGTCATCACATCAATATCATACAATAGCATTTTATCTGCATCGGGCTTCAGAAGTATTTTGTCTTCCAGAGAAGGTGGAGAGATACCTGCATCCGGCCATTTTTGCTGAAGCTTATCCACAACACCCGTCATCTGATCAACGGGAGGCACCTGTTTTTCCTTCATCAGGCTCACTTCAATAATCAGAGGTGATTCCGAGGCTGAAAATATCTTTTCAAATATATTCTGTTGCGGCTTTACATCAATGGTGGCTCCGGGGTAATTATTACTTATAAATTCATAAGTATTTTTCTCAATATCATCACGAAGGGAATAATCGTTTGCTTTCACGTAAACCCTTGCCTGAGTGTATGACTGATTATAGTCACGGTTGAAAAGGAACTGCTGCTCCCCGATAAATGAATTTGTCTGCATGACGAGAGGTCTGGTGTAATCAATCATTTCCTTTATCCTTCTGAGATTCTCATTAATTTCAATGTTCTCATTCCAGTCGACTGACACAACAATCTCATCCTGTTTTACTGTTGGGAATCTTTCCTTTTCCATGCTGATGAACTGTCCTGCCATCAGCAGTATTATCAGCAGGAATGTTATCATTGTAACCGTACGATATCTGAAGAAGAAGGTCATTCCTGCTTCATACCTGTCTTCCAATCCTTTAAGGCTGATCTTTCTGACAATCTTTGTCAGGAGTCCTTCTTTTCCGCTTTTATAAACCAGGTAATAAACAGTGGGAAGAAGTGTTATACCGACAAGAAGCGATACACCCTGGCCGATAATAATGGCTATTGCCTGGTCGTAAAAGAGAGCTCCTGAAATACCGCTGAGGAAAATCAGAGGGATAAAAACCGCGCATGTAACAAGTACCGATGAAATAAGCGGTGTTATCACTTCATTCGTACCCCTGATACAGGCTTCAACCAGCGAAAGTCCCCTGTCGATCCATTGTGTGATGTTTTCAATGATAACTATTGAGTTGTCGATCATCATCCCTATGCCGAGTATCAGTCCGGCAAGTGAAATAACATTGATTGATAATCCCGCCACGTAGAAAAACAGGAGGCTTATAACCAGCGTTGCAGGTATACTGAATCCTATTATCAGAGGTGATTTGGCATCTTTCAGGAAGAAGAACATGAGAAAGAATGCAAGTATACCTCCTGCAAAAAGGCTTTCCCTGAGATTTGAGATTGAATAATCGAGCAGTCGTGTCTGGTCCTGTGATATCTCAAAATCCATTCGCGGATAATCCTTCCTGAAAATATTGATCATTTCCGCCATCTTTTCCTCAAGGGAAGCCATTCTTGCTGTCGACTCCTTGATTATCGCGAGAGAAATTGCTCTTTTCCCATTAGAATAATACAATCCCGCCGGCCTCGCCTGCCGTATTCCTATATCGGCAAAATCCTTGAGCTGCAAAAGCCTGTCGCCTGATTTTATATAGATATTCCTTACATCCCCGGGATCCTTCAGATATGAACTGAACTCCAGGTTGTACAGGTATTTCCCGTCTTTTACCATTATGCTGCCGATATTGATATTATTAAGACTTACCGCCTGTGTAATATCATTTTCTGTTATACCCAGGCCATGCATCTTTTTGCTGTCGGGACTGATATAAATCTCCCGTTTTATCTGTCCCGTGATATCGGCCATACCCACTTCAGGCAACTGTTCAATTCTTCTTTTAATGACAGTCTCTGCAAATTCGCTCAATTCAATGAACTTCTCCTCACCCGCGTTTTCATCCGTAAGTGTTATGTTGAGCAGAAAGACCGGTATATCCGTGGCGCTTGCCTTTATTATCCTTGGCCTTTCAAGGTCACGCGGGAGGTTGTTCATGGCAGCGTCAATCTTTTCGTTTACTTCCATGAATGCAAGATTGACATCATTGCCGAACTTAAACCTCAGCCTTATATGCGCGCTTCCGTTTCGGGATTCGGATTGAATATCATCAAGGCCTGGTACCTGAAATAGGTTCCTTCGTAAAACGCTTACCACAGTGTTCTCTATCTCTCTTGCGCTTACATCAGGCCGTGATATGGCAACGGTGATCTCAGGGATATCAATATCCGGCATTAACGATACAGGCAGTCTGAGAGAAGCAACAATCCCAAGCATGATGAGTGCAAGGAAGGTCATTGTTACTGCCACGGGTTTCGTTATAAGGAATCTTACCATTTTCTTTGTTTTGCAGGTCTTGCAGGTCTTGCATTACCAGCACGACTTGTACGACCAATTTTTCCTAACATTATGGGCTGATACACCACCAGTCCCACTATACTGAACGCCAGCCCCCCGATCGTGCCTGCTGCCAGAGCAAACCAGAATCTTTCATCCCTTCCGGTAAGAAGAAAAGGAAGAAGCCCTACAATTATCGAAAGATTCGTAAGTATTATGGGAATAATCTTGCCATTGAATGCTTTTAAATATGCAATACGTTCGGGAAGAGCAGGTTTATTCCGTCTTAAGCTGTTGAAATCATTCAGTATATAGAGTGTCGCGTTCACGACTATTCCGCACAGCAGGATGAGCGCTGCAAAAACACCTTCATCTGCATTTATCCTGAAGATATGAAATGTGAGAAAGACGCCGATAAATGAAAATGGGATCAGACTGATAACCGTGAAAGGCTGTCTGAACGATTCAAGAAGGATGGAACAAATAAAATATATGATAAGTATCACAAGAAAAATAAGGTGATAATTCGATTTTCCCTGGTCCCACGAAAAACTGTATGATTCACTCTGTGCCGTGTAACCGAGTGGAAGCATTGAATTTGTCTCGTCAATATTTCTCTGAAGAATAATATTTCCAAGTTCATAATTGCCTATGAAATCATAGCCTGCTGTAATAACATACTGTTGATCCTCACGGCTTATAGTATTGTCAGTTACTTCTGTGCTAACGGTTGAGAAATCCTTCATCTTGACACTTTTGTCCGAATGTGTTCTGACCGGCGTGTTTATAAGGTTCCAGTAATCATATTCATCAGCCTGAAGGGCCCTTATCGAAACAGGCGCCATAAAACCATGTATATATGCCGGATGAAAGGGAGATGAGCTTCTTGAATATTTAAGCGCTTCAGAATAGGCCAGCCTTACATCCGAATTGTTTTCCGTAAGGTAATATTTATCCATGTCAAGCCGGTTCCTGAAGACTTTCCTTGTGGGTCTGATAATATATCCGCTTGTTCTGGTACCAAGCAGGTAAACATCCTTTATCCTGCCCCTGCCGCTTTCAATTAGCCTTTCCTTTAAGGCATCTGCATAGTTGTAAAGCTCATCATAGTTATATCCTTTCATGGCAACAGAATAAGTTGTACGGATATAGTCGCTGTAAACCTGGTTGCTGAATGCCTTTCCCACCCCGTAAACCGATACGTGATAGCTGCCAATGCTGTTCATATAATCTTCGATCCTTATCTTAAGGATGAAAGGAAAGATTGAAAAATCATGTTCAGGTCTGAAGCTGATATTAACATTTGCACTCTCAGCACTGTAGATACTGGTTGTGAACATTTCTATTTCATCATAGGCAGTCAGCATATTTTCGAGCCCAATGCATACATCATTAATGTCTTCTATGACAAGTCCCTGTTCACTTAGTCCAATGTTAACGGTCAGACGCGTTCTCTGAACCTCGTCAGACCCTCCGTAGTAAGAATAAAAGCTGCTGTTCCTAACCTTGTCGTTAAATAGTCTGAATGTGCCTCCAAGCGCCTTGTTTATGACAGGTTTAACTTTCTGGACATATTTGCTGTTTCCAAGAGTCTTATTATAGAGCTTCCCGAACCGTGTAAGATCTTCTTCCCTGAACTGCCGCGTATGGTCTTTCGGAAGAGAGTCAGGCAGGTAGAAAACAGGAAGACCAAAGATCAGGATCGCGGCAATGATGAACACAGTCCGGTAATGAATTATGAAATCAATGCTCCGGAGATAATGCTTCGAGATTTTTACGATTCTTCTCTTTTTTCTTATTACAAGTGCATTGTATTTTGGGGCAAGCCTGATCTTTGTAAGAAGCGAGGGAATGAAAAAGAGAGCCACTGCCAGAGAAACGCTGAGGTTAATTATAACAACAGCCGCAAAATCCACCAGGGTAACTTTTGAGGCTTCATCGAGAAAAAATATGACGACCAGCGCCCCGATAGTCGTGAGTGTTGCCGCGAGAAGTGAGATGCCCACCTTCCTGTTCCCCTGATACCTTATATGGTCGGTCATCACTATCGTATTGTTAATGATAATCCCAAATGAAACCGTTATGCCGGCAAGAGAATAGAGATGTATCTCGAGTTTAAAGAAGTAATAGAATATGAATGCAATGAAGATATTGGCCGTAAGGCTTATAGCAATGATGAGCAGGTATTTTGCTTCGCGGCTTATTGCCAGAACGAAGAGCAGAAGAAGTACAACAGAAAGTATTGCACGGAAAATATTCTTCGAGATCTCTTCTTTAATGAAAATAGTATTGTCCAGGGATGTTCTGATGCTGTAACCGGGTGGAAGTTCTTTTTTTATCCTTTCAATCTCTGTCTTTACGGCATCTGCAACTTTTATATTATTGACATTTTTCCCTGCATTTACAGTGAGGTTTACCGTGTTAAGTCCGTTTATCCTGTAATAGCTCTGTGGCCGCTGATCTTTCAGCTTTATCTTTGCAACATCAGTAAGATGAATAATACGGCCGGATGACTTTGCAACAGGAATGTCTTCCCATCTGAAAGTTTCTTTGTTATTGCCTGTAAGTGTGAGGTAAGTCCGTTTAGCCGTTCCTCCGGCCACAGTTTCGGTGGCTCCTCCTATTTCGAGTTCAAGAAGGTAACTATCTATTGCTTTGCTTATCGATGATGAACTTACTCCTGTTGCCGAAAGTTTATCCTGATCATAGATTATCTCCCATTCAAGGGGTGTTGCACCGTAGATATTCACACTGTATACCCCCTCAACAAGTGATATGGCGGGTTTGATCTGCTCTTCTGCAAGAGTATAGATATATGATGCACTTGCATTTCCGTTTATCTGGAAGCTTAGTATGGCAGAGCCTGCCTGGTTGGACGGCATATTCATTGAAATGACAGGATAGGAGACCTTTTGAGGCAGTCTGCTGCGTGACTCTCTCATGAGTGATGCTACTTCAAACTTTTTTGCTCTCAGATCAACATTTTTATCAAATTCAACATTTATCTGTCCGCTTTCATTATTTGTTATTGAAGATATTTTCTTAACTCCGGTAACTGTCGACAACACTCCTTCCAGCACTGTTGTGACATCCTGTTCAACAACCCTGACTGGAGCTTCGGGCCAGTTCCATGAAATTGTCAGAGAAGGAAGATAACGCGTAGGATTAAGCTGAACGGAAAGCAAAGGGATCATTGCCGCACCTGCAATGATCAGCATTACAAAAAGTATGTTGACTGTGAATGTGGAGAAGAAGGTACTGTATTGAGGCTGGTCTTTCATTCCTCCCTCACTATGGTTTCATGTGCAAGGTTGACATTTCCGCTGACGATAACCAGATCACCGGCATCAAGCCCTTCCTTTACGGCAACACTTGTACTGTTCTCAGCCTCCACGGTGACATACTTCCATATTGCCAGTGAGTCCTGGCGTACAAAGATGACATCTTTCCCCTGCCGGATTACAAGCGCTTCTTTTGGCACCACGAGCCGTTCAGGAACGGGTTTCCGGATAATTACCTTAACGTTCATACCGTCGATGAGCTTTCCGTTATTCCGGAACAGGGCTTTAACCTTTACCATTCCGCTTTCACCCACCTGGGGGTTTATCTGTGTTATCCTGCCCTCCAGGAGGGTACTGTCATTAATGAACGGGATAATACCAACAGGCATGTTCTTATCAATAAAACCATATTCCGATTCTATTACAGGGAACTCCACTTCCATCACCTCATCGAAAATAACAGTACAAAGACTCTTATAGTTCTGGGAAGGGTTCCAGCGCATCGCTTCAAGATTTGCCACAATACCGCTTAAAGGAGCAGAGATGCGTGTATTATTGTAATTATATTCTGCAATCGAAAGGGCAATTAAAGCATCATTAAGTCCGCTCCGGATCCGTGAATTCCTGATTTTTTCTGCCGAAAGGCCTATTGTATCAGTCGCGTAATAACTTCTCAGAAGGTCATCCTTGAAATTGATCTCTGCTTTTTCGAGCCCCTGTTTTGCCTGTTCCAGTTTTGATTTATATTCGAAATCCTCAATCACGGCAAGAAGGTCTCCCGATCTGACCTTCTGGCCGTTTTTAACATACAGTTCACTGATTATGCCGTTCACTTTAAAAGGGACAACGGCTTTTTCCGAGGACCATGCCTTACCGTTGCTTAACAGTTCATGATAAAATGTTGATGGTTCAAGTCTGATTGTTTTTACGGTAACCGCTTCCGGACGGGAAGAACGGCGTGCCATTTCCTCAAGGTTTTCGGTTGTTTTTGATTTGCAGGAGAATATAAATATCGTGACCAGCAAAAAAATATTGACAGACCAGGTTTTCATCTTTACCGGTTTTAGACAGGTTTATATTAACAACTTATAAAGTTAGGTTTTTTTTATTTAAAAACTCAACTTGACTAAAAGTTTCGTTAAGATAAAATCTGCCTGGTTATTTCATTGATTAAAAGTCACAAACATCAATACCGGGTTGTCTGTATCTTTCAGACTATTTGCCAGTTCTTCAAGCTCTTTTTTCTTTTCAGGGTATTTGGGAGTTGATTTTGTAAAGGTTTCGGAGGCAACATGTTTTTTAAGTTGTAAGGCATCAACACAACCGATGAATGTATTATCATCTTTTATTGTCAGAGGTAAAATATTAGGGCCGCCATCCAAATCATTTATTATTCCATTTTCCGGTTTTATAAAAACTTGAAAATCCCTTTTTTTTGAGCCTATAAAACTATAATTCAGAGTATTGGAAAAATCAAACTTATATGTAAATTCGTAGTAAACATATTCGCCAAATTCAAATAAATTCCTGGGAGTAATATAGTTTTTTGCTAGTTCCAAACCAGCCAGTTCAGATCGAACTTTCGGAGTTATTAACCTATCGCCGACTTCAATAACTAAATGAGGCCTAAACTCCATATTCTTGTAAACATATATAGTGTCTGAATATACTTCTTTCTTGAAGAGCAGGTCATCAAACCTATAAAAAAGATTTTCATGAGCAAAACCATATGCATCATTCTTATATTTAACAAAAGGATACTTGTTAGGATAGTTTTTAATTATTTTCCCACTACTATCAATTAAATTAAAACTTATCTCAACATTCCCAAGATGATTGTCATAGTAGCAAAGAAAATTACCGTTAATAAACCTGAAATATCCAAATCCTCGAAAAGGAAAATCAATAGCTTTTATAAAATCCCCGGAATCAGAATAGAAAGATAATTTCTGTTTCCATCCATCAACTACATAGATCCGTTGACCATCCATATCAGATTCCACATCATGACAGGTTTGGAACTCGTTTGGCCCTCGTCCTTCTTCTCCAATTTTTGCAACGAACGAACCGTCATTCCTAAATTTCAAAATAGTATTATAATGTTTTATAATAAAATAACTTTCACCAACAATTAGTTTGTCTCCCGATGATCCCAAATTAATCGTTCTTTGTATTAATCCTTGCTCATTGGTTTCCAATGGGACATAATCAATATCTATAAATCCAAGATCAGAAAGCTTAACATTAGTGGTTCTTGTGATTTCTTTCAAATTGAAAGTAATTATCTGCTCTTCCTTATAATCATTTGGATTCCCACACCTTAGCACAAATAAGCAACAGGTTAGAACTTTTAATGCTTTTTTCATAAAAAAGATGAATTATTGTTCTCTTTTTTGCCTTATTTCTTTAGCAATTAGTAATGTTTAAAATGAAGGGAGTTTTGGCTCCCTTCCATTTACAGATTAATCAGCCAATAACGTCACTACAACCAAAACAGGATTATCGGTTTCATTAAGAGATTCCGAGATAGCCTTCAGAGCTTGTTTCTTCTGAGTATCTTTTACCTTAGCGTTTAAGAAATTTTCACTATCAATGTACTCCTTTAGTTTTAAGACCTCGATTAAAGAGTATGCTTTGTCTTCACTACAGAAACTTAGATCAAGAGGTGGGCCGCCAACTATATCATCCTTTAGGGCATCATTAAATGCAACTTTGAATTTTTTCTTAATCGATTTGTCGTACAGTACTTTATTACGTGACATATTGTGTTCATAAGTATAGATAATAAATCTATGCATCTCCATAATTGAGTTTACCCAATATACTGTGTTCCCATGATTTTTGGCATATTCACTATCATACCTTACAATTGGGGATAACCCCCTGCCCTTAGAATCGATGATTAACCTTGGAAGAAATGTATTTGATTCGTTATCAACAAAAAAAATTGTGTCACAAAATTCTTCTTTAAAACATAAGTCTTTTCCAAATTTATAATGCAGGCTTTCATTTGCCATACCACGTGTAAGCTTATCTTTTTTCTCAAACCTATAGTAATTTGGCCTTAAATGAAGCGTATCTCCACTAAGATCAACTAAAAGGCTTAGACACTCCTCTGACCCAGTCATCGGATCAATCGATAACAAAATATTATTTGTTCCTGGGAGTAAATCAATCTTTGAAGGGAACGGTGGATTTAATTTGATAGATTTTGTAAATACGAATTCAATACCGTTACTATCGAATATCAGTATCGTACCATTTGAAAGGGCAACAAGTGTCTTGTTATCTGAACTTACATCAAAATCAGTAATATAGCTATACTCGCCAGGGCCTCTGCCAATTTTATTAAGTTTGAAAATAAAATTTCCCTGTTGATCGAAGCACAATATCTCAGAATGGCTATTCTTGATGTAAATATTATTACCACATGTAACAAGCTTATCGACATATCCAACTAAAGAGTTTGCTGTTGTTTGTAGTGGAACATACCTAATATTAGTCGAAACATCAGAAACCCTTGAAACTTCCGATTCAGGTTCCGAAAGAAGATCTATCACCCTAAGTGAATCGGATTTCCCAGATTCATTAATTCCTTTTCTGCTGCAGGAGCAAAAAATAATTATAAATAAGGCTAACAATCTTATTCTCATAATAAAAGTGTTAAGATACATATCAATGTTGTTAAGTTATAATCGTTACAAAGTCATGTGATAAAATTATTTAAGTAAATGTTTCTTTCATTTTCCCTGCCAAGCCCTGTTCAAGTCTTATTATTTTCTTTGTATTCTTAACAATTTATCAAAGCTTTTAACGCTTTTTTATCAGATTCTTCATGAACAGACTCAGGTTATCAGTAAAGCTTACATTTAATAAAAGAACATTAACAATGCGCCTGAGACGATCATCAACCGCAATCTTAAAATTAATTATATCCTGTTCCGTATTCATGACGTTAAGACATTGATGCGGTAAATATCATGTGCAAGTTCGGAAATGTCAATGAAATAACTAATAAAAAAAACCAGATAATTCTGCCAAAATCCACCTGAATATTCCCGAATATGCCGGATCTGCCAGGTAAAATATTATTTATAGTTTTTTTATATCCCGGAGGACCCGGCCAACAGGGAATGATACATTATCGTGAAGACTCATCCCCAGTAATGATCCTGCAGCAATAAGGAAATATTGCGGTGCATTTTCATTGAAATATTTCAGGGATATTATACCTCCTTCCGCGCATTGAATCTCCAATATCCCACCAGATCTTAATGAACAGGTTTCTTTCCGATTCCATCACATCGCTTACCCATATCTTTCCATCTATTTCCGGAACCTCTGCCATTGAAGGATCCGATGGAAACTTAAAATCACCCGGATAAAACATTGTATGTGGTATTTTATTGCCGTCTTCATATCTGTATAATGTATCAACCCCAAATTCCATAAAATGCAGGGCATTATTGTACATATAATTGGTTATATCGGTCCAACAAATGCTCCTTTGACCCTCTTGGATGTTCCCGGAATTTTTAATATAGTTTTCTTTTGCCTGCTTAAAACATAAATGCTGTAGACAGGTCTATCAGTTGTCTTTGCATAGCTGAATGGAAGGAGAGCTCTTGCATTATCTTCAGTCAAAACGAGCCGGTGGCTTGGAAAACCTAACAGGACATCTCTTTTAAACTTTCCATCGAAGTCATAAACAAACAATTCCCGTCCCGAAAGAACAGATATCTCTTTGTTCTTGTGATCAACCGCAAAATCATATAACCTCATGTATTCTCCGGGTCCCCTGCCCACTGATCCGTTTTTTCTTAAAAATTTGCCTCTCCTGTCGAAAACATATAATCCCAGGTAATAATCCCCCACAAATATTAGCGAATCAGATACATGCAAGACTGCTATTGTATGAACAAGGCAGCGTGAATCTGTCTCAAGAGGTATATACTCCAGCCTCTTGCTCAAATAACTTAAGGGAATTGAAGATACATTATTGATATCCCTCTCAAGATTTACATGATAAGAAATGGTTAAACAGTTAATATACCTTATAGTTAAAATATTAAGTGGCCGCGTAGTCCAACTTTTACTTTGCCGGGAAGTTTCCCGGCAAAGTAAAAACAACGTTCTTTAAATAATGAAAAATTAGTATTAACCTTGCATAAAAGTGGTACGGTTTTCAACTGAAACAGTGGTACGGTTTTCAACTGAAACAGTGGTACGGTTTTCAGGTGAAGGAAACAACCCAGGTATCATAACAGGGTCATCATCCCTTGATCTTGCAAGTAAGATAAGTGAACCAATGACAGGCCGGAAATATGAGTTCTTCCTCCATTCGCTCAGCTTTAAAGAACTTGTTGATCATCATGGATTCCTTTCAGAAAGGCGGATGCTGGAGCAAAGACTTGTTTTTGGATGTTATCCCGACGTGGTGATGAATGCAGGAAATGAGACAAGGATACTGAAAACACTGGCATCTGACTTTCTGTATAAGGATATCCTGTCAGTTGGAAATATAAAGAAGCCGGTATTGCTTGAAAAAATACTGAAGGCCCTGGCTCTTCAGCTTGGGAGTGAGGTATCATATAATGAGCTGGCTCAGCTCCTCGATTCTGATAAAGGAACAATAGAAAAGTATATTGATCTGCTTGAAAAATCGTATATCATTTTCAGACTGCCCGTTTTGAACAGAAACGTAAGGAATGAAATTAAAAACGACAGGAAAATTTATTTCCACGACAATGGGATCCGGAATGCAGTATTGGGGAATTTTCTGCCTCTCCGGTCAAGGGTTGATACTGGAGCTTTATGGGAAAATTTCCTGATAAGTGAAAGATTTAAAGTTATTTCCAACCTGGATAACGTTCCGCAAAAATTCTTCTGGAGAACAACTCAAAAGCAGGAAATCGATTATATAGAGGAATGCGACGACAGACTGTTCACATATGAGTTCAAATGGAATCCCTACAGGAAGGCATTTCTTTCAAAGACATTTTCAGGAAATTACAAGGTTTCTGAATTTAAGGTTATAACACCGGACAACTATCATGAATTCCTGATGTAAGAAAAATCCTTCAATTATGATGCCCGGTACCTGTGTTTTGCCTGGTAATAAATATTAGCAGTTCAAACTGGAATAAAGGGCAGGGGGCTGGGGGCAAAACCACTCTTTGATCCTGATCCTTCCGCGATATTATTCGATATGCTCAGACTTTGCAGGCCGGGGCCTTCTTCGGAGTCCGAAGCTTTTGCGAAGGATTCGGCGAAGAATTGGAGAAGAGCAACGAGATCCGTCTTTAATCCGTGCATCCGTGGCAAAAGAAAGTTGGCAGTTAGCAGTTGGCAAAAAAGATGTGAGATGTGAGACGTGAGATATAAGATTTGAGTAGTGAGTAGTGAGGAAAGAAGAATGAGGAGTTTTTCAGCGCCACTTTATAACACTACAACCTGTCGCAACAAAACGCTGCCACAAATTTTCTTTCTTTTAATTTTCAATAGTTAATGTTGTTTTGTTTTAAAGAACCACCGATACTAATTTCCCGGTTTCGGAAACAAGGTATTTTGCAACATGTTTTCCCTGATACTCACGATAACTTGGTCCTTTTTTATGGGAAGCTTTCCATAAGTCGGGAGAGTCATTAAGAAAGAAAAAATAGGCTATATTAGATGTTACAAATCAATCCCTTTTTGGATTGTACACTATGCGCCGGAATCGTTGTACACATTGGCCGGAATAATCATTTCATTCTGTTTCCACCTGATGGGATCATTATTTCCATTATTATTTTTTGTCGTTATCATTGCATCAGATTCCTGAGCAAAATCGCCTTCTCCAGCGGACAATACCCATAGGCAGTGGCTCTTGTCACTTGGTCCCTGCTGAATGCTATCCTTACTCCTTTAACCGTACTAGCATCATAACCGGATTATCAGTCTCCTTAAGGCTGTTTGCCAGTTTTTCAAGCTCTTTTTTCTTTTCAGGGTATTTTGGCACTGCACTTTTAAATTCATCACTTTTTATATGTGCCTTTAATTGAAAAGAATCTATAAACTCTATCACATACTCTTTACCGTTATCCACCATATAACTTATCGGTAATGAATTAATGCCTCCATCAAGATCATTAACAATACTACCGTAGTCATCAAACTTCCAATATGTTAAGAAGGATTCTTTTTTCTTTTTATCTATAACTACCAGACCATTCTTTCCCTTATAAAAAGAATATCTGATTATCAAGAATTTATTCGTTTCAAGTATTTGATTTATTATAAAATAATTAGGTAACATTTTAAGTGGATCATTAACATACTCTTTTGGCAATCTGTACTCGCCTTGCTTAAAGATGAAGTTGGGTTCAACAGAAAAATCCGGTGAAAATGAAAACACTGTATCAATGAATTGATTCCAATAGTTTAATTTATTGTCAAAAAAATAAGTGCCGCCCCCATGAAGAAAGTTACTTTTAAATACAGGTAATGTTCTTTGTTTCTTTTTAAATATTTTCCCGAGAGTATCAATAATTATCCATTCAAATTTATAATCATCATCATACTGAAGATTAAATGATATAAATAACAAGGAATTAAATATCTCAATATTATCTATTGATCCTCCATATTCTCGTAACGAAATGCTATTTCGGTAAACGCCATTTTTAGAATATATTTTAATTAGGTTATTTAAATCATAAATATATGTTGTATTGGTTTTCCCATCTACTGTAAAATGGTTACAATATAGATATTCCCCCGGTCCCCTACCCTTACAGCCAATCTTCCTTAAGAATTGACCGTCACTGTCAAATACCAGTACACCAATATTTTTGTCATGATAATATATACATTTGTTGACAACTATTGGTTTATAAGCAGGATTAACACCTGTTAATGGAACAATATTATCCAACGGTATGTACTTAATGTCATCACCAATTACAGATAATGTGATTTTATTTTCCTTAAGTAATGTCGGATCAAATTCAAAAAGTGTTTTGTCATTTAATTTACATGATATAAATAATATAAACAAAATCAAAAAATAACTTAACTTCATGAATTTTAAGCTTTTATCTTTATCCATTTTTCGACTTTTTCTTAATTATGATTTAACACGAATCAATCCAACTATTGTGTCTATTTTTACCCTTTTAAAGGCTGACGAAAAGCCAGCCTTTTCCCATAATTAATCAATACGACCAGAGGCCACCGCCTAAATCTTTATAAAAGTCATCGCATCCCTCTTTCGATCTCGCAGCCTTATGGATTCCATTCCCGGCACATACGCAACAACCTCCATAACCTACTCTCAGTAATATTAGTTCCTCATTATTCATCAATTTTTTATGATTTATCTGCAATTTATTGAGTTTTTTCATTTATGTAAAATTTAAGTACCAATAAAATTGATTTTTTCCAACTGCGGATTTATTTAACTGCCTGGCGACAGTCCGGTTAAAACATTTATCTTTGCCGGTATACCCCCTTTCCTGACTTCGACAATGCGTCACCCTAAAACGCTTTCCAAAAATTTTCATCAAATAACATAGCTATTGATTTGTGTTTTGGTGTGAGAAGCATTGTCTTTGTCGCAACAGTTCCACTTGATGGTAACCTCATCTTTATGGTTGTAATTGTTTTAGCGATGTTTAGAACTTTATCAACGCTTAGATTTATATTACTTGTTTTCAAGATTCTTTCAAGTTCCTTATATACCTTATAAGCAACAAAACATATACAAACGTGAGCCTCTATCCGATTTGGAGTAAAATGAAACATGGGACGCATCTCTAAAGTTCCTTTGGTAATGCGATAGGCTCTTTCGATAACCCAAAGTTCATTGTATTGTTTGCAGGCTTCGTCAGCCGGTAAATCCGTGTTAGTGATATAACCTTTCAGACCATCCCATTTTTCATCTTCTCGAATCTTGTCTTCATTTATTTTTACACTAACATTCTCTGAAATTCCAGAAATTTGTTGTACCCCCGTTTATTGATGTTTTCCTTGGTTATAGTGCCGCTTTTATAGGCTGTTTTTAGCCGTTTTACTCCCTTGTCCCTGTTGTAGCGATCCTTCCTTGCCCTTTCATCCGATTCACTTTTTATCCTGGCACCGATGATGTACTTGTACCCGCCTGTTTCCAATAGTAATAGGTTTTTCTTGTTCATCAGTCC
>CAZFVQ010000040.1:0-31723 GCA_964522415.1 uncultured Rikenellaceae bacterium | reverse complement strand
TAGGTTCAGACGTCATGCTGAACAATTACTTGTGCGACTTCTTGTCGCACTTATGCCTCTAAAGATAGAAAAAAGTAAGATTACTGAGTGTGCATATCATGTATGAAACGGAATGAAGATCTGAACTATTTCCTGACTGCCGCGGGACTGATTATAGCGGTGGTCTGGCATGCATGGCCCGCTTTGGCTCTTACTGCAGCAGGTATCATAATAATTACTCGGGAATATCCCATATGCCGGCTGCCCTTTCAACTTCGATAAGTGCGACAGTGTAGTCAAACCGGGTTTCCAGCTGACTCAGCTGCAGATCCATATATGTTTTCTGGGCATTTAAAACGTCCACCAGACCTGTTTCCCCTCTCTGGTAAGCATAGATGCGGCCCTGAAGTATTCTGCCCGCAGTTTCGGCAAGGCCTTTGTTGAACTGTTCAGCCTTCCGGGTCTGGGTGATGAAATTGTTGTAAGCCTGCATCATTTCGGTGTATATCTGAAGCTCCGTCTCATTTCGTAATTCCTGACCCTGCCGTATTTCTGCTTCGGCAGCTCTTATTTCCCCCCGGTTCATTCCGGAGAACTTGATCGGGAAGGAGAGGCCGGCAGTGATTGCATTAAAGGCAGGAGCAGGGGCTATTTCATTTAAAACAATTGAATTATATGAATATCCCGCTTCAATGTTGAATTCAAATGCCCTGTTTGCTTTGAGCATGTCAAGGTTTTTCTCCGATATTTCCCGGGATTTGATTGCAATCAGCAATTCGCTGCGATTCCCGAATACTTTTTCCATGAGATCGTCGATACTGAAATGGTATATTACATCAGGAAAATTCCCGTCAGCCATATCAAGGCTGTTTGAGAATTTTTTCCCCTGAAGTTTCATGAGATCCATGCCACTGTTCTGCATTTCCGCAAGGCTTTGCATCACTTCAGCCTGGTAAGCCCTGGCCTCCAGTGATGACTGCATTGCATCGAGTCCGGTGGCATCGCCGGCATTCAGCCTGATACTGTCAGCCGATGCAAGCTTTTTCAGCTGCTCATAAATGGAAAGATGAATCCGGTATTTTTTCTGATCACGCAGGCATGCGTAATATGCCAGGGCAGCATCTGCCCGGAGATTCTGAAAATAGAGGCCGAGTATCATCTGTGACAATTCATGCTTTGATTTTGCCAGGGAGATGCCGGCTTTTCTCCTGTTCCCGAGGCTGACAGGATAAGTGATTTCCGATTCGAAAGCCTGACCCATCTGAAGACGGGTATCTTCATTGTTGACGTATGCCAGACTTATCTCAGGATCAGGAAAAACACGTGCCGATTTCATTTCGGCTTCAGAGATGCTCACGGAAAATTTTTCGGCAATATATCCGATGTTGCCCTGAACCACGGCTGACAGGTACTCGGAAAAGGATACAGGATTATATGTGAATATGATTTCATGTTGTGCCCTTAACAGCTGTGGAGCCAGAAGGAAAATCATAATTGCAAGAAAAGTTTTGATACTGATTTTCATCATAATATGATTTTGACTTTAATGATATGATAACTTGTCCCGGTTTATCGGGGGAACCACACATGGTTGACTTCGCCGAACCCGCAGGCACGGTTGTTGGTTTTATAAGGAATTTGTGGTTACTCCGTTATTATTCTTTTTTAAAAATTTCTGTTCCAGTAAATAATAAAGGGCAGGAAGGGTGGCCAGTGTAATTATTGTTCCGAAGGCAAGGCCGTAAACAATAACTGTTGCAAGAGGCCTTTGCACGTCAGAGCCGATATTGGTGGCCAGGGATGCAGGTACCAGTCCCAGGATGGCTACGGCTGAGGTCATCAGTATCTGCCGCAGGCGGTTGGAAGCACCTTCTGTAATCGCTTTTTCAAGTTCCGTTCCCTCTTTCCTGAGATGGTTTATGTGGGTGATCATCAGCACCCCGTTCATCATGAACATTCCGAACAGTGCAATGAATCCTACTGCAGAGGAGACGTTCAGGCTCATACCCGAGATATTGAGTGCTACCATACCGCCAAACACTGACAGTGGCAGCATTGCCATCTGGAGCCAGGCCTGTCTGAAATTTCCAAAATTCCAGTAGAGCAGGAGAAACATCAATGCCAGGGAGAGTGGAACGATGAGTATCAGTCTGGTGAATGCCCTTCTCTGGTTCTCAAACTGACCGCTCCATTTCAAATGGAAGTCATGGTGGTTGTATTCCACCTCTTGTTCAATCAATGCACTTGCCTCCCTGTAGAAGGAACTGATGTCGCGGTTTCTCAGATTAACCCTTACAGTGAGGAAGCGTTCATTTTCTTCCCGGTTGATTATTCCTGGACCCGTTGTGGGTTTTATTTCCGCTACCTGCGACAGGGGTATTCTCGATCCGGTGGCTGTTGTAAGAAGCAGTGAACCGATCCGGTCGGGAGTTTCTCTTGATTTTTCAGTATATCTGCAGATCACGTCATAAACCCTGTTTCCTATGAATATCTGTGAAACAGCTTTTCCGCCTATCGCCACTTCAATAAGTTCCGATACATCGGACACATTCAGGCCATGAAGTGCAATTTTTTCACGTTCTGCATGAATCTGGAGCTGGGGCAGGGGAGGTTCCTGTTCTATGCTGACATCTTCTGCTCCTTTTATATTTTTTATCCTGTCAACAATTTCATCAGCTATTCTCCTGGCTTCATTGAGATCTTCCCCGAAGATCTTTATTGCCAGGTCGCTGTGTGAACCTGCAATCTGATCCATCACCATGTCAATGATGGGCTGTGAAAAGCCTGTTTCATATCCGGGCAAGCGTCCCAGGTCGTCAGCCAGTTCAGCAATGAGATCATTTTTCCTTTTCCCGCGTTTCCACTCGCGGTACGGGATCAGTCCGACCCCGCATTCTGCATGTGAAATTGAAAAGGGATCAGTTCCTTCATCATCCCTGCCTACCTGTGTCATTACATATTCCACTTCCTCGTATTTTATAAGATGATTTCTGAGGGTGTCGGCCATGGCTTTTGACTTGTGGAGTGCAATGCCGGGAGGAAACTGTACCTGCAGCCATAATGAACCTTCATCCAGGGAAGGAAGAAAATCTTTTCCAACGGTAAATGTCAGTACAACGGTAAATGCCAGAATTATCCCCAATGGGAGGAATACCCTCCGGGGTTTCCTGAGGAGTTTAATATTGTATTGCCGGTACAGCCTTGTTAGTTTCTCCAGCCATTTGTTGTGATAAACCTTCTGAGGTTTCCGGTAAATTGCAAATGAAAGGCCTGGTAGCATGATAAGGGCAAGTGCCAGGGCTCCCAGGGTTGCAAATCCCACCGTGTAAGCCATGGGAGCAAACATTTTCCTTTCAATTCTTTCAAAGGTAAATAAGGGCAGATAGACAATAATGATGATGAGCATTGCGAAGAAGACCGGCTTTCCCATTTCCATGCTTCTTTTGGCAATGTTGTCCACTGCCAGTACTGCATGCGGCTCTTCTTCCCTTTTGCGTAATACAGTCTCAAGCATAACAATGGCACCTTCAACGAGAATTCCGAAGTCAATTGCCCCAAGGGAAAGGAGGTTTGCCTGGATGCCGAAAAAGTTCATGAAAATGAATGCGATCAGAAGAGAAAGAGGGATAGTGATTGCAATTACCAGTGCACTTCTCCAGCTGCCGAGGAATATTATCAGTACGCCTATCACCAGCAGAACCCCGTAGGATATTGTATGTGAAACGGTATTGAGGGTTGCGTTTACAAGGTCTGTCCTGTCAAGAAAAACCTTTATTCTGACATCGTCGGGCAGAGTCTTGTCATTCAGTTCATCTATTGCCTGATGTACGTCCCTGAGCACCAGAGAGGGGTTTTCATGCCTGAGCATCTGCACAATACCCTGGACACTTTCGGAAAGATCGGTTGTCCTGTCAGTGTATCCGAATACTCCCTTGCGTTCAAGGTTACCGTACTTAAGTGTTCCAAGGTCATTTATGTAAACGGGCATCCCGTTGGTGGTGCTAACAACAATTCTTCCCAGATCTTCCAGATCATGTATCAGGCCCACTCCGCGGATGGTGTAGCTCAGGTCGCCGCGGTCCATAAGGCTGCCGCCGGCATTTGAATTGTTCCTCTCAATACTTTCGATGACATCACCCAGACTGATGTCGTATTTATCAAGCTTATCAGGTTCTATTTCTATCTGGTACTGGGTTGTTATTCCGCCGAAATTCTGAACATCGGCCACACCCGTTATCTGTTTCAGCCGGGGAATGATAACCCACCTCTGAAGATCGGTAAGATCCCTGAGACTCCAGCTGTTACTTTCAATATAATAACGGAAGATTTCACCGGTGGGAGATGTCAGCGGACCTATTTCCGGAGTAGCATCAAAGGGCAGATCGATGCCGCTGATTCTTTCCTGGACTCTCTGCCGGGCCCAGTAGTCATCTATTCCATCCTTGAATACCAGGAGAATGTTTGAGATGCCGAACAGGTTCTTGCTTCGCATTGTCTGAAGGCCCGGAAGGCCGGTCAGTTCACGTTCCAGAGGTATGGTTATTTGCTGTTCAATCTCTTCTGTTGCCAGGCCGCTTACCTGGGTGATAACCTCAACCGTAACGTCTGCGATATCCGGATAGGCGTCAACGGGCAGAACCAGCCAGGAATAGATTCCTATGCCGGCTACAATAACAAAGATAATGGCTATCAGGAGCCTTCTGTTTATGAATAATCTGAATAATTTTTGCATGGCAACACTCTTAGCGAAGATATATGCCTCCGTCAGTTACAATAATATTTCCTTCATCAAGTCCGGAACGGACCAGCAACATACCATTGCCAACCGATTTCACACTGACCTCCTTCCTTGCAAAGACTCTTTCCCCGGTCCGCAGAAAGAGGTAACATAATTCATTATCCTGATATACAGCTTCAGAAGGAATGACAACCACATCCTTCAGTATATGCCGGAAATTAACTGTGACAAACATGCCCGACTTCAATATTTTATCAGGGTTGCTGCATTCCACATAGATCTCAAGCGAACGTGTCTGTTCGTTCATGATATCACTGATATAGACGATCCTGCCTTTAACCGGCCTGTCAGGCAGGCTTTCAGTTATTATTTCCACCTCGTCATCCGGTCCAATCGTATAAAGATCCCTTTCCTTTACATTGGCTACAATCCTGACTTTGTCGAGATTGGCAACAGTGATCAGAGGTTCGGCATCTGTTCTCAGGAACTGCCCCGTCATTATTTCGTTCCTGACAATTTCGCCTGCGATGGGTGAAATGACACTGAAAGGGCGTGATATATCAACATTGTCCGTGTTCTGATTATAGATCTTCAGCAGTTCAAGATTTTTCTCATACTCCTTTTCTGCCAGATCATATTCAAGTCTGGCTTCCTCATATTCCTTTCTGGAAATAATCTCTGAGCTGTACAAATCTTTCCTGCGCATGTAATTAATCTCCCTGATCTCCTTTTCCCGTTTTGCTTCAAGAAAAGCCCTGACTGATTCAAGGTAATCGGGTGAGAATATTTCAAAGAGGGGAGTTCCGGCGGCAATTTTCTGGCCCAGTTTAACATTTGACCGGATTATCCGGCCATCAAAAGGGACTGATACTTCGGCATAATTACCGGGGACAGGTTTCACCACGCCGAATGTTGTCAATTCATTGTGATATTCCCGCAGATGGACAACATCGGTTTTAAGATTCGCGAGAAGCAGGGGGTCATTTACTGCAAGGCTGTCATTTTTAAAATAAACAACTTCATGCCTGTGCTCTTCCTGCCGTCTTTTTGCTTCTCTTCTTCGCTGCCCTGTTCTTTCAGAAGTATGATTGCCTGCAGTCTCATTATGGGCGGGCTGGTTATTGCAGGAAGCAATGGTCAGAAATATTATTGGTAATAAAATCCTTGTCATTTTTTTAGACTTAAAATATAAATATTTAAGGAATGATACAGTTTTGAAGGCCTGCAGCCTTTTCTGATTATCCTGATTATGAGAATAATATTAACAGAATATGACAGCCGGAGGACCCCGGAATTTTCGGGGTAAAAAGGAAAGGAAGCGGAAAAAAGGATTGTTATAGTGTGAGATAATTGTATGAGCGAGAGTTATTACTGCACTAATCAGAACAGTACTGAAAGTGGTATAGAAAACAACCGTGTTGAAAAAATGTATCAGGAGGTAATCTGTTGCTGAATGGTTATGTAAGGGATTGCCCTGTGAATCTGATTTAAAGGGATGAGAATGAACAATTATCCTGTCATCCAGCTGATGAGCATGTTTAAAGAAGTTATTGCTTACAAAAAAGAGCAAAAATAAAATCAGGAGGGCCGACCCCCAGACCCTGAGTATGATATTTCTGTCCGTTTTCATAATATGAATCTGCAAATATACACAAATTGGATAATATACTGGCTTATTGATTGTAGTCAGTTGTTTTGCATCTCTGTAAAACATCCGGATTTACTTCTCCGGACCCGGTTTGACTCTACAGCCATGGAAACATTCCGTGTCAGTTTTGTTATGTGGCTTCCGGGCATAAGGGAATAAGGGCTAAAATTCTAAAATATCCGGTAAGTTAATTACGGGAACAGACAGAAACAGACGGGAACAGACAGGAAGAGACAGGAAGAGACAGGAACAGATAGCAGGAAATTCCGGATCATGAAGTATCAGAAGCCTTCAGGTCGGATTGTTTTCGCTGTTAATCTGGGTATCAGATTTATACATATTTTTCTGCACAAAATTTGGGTATTTGTCTTTAAGATGATATTTTATACATTTGCGTGCAAATTGCCGGTTGTAATGATTAATTCCGTCCTGTTTTCCGTGATTCTGATTTTGACGCTGCTGATTTTTGCCGTGCCAAAGTCACTGAAATATTACTTCACGCTGACCCTGGTGCTGGCAGGCATTGTTCTTACCACTTCATGGAGTTACGGCATTCTGAGCGGATCAGATGAAGTAAGGAAATTCATGCTGTTTCCCCCGCTTTACGGTAACGGAATTATTCTTACAATCGATAATCTTGCAGCGTTTTTTATCCTGGTAATAAACATTACGGTTCTTACAGGACTTCTGTATGCCAGGGACTACCTGGCTCCATATCAGCAGAAAATGGGGGCCTTCCGTTTTTCTATTCACTATTTCTCATATATATGGCTTTGGCTGTCAATGCTTCTGGTTGTTATGCTGAGGGAAGGGATAGCCTTTCTGATAGCCTGGGAAATAATGGCTCTTTCATCTTTTTTCCTGGTGATTTTTGAGGCAGAAGAAAGGAAGATTTTAAAAACCGGTATCAGTTATCTCATCCAGATGCATATCGGGATGTTTTTCATACTGATTGCATTTTTACTGGTTCAAAAGGATACGGGCCGGATGAGCTTTGATGCTCTTGACAGTTATTTTAGCCTTCGCCCCAATCTGCCTGTTTTTCTGCTTTTCTTTACCGGTTTTGCCATCAAGGCCGGATTCATTCCCCTGCATACCTGGCTTCCGGAAGCTCATCCTGCCGCTCCTTCCCATGTCTCCGGCGTGATGTCGGGAGTGATGATAAAAATGGGTATTTACGGAATGGTGCGCATATTGGCATCAATGCAGTCTGATCTTCTTTTAACCGGAATTATTATCCTGGTGATTTCCCTTCTGTCCGGTATTATGGGGGTGATGATGGCTATAGTTCAGCATGATCTCAAAAAGCTTCTTGCCTATCACAGTATTGAGAACATCGGAATAATAGGTATCGGCATCGGTCTGGGAATGACCGGCCGGGCACTTGACAACCAGCTTCTGGCCCTGTTGGGATTCTCCGGAGGATTGTTACATGTACTTAATCACTCACTTTTTAAATCACTTCTTTTTTTCAATGCCGGATCAGTTTACCGTGCCATTCATACCCGCAACATGGAACGGATGGGAGGTCTGATGAGAAAGATGCCATGGACGGCAATACTTTTTCTTACCGGTTCCCTTGCAATATGCGGTCTGCCTCCCTTTAACGGTTTTATCTCTGAGTACCTTATCTACATGGGAATGTTTACCAGTTTGCCTGAAGCCACACTCTATCATTCCATTCTGATCATCGGATCAATTGCCGGACTTTCGCTTATTGGCGGACTGGCAATTTTTTGCTTTACCAAAGCTTTCGGAATCGTCTTTCTGGGTGAAGCCCGGTCAGAGCCGGTACGTCATGCACATGAAGCAACCAAGGGGATGATTATTCCACAGCTGTTCAACGTTGCCCTGATAATGCTCATCGGACTGGGTTCTCCACTTGTTGTGAAGCCTGTTTTTAACCTGGCCGTCAATATATGGGATCTTGACAGTCAGTTGTTCAGCCGCGGATCATTTGTATCCAATCTGTCACAGATCAGTCTGGCGGGAGGAATTTTTATTGTCTCCCTTGGCGCCCTGCTTCTTTACCGCAGGCACCATCTGAGCCGCAGAACTGTTGAAACGGGTCCGACATGGGGGTGCGGCTATACTGCGGTGACCCCGGCACAGCAGTATACGGCAACATCTTTTGCCTCCAACTTTAATCATATTGCAAAACCAGTCCTGCGAACTACTGTGCAAACAGAAAAAATAGAGGAGAACGAAATTTTCCCCAGGGAAAGGGGATTTGAATTCCACAGCGATGATCTTTTTAAAAAGAAGCTGATTGACGGGCCGGTGGCTTTTGTTTCAGGATTGCTGAAAAAAATTGCAGTGATGCAGACCGGACAGATCAGGCATTACATTTTGTATGCCTTCATTTTCATGTTACTGGTGTTATTGCTTTCACTGTTTAACATTATTTGAGTATGGCAGGTTTTTTACTGATAGTGATTGCAGCTCTGTTTTTTCCGGGAGTAATTATACGGACAAAGAGCATTGCTTCAGGCCGGAAAGGTCCCGGAATATTTCAGCCCCTGAAGGATATTGCGGTTATGCTGAGGAAGGGAAGTGTTTTCAGCAATACCACAGGGATCATATTCCGTATCGCACCGGCCGTTGCTCTTGCCACGGTAATTGGTGCAATGCTTATGCTGCCTTTTGCTGAAAACAAAGCACTGATTTCTTTTGAGGGGGATTTTATTTTTTTTGCATATCTTCTGGCCCTGGGCAAGTTCTTCATGATTATCGGAGCTCTTGATACGGGAAGCAGTTTTCAGGGCATGGGGGCAAGCCGCGAGGCTCTGTTCTCCATGATTGTGGAACCGGCTTTTTTTGTGTTGCTGGCCACATTCGCCATGTTTACAGGATATACATCATTCTCCGTGATATTCAATCATTTTTATATTACCGGAAACGATTATGTCTTAATATACAGCATTATAGGAGCCTATTTGTTTGTGCAGATTGCTATGGTGGAAAACAGCAGACTTCCGGTTGACGATCCGAAAACCCATCTTGAGCTCACAATGGTTCATGAGGTAATGATACTTGATCACAGCGGCTTTGACAAGGCTCTGATTCATATGGGCACGTATCTGAAATTTGCCATGTATGGTTCACTGATATATAATCTGATTGTACCGGCAGGATGGAACAGCATAGTGAAGGTGCTGATGTTTTTTGTAGTCCAGGCATTGTTTGCCATGGTGATAGGCATTACAGAATCATTCAGGGCACGTAACAAGATGAACAAGAATCCGAAATATATACTGACTCTCACTTCGGTTGCACTTATTGCATTCATGGTAATACTGATACTGACTGAAAAACTTGTCTGAAAACATGGTAAATTATCTTATCGTCATTTTTGCAGTAACCCTGATTTATTTTGCTTCGGCGGAAAGACTCTCAACCTATGTCAGGCTGATTGCCCTGCAGGGTCTCGTCTTATGTGGTATTGCCGTGTTTGAACTGAAAGAGGTCAACCTGGTTAACCTGCTTTTTATCGTGGCAGAGACACTCTTTTTCAAATCCATGATTCTGCCTTATCTTCTTAACAGGATACTCAGACGTTCCGGAGAGACCAGGGTTCACCACCTGGCAATGCCCGGATTTTATCTCCTCCTGTTTTCAATTGCCGGTCTGTTTATCAGTGTGAGTCTGGCGACGATTCTTGTGAATCCCTTTATCAATACCATTTACCTGACTATTTCCCTATTTACACTTTATACCGGTCTGCTGCTGATTGTGACACATCAGCTTATCATCTCACACCTGATAGGATTCCTTGTTGTTGAAAATGCTGTTTTTTTCTTTTCACTGGCTGTGGGGGGCGAAATGCCCATGTTTATCAACATAGGGCTGCTGCTTGACCTTTTTGTAGGAGCCCTGATACTTGGCTTTTTCGGTCTGAGGCTGAAACCGCATACCAATGAATTAACAATGTTGAAAGATTAAAGATGCTGCTGATTTTTTTCATAGTGTCAGTATTGCTGAGCGCTGCAATGCTACTGTCTCCCTGCAGACTTGTTACCCGGGTACTATCCCTTTCCTTTTCTGCCATGCTGATTGCCCTTACGATATATGTATGGATCAACCAGGGAAAAACAGAACTTGCCTATTTTACTTTCGACAGCACTGCAGTGCTGCTGCTGTCGGTACTGGCTCTCCTTACCCTGCCCACGCTGTATCACGGATTCATATACACCCGGAAAGACATTCTGAAAAGATACAACATATATCATTCAGGTTTGACGGCCCTTATAACCTTTATGGCAGGTGCCTACCTGGCCAATACCATGACTGTTCTCTGGATCTTTGTGGAAGCCACTACACTTGCCGTGGCACTGCTGATCTATCACGACCGTACGGAAATAGCACTGGAGGCTACATGGAAATATATATTTGTCTGTTCCACGGGGATAGCACTTGCCTATCTGGGTATCCTTTTCCTGGGTTTTATATATGGAACAGGTGGGGCACCCAATCTTTCCTTTGCCTCATTTTCCCTTGTGATTGGCAGAGCTGACCCGCTTTACCTGAAGATCGCTTTCGTATTCATAGTTGTGGGTTTCAGTACAAAGATGGGACTTTTCCCAATGCATACCGTCACCATTGATGCCCATTCGGTGTCCCCTCCGCCCGTGAGTGCACTTATTTCCACTGCCCTGATGAATGTTGGGTTCCTGGCGATTTTCCGTATTTATACTCTTTTCTCCTCCACATCGATTCTGTCTTTCATGAACCATGTACTGGTTCTTGCAGGTGTTTTGTCCCTTCTTGTTGCTGCGGGATACATGCTTAAGGCAAAGCATCTGAAGCGGATGCTGGCCTATTCAAGTTTTGAGAATATGGGACTGGTGGCTATTGCCCTTGGTATCGGCGGCGACGGGTATTATGCCGCATTGCTGCTTATAGTGCTTCATTCCCTGGCAAAATCCAGCCTTTTTTTCCAGATGGGTCAGCTTTCGGAAATACTTCATACCTACAGGCTTGATGAAACAGGAAGGTATTTAAAACTCTATCCGGCAGGTGGAGCCGTGCTGATAATCGGAATGATCACCATACTGGCCATTCCCCCCTCAGGAATGTTTATACCGGAGCTGATGATTTTTAAGGCCATGGTCATTAACGGTCAGTGGTTTGTGCTGGTGCTTTCGCTCGTGCTTCTTACATTTGTGATTTATGCCATGAGTACAAGGATAATGCATATAAACTTCTCATCACCAAGAAAATACAATGATACCAGGCAGCCCGGTACGGTGAATCCGGCAGAATCTGTAAGCCAGTTCATCCTTCTGGCCATGGTAATCCTGGTCTGTTTTTACCAGCCTCCCTTTCTTACTGAACTGATAGGCAAAAGTGTTGCCTTACTCCCAAAATAGGAAAAGATGAACAGTGAAAGATATATAGAAATTATGAATGCTTCGGGGCCGGCAGACACAGGAAATATACCGGTACTTGATTATCCTCTTTTCCGTGAGGAGGTCATTGGCATGCTGGGCAACGAACAATTCCATTGCCTGACTTATTTTTGTCACAGGATTCCTGAAGGTTTCCGTTTTATTTGCTGTATTGCTGATGACGGGACCGGAGCCATAAGAATACTTTGCCATGAGAAAAAGGATGATGGTACTCCCCTGAGGTCAATGGCTGATTCATGTCCTGCCATACATATATTTGAACGTGAAACACATGAAAGGTATGGTGTGATGTTTGAAGCTCATCCCTGGCTCAAGCCGGTAAGATATCCGCATGACAGGGCCGACAGGCAGAGCGTGATGAATAATTATCCCTTTTATGAGATGGACAGCGAGGAACTGCATGAGGTTGGAGTAGGACCTGTTCATGCAGGGGTGATTGAGCCCGGTCATTTCCGTTTCATCTGTCATGGTGAAAAAGTGCTGCATCTCGAAATACAGCTTGGTTATCAGCACCGGGGGATTGAACGGCTTTTTACGGAGACTGGTGAAAACGGACTCCGGCGTTCCCTGCTGGCTGAAAGTATTGCCGGTGATACTGCTGTGGGCCACGGACTGGCTCATGCACAGCTTACCGAGTCGCTGGCAGGTTTTGTTCCGCCTCCTTCACTGGAGGCGGAAAGATGTATTGCCATTGAAATGGAACGCATAGGAATACATATAGGTGACACTGCCGCCCTGTGTGCCGATGTGGCCTATCAGCTCGGACAGGTTGCATGCGAGGCATTACGGACGATGGTTATCAATACCACACAATTCTGGTGCGGTAACCGTTTCGGCAAGGGCCTGATCCGTCCCGGCGGATCTGATTATCCTCTTACGGAAGAAATTGCGGATAAGATACTAAGAGTGCTTGAAGAAGTTGAAAGAAGGTATGTTAATGTGACAGATTGTATTTATACATTACCCAGTGTTCTTGGCCGTTTTGAGGATACAGGTACTGTCAGCCGGCAGCAGGCACTTTCAGTTGGGGCTGTGGGAATGGCGGCACGCTCATGCGGTCTCTCCAGGGATATACGTGCGACTCATCCTTTCCAGTTTTACAGAAAGATGGAAATAACACCTGCGAAGCTGTTTAAAGGTGATGTTATGTCCCGGGGCATGCTCCGCGTCATGGAAGTAAGGGAATCAGTAAGTATCATCCGGAAGCTGGCTGGAGAATGGAAAAAAGGGGAAAAAAGCACAGGACAGCCTGTTTATGATCTCAGGTTCAGGCCCGGCAGTCTTGGAGTGTCTGTAACTGAGGGATGGAGAGGTGAGATATGCCATGTAGCCGTGACTGATGCTGATGGCCGGCTGGAGCATTACAGAATCAAGGATCCCTCACTGCACAACTGGATGGCCCTGGCGCTTGCAGTCCGCAATCAGGAAATATCGGACTTTCCGGTATGCAACAAGAGTTTTAATCTGTCCTATTGCGGCAATGATCTGTAGTAAGTATAATTGGAGATTATGATAAAGGAAATCAAGATATTGGCAGACCATCGCATACAGTATATAGCTGATCTGCGAAATCAGACCCTTTCGGAGCTTTTCAGGGGAAGACCGGTCATATCCCCTGAGATTAGCTTATCCCAGGCCGGAGCTGCTGCCGCCATGTGTCCCACCGGTGCCATTGACGGGAAAAGCGGTTCTATTGATCTGGGCCGCTGCATTTTCTGTAAGGCATGTGCACTTATGTTCCCCGGGGTTTTCCGTTTTACCAGTGATTACCGGATTGCGGCATCTGAAAGGAGTGGTCTGATAGTAAAGCCCGGCCATTCCGCCCGGCCGGATTTCAATGAACAGGCAGTCAGACCCGTGGTGCGCCGGCTTTTCAGGAGATCACTCAAACTCCGTCAGGTTTCGGCAGGAGGGGATAATTCCTGTGAAATGGAACTTCATGCAGCAGGGAATGTGAATTTTGACATGGGCAGATATGGTATTGAATTTGTTGCTTCACCGCGTCATGCCGACGGGATTGTGATAACCGGACCTGTCAGTGAAAATATGGCAGATGCCCTTGAAATAACTTACCGGGCAATGCCTTCGCCCAGGCTGATAATTCTTTGCGGTACCGATGCCATCAGCGGAGGACTTTTTGCCGAAAGTCCTGCCATAAAGAGGAATTTTATTGAAAAACATCATATTGATCTCTATGTGCCGGGAAATCCGGCACATCCGCTGACCTTCATAAATGGCCTGATGGATATGCTTGGATTATGATGAGGGCTTATTCCGTCCTTATGCCTGCCTCCTGTGATCGGGCGCTCACGTTTCCTTTGCCGTCGGTGAAGGTGCTGTAGTAGAAATATAGCTCTCCTCTTCTCACATCGCTGTCAACATAGCTTCGTGTTTCGTCGGTCAGCCTCGTCAGCAGCCTGGGCTCTTCTCCCTGCTGGTAACGGTAGAGGCTCAGTGTCAGCGATTGCCTCTTGTCTGACTCACCCCACTGCACTGTCACCCTGCCCCCTTCTGCAGTCACCCACAGCGGCGGAGGTATTGGTAGCCGAAGTGCCCGAAGTGTCAGTTGTGTTGCGGTCATCTGTCTGCTTACCCCTCCCAGGTCATCAATGGTCTCTACCGCATACTCATAGCTCCTGCCGGGCTCGGCGGCCATGTCTGTAAACACCGGAGCGGTGATTATGGAGTCAGCCGGCAGCAGTGGTGCCAGCCGGCCGTCAGGCAGGTCACGGCGGTAGAGGCGGTAGCCGCGGGTGATGATATGCCTGCTCCTCACGTCCTCCCAGACGAGCCTGACAGCATTATCCTCTTCGAAGGCTGACAGGGAGACGGGTGTGGGCGGTACTGTCCTGATTCCGGGATGAATGGCAAGTGTATCGGAGAAAATGCTCTCTACGGAGCTGGTGTTCAC
Organism: uncultured Rikenellaceae bacterium; assembly: GCA_964522415.1. Taxonomy (GTDB): domain Bacteria; phylum Bacteroidota; class Bacteroidia; order Bacteroidales; family VadinHA17; genus LD21. Next base: position 17,039 of record CAZFVQ010000040.1, on the reverse strand, counting down.
CGAGGTGGCGGCATAGAGGAAGCTGAGCTCACCGCTCAGTATGGCGCTGGTATCACTGTATACAAGCTCATTCTCTGTCAGTGGCAGTATATCTGTGATAGGATAGAGCTCGGGTGTAATGCCGTCACTGCGGTATATCTTCACCCCTGCAAGGTTTAGGTCGGTAGCCCTCACCCTGACCGTTATGCCTCCAGCCACATCATCACCACGATGGATTGACGGGAATAGTGGTTGCAGCCTGTCAAGGGCGAAGTTAAAGACTATCGCACTGCGTTGCGGCGCACCTTCCTGATCACTGACAGTCTCGAGGTAGTAATAGTACATCCTGTCGGGATCGACCATCCTGTCGGTATAAGAGTTGTCACCAGGGGGGAGGGTTGCCAAGAGCTCATATTCACCTTCGTCATAGCTGCTGCTGCGGAAAATGTTTATCCCTTTCAGGAGCTTATTGTTCTGCAGCTGCCAGTTTACCAGCACGCCATAGTCCGTGGTGTCGGTGACGGCTTTCAGGTTGCGGAAAAAGGTAGGGGTGGCCGTGGTGCCGGAGAGCAGTACGATCTCTGTTGCTGCACCGCGGTTGCCGTACAGGTCTGTGGGATTGAGGAAGTACTGTCTCTGCCGGGTAAGCTGTTTCGTGGAATCCTGGAAGATATAGAAGGTATTATTTCCGATGTGGTATAATGCTGTTGCCCCCTCTGCCTCATACAGCTGATCACCCTCATAGTATCGTATTGCAAAGCCGGGTGCCGGGTTTGAACCCTGTGACTGCCACTTCAGGTAAAAGACGCTTTTATCAACGTTCCTTTCACTGAGGGTGACAGGATCAAACTGCGGCATCAGGGGCCACTGCACCGGCACCGAGATATTCTCAGTCATTATCTTACCGTTCTTTACTGCCCTGCTCCTGTACCACACCTTTCTGTCTTTGCCGACAGCCTGATCATAGAAGGTCAGGCCGGCAGCCAGCCTGATACCCGTGGCTGAAGCCCAGTAGCCCATACTGTCTATCACACCTGCCATCATGCACTTCTGCCATCCCTGCATCAGCTCAGCCGGTCCGGGTTCTCCCTGGAACCCGAAGTCAGGCTCCCACAGCCGATAGGCGGCATAGAACTCATCCCATCCTGATGGTGACCTCATCTCGGTGATGATCTCCCACCGGCGCTGATCATAAGAGCGTTCAACACTATAGTAATCGACCCTGTTGCCATCGGCCAGCTCCATCCCGGCAAAAACCAGAATCCCTTTGGGTGCCGGCTGGGCTGTTCTTATCTGTTCCTGACCTCTGACAACGCTGCTCAACAGCAGGAAGAGGGCTATGATGAGGCTCAGCTTCGGGAGCTCTCTCTTATGGATAACTGATAGTCTCATTTTGTTCATTCTTTTGCTGTTGTAATTATTTGCACTGCTGGTCGCAACTACTGGTGGTAATACCCATTGAGAAGCCCTTGTTGTTATCAAGGTGTACTTTCGCTCCAATGGTGAAATCAGCCAGGTCGACGGACAGGCAGGGGCCACAGGCGACCAGCACCGGCAGACACTGGCTGGCTGATATCTTAAGGTTAAGGCTTGCACAGCCGTCGATATTGTACACACGGGTACTGGTGTTGTAGTCTCCGCTTACACCGAACTGCAGACGGGCATCGGCACTTGCCGAGGTGCAGGTGGCAGCAAAAGAACCGCCCAGGTAGGCATGGCCTTCAGCCAGCACACCCATCCCGAATGTGGTTCCTTGTCCGAATGTCATGAAGGTACGTGCATTGATGCTCACATCAACACCTGCCTGAACTGCTACAATACCATAGTCATGGTCCACCTTCGGAAGTATCTGCTTTGTCAGTCCGGCCGAGAGGAAGAATCCGCGAAGGTTTGTCCTGAACCCGGCCGGCAGGCAGACAGCATTACCTATCAGATTTGATACCTCATCGGGTATATCCTGGTAGTTGCCAAAGAGACCGAAGAGGTTGGCGCCCCCGAGACCAGGTATCTCCAGCATACCGCCGGCAGTGAAGAGCCAGCCCTGGCTGTCCATTACGGTATTGATATTGCCGTTAAGCTTTAGTCCGCTAAGGTTCATGTCAAGTGCCGCACTGCCAATGAGCCTGGCATTTGGCAGGTCATAGGTCATTGTCAGTCCCGGGAAGGAGGGTATATCACTTACCGCTATCTGCTGTCCGGTAGCCTGTACGGTGCCTCTCACCTCGAAGTTCATCTTCTGTCCGGGATTGACATTGTTGAATCCTTTTACCTCACCTTCAAAGCGCAGTACATCCCATGCATTGTTTATCACCTTGTTGTCTCCCACGAGGTTTGCCAGCTCTCTTCCGGAGCCCATACTGAGCTTCTGTCCCTTGTCGATATCAAGCCGCGTAGCGGTGGCGCGGTGTGTCATTGTCACTTTCAGTTGTGGCAGGTGTCCCGGCTCCTCTATGGTGCCGAGTGCAGTGAAAAGTCCTTCACTGAGCCTGTACTCATTGGTAAGGTCATAGATGACGTTGTGATGTGTGAACCTGAAAACCTCCATGTCCATCATGGCAAACTCCATCCTGCTTCCTTCCCTGAAATATCCCATGGCACCCGAAGGCTTTACATACCCGGGTATGCCAAAGTCATAATTCCCCTTTAACTTCAGTGAGGAGGTGGTCACATACATAGGGGTGGAGGGATATGGTGTGAAGTCAACGATGTTATAGAGTCTGAACTTGCGGCTGTTGAGCACGAGCATGCTTTCGCCCTCACTGTTGAAGGCGACCGCGGTGAACTGTATCCTGTCACCCGGAGCCAGCCCCGGCATGTCACTAAGAGTGGCTACGGTGGTTTCCCCCGCCTCTGGTATGGCCCACAGGCTCCAGCCATAGACCCCGTCGTGCAGGTACTGATAGCTCAGTCCTTTTATTGTGGTACTGATAGCGACCTCCTTTACACCCAGTAGCTTCATCTTTTCAAGATGTACCTTTGCCTTGTCTGTCCAGAGAGTCGTGGAAGTAAATTTCAGGTTCTCGATCCGGATGTCAGCGCCGGCCGACAGGGTTGCATCCGATACCAGCATCCCCTCGTGGCTTACTGCCCATTTATCGCATTTCAGTGTCCAGTTGCCCATCTTTACGGTGAAGGGTTTCTGGTTGAGGGTTGTCAGGCCCTGCTTGTTGATTCTGATCGTTCCGGCATCGATCTCCAGTTCTTTGGGATTGAGCGTGGGGATGGAAGCCTTTAGCCGTGTCCGCAGGGTCAGTCCGTTTTTATCAAAAAATGATTCGTCAGGCTGTGCCAGGGCCATCCTGTTGAATCCTCCGACACTGTAAGCCAGTGTACCGCTCTTTCCGTCGCTCAGATAGAATCCATTGTTTCCGATATTTGCGGAACTTGTCTGCCCCTTGCTGCTGTAGACCGTGATGACATCTTTGCCGGAAGCGGGCTTTGTCGCCAGAAAGAGATCGGGCAGGCTGAAGTTATAGCCTCCGAAGTTGCCGTTGAGTTCCGGGATACCTGTTTCAGAATGAATCTGTACCGGGGCTTTCATCTCGCCCAGCAACTTTTCCTGGTCATAGAGGTCAAGTTTCAGTCCTGATGCATCAGTGATGACAGCCTTGTAGCTGCCCGGCAGGGTTACCTTAAGCTCGTTCAGATCAGTGATGAAGGGAAGTGTTGCCGGCAGCAGCAGTATGTTGCCGGAACTGTTGGTAACAGCAGTCTTTATCATCTCCACATCCTTTAGATCAATCCTCTGCTCATCGAAATGTGTGTTCGCCGGCAGGATGATACCGCCGCTAAGGCTTACCCTCTCTCCCGGCAGCTCAGTGAACCCGGTTGTAGTAAATGGGAATCCCATGAAGGTGCTGACATCAACCCCGTCAATCGATTTCATGTGGAAATCTTCGGTCTGACAGTCAGTACCTCCTTTCTTCAGCACATACTGATCATCGTGATGCCCCACAAAGTTTTCTCCGTCTTTGGCGGAGCCCACTGTCAGCCTGAAAGGACTGTTCACCGGCAGGTTGCGCAGCTTGTAGCGGCCTGAGCCATCAGTGACGGCAACAATAGTATACTGTTCGGCCTCAGTGATGATGGTAGCCCTTACCTCCATCCCTTCCAGGGGTTTCTCACTGCTCTCTCCAAGATAAACTGTACCTGAGAGACATCCGCCGCCCGGCATTGTGAACCGGTAGCGTGATCCCATGACAGATTTCTCATACGGCACGTTCACCGAGGTAACGATGGCGCAATAGTTATCGTCAGCCCCGGGATCATTGGTGATTATCAGTCTGAAGCGGTCATCTGTTCCGCCGGTAAACCAGAATCCCGCCCATCCTTCATTGTCGGTAACCTGAGTGTAAGCCTTCTCATCCACTGTTTTGGGAGAGAATCCTGTGATGGGCATGATTATATCAGAAAGATCCAGCCCGTTGGAGAGGGTCATATTATAATTCCTGAGATAGCTTTGAGAGATCTGATCCGCAGGTACTCCCTGCTGCAGCCCCGTTGCCAGCTGGCTTAGTGTGCCGGACACACTGCCTTTTGAAATATTTTGCATCACCTGCTGTCCCGGCTGATGTGTGACATACGGTCCCGTCTGCTGTACCGTGACATACGGCCCTGCCTGCTGTGCTTCCTGCTGACCTGTCTGTTGCGCTGTCTGTTGCATTGCCAGCTGCGACAGCTGCTGTGCTGTCACTGCCTGACTGCCGCCTGAATAGGAGTATTTCCAGCTCTCCTGAACATCAGGCAGTGTCACAACAGCTCCCTTTTTCCAGTCACTGCCGGCCCATACCTCTACCTGCAGCATGCGTGCCATGGGGAACAGTTCGAAGTTGCAAACATTATCCTTCCCGCTCAGTATGACATTTACCGTATCAGTCATATAGCCCGGCCTGTATATCTCAACCTGGCGGTAACTGTTGAGCCTGCGTGCCTCCAGCCTGTAGTTCCCTTCCCTGTCTGAAGTACTTGCAAGTTCGGTATCTCCAATTACTTTCACAGTGGCATCGGCGAGAGGTTCGCGGCTCATGGCATCGATAACCTTTCCCCTCATGGTGGCACCGTAGCGCATTGTAATGATCACCTTAGCACGTTCGCCGATCCTGAGGGGGTCATTATTATTTACTGTGACGGTTGTATCGGCGTATCCTCTCATTTTTACGATGACCCTCCTCTTCGGTCCGACCAGTTTTTCTGAGGGTCCGTACAGCTCCAGGGGAAGATCGGTAAGCTGGTAAATACTGGTATCGGTAGCGGTCATCAGTTTTGTATCGATCATGCCCCCCTGGGTTAAATAGTTATATCCGTTATCATCATAAATGGCACTTCCCGAGCGGTAATCCTCCCTCAGGAACACATATGCCTTTTCGTCGATCTGTTTTAGTCCTTGCGGTGCCATCAGCTTTACCACCAGCGTGGGGAAACGCAGTTCCATCTCCTGTTTGTTGGAGAACTCCCGTGTTGCCCAATGATGGGCAGAACGCATATCAAGCAGCTCTTTATAATCGGCAGAGACGTCAACACTTTGAAATGACTGACCCTGGTTGGAGGCTGGTGTTGAACTGCTTCTGTTCTCTTCGTCGATCAGCTTCCTTAAATCGAGCAGGAGAGGGGCGCCGCTCTCGAAACTGTATGTTTCGGCATTGACATAAAGATAGTACTGGTAGGCGGGATTGTCGCTGAGGACCAGATTCCTGAAACTGGCGACACCATTTTTGTCGGTTGTGGTCTTCCCTACACAGGTCATGCCGGAGCTTTTTGGTGACGGGAATATATCGGTCTTGTCAGGCGTTACATCATTTGCAGGAAAGATGGAAGGAGGACCGAATGGTAGGGGTATTATCAGTTTGCGGTAGACCCAGACCGTCATGTTACTGATTTTTTCTGTGCTGTGGATAGTGAGACTGCTTTTATGTTTCGGAGCAGTAACGGTCACTTTTAGATCGAAACTTCTGGCCAGGGTGGTGATCTCACCTGCATTTTTTGACTCACCGCCCTCAACCTCGAGGAAGTAGCGATGCTCCTGATCGGGGTCGAGGTAGTAACGCGCATGCTCTCCTTCAATCACGATACGGTAGGCCAGGTAAAGCTGGCACTGGTTGGCCGCTGCCATGTCACTCTCATCCTTTCTGTTTATATTCGGGCCACCACGGCCGCCGGTCAGCAGGTCAGCAAGGGGCATTGACAGTTCATTACCGGTACCGGGCCCGGTCACTCCGGCAATTTTGATAAAACAGTCAGTGGTCCCCAGGGGTTTGCCGTCATTGTTTGAGAGAAAGTTAAATTCAAACTCGCCATCAGAGCTGGTAGTGGCAGTGGCTACTACCTTGCCGTCCAGTTCATTGTAGAATATACCGTTACATATCTTTAGTCCCTGCCTGGTCATATCATCAACGATACGCCCTTTTTCATCTTTCACAATGTAATGGGTTACCAGCTTTATCTTTGCCTCTGCCAGTGGAGGCCGCTTTGTGCCGGGGCTCGGAAGCTGAGGCGTTTTTGAGGGGTACTTGTATGAGAGTCTGCCTTTAACAGATGTGGGCTTCATGATTGACGGGGTAACCCAGCTGAACTGGTACCCGGGAAGCGTGGGTGTGGGAGGCTGAGCTGCCGGCGGAGGAGATATCATCGCCTGTTTGGCCTGCATAAAGAGGTTAGCCTCACTATAGCCACCATTTTTAAAGTTGGTATTCCCAAACTGATCGACAGCCCTGATGATGAATGCGTAGGCCCTGTCAGGCCTGAAGGCAGGATTGGCTACGGTGTAGAGGTAGGTGGGAGCACCGGTGACAGTTGTCTCGAAGAAGGCGGGATAGGCTTCGGTGCGCAGCATGTCACGGTAGTTGGCTGACTCATCATTCAGCTCAATTATCCTCAGCTGGTACTGTGTGGTGGCCGGTGCACCGGGAGGCATCGTCCAGGTGAACTGCAGTGTCTGCATCTGCTCAGGGGGGAGCATGGCATTGTCATGTGGCAGAATCACCTGTGGCGCCTCTACGGCAGTGAGATCGGAAATGATATTGAATGGCGGACTACAGAATGGTCCCACCTCAAAATATTCACCCCAGGGGTTGATAAAAAGCCTGAAGCAGATACGGTACAAGCCGTCAGGCAGTCCTGTCTTCTCCACCTGTTCGCGTGTTATACCCCGGTACTCCAGGTTCTGCGGAGCGAAGATTTGCTGTATATCACTGTAGGTGAGTGTGTAGGGAAGCCATGCAATAATTCCCCCGTCGGGCCCCGTCTGTGCTCTCATGAGTGACGGGGTAGCCGGACGGTAGGTGCTGCGGGTACCAATACGGATCGCACCGTCATTGTCTGCACTCTCAATATAGCCATGAAGATAATATCTGTACTCACTGGCATCTATGTTGTTCAGATCGGTGGTGATGATACTCATTATACGTCCGGGAGTGGCAAAGTAGTGAGAGAGCTTGTTGCTGTAGGGGGGTAGAACCTGCACGGTCTGGTAGACAGGATCCTGTGCTGTGGCGCCCGCCAGTGCCATCATAACCAGTATCATTGCTGCCACTCCTCTCCTTAGCAGGGCAGGGGCTTCCGATATCCTAAGTTTTGTACTGCGTGGTCTGTACGGCCTGTCCGGCTGGTACTGGTACGTTGCTGCCGGCTTTTCACCGAGTGGGTTGTCCGGCCTGCGCGAGTTGTGAGGCTTGCGCGGCTGGTACTGGTACGTTGCTGCCGGCTTTTCATTGCGTGGTGTGCTGGGCACTGCTGCCACCGGTTTCTCACTGCGGGATGTGTCAGGTACCATTGTCCTTACTTCTTTTTCGGGTGATCTGTCAGAATGTAAATGCATAGCCAAAATCTCCTCTTATTTCGTGATATGACGGAACAACCGATCCTTCGGCAAAGCGGTTGCTGATAAGGTTAAGGTTAAGTGAGAGTGAATGCTTCGGATGGAAACGCCAGGCAGCCGTCAGTGCCGAGTTAAGGATCAGGCCGCTCTCACTGTTGATTCTGTTGGTCATCAGGTTATTGTTCAGTCCCAGCGAGAGCTGGTCCTGAAGCAGTGTCTTGCTGATATTGATATTTCCGCCGGCCAGCCTGTTCTCAAAGTTCTTGTTGAGCATGAGGGTGTAGTTTGGTCCGGCGGAGATATTCATCTTCAGTTGCGGAAGTCCAAGGTTGTAGATTAGCATTGCCATATATGTGTCTGTCCCGGTCATGTCTGAGGTGGTCTGGTTCTTATCTTCGAGAGCTGTCACATTGAGGTTCAGCATAGCCATGTGCGACATTCTTTCGCCGGCCGTCATATAGCGTGGAGTGAGTGTTATGGTGCGGTTTACCTGGTAGATGAGCAGGCTGTGGTCAGTGGTTGTCCTGAATGCGCGCTGGTTGGTTGAGTAGTTATTGAATGTGGCATCTACCGCCCAGTGCTGGTTTATGTTGTAATTCCCTGTCAGGGATCCGATGATCCTCAGTGCGGTATTCTCCTTTGCCCCTTTCAGATTATCACGCTGCACACCGAGTGAGCCGCGCAGGTTAAGTTTGTTTTTCAGAAGTGCAAGACTCTGGTTGAGCGTGATGTGTTCAATGTCGTTGTTAAAGAAGTAGCTGCCCATAGAGCGGAAGCCGGGATCGATACGGCGGTACTCGATACCGGTGACGGTACCCTGGCTGAAGCGGTAGCTGAGGCTTGTCCTGAACGCCTTGAAGTACTCGCTGGTGCTGTTCACCCTGATAAAGTTGCCTGCCAGACGCAGCAGTCCGTCGCCGGTTATCTCCGTGGCAGCATAGGCCCGGTTGAAGGTATAGAAGCTGTAGGAGCCGTCAAATTTGAAGGTCAGCTTCTCTGTAATGTCGAAACGTGAGGTGAGGCCCAGGGCGATGTTCTGTTCGGGGGCCCGTATCTCCGGTTCGGTATTGAGAGTGTCATAGCCTTTCGGATCATCGCCTATACGCAGCACTGAGAGGTCTACAAAGCGCTTGTCAGTGCCATAGCCGAGTTTGGCTGCCCAGCCGGTGCGCGTCATCTTCGGCAGTGAGTCGGCCATTGTCAGGTCATGGACAGAATTCTGGTTGAACCTGCCATACATGGCTCCGATACGGAACTTTCCCGGGTTGGCTTCAATGCCTGCTCCCAGGAAGGTGTAGCCACTCAGGGTGAATTCAGAGAAGGAGAGGTTGCGGTAGCCCAGATGGAGGGTGAGCCATTTGTACTTCGGACTGATGCCAAACTGGTTGAAGGGCTGGCTGAAGCCTGCTTTGCTGTTATTGAACCAGGTGAAGGAGAAGGGCATTGCTATGCCATAGACCGTCATGGTGGCACTGGAATTGATACCATAGGCAAAGGGTGCCTGGCGTCCGGGAATGCCTGATACGGAGTAAAACGACGAACTGAGGCCGATGCTTCCGCTGATGCTGAAGGGTATGGCATTCTTCAGCCCGGATAATTCCTGTGCCCGGACCAGAGTGGTTGTGAAAAGGACAAGTAACAGGCATAAAAATTTGTCACGCTTCATGTTTGGCATAATAATGTATTATGAAACCGTCCTGTGAATCCGTAAATATTAAGCTTTTTGGAGGACAGGCGGAAAGAGGATTTTTCATACCAATCAGGAAATTCTAAACAAATTTAGCCAATGGTCCGGCGAAAAGCAAAAATGTTTATCAACTTATAATTCCAGTTTTCAACATTTTGTGTGTTCCGGAAAGGCAAAAATCCATGAGCGGCGCCGGATATGTCCGCTGATATAACCAGGCAGATTTGAGTTTATGAATTAACCAGGTTAAAAGAAGTTAAATTTGAACAAGCTGTTTTAATTATTTGTTACTTTTGCACAGGATTTAACAATATGAGGAATAAACCCTTAAAGATACCTCTGATAATAATTCTGGGCACCTTGGCCTTTCTTGCCCGTACTGTTATTCCTCATCATCATCATGACTCACTGATTTGCTTCGTCAGGGTTCACAGTCCGGCAAACGCTTGCCTGTCAACCGGCAGTCTGTCGTTTGACGATATCCGGGATGAAGCTGAAAATACCGGTTCACATGGTAGTAACAGGGGACAAGAGGATGATAACTGTTTTCTTGAACAGGAGATCCCGGTTCCTAAAATAAATGAAAAAATACAGATCAGTACATATGAGAATAATTATCCGGATGAATTGTCATATCCGGATAACAACTCATTGACAGGAAAAGGTTTATTATATATTCATCAGAATAAGTCAGCTTTTATATTATTTGACAAAAGTCCCGGAAATTTTCAGTTAAGCGGCTCTTATCCCGCATCAGGTCTCAGGGCTCCTCCTGCGGCTTAAATTCTATTCATGATCAGATTTTTATTGTTCCGGTAAGGGAAATACCTGCCGGGTTGTTTTGTATTTGATGAATTTAAGCCAAGAAAATGAATTTCAGATTATTATTTTTTTCAATATCAGGCATCCTGCTTGCCGGATGCGGTAATAGTGGAATGGATCATCATTCTGAACATGAGGATCATATGGTTCAATATACGGTGTACAGCGACAGCTTTGAGCTTTTTGTGGAAGCAGACCATTTTGTTGCCGGTGAGCCGGCAAGTATCGTCAGCTATTTAAGTTCAGTCCCGGACTTCAGGGCTGTTGAGAATGCAGACATTAAACTGGTCTTTCTCATTAACGGAATGGAAATGCTGCCGGAACAGAGGGTTTCTGCGGGGAAGGGAATTTACAGTTTTTCTTTTGTTCCGGAATCTGCGGGAACAGGAATCCTGAAATATAATATTTCAGCAGATGAATCGGAATGTGAACTTCTTGTCACAAATGTTGAAGTTTTCAGAAACCATGGGGAACTCCATGAAGCTGAGGAACATGAGATTCATTCAGAGTCAAATACTTCAGTTTTTACCAAGGAGCAATCATGGAAAGTGAATTTCTCAACCGGATTTCCTCTGAAAGAGGCTTTCGGACAGGTTGTTAAAACCACAGGACTGGTTCAGTCCCTGAGCAGCAATGAATACACAGTACCTGCAAGAACAGCGGGAATAGTACAGTATGGTCCGGGCGGCATTTATGAAGGAAATGAAGTCAGTTCCGGCCAGGTTTTATTTTCAGTTGTCGGCAGCAGTCTGGATGACAATAATTTCTCGGTCAGATATTCGCAGGCGAAAAGTAATTTTGAAAGATCGTCCGCTGATTTTGAGAGGGCATTATCCCTTCAAAAGGACAGGATAGTCCCGGAAAAGGAATTTCTGGAGATCAGAAACCGTTACGAAAATGACAGGGCGGTGTATGAGAATTACAGAGAAAGTTTCAACAATTCCGGGCAAGCTGTTACCAGTCCTGCAAAAGGATTTATCAGGCAGATACTGGTCAGTAATGGTGAATATGTCAGTGCCGGTCAGAGCCTTCTTGTTGTATCACAAAACAGTTTCCTGGCTGTAAGAACAGATATTCCGCAAAGATACTCGTCGCTGCTTCATCAGATTAAAACAGCAAGGATCAGGAAAATTAATGATGACAGAAGTTATAGTCTTGAGGATCTGGGCGGCAGAATCCTGTCATATGGCAAGGCTGCAGGGAGTGAGAATTTTCTGTTGCCGGTGACTCTTGGAATCGAGAACAATGGTGAGTTTATCCCGGGCAGCTTTGTTGAAGTATATCTTGAAGCCGGACCTGCTGATGAATCACTGGTTATACCCAATACAGCCTTACTGGAAGAACAGGGTATCTATTTTGTATGGGTTCAGATCACCCCCGAGCTTTTTGAAAAACGGGAGATCAGAACAGGGAAGACGGATGGTTTCCGGACTGAGGTGGCAGAAGGTCTTTTTGCAGATGAGAGAATAGTAACCGATGGTGCCATTTATATCAGACTTGCACAGGCCACAGGCACACTTGATGCTCATTCCGGCCATGTCCATTAAAATAATCTGCCATGCTGGATAATATTATAAAATTCTCACTGAGCAACAAGTTTCTTGTTCTGACAGCTTCGGTGCTGCTGCTGGTTTTTGGAACCAGAACGGCATCCCGTATGGAGATTGATGTGTTTCCCGATCTCACGGCTCCCACTGTCGTGGTAATGACCGATGCCCACGGAATGGCATCGGAAGAGGTTGAAAGGATGGTTACTTTTCCCATTGAGACTGCCTTGAACGGTGCTACTGATGTCAGAAGGGTGAGATCGACCTCTTCCCAGGGATATTCATTTGTATGGGTTGATTTTGACTGGGGAACGGATATTTTCAAGGCCCGTCAGATTGTCAGTGAAAAGCTTATTGGTATTTCATCCCAGATGCCCATGGGAGTGGGACAGCCTGTACTGGCACCGCAATCAAGCGTAATGGGTGAGATATTTTTCATAGGTATGCAGGCAGACAGTACCAGCCTGATGGATTTGCGTACAATTGCCGAATGGAGCGTTAAACCTCTTATTCTTTCTACCGGGGGTGTTTCACAGGTTACCATTACAGGTGGTGATTACAAGCAATACCAGATTCTGGCCGATCCTCAGAAAATGAAATATTTCAGAGTAACAATGCAGGAGCTTGCCGGGGCTGTCAGGGGACTGGCAGGGAATTCCAGTGGCGGAGTACTCCGGCAATATGGGAATGAATATGTGATAAGAGGGATAGGGAGAACCCCGGAACTGGAAGCTATCGGTGACAGTTATGTAAAATCAGCTGCAGGTAATATCGTCAGGATCAGTGATATTGCTGAGGTCAAAATCGGTAGTGCGGTACAGATGGGGCATGCTTCCAGTAATGCAGCACCAGCTATAATAATTTCGGTATCCAAGCAGCCCAATGCCAATACTCTTGAAGTAACCCGACAGATTGAAAAAAATCTTGAGGGTCTGAAATCCGGTCTGCCACCTGATGTAAGACTTGATACAAAGATATTCCGGCAGGCTGATTTTATTGAGAGATCGGTAAGTAATGTCCAGCGTGCACTGATTGAGGGAGCTGTATTTGTTACAATAATTCTTCTTGTTTTTCTCGGCAGTTTCAGGACCACTGTCATTTCGCTGCTTGCCATCCCCTTGTCGCTTCTTGGTGCTGTTCTCGTTTTGAGATCCCTGGGTATGACTATTAATACCATGAGTCTGGGCGGAATGGCAATTGCAATTGGTTCACTTGTTGACGATGCCATAATAGATGTGGAAAATGTATACAAGAGGCTCCGGCAAAACAGGATTAAACCTGCTGATGAGAGGGAATCCTCATTTACAATAGTTTTTGAAGCCTCAAAGGAGATCAGGGCATCCATTTTTATTGCAACCCTTATAATAATGGTTGCATTTTTCCCATTGTTCTTTCTGTCAGGTATGGAAGGAAGAATGCTGAAACCTCTTGGCATCTCATTCCTTGTTTCGCTGTTCGTGTCACTTGTGGTTGCCATGACGCTTACACCGCTGCTTGCGAAAATAATGCTTTCGGATGAAAAATATCTTGAAAGGAATGAGAAGGATAAATGGCTGATAAGGCAGCTCACTTTCTATTACAGGAAATCGCTTGAATGGGCGCTTAAGAAGAAGACGGCGATACTTGTCTCAACAGGAATTATTCTGATAATAACCCTGATTATTATGTCGGGATTCGGGCGCAGTTTTCTTCCTGAGTTCAATGAGGGTGCCCTTACACTTTCCATAGTAACACAGCCGGGAACTTCTCTGGATGAAAATGACCGGCTTGGCAGGCTTATTGAAACAGAGCTTCTCGCACTTCCTGAGGTTACGAGTACGGCCCGCCGCACGGGAAGGGGGGAGCTGGATGAACATTCCCAGTCAACGAACAGTTCGGAAATAGATGTAAACTTCCTTGAAGGAAAGCGGTCGCAGCAGGAATTTGTAGCTGATGTAAGGGCAACGCTTTCAAAAATTCCGGGTATTGCCTTTACGGTTGGTCAGCCCCTCGGGCACCGTATTGATCATATGTTGTCGGGCACGAGTGCCAACATAGCAATAAAGCTGTTTGGTACGGATCTGAATAAAATGTTTTCAACCGCAAATGAAATCAAGTCGGTCATAACAGATATTGAAGGACTGGTGGATGTGAATGTTGAGCAGCAAATTGAAGTGCCACAGATTCAGATACGTGCAAACAGGGAGATGCTTCTGCGCTACGGGATACCGATTGATGAATTCACTGATTTTACCGATCTGGCTTTCAGCGGGGAGAAGCTGGGTGATATTTATGAGGGACAAAGAAGTTTCGACCTGGTACTCAGACTTAACAGTGATTACACAGAAACCCTGGATGGTATAAAAACTGCCCTTATTGATACATATGACGGTAAAAAAGTGCCTCTTGAAGAGGTTGCGGATATTGTTTCGGCAACTGGTCCCAGTTCCATAAGCCGGGAAAATGTCAGGAGGAAAATAGTCATTTCGGCCAATGTAGCCGGACGGGATCTCAGGAGTGTGGTGAATGATATACAGGAAAATATTGGCAGGAAGGTTCATCTTCCCGATGATTACTGGCTGGAATACGGGGGGCAGTTTGAAAGTGAGGCAAGAGCTTCCAGGACCCTGCTTTTCACATCAGTTGCAGCATTGTTTATCATTTTCCTTCTGCTTTACCTGGAATTTAAAAATTTCAGGCTTGCAGGAATCATTCTTCTGAATCTGCCTCTTGCCCTTATAGGGGGAGTGTTTGCCATCGGGCTTACATCGGGAGTTTTAAGTATTCCGGCCATCATAGGTTTTATCACTCTTTTCGGTGTTGCCACGCGAAACGGTATTCTTCTTGTTTCAAATTACCAGAGACTGGCCGGAAAGGGTATTCCGCTGAAGGAGACAATAATAAGGGGCTCGGCAGACAGACTTAATGCGATTCTTATGACTGCCCTGACTGCTGCACTGGCTCTGGTTCCCCTGGCACTGAAGGGAGATCTTTCAGGAAATGAAATCCAGAGTCCGATGGCAAAGGTTATTCTGGGAGGTCTGCTGACGTCAACCCTGCTGAATATCTATATAGTGCCGATAGTTTACAGTATTTTCAACAAACAAAAAACTGTCATAAAATGAAACCTTCAATAATCAGGATATTATTACTGTTATTTCTTGTTCAGTCAGCACCGGCGCTTAAATCCCAGACCATCCCTGATGATATTCTGCGGCAGATTGAGCAAAACAACAGCACACTTGCTGCCTTGCGGAAAAAGACCGATGCTGAAAGACTGGGTCACAAAACGGATATTTATATGCCTGGTCCCGAGGCTGATTTCAATTACCTGCAGGGTTCACCGGAAGATGTGGGTATGAGGAAAGATTTTTCCGTGCGACAGTCATTTGATTTTCCATCAGCATATGTTTACCGGTCGAAGATCTCAGATCTGAAAAATGATCAGGCGGAGCTTGAGTACCTGAGTCAGAAAACGGCTGTTTTTTTTCAGGTCAGGCTTATTCTGGCAGATCTTGTTTTTCTGAATTCCATGTCCCGGATCATTTCGGAGCACTGTGAGAACATCAGGAAGATTTCTGAACTGTATCAAATGAAATATGATGCGGGAGAAACCGGGATAGTGGATCTGAACAAGGCCCGGCTTAATCTGCTGAGCATGCAGGGAGAACTGGAAAGCAACAATATTGAGATTGCCTATTCACTTAATGAACTGGCGGGATATAACGGCGGACAAAAGATAGGCTTCACAGACACCGTTTTTGTATGGTATCCGACGAATCCGGATTTTGAATCATGGTTTGCGGAGACGCAGGAAAATAATCCGATACTGCAATGGTTTGGAAAGGAAATTGCTGTAGGCGAAGCCCGGATCAGACTCAGCAGATCGATGAACCTGCCCAGGCTTGAGGCGGGCTATATGAGTGAAAAGACAGTGGGGGAGCAGTTCCGGGGACTTGTTATGGGTTTTTCAATACCGCTCTGGGAGAACAGGAACAAGACCAGGTATGAAAAGGCAAGTGTTCTTGCTTCAAAGGAAATGGAAACAGATTACAGATTTCAGTTCCATAATCAGATGAAAGCGCTTCATGAGAAAATTATATCACTGCAGACCAGTATAGATACTTTCCGTTCCGGTCTGAAATCGGCAGACAGCAGAGAATTTCTACTGAAAGCACTCACCGGGGGCGAAATATCCCTGACGGATTATCTTCTCGGATACGGAATATATTATGACAGTTTCCGGAAGCTGAATGAAATGGAAAGAGAAAAAAACAGGACAATTGCTGAATTAATCAGGTATAACTGAAAAGCGGAGGGACAACCGGTTGCCTGTTTTTCAGAAAACGGGCAGCCTGTTATTGCTATGAAATATAATTCTCTTTATAATCGTCCTTCTTATTATATCCCATGTAAGATTTTCTCTGAACAAAGGGATTGTTTATATTTTCCCCGGAGAGATGTTCACTGCCGATGATATCCCTTATTTTATGAACACTGATGGTATCTGATTTATTCTCATTTATCAGATTGATAATTTTCCTGAGCTGTTCTTCCGGATTAAAGGCTTTTGCTTCCATGAAAGGTTTCATTTTGTTGTAATGCTTACTCTTTTCAAGGTTTTCAGCTTTCCCTTTTATTGGAGTTGTCACATAACTAAGGCTTTAACAAAAGCCATATGCTTTTCATGCAGATTTCAAGGGAGAAAATGACAGAATTCTTTGACTTTCAACCCAGCTATAAAAATACTAAAAATTTCAGCAAAAGTCAAGTTTTTCCCGGAGTTCTGCCTGAAGACCCTCTTTCCGGGAGAAAGTCCGGGTTCCTGGGGATGAGCAGGAGACGGCAGAATGCTGCCAGGCAGGATCTGTCAGGCCCGGCTTTTCAGGATTCAGGATTGTGGCTGCCTCGTAGTACCTGGTTACTGAACATATCCGAAGTAGTAGTTGTACTTGAATTCAAATCCGTTCTCACGAAGCCACCATCTTAATGCTTTTGCAATCTTCCTTCTTCGTATCAGGACAACTCCTGTTGGCTCAGATGTAACTTTGTAAATGACTTTCATGGTGATGTAATTTTATTATCAAAGATACATTCTGAAAGCAATTCACAACCGCTTTTGATCACGTTATATCCGATTGACAGTTGTGTCCGATATGTCAAAGTCCCTATGTTTGTATCCAATGAATGTGTAGTATAAAGCATAAGCTAA
>CAZFVQ010000039.1:21276-33013 GCA_964522415.1 uncultured Rikenellaceae bacterium | reverse complement strand
TGCCAGCTCGAAAGCATTATTTGACAGGTTTCAATTCCAGCATGGTACGATTAAGAGAAGAAGTTGATAAATTGATTGATGAAAGGATCGCTTGTTTCAATTCCAGCATGGTACGATTAAGAGTGTGGGGGGATTGAGCCGGGATAATATGCTTGCAGGTTTCAATTCCAGCATGGTACGATTAAGAGCTTTTATCCGGGCAGGGGAGGAGTTTATTACAGAGTTTCAATTCCAGCATGGTACGATTAAGAGCAGGTAAGCCGCAGCATGAGTGCTGACAAAATTACGTTTCAATTCCAGCATGGTACGATTAAGAGATTAATCTCAACGCTGAAGCAGGAAGGTCATCCCTGTTTCAATTCCAGCATGGTACGATTAAGAGTTGCGCCTTATCCTTTGACAAAATCACTGCCAGTTTCAAATGTTTCAATTCCAGCATGGTACGATTAAGAGAGAACAGGCCGTAAGGAGGCTACAGAGAACTTTGAATACAATTACGTTTCAATTCCAGCATGGTACGATTAATGGCTTTTGTCCGGGCAGGGGAGGAGTTTATTACAGAGTTTCAATTCCAGCATGGTACGATTAATGGTCGCATCAGGTTGTTTCAGCAGAGGAAACAAAGACCTGTTTCAATTCCAGCATGGTACGATTAATGGCAAATTATCAGCCCGATTAACAAGGCTGGGAAATACGTTTCAATTCCAGCATGGTACGATTAATGGATTCTCCCACAGGGAATACAGTTAATCGGTGTTGCGTTTCAATTCCAGCATGGTACGATTAATGGTATGGCAGCCCCTTCTTTCACGCCACCACCACCAACGTTTCAATTCCAGCATGGTACGATTAATGGCTTTCCGGCGTAAAAAACTAAGAAAGAGAAAGAAGTTTCAATTCCAGCATGGTACGATTAATGGAAAAAAGGAGGCGTCATAAATGGGAGCCAATAGAGTTTCAATTCCAGCATGGTACGATTAATGGCTTATAGAGGCTACGAATAAGACCCGTTTTTTATATAGTTTCAATTCCAGCATGGTACGATTAATGGCCGTAAAATTACGAATTGTTTTTAATTGTTTATCAACTAAATAAGAATTTCAATTTTATGAAAAATCGAAGAAAATGTCGTCAATGTATAATTCAATGAAAATACCCAAGCTATGACGATTATATAACACTTTAATTATTACCTTTTTAAAAATCCCAGTATGTCAAAGAGCGTTTCTTTTTATTTTTCGGATCGGTATCGACGAGTTTAAATAAAAATATCAGTGTCGTTTTTTTCTTTCCCAACAATCTCCTTTTGAAGCCACTTTTGATTTTTGCTGGTAAAAATTATTAAACTGTCCGCTTCGCAATCCATTATTTTTTTTGCTTTCATTTTTAATTCTCTCAGTTGTGATTCGGTGATTTCACCTTCAAAAACAGAATTCTGAATCCAATTCAAATATTGTCTGCATAGCTTCAGCATTTTTGAAACTCTTTCTACACCTATGTCATAAACAAGTATAATATACATTTTTTTGTTTTTTGCAGATTGGGTGAAAGCTGTGGAAAACCTATTATCCAACCTCCTGTCTTTACCACCAAGCCTTAAAAGGCTGATATTCTTCAATTTTCATAATATGCTTAATTAGTTTATACACTTCTAATTTCACCAGATGTTTGTAGCTTACATTTTTATTTAACTTTCTGTGCTTAATGGTTTGATTCAACCTGTCTTCCCAATCTCTAAGAACCTTTTTCTTGCCTGATTCATTCAATAAACAATAATTCAATTTTTTGTCAAAATCCTTTTCCGATAAAATGTTTTTATTGAGCAGCGAAAAAATTAAGCGGTCAACTAAAATCGGCTTAAATATTTCAGCCAAATCCAAAGCCAGTGAATATCTCCTATAACCGGGTTCATGCAGGTAGCTGATTGTTGGATTTAATTGAGTGTGATAAATTTGGTCCAAACAAAGGGTGTAACACATCATATTGCCAAATGAAATAAGTGCATTTACTTCATTTGAAGGTGGTCTTTTGGTTCTGTTGCCCATTTCGAAGTTAGGGATTATCTTATCAAATGCCTCATAATAAACTTGTCTTACATTTCCTTCCCATCCCATTAGTTCACTTATGGATTTGGCGTTTTTCAGCTCCGCACTGTAGTTCTCTATTTGGATTATTTGTGAGCTCAAATCCCTCCCTCTGTTCTGATAATATTTTAAATTCCGCAACATATTGGCAGCAGCACCTTCAATAAGTTTCTGAGCGATATCCATTCTGAGTTTTGTTCGGGTGTGGTTTTTTGTTTGCTCTATCAAAACTTTTCCGCTCAGCAGATAATCTTTGGGCATGAAACTCCCGGTATAATGTTCATAATAATCAAAAAAATGTACAGATATTTGACTCTTCCCCAAGAAATTATACAATGCAGAATTTGCATCCAATGCTCCAAAACAGTACATGTTTTTTATTCCCTCAACAGGTAGATACTTTGCCTGTCCTTCATTTCCATCTTTATCAACAGAAACAAATTTCAAGGTATTGTCTTTTCGGCTTAACCGACCAGGATTAAACAGGTAGTAAGATTTTTTCATAATTAAATTTCTCCTGAATAACAAAAATCAAAGTAACTGCAACTCTTACAAATCTTAGAATTCAAAACAGGTGGACAAACATCATTTTCAGTCAATATTTTAATTTTCTGAATAATGTCTTTCAAATAGTTTATGTCCTTTTCTTCTAAAAATATTTCTTCACGCTCCCTTAACTTGGGGTATTCAATGATTCCCTTTTCCGCTTCAATCCCATTTAGTTCCATCAGCCACAAATAGAATTTTATTTGCCAGATATGTGCTTCTTCTACTTTATTGCTACGCTTAGTTTCATGAATAATTTTGTTTCTGGTGTCGAAAAAATCAATCTTACCACTAAACGATACACCATTGAATTCATAAACCATTTCAATCTGTGAATAGCGCTCACTTCTATGTTGATAAGATTCTTCTTCAATCACTTTCCCATCAGCAACCAAGTCGGATGTTTGCTCCATCTGAATACTATTGGCAAAAAGCCAAAGTTTTCTGGGGCACAGTCGGAAGTAATTTATATGTGTACCCGTGATGTTCATACTCATCAGTAATACCTTAACTGTAATAAATCTTCTAAAGACAAATTCAGTCTCAATCCCCAATTTGTAATCACTCTGCCTTCATTAGGCAAGGTGTTGTCCAAGAGTGAGATTGTTCTTGTTACTTTTGATTGCGCAAATTCTATGAAATCATTTAATGGCAATTCAAAACTTTGTGCTATGAATCCCATTCTTTTAATGGCAGCTTGATTATTTACCGACCTGGCATATTCTATCAGTTTTTCTTCTTTCCAATCATTATTGGCAAAGGCTTTAATCAACCCCGGAAATTCACCGGCGTATTGTGGTAAATCAAAACAATCTACTATCGTTTTCTCCTTGTCAGTGATTAAATAAGAATGATTTCCATATCCTGATTTTTCGATTCCGGTAAATTTTGCTTTTTTGACCCTGATAAATTGATAGGGAATATGAAACACTTCTTTATCTTGCTTTACTTTAGTCATCTGTACAAAAACAGTATTGGAAATCTGTTCTGTTAAACCATGAAGATTCAATGCTGACCAGTAGGCGATAGCTCCTTCTTTTGAAGCTAGATAATAACCTATCACATATTCATTCCTGAAGTTATGACGGCAGTATTTGCCTTTTTCGATAATTTCAATAATCCCATTTTTAATTAATGTTCTCAATGGATTTATCCAATCTTCCAAAGCTATCCCCGTCCGGTTCAAGAAATCTTCCTCAGAGAATATATCCAATTCAAACTCATCTAATATTTTTAGTAACTCATTTGCCATTTATCATCTTTTGATGAATCATAATGTAAATATATTCAATTATAATGACATGAAAGATGATAAATTTAAAAAATGTCAAAAAGGCTTTTTCTTTAATCGGCATTTTAATCTCAGGATAACTGATTTTCGTAATCGAAAGCCATTAGTCTATCGTATAATTCCTGTTCAGCTTTTTGAATTGCATCGACTGTCTCTGTTTTAGTCAAGATAAAGGCGCTTGCCTGAAGACTAACAAAGGTTGCTACACTATACATTTTTTCCTCAATAATTGGTTCTGCTTTTTTTGAATCATCTTCTGATAGTTTTGCTCGGATGCTACCTGCTATTAAATTAGCATTATCACTAATAGAAATGGCCAAGGTATCCATCAGACTAAAAGTTCTGGATTGATTAGAAGTAATCTTCCAATTAACAATTGCAGAAGATAATGCTTTCGCCCATTCCCTTCTAAAGTTTTCTGGTGTCACTAAACAGGGACCAAAAACATTTTTGGATTCAATCCATCCCTCTTCTTTTAGTTTCTCAATTGTTTCATCAGACATTTCAGGCTCAAATGAATTTAAACTTACACAAAATAATCTACGTAAATCAATAGCAATATCTGAAACGAAAAGTCCAGATGCACGACTTTGATTAGGAATCCATTTTCTACTTAAGCTTCTGTCTTTTCCTTCGAGAAATTGAACAATTTCTTCTTCCGACAATTCGTTTCCGTCAGCATCCCGGACAATTACAATATTATTGGGACGATCGCTTCTGTCAAAAGATGCATTATCATTGTCAAGTCCTGCTAACAAAGGATGTAAAGCACGCATCGCTGAAATGGATAAAGGACTCCTTCTTTTCAAGGTTCTGTCTTTTCCGCCTTTTGCAGCTTTCATCCAGCCACCAAACAATTGATCTGGATAGGATGGGTCACAAGTTCCATAAACCTCACCTTCTTTTAATTCTTTCTGTTTAGTCACATCAAAAAGGAAAGTAGTTGGGCTTGGAGTTACATTAAGATGATCTGAAATCGAATCAATAATAGAACGTTTGACTTGCTGTCCACTTGAGAATGGAATTCTTCTGTTAAACTGCGCATCATAATAATATTTCTGACCATCGGAAACACAGAACACAGTATGTTCTGCTCTTTTTAATGTTCTGATATAAACGGTATTACTCATAATTAAAATATTTTATATATTAAGATTTTTTCTCTGCAAAAACGTAATCAAATTTCAACAAAGTGCTGAAATAGCCAAACTCTTCATTAGTCATCAAATGGACTTCATCCTTCAATTTTTTTAATCTTTCCAAATCAGAATCGCTCAAATCGGCAATCATTTCTGTCAAAGCATTTATAAAACCTTTTTTTGATGTAGCACCAAATAGGTCTTTTTCGATTAGATTCTTTCCTGTAGTGCCTTTTGCATTACGCCTATACCTAAGAAGAAGCCCTGCTAATTCTATGGTATAATCTGTTATTTGCTCTTTGTTTTTTGAAATCATAGCTATTAACCAGGTTTTATATGATTGATAAATTAAAATTTGTTCGTCGTTGTTTATGGATAAGTTTTTATTCTCACCCATATATTTTCTAAGATTTTCAGGTTGTAAGGCATGCAAACCAATATTCCCCAGTTCGCAGGCTCTCTTAATATGCATTCCAAACAAGGATTGAAATTCTTTATTTTCAAATGGTTTCTCAGTATGGTAAAGCTGTTTAAAAACATCCTTTAACCTTCTGCCTGATTTTAAATACATTGGGATAAAACCAACAGTTTTATTTGTTTGACCGAAACTGTAGATATAAGCATTTAATACTGTATCCGGGAATCTATTTGAGAGACTAAAAAAGAGATTAGACCAATTGACAGTATTTACCTCAGCCAATGAAGAATCGACTTTAAAAATTTGTTCTTGCTCCAAATCGTAAAAGCTAATGCTCTCATTATATCGAGTTCCCAATTTATAAGTCAGCCATTGTCCATTCCAGGAATTTATCTGATTACCCTTTAACTTTTCCAAAGTCGGGTCATTCAAGTACTTTCTATAATATTTCCAACCTTCAAAAGTCTCCATAGTAATTTGCGGGTCGTTTATCAACAAACTATAACCACCTGCTACACCTATCCCCAACCCACTTCCTATCCATGACAGAAAGATATCTTCTTCGTCTGTTTCAATTGAAACATCACTTACCAAACCTGAAGTACTGGCATATTCTTTACTTTCAGAAGCGGGAAAGCCAATAGCAAAACTTGCATCAGGATCTTCTGTTTCAACTTTCTTATAAAGATTCTCAAGTTTTTCTTTTCTTTCCTTTACTGAAAGCAAGTGGGGTTTTTGACCTTTACTCATCTGAACAAAAGGCGAATTGGTAACCCATTGCATATATTTTGAGTGATTAAAAAACAACTCAAAATAAACCTTCTCAAAGAAATCCTTTGCTGAATAATTTTGGCTGTATTTTTCGTTATATGCTTTTAAAAAAGTCCTTCCTACTAATGTTGTTATCATATAAATTGATTTAATACATTAAAGTTCTCTTGTTTTATTTTTGATACCTCCAAGCCTGTCTCAAAATCATAAGCTTTGTCCGGAATAACAAAAGGTTTATTCCCCTTATCCAACTGTCGCATTTTTGCTGCCGTCCAATAAGCAACTGACATTTCCAGGTTTAGTCTGTCCTCAAAATTACCATTCAAGTATTCTTCTTCATCTGATTCTAAAATACAGCTAACGCTTTCAATGGATAACATCTCAAATAATATAGCCCGGCTTCTATGAGTAAGTTTCCCCAAAGTAAAACCTATATCTGTTTTAAAAATACTATGTTCCTCAATTTTTAAAATGTCTATCTCAGTGTAAACCAGGTCTATTTTTTGTTGCAATTCTTTTTCTCTCAATACCTCACCATCAGGTAAAACTTCAAAAGACTTTTGTAATATATCCACTTCATAAGGGCGTGCTTCTTTAATCCCGACAGGTGGCTTTATAACATAGATATCTTTAAATTTCCCAATTGTGTTTTTATTTCTTTTTCTGTTAATCCGACCAAATCTTTGAATCAAAGCATCTAAAGGAGCGGTCGCTGTTACCATAATATCAAAACTGATATCTAAACTGACCTCAACGATTTGCGTTGAAACCACGATACAAGCTTCATTACTTGTATTAAATTCAAAAACTGGTTCTCCATCAGCATCTAATCCAAGCAGCTGTGCTTCTTTAAAATTTCTATCACCTCTTTTGAATTTGCTGTGCAGCAGTAAAGCAGGAATTTCCGGATGACTTTCTTTAATAATTTTGTATGCATCTTGAGCGTCTTTGACTGTATTCATTACAACCAAAATCTTCTGATTGTTCTCCACTGCCTTGGAAATAACATTCTGAGTTAAATCAAAACTCTCTGTTTTATGTATAATATGTCGATTAAATTGTTCCAATTCATCTTCAGCTAAACTTACTTCCAAAACATCATCACCTAACTCCTTCATTATTTCCTGATACAGGATACTTGGCATGGTTGCCGTACCTATGTGAATCCTGCAATCAAGATTTTTCAACACCTGAATTAACTTTAACACTAATGCCTGAGAAACCCCGGAATAAGTATGAACCTCATCAAGAATGACATCACAACCTTTTATATCCAGTATCATTGCTTCATATCCTTTCATTCCTAATGCAATAGAAGCTAATTGGTGTGGTGTCAGAATTTTAACTGATGAACCTATTAAATTCTGCAACGCTGTCTCTTCATTTTCCTTTCTCGATACTATTATTGAAGCAGAATGCAACACCCGGATATCAATATCTGGATTGCTGTTTTCCAGATCATTTCCTACTCTTTTAAACATTGCATTTATAGATGCCTGAAATGGTAAAGTATAAAAAACCCGTCCTTTACATCTTCTAAACAAATAATCCGTTTTTCCGGCTCCTGTGCAAGCAACAACTATTGTATGCCTTTTCTGCGAGTCAGCGTCTTTCAATGATAATGGAAATAGAACATGTTGGCGATTGTAAAAATTTAAATCAGGGGTTTTGAAAATTCTGTGGATATGCTCTTTAGTTTTATCTGTCAGTGAAGATGCAAAATGATCTGCTCCCATTAGTAAACCTCTCCATTCAGAATATCCTTTTTTTCTTGTAAAACTCTCACAATATTCAATGCAATATTCTAAGTTCTCTAAAGCTTCATTCTTTGCTATGGATAAACAAGACACTCCTAACTGGTTCAAAATCTCTATAGCTTTTAAACTCCATTCTTCCCAATTACCCAAATGAAAGTCTTCGTAATCATCATTTTCTTCTAAATCCAATAAACCTTTCATTCCTATGTCATAAACAACAGATTTATGGTGTCCCACAACCATTTCTATCAATGAGTCCCATTGATTTTCAGGAAATGCTGAAAGAAAAAATAAGGAAGCAATTTCATGACGGAAAATTGTTGTTCTATTAGAATTCCCCTTCAACCTTTCTTGGAAAAAGGGATGAGCCTTTCCTATATCGTGTAAAATAGCTCCGTTATAAGCTAAATATTCATCCATTCCCAAATACTTTGCAAAAGCTACAGACGCCTCAGCAACCTGCAACAAATGTGTAGCAAGAGGTGTCCATTCAGGTCCGGATTTTGCAAATATCAAACTCATTCAAAAATTATTAATAGGATTCCCTACAATCTTTAACCATCCAAACATGGGTTCATTCGTTACACGATGATAACCAACCTGAAATGAATCCTCATTTTTCTCAAATACAAGTTCATACCCATTAAAGAGAACTTCATCATCAAAATCACTTTTAACTATCTCTATAATCTTGAAGGGCATCAAGATATCTTCATTTCTGCATAAACAGATATGCTGCTCATAAGCTCTTTCAGCATCTTCTTTCGTATCAAAAGCAAGGTGAAGTTTTGGTTCTATTAATATACCTCTGATTAATATGGAGGTGGGTCGCTCAAAAAGGAATTGGGAACCTTTTCTTGTTGAGTTCCATCCTCTGGTTTGAATCACTTCTTGTTGCTGATTAATTTGAGAATAAGAAAGTCTGTGTTGTTTAATTTTCTTTATTCCGGTTTCATTTAAAAGTTCCGGGAATAATTTTTTCTCTATCCCCTCCACTATACTGGGGGTGAGAAATTGCTGTGAGAAAGTTTCACTATCTCTTACAGCTGTCCAAGGTTTTATAAAACCAAATGGCCCGGTATATTGTACTACGAAATACTTCTCCATTTTATATTTATTTTATAGCTCCAAAACCAATTCCTGTTGAATTTCCCAAACCGTTACACCACACGAAAGCAATCTGCTCCTGGGTACCATTTATTATTATCGGTGCTAAAGATGTCTTATTTTCAATCCCCTTATATGTAACAAGCTTGGTCTTTCTGTAATCAGTTTCAGGGTTTAATGTTATAGAAAATCCTTCTGAAGATAATTCTGCTTTCTCCAATTTGCGTTTCAGGTTATTAGTTAGAATCTCTTCAAAATCTTTATCTAACAAAGTAACATGCCTTATTTTATCTTCCGCTTTTATCTTTAGAAGGACGGGACTTGCCATTAAAAACCTTTCCGACTTCCCAAAGTCAGGAATATTCTTAATCTGAATATCAGTCACTTTAACACCGCAAAACATTCCCGGGTTTTCACGAATTCCTTTAATTATTGTTTTAATTAAAGCATCGCTCATAGACCCAATAAAAAAATATGCATTATCTCCAAGGTTAATTCCCTCTTTGGTAGCTGAAGTATTCTGAATCCAAGAAAAAGAATATTGTCCACTTTTCCCATGAATAACATTATCTGAACCAATCCACTTATGAATTACGCCCACCAGTAACTCTTGATAAGTAAATGGAATCACTTTTTGATTCCTGCTTAGTCTTAAATAGATTCTCATATTATTATTGACTTTTACTGTAATTTCGTTTATTCCATTTAAAATATTATCTCGAAGGTAAATTACCTTAATATCCAATGCCCAAACGGATTTGTAATCAGGCAAAAGTCAAGCACTTCACGACTGTAGGTTCTGTTTCCCGCCAATAGCATTAAAAGTCGTATTGATTTTCCCATTTTATCCTGTATATTATCATTGCATAACCACTAATCCAACCCCATTTTCAAATTCTTAATCTTTTTATGTGCTTCCCTAACCTGATTAATTCAGAAACTCGTCATTCAGTATAAAGATACACATTGGGGTCTTCTTTCTTTTCGGTAAGAAAGACTGATTTTATTCTCCGATCCGTTTTTCCGGTTTAACTACCAAAGTTATGTTTATTCCGGAAATTATACCCTGACTTCCGTCTGAATTTTATTACTGGAGCCTGGTCTTCGCGGACTTTGTATCCGGAACAGCTAAATTCCTGAAGCAATAATCCCCGTCCATATCGGCGGAGCTGCGGCAAAGGGATATACTCACCAGGAAAGGATCCGAGAAACAAGGGAAGGGTTTTCACAGGATCAAATTTCAGGATGACACCTTTTCTGGCCGCTATCCTCAGCGGTCAGATGAGGCGAATTGAAGAGCAGAGTACCCTCCGGGATAAAAATGCCGCATATCTTGAAAAACTTCTGGGCGAAATCAAAGGGTTCAGATTTTCAGGTTTCCTCCGGATAGAAAAGCGTCTGGCAATCCAGACATTTCCATCTCGCATTTGGTTTATCAGCACTCTTTGCCTTACCTGCGGGAACAACCCGTCCGGCTTTCAGATCGGCAATCAGTTCTGATGATCTGCCGGGCTCACCATAAAGCAATTCAGCAATCAGTACTGATTTGCACCTGTAACATTGTTTCGGCTTGTCTGCGGAATAAAAGCGCTCCGGTCTGAAAGGCGGTCTGACATGAGGCTGTGATAATTTATTCCTGACGGCATAATCGAGGCTTTCCATATCTCATACTATTGGATTGTAAAGATACAAAAATTCCCGGAATCAAAATTTTATCCCTTTTATTGCTAAGTTTTGGGGAAAGCACCGGAATACGGGACAGGAAATAACGGAATACAGGACAGGAAACACCGGAATACAGTAAAGACAGCTTTCAGAAGTGGTTTTATTCTTCAGGTAATTCAAGTTTTATGTTGTGCTTCAATGCCCATTCATTCAAACCGGTTTTAATGCTTGCAATTATTTTCGGGGTAAACCTGTGAAAGATCAGTTCGCGTTCATCATAAACCTTCACCATTCTTGTTCCGGCCGACTTGTCGATCTCAACCTTATGCTTGCCTACCTGTGCCGGACCTGCATTAACATCTGCAACATACATCTCCAGTTCAGTAAGAAACTTATATACATTCTGAGGAGTGTCATAACACAATGTAAAATAATTCTTCAGTGTGGGTAATCTGTCATCCTTTGCATCAAAAGTGACAAAGGCAGAAACAAGGGAATCATTAACGAATGTCTCCATAACAGTGATCAGGCAATTAGCGCTGTTGAAAATATCTTCATCCTTTGAGGTTTGAGCCTGAGCCACCAGGGGAATAAAAAACAGGAATAGCAATAACTTTTTCATGTGCTGGTAATTTAGATTTATAAAACCTTACTGAACAGCCATGACCGGCAAGACTTATTCCCGACGGGGTTTTGTCAATCACGGCTTATTCATAACACTTGCTTCAGATTATGGTAAAACCAGTTTGACTCTATCAAAGTTACGAAAGACTACAAAACAAATCAAGAATAATTATGGTGAAAGATACCGGAAACAGTAATTAACCTGCTCTTTACATGATTCCCGGCAGCATGGACTGATCCAGCAGCTGCAGACACTGTCTCCGGCAGTAATAAACCGGTATTTACATGATTCCCGGCAGCATGGACTGATCCAGCAGCTGCAGACACTGTCTCCG
>CAZFVQ010000039.1:15052-21176 GCA_964522415.1 uncultured Rikenellaceae bacterium | reverse complement strand
TTTACATGATTCCCGGCAGCATGGACTGATCCAGCAGCTGCAGACACTGTCTCCGGCAGATCAGTGTTCCGGTCAGAATGAAAAATTCAGTCTGATATAGAAATTGCGGCCCGGTTCCACACTGATGTTACCCCTGTTTGTTGAAAGATGGTTTGTATAGCTTTTATCCAGGATGTTGTCAATACCGGCAAACAGCTGCAATCCAGTTTTGCCCAGCCTGATGTTGTCTGAGCTGACAGTCATGTCCAGGCGGACGTATCCCGCTGTTTCCTTTTCACCCTCCGCTATTTTTGCCTGTTTTGAAACTCCCGTGACAATAAATTCCGCTGAAGCTATTCCGTGACGTGTGTACCGGAGTCCCAGGCGTCCTTTCATAGGCGGGATAAGCGGAAGATTCTCTCCTGCTTCGGTATCCTTTCCCCGCACCCAGGATCCGGTGCTGAACAGAACAAAATTGTTGTAGAAATTATATTCGAGTTCATAGTCAAATCCGTACAGCAATGCCCTGCTGACATTGGAATTTATCAGTGCAGGCAGGGTGTCAACAGTATATTCTGAAGTTCCTGTAAAGGCTTTGTAAATAAATTCCCCGGGTACTTCAACTATCATATTGGTCATATGGTTCAGGAAAACACCTGCCTGGAAATTTAAATCCCTGTTCCATTTTCTTATACCCAGGTCAACCGAGATACCGCTTTCAGGAACAAGAGATGCATCCCCGAGACGGACATAATTCCCCAGATCAATGTATTTGAAGCGTTCTTCGAGAGACGGGGACCTGAAAGAGCGGGCAAGATTAAAGGAAAGATCGGTGTTTCGTGTCAGATTGTATAACAGTCCGGCATTGGCACTCCATGATATATTCCTTTCAGATCCTTCATCAAATGTAAGCCTTCTGTCGGGAAAACTGTTCTCCACATCATTGATCGTAATATAATCAACATCATAATTTTCCTTGTTTTTTATCATCACACCGTCCAGCCTGCCCCCCATTATCAGTGTCAGCCTGTCATCCAGAAAACGGGCCTCATCCTGAACAAAAAGGCCTGCACTGCTGAAGGAAGACTCTGGTGTCGGAGTCTCACCCCTGACAACATTGTTGGTTTTAATTATGTCTCCCGAAGGATTGATAATATCCACAGTAATGTATTTTATTCTTTCGGTAGTCAGTTTACGGCTCCACACATCCGCTCCCACAATAAATGTATTGCCCGGCGCCAGATCCCATGTGCTCTGGATCTGACCGCCATTGGTAAGATGCCTGCCTGTGGGGGTAAACAGTTCAGGACTTGTACGCTGTACATTTCCGTTGGGAAGTGTTGCCTCCGTTACCGTATTGGGTTGCAGCGAAACATTGCGGTCGATATACTGGTTGAAATATCCGAATTTGAGTGAAGTCAGCATATTGCCCAGATTCCTGATTTCATAATCGGCCGATATCAGGTCCCTTCCAATACCCGTATATGTAGCTGTTGCCGGTCCCGGAAAGGCATCACCTCCCGGAATACCCACATCATTTGCCTGGTAACGCTGAATCTGAAGTTTGAAAATATGATCATTGAAAGGCTTTATTCCGAGTTTAGCCGTTACATTGTTGTATTCATACTGGCTGTTCGGCATTTTTCCTTCGGGTGTACGGATATCACCGGCATCACTGTATGTTCCGCTCAGTCTGAAATACCATCTGGCGGAACCGGTATTCACATCCGCATGCCCCGAAAAAAGTCTGTTGGCTGAAGCAAAACCCGTGCTGACATTTCCCTTCAGATAAGACTCTGAAGAAAAATAACCGTCCTTTGTTATAATATTTACAATCCCGCCCATTGCACCCGAACCGTACAATGACGATTGTGCACCCTTAATCACTTCAACTCTTTCAACATCATACATGTCTATCATACTCATCGATGCCGTCAGATCATTCGCGGTCTCAACCCTGTTTCCGTCTATCAGGGTCACCAGCCGGTTTTCACTCAATCCGCGGATATTGATGTTTGTAGCCCAGACACCGTCTCCGCCCATGGAAATTCCGGATTTCTTGTCCAGCACGTTGGAAAGGGTGAGAGACGATTGTTTCTGATAATCAAAAGACCTGACAACAGTAAGGGGTGCCGGAAGTTTTTTAACCTGCCGGTCGAGTCTCAGACTCGAAACAACCACTTCACCGAGATTAATAGTGGTTTCAGTAAGTGACAGCGTATCACCCATCAATTCCTGCTGATTCCGCTCCTGTCCGCGGGAGCTCAGGGTGAAAACAATTAAACAGACAGCCGAAGCATAAAATACCTTATTCATTTTCTTTGTTCTTTAATAGTACAGATTTTGCCCGGATCCCGCTTAGGCGGCCGATACGGCCGGTAAGGGAACCGATCTGATCCGTGGTACCCTCAAAAACAAGAGATATGATGCTTTGACTGTATTCACGCGGCAGCCCCTGGCGGCCTATGATGATATCGGAATGCTCTGAGATGATATCGTTCAGAAGATGAACGTTTTCACGACTATCAATGCGGATGAGTACTGTACCTATTCTCTTTTCCATCAGAATACCTTTGGATTAGATTAATATCAGCCTGCAGAACCTTGGCCCGGACCATTGTCAGAAACCTCAGTTGTATTTACAGGTTATTATTTATGCAAAAGTAGGTTTTTAAAATGATTCCGGCAATGACAATGGTCATATTTCACAGAAACAGTCATTGTGGAGCGGATCTTGCATCGCGTGAAGAAGGTGTTCCTGGCTGTACCTTGCATCGCGTGAAGAAGGTGTTCCTGGCTGTACCTTGCATCGCGCGAAGAAGATGTTCCTGGCTGTACCTTACATCGCGCGAAGAAGATGTTCCTGGCCCTACCTTACATCCCGGGACCGGATATAAACTCCCGTTATGTTTTGCCGAATGAATCATAATATTATATAACTATGTTAGAAATTAAATAGATTTGTGTAAAGTTTTTCAGATGCGCAATAATTTGTTTATTGTCCTTTTCATTCTGCTTGTCTTTTCAGCATGCGGAAATCATGAGCGCAGAAGTCATGACCGGAAAGCCGTTACCATTGCCAGCCTGAAAGGACCTTCATCCATGGGTATAATACGCTTTATCGACAGTATTTACAATGATACTGCAAAAAACATTCAGATCAGTATACTGGATGAACCCATACAGGTCAGGAAAATGATCCTCGACGGCAGTGCGGATTTTGCCCTTCTTCCCTCAACCATGGCTGCAATACTGTATAACATGGGATACGATTACAGACTTGCTGCCATACCTGTCTGGGGTACCCTCTACCTCTTCGGCACGGATACCTCTGTCACATGCTGGGAGGATCTCAGAAACAAGAGAATACATACAATGGCCAGGGGAATGACACCGGATATACTTTTCCGCTTCCTTCTTGAAAAAAACGACCTGAATCCTGACAGGGACATAATACTTGATTACAGTTTCCCAACCCACATCAATCTGTCCAATGCCGTTGCAGCCGGCGAAGCGAAACTTGCCGTACTTTCCGAGCCCCAGGTAAGCCTGGTAATGAAAAGAAATAAAAATGTCCACAGAATCTTTGATCTGAACAGTGAGTGGAATAAGATTCAGGGCTCGCCTGTTGCCCAGACAGCTTTTATTGTAAGGGAAAGTCTTCTCCGCAGTGACCCGCAGCTGGTAGAAAGGATTATTACTTCCTGCGAAAGATCGGTTCGCTGGGTGAACACTTATCCCGACAGTGCAGCCGTACTGATCGTGAAACACGATATACTCCCCGACATCGGGGTGGCTGTCAGTGCTATACCCGGATCCAACATGAGTTTTGTACGATCCCGGGGTATTCGTGAGGAAATTGAAAAATATTTTACTGTTTTCTATAAAATGAATCCAGATATTATCGGAAGAAAAATGCCTGATGAAAATTTCTATTACTAAAAAACAATATCTTGGTTTTGCGTCGGTTGCAGTAATGCTGATATTATGGCAATTACTAGCCATGTATTTTGATTCCGATGTCATCGTTCCGTCTCCCGGCAAAACACTAATGACTGCAATCGGACTGTTCTCCGATCCGGATTTCATCTCAGTGGTTGGCACGACAATATTACGGGGCCTGGCAGGATTTGTCATTTCGGCCTTCCTGGGCATGCTCCTCGGTATTGCTGCCGGACTGAGTTCCGGATTCAATGCTTTTCTCCAGCCGATACTGGTGACGGTCCGCTCGGTTCCTGTCATCGCTCTTATCCTCCTGGCACTTATCTGGTTCACACCTGGATCTGTGCCTGTCTTCATTGCACTGCTCACAATGTTTCCATTTATCTGCACCAATGTGATTGACGGCATCCGCAGCATTGACCCCGACATTATTGTAATGGCAAAATTTTACAGAATAAGCCGCAGGAGAATAGTTTCCGAAGTGTACATTCCTGCCATAATGCCGTTTATCATAAGCGGGGCATCCAGTGCCATGGGTATAGGCTGGAGGGCAATAATAATAGGTGAGGTCCTGAGCCAGCCCAGATACGGAATAGGCACAATGATGCAGACAGAACAGACTTTTCTTAACGTGGATGCTGTTATAGCCTGGACTATCCTTGCCGTTTTCATCAGTTACGGCTTTGAGAAAATCATCCGCTGGAGTGAATATAAAATTGTAAACTGGAGAGACTGATCATGGCTTTGAATATCGACAAACTGAACAAGAAATATGATGAAATCACTCTGTTCAGGAATTTCAGCATAAGCTTCACTGAAGGCATAATAACCTGTATTCTTGGTCCTTCCGGATGCGGAAAAACTACCCTGCTGAATATCATCGGCGGAATCACCTCTCCCGACAGCGGGAATCTGAGCGGTTTTGAAGACAAGCCCATGTCATATATTTTCCAGGATCCCCGCCTTCTGCAATGGAAAACTGTCAGGGGAAACATTGAGTTTGTCATGAACAGGGATATGACCGACAGGGAAAGACACAAGGAAAGTGACCGGCTTATCAGGCTTGTTGAACTGGAGGGTTTTGACGGATATTATCCTTCACAGCTAAGCGGGGGAATGCGTCAGCGGGTTTCAATTGCAAGGGCATTTGCCTGCCATTCCGATATAATTCTGATGGATGAACCCCTGAAAGGACTGGATATTGCATTAAAACAAAACATGATAAGAGCATTCACGCGTATCTGGAAAACCGACAGGAGAACTGTCATTTTTGTCAGCCATGATGTTGAAGAAACTATTCTCCTTGGTGAAGAGATTATCGTACTGAGCCGTCCCCCCGTGAAAATAGTGGCACATGAAAACAATCATGAACCCTATGAGAACCGGCGTTCAGGATCAGCCCGGACAGAAAGACTGAAACAAATATTGTTCAGTTCTCTCGGGCAAAACGGCTGAACAGAATCACCGTATATGCAGTCCTGCCTATAATTCCGAATGATAGTCCCGGGTGTTTTCCGCCCTGGCCAGTTTCTGAAGAAATCTCTCACGCGTTGCCTCTTCAGATTCATTCACTCTTTTTTCAATCCAGGTGTAATCATTGATGCGGATCAGTTTCCTTGCCTTCAGCGGTTCTGCAGGTTTAACCTTCTTCATAGCACAATAATTTTTGAAGTAAAAGACTTTGACATATAAATTTCACATCATCTGTATTTCAGACATCTGAATATATTCACATCCATTTTTAGGAATCGTATTGCAGAGAATAAATATATATAGAATATTATATTGGCAGTGTTTTACTTATTAACATTTTTCAGAGCCTTTTTAACAGTCTGACAGGCATATAGTGTGCCTTACTTTCCGCCGTTCAGCTGAAGCCGCCGGAATTCCAGTTCCGGCCGGACAGGAAGGGAACTGATCACAGCGGTATAATAACCAATGGCATGTGCCTTTCATCACAGTATCAGCCTCAATTATTATATGTTGGAAATTATGAAATATTGATCAATTAAGTTAAATTTGAATTCAGTAACATGAGAGGAAGACCAGGATAACAATTATCTTTACTGCCTGACTATAATTATTAACAGCAGTTATAATTTTATAATTTAATAAGTTGCGATTTTCCATTTTTCACATAATTATCTTCAGCCTGCTGCTGCAGGGTACGGTCCCGGTGGCGGCAAAGGCAACGGTCCCGGTG
>CAZFVQ010000039.1:0-14952 GCA_964522415.1 uncultured Rikenellaceae bacterium | reverse complement strand
CGGCAAAGGCAACGGTCCCGGTGTCGGCAAAGGCAACGGTCCGTGCAACGGAGCAGGAAACAGGACGGGAAAAGATACTGGAATCTGCGAAGGAAAAAGCCCGGGAAGCGCTGCAGGAAACAACAAGGGAAGCAGCAAAGGCAGTGTCCCGGGGAACGGAACAGGAAACAGAAAGGGAACAGCGCAGCAGCGTCAAAAAGGTACATATGATTTCGGTTGACGCTTCAATAAATCCGTCAAGTGCAGAATATATTCAGTCGGAAATCAAACGTGCCGGCCGGGAAAATGCCGAATGTCTCATCATAAAACTGAACACACCGGGTGGATTACTTAAATCCACAAGGATGATAGTTACTGATATTCTGGATTCAGAAATTCCCATAGTTGTATTTGTTTATCCGGGAGGATCCCAGTCTGCTTCAGCAGGCGTTTTTATCACTCTTGCTGCCCATATAGCAGCAATGGCACCGGGGACAAACATGGGTGCAGCCCATCCTGTTTCCCTTCAGGGTGAGCAGGATTCGGTAATGATAGAAAAAGCCACCAATGATGCAGCAGCATTCATAAGAACAATCAGCGAGAAAAGGGAACGGAATGTCCAGTGGGCTGAAGATGCCGTAAGGAAGAGTCTGTCGATAACGGAAAGTGAAGCTATAGATCTGAAGGTCATTGATCTGGTGGCAATATCCGTAAGGGACCTGCTTGAACAGATAGACGGAAAAGAAGTTACCCTTTCGGCAAGCACAAAAACCCTGGAAACTGCTAATGCCGAAGTCATTGAGATTGAGATGGATTTCAAGCAAAAACTGCTCAATCTGCTAAGCGATCCGAATATTGCATATATTTTCATGATGCTTGGAATATATGGTATCATGTTTGAACTCTACAGTCCGGGTGCCATATTCCCGGGAGTAATAGGAGGAATAAGCCTGATCGTTGCATTTTACTCCCTGCAGACATTACCGGTAAATTATGCCGGTCTGGCTCTGATAATTTTTGCAATCATCCTCTTCATACTTGAAATAAAAATAGTCAGTCACGGACTATTGTCCATAGGCGGAATAATATCACTAACTCTTGGATCAGTCATGCTAATAAATACGGAATCAACACTTGAGGTAATCAAGATATCCTGGTACGTAATTCTGGTAGTTGTCATACTTACGGCAGCCTTCTTCCTTTTTGCCATAGGTTTTGCCATCAAGGCCCAGACGCGGAAGCCCACAACCGGTATAGAAGGACTTGTCGGGGAAACAGGTACTGTCATCACTGACCTTAACCCTGAAGGGCAGGTAAGCGTTCACGGTGAGTTCTGGTCTGCCGAAAGTCCCGAAGGTCATTTGGAGGAAGGCACAAAAATCAGGATTATCCGGGTTTCAAACATGAAATTAATAGTTCAAAAAGTAATTTAAATCAAACTGAAAGGAATCATTATGGAACAAACACCCAGTATTCTTTTGATAGCAGTGATAATATTCCTGTTTATCATTCTGGCAAGCGCAATAAAGATCTTACGCGAATATGAACGTGCTGTGGTTTTTCGTCTCGGAAGACTGGTAGGCGTGAAAGGACCGGGACTTATCTTACTTATACCGGTGGTTGACAGAATGGTAAAAGTAAGTCTGAGAACCGTTGTGCTGGATGTCCCCCCGCAGGATGTCATTACAAAAGACAACGTATCGATAAAAGTAAATGCCGTGGTTTATTTCAGGGTGATGCTGCCGGATAAGGCAATCGTTGAGGTGGAGAACTACCTGTTTGCAACTTCCCAGCTTTCCCAGACAACACTGAGAAGTATACTGGGCCAGTCAGAGCTGGATGAACTCCTGTCAAAACGTGAAAAAATAAATATGGAGCTGGCCAAGATTATCGATCACCAGACAGAACCGTGGGGAATTAAAGTATCAAATGTTGAGGTGAAACATATCGACCTTCCCCAGGAGATGCAGCGTGCAATGGCAAAACAGGCTGAAGCCGAAAGAGAACGCCGTGCAAAAGTGATACATGCGGAAGGTGAATTCCAGGCAAGTACCCGGCTGGCTGATGCAGCAAATATAATCAGTGAAAATCCAACAACCCTGCAGCTTCGTTTCCTGCAAACCCTCACGGAAGTGGCATCAGAACAAAGCTCCACAATAATATTCCCGGTTCCGCTCGATATGATTTCGGCATTCATGCAACGGGACAGGAAATAAAATACTGATTCCCGGATTAATCCTGAGTAAAACAGGCTGCACTGACGGAAAAAGTTCCGCCACCCCCCCATGCGGGTCTTTTTAAAAAGATCACGGCAGATATCTGTAAAAATTTGTTTCCCGCTTTATAAATCCAAGATCCTGATACAGGCGGTTTGCGGCTAATCTTTCCGGTCTGGAGGTAAGATCAATTTTCACGGCTCCGAGTGATCCGGCATATCTGATTGCATAAAGCATCAATCCCCTGCCATATCCCTTCCCTCTTTGTGATTCATCAACAACAACATCTTCTATCCAGAACTTGGTACCTGTGGGAATATCATACCTGACAAGGGTGAGAATACCTCTGATGTCACCATTTTCATCTTCCGCAACAAAAAGAAAAGTATCCTTGCCTTCTATGATGCCTCTGAGAAAATCGGCTGAAGGAAGTACTATGGAAGGATCAAGTTGCGGCAACAGTTCCAGGACTGCCCTGAATATCCTTTCATCATATTCATTTATTTCGGTGATTTTCATTTCCTTTTGTGTGTTTGTATCAGGAAGGTTTTATACGAAAATATTTATCTGCCTCTGTTAAGATATTCATTCAACTCTTTTCTGGGCATGGGCAATTCAGAATCAGGCATTTTTCGAAGCCATTCATTAAAATCTTTTACCATTTCATCCGACCATCTGCTATCAATCATTCCGGTAGTCCAATCCCCTTCTTTAAGACGCTTAATTCCATAGACATGACGGAGATTGCTTATTTCTGCATTGAAAACAACCTCTCCCACAAGAAAGGCCGGAATAAACAATGTTCCATAAGGTGTGGCATAAGCCACATCACCGGGAAGAACAGTTGTTACCCCGATTCTTATCGGAGCGTTTATGGATGTCAGCATCATTTCATTTATAGAACTGGGATGATCTCCTAATATCCAGCCATTGAAACCTTCTACCTTCTTGATCTCCTGAATGTTTCTTACAGCTCCCCAAAATATTATACCATTTTTTGATTTGCTGTAAACAGAACTTGCCAGTCTGTCGCCTATCAGTGTTCCCTGTTCCAGTTTGCCGTAACCGTCGGCAACATATATATCTCCTTCCTGAAGTATATCTATTGGCCAGACATTACTTCCGGCCAGTTCACTATGCCCCTCAGCCAGTCCGACAGTTCTTATAACCTCGGCAAAATCAGGTCTTCGCGGCATATACTGTGCAGTAACTACCCGGCCGGTCATAATGGTATTTTTATCCTCGTGGATCATCATCCAGTTACCCTGGTACTGATTATTGAATCCATTGCCCCTTAGACTGCCCCATGCATGCGTCAAAACAACTTTTTTCAGACGCTCCAGCAGGTCATCGGATACTTTTGGTCTGCCATCAGGGAAACGTTCTCCTACCCATTTGGATGTCAACGAGATTACATATTCCCGACTCATGACAACATGATCGTACTGCGCATTTATATCTGAACTGCTGAATATAAATGCCGTGAATAACAATGACAGAATAATAGTGTTTTTCATAAATGAACCATTTTTTGACTTTTAGTAAATATAGGAATTTACCATTTTAAAAAACAGAATTTTCTTAATCACCGATTATCACGGTAAATAAATGTGCGTAAATTTGCGTATGCATACACCATAAAATAAACAAATTCTGAAAGACAATGATTCGTCCGCTTCAGGCTGCAAATAAAAATGCAGGCAGGGCCCTGCTGATCCCCTTACTGTTTTTAAGCCTGGCAACAGCAGCTTATTCACAGGACAAAATCATAACCCTGAATAACGATACGATCGACTGCAGAATTATCCGGGTATCACGGAACACTATTTATTTTGATCTGATAACCAGTGGAATCAGAACATCCGGTTCACTTCCCCTGAACAGTGTGCAGAATTATTTCTTTTCAGCAGGCACAATTTCCGGTAAGGAAGGAATTACTGGCATCACTTCAGGCGGCAGGTTACAATTTGAAATAAGTGCCGGTCCCGGATATCTGACGGCCGGTACCAAAGAGGCCAGAGAAGTTCTTGTCAGTCAGGGCGCAGAACCCGGCAGGGTACAATCCTATTACAAAAATCTTAAAACAGGCTGGAATGCAGGTGCCGGACTTACTTACATGATCACGCCTGAAATGGGAATGGGAATCAGATATAAATTCTTCTGCACTTCAGGAAACCTGAAAGGTTTTTTCGACCCGCAGGACGGGGTCCATCTTTTATACGGCAATTACGGGGAAAAAATATCCGTCAATTATTACGGAAGCTCGTTAAGTTATCATCTCCGGCCCGGATCGCAGAAATTATTCCTTACATATGTCAGCTATTCATTAGGAATGGTAACATACAGGAATGAGGCTGAATACATTAATAATTATTTGCTTTTCAGTGGACGGAATCTGGGAATTGACGTCAGTGCGGGTCTGGAATATTTTATTTCTGACAATCTGTCCGTAGTGGCCGGTCTCTCATCCTTCCTTTCAACACTTAGAAAATTAAAGGTAACAGACGGTACCAACAGCACAAGTATTAAACTTGAGAAAGAGAATTATGAGAATCTTTCAAGAATTGAATTCTTACTGGGTGTCAGGTTTTATTTCTGGAACAAATGAGAAAATCAACATATTTCGCCGGGATAATTATGCTGTTGATTTCAGGAATCTCATGCAGCGATAATTTCCTTTCAAAAAACGAAAAGGATTTTTATGAACTCAGCGACACCCTGAAATTGGATAACAGGCAGACAAATGTGAAAGTTCCGGTACAGATTCCGGTTTCAGTTAATGGAGCGTATACCCTGTTTATGCAGCCGAAATGGCTGTCTTTCAATGTCCTGACAGGTAAGGTTACAAACGGGAAATTCATGCTCGATTTCGATATCGTCAAAGACCACACTCCAACCGGATATCAGGCCCTCTACGCGACAATCATTATTGATATTGAAAGTCTGGGACTGGTCGGTTTCACGGTTTCATACCAGGATTACGGATCCCCTGTCCTCCAGTGTACGCCTTCCGAACTAAGATTCAATTCACTCAGTCATCAGGAACTTACCATAAAAAATAATTCTGAAGGCATCCTGAACTGGAAAATAACAGACATACCCGAATGGCTGTACATTTTTCCGGAAGCCGGAACCCTGCTGAAAGATCAGTCAACCATGGTGATGGTTCATCTCCTTCCGGATATTTTTAAAATACATGGCCAGACATCAGCGGAATTACAGCTGATCAGTAATTCAGTCAACGGCAATCTTATTCTGCCGGTACAAATTGATGAATCCCTTATAACTCAGTCAGGTTTGCCGGAGATAGCAGGGAAAGTGGCTGACGTTGAATTCTGCCAGGAATCAGGTATAATGGTTCTTGTAACAAGATCGCCCGATAATCTTGTCATTTACAATACCGGCACAAATGACTCGCGTATCCTTCCCCTGTTCCACACGCCGAACTGTATAAGCATCTCTGAGGAAGGGGATAAGGCCGTGATAGGTTATAATTCAAAGCTCGTCGGCTATATGGATATTGACAAAGCAGAACCGATCAAAGAATACACCGTCGATTGCACTCCGTTTGATATCGTGCTTGGCGACAATGGCTGGTGTTATATTTCTCCCGCTGAAGGCGCATTTACCTCTCTGCGGAACCTGAATCTTGCAACGGGGGAATTGTTATTAACAGGATCTCCCCCGTCAGATTTCTATGAAAAATCCAGTATCACCAAAATTCAGGGGAAACCTTATATTGTCGGAACCAGGCTACTGAGCCCCTCGGGGATTCTGATTTTCGATATTACAGAAGGCAGGGCAGGCAATGCAATTACGTATTATCATACCTCTCTCAACCAGTTCTGGATTAATAAGGATGGCACCAGACTTTATACCTATTTCCGGATTGTTTATTACCTGCCCCCTTATGATGGAGAATATCATCCGATGGATCCGCCCGTATTCGGGCATATAGAGTCTTCATCACCCTATATAAGCTCATTCGGTGAATCACCTGGAACAGGCACAATTTTCACAGCTTCAGTATTTTACGACGGGAATCCTCAATACAATGCCGTAATCGAACAGTATTATTCTTCTAACCTTCAAAAAATCAGGACATTCTATGTATCTCCGGTTTTTCTGTCAGAAAATGGTTCAATGGAATTGTACAAAACATCAGTCAGATACCTGTTTGTAAATAAGTACGGATCTGTTGTGTATGCCGTAAAAAATCTCAGGGAATATTATAATAAGGATTACTGGACAATCGAAACTATTAATGTATTCTAATAATTCAGCACAACCTCCCAGCTTCCCGGCTGATTTATCGTGAAATCAAATATTACATCCGATTTTGCTGTACGGAACATGTTCCAGGCAGAGAACGTGACTTTTATGTCCAGGGGGAATAAGGGATTCTGGATACCGGTATGGGATCCTGATCTGTACTGTGAGCCGCTGGTATGGGCAATTATCAGATTGTCAACACCTGAATTTTCTATTCCTCCCCGGATCAGCTTCACCTTGACATCATATATGGTACTGTTGGTCTTCCTGAAAGAGTAACGGGAAACAGACATGCTTTTGTTTATTTTGTAAGCCGCAAGGATTTTTTCTCCAAGATAATTGTCCTGTTTCCATATGCCTTCCACAGTTGAGGAATCTGCCCTTACCAGCCGGCCTTCACCTTCTTTCAATCCCTTCTTCCATCCTCCCCTGAAATAATCACCGTTGGCCCATGTGTACTTTCCCGGGCCATGCGGCAATCCGTTTCTGAATTCCCCTTCATAGCGGTCAGTTCCGGTAGCAACACCTTGTCCGTGTGCCAGCCCTTTTTTACAATTCCCGGAATATTCACCCGAAATAGCTTCCATTTTTACAAGACATCCGGAAATCTGTGAATATCCGTTTAAACCGGCAAGACTAAAAAATCCGCTTATTATTAATGTTGTTATTCGTATCATAGTCACTATTCTCTTGGTATAACAAATATCGCATTTTATTTTTTCAAATGATTCTGACAGGCAATTAACTTTTAAACCTGACCTGTTCCGGCAATCAGACTGTCAAGTCTTTTGATACTCTGTATCATGGCCCTGACAGAATGATAATTGACCTTCCAGGAATGTGACATATGTGTCCATACCGGTTCTCCTTTTCTTGTCAGCAATGGCCACCACTCCCCCACGTCCCTGTTGACGACCTTGTCAAAAACAAAACGATGTACATTCCTGTAGGCATCCCGGTATTTTTCATCACCAAACATAATTATTGCATCGAGAAGGCCGATCAGGGACTCAGCCTGCTGCCAGAACTCCTTCTCCCTGTCATAGACACCGCCTGAATGAGGTCCTTCAACATAAACACCGCCATACTCATAATCAATGCCATTGCTTACCGTATGATCGAATATGGTTCTGAAGAGTTCATGATAAACTGACGGATCAATACCAAGGATGTTCAGTGCATGGATCAAAAGCCATGCAAATTCAATGTTATGACCATAGCATGTATTGTCGGTGGCATTTCCCTTTTGCCCGTCTTCCGAAAACCTGTCCCATCCCCAGATAATATCAAATCTGATCTGGGGAGCTATTGTCCAGTCTCCGTAAAACTGCGGTATCCCTGTTTTGTAAACGGGGTGAATAAGCCGTTTTGTAAGAAGATCAATGTCTTCAAGGAGTTTCCGCCGGTGCACATCCTGGCCGGTACACTCGTAAAGGGTGGTAAAGGCTTCCATAAGATGCATGTGTACATCAAGGGTTTTTCTGTCACCACCCTGGCTTCCCGGTCCGCAAAGCCTCCAGTCGCGGTGGAACATTTCCCAATAACCGCCGTACATAGTGTCAGCACAGTATTTTTGCAGAAGGTCAAAGACTTTTTCTGCATATTCTGCTCCCCGGGGATCGCCTGTTGCAAGGGTATATTCACTTAAGGAATATATTGCAAAACTGTGGCCGTAAATAATTTTCTGATCATTCTTTATCTTTCCCCGGCGATCCGCCATCCAGAAAAATCCCCCGTGTTTCCTGTCCCACATCCTGTCGAGCAGGAAATCCACACCATGCCCTGCAAGGTCTCCGTATTTCCCTTCCCCGTATCCGGCCCGGTGAGCGGAAGAAAGAGTGTAAACCGAACGGG
Source organism: uncultured Rikenellaceae bacterium (assembly GCA_964522415.1). Lineage (GTDB taxonomy): Bacteria > Bacteroidota > Bacteroidia > Bacteroidales > VadinHA17 > LD21. The sequence goes on along the minus strand of CAZFVQ010000039.1, from coordinate 6,631 downwards.
TCTGGGCAATAAGCGATTTTTCATCTTCCCCCGTATCCATGCCGTTCCTGTCAAAATGGGTGATAAAACCACCATTGAGTCTGTCTGTCATACGGGAAATCCAGAAAGGCAATAATTCATTGACCAGATAGCTCTCTGCCTCTGATTTTAATCTGATAATTTCATCCCTTTCCATGGAAAATTATTTCTTAGTCAAGTTAGCATTTTCCTCAAACTTTCTTATCTGTTTATCAGGAAAAATTTTACGCGTTCAGGTTCCGGCATATTGAAAGAATGGTTATCTTACATCAATGCATACAGCTGAATATCAAATATTAAAATGCGTACTCAGGATCTCCGCAAATTTGCTTATTTGATTCCTTATGAATACATTTGTTAAAGGTGTCAGGGGGGAAACAGGATACGGGACTTTCAGCCACGCCGGACATCAACATAAAAGCCCTTGACCTGAAAAACTATAAATTCAAAAAATAATTTCACAAAACCTGAGATCATGAAAAAAATGACAGCTGCCGTTGCGCTGATGGCGGTATTCACATTGGCGATATGCTTTATTATCCTGGGTTCGGTTTCGATTGAACTTATGGATGCCCTTGATATTGATTCAGGCCGGTTCGGTACCCTTGTACTGGCCCTGTTTCTCACCAGCTTCTTTGTACAGCTGATTGTCGGTCCCCTTGTTGATAAGATCGGTTATAAACCTGTTGCCATCTTTGGATTTTTGGCAACAAGCCTCAGCATGCTGATTCTTTCCATTGCAAAGACTTTTCCTCTTGCACTGTCAGCCTGCATTATTATGGGAGCCGGAGCCATGTCAGTAAATACTGTCGGCAACACCCTGATCCCCGTTGTTCTCTTTAAGGGGAAAGATCCTGCGCGTGCAAGCAATTTCGGGAACGGTTTCTTCGGCCTTGGATATATCCTTACTCCCCTGCTGGTGGTATTCATCATTAAAAGCCTTAAATTAAGCTATCATGCAGCCCTGATTGTAATTGCCGTACTATGCCTGGTCTTTCTTGTATTTGCCATCTTTACCACTTTCCCGGCAGTTAAAACCGGTTTTAAGCTCACTATGGCTGTCAGACTGCTTGCAAAACCTGCAGTAATTGTGGCAGCATTGGGAATGTTCTGTTATACTTCCCTGGAAACATCAGTGTCCACCTGGATAAAAAAGCTGATGGAAGAACTCTTCAGTGCAGGATCCGTTGCCGGTGCGGCAGCCAGTGCAGGTCTGGTACTGAGTCTCTTCGGTGTGGCAATGATGGCCGGAAGATTTCTTAGCTCATCAATTAAAAATCTGACCGCAATAGGCACAAAAGTGATAATTTTTTCGTCCCTGCTTGCCATTATCTCCATTGTACTCATGGTAATTGCCCGAAGCCCGGCTGTCGGAATCATTGCCGTAATCCTTGCCGGCCTTTCCTTTGCGCCAATATTCCCAACCATTGTGGGAGTCACATTCGCCAGGTTTGAACCGGGCCTGTATGGCAGTATTTTCGGTATAATCTTTGCAATAGGTTTGCTTGGCGGGACTTTTGTGCCCAAAATCATAGGAAATCTCAGCACCGGGTCAACGGTGCAGCAGAGCCTGGTAGTTGCTGCCGTTATTGCAGCTGTGTTATTTGTAATTTCATTATTAATCGGACGCGTTAACAAATCATAGGTTTCTGTTCATCTGCCTGCTGTTTGGCTGTGGGGAAGCTGCACGTTCACCAACCGGATAGGAAAACAAATCCAATATGAAATTGTCCTGGATAGCGCTCATGATAATTGCATGTCCCTTGTCATCCTGCGGACAGGCAGGGAATAAGCATGAGGAGAATAAACATGAGGAGAATAAGCAGAAGAGAACCGGGGAATATTCATCTTCCTCAGCTATCGGTTATGATCTTTCTGCTCACGACAGGATTTACGTCCTGCCCCCGGTTCTTGTGGAGATTTCTGGAATCACCGCACTGGATGACACAACTATAGCATGTGTTGAGGACGAACATGAAACAATTTATATCTACGACATCAGCAAAAGCCAGGTAACAAGGCAGATCTTTAGCGGTCACAGTGGTGATTATGAGGGGATAGCCAGGGTTGGAAAAACTCTCTTCCTCCTGCGCAGTGACGGAAGGCTGACTGAAATCAGTAATTATGATTCAGAGGGATTCAGGAGAAGCACCTTTGCAACCAGGATACCCTGGATGGATAATGAAGGGCTCTGTTATGATCAGAAAAACAACAGGCTTCTTGTTGCACCCAAGGAAATTCCCAAAAAGGATTCCCGGTATCGGGATTTCAGGCTGGTTTATTCCTTTAACCTGGCGGATAAAAAGTTGCTGCCGGAGCCTGTTTTCCGATTCAGCATGGAAGAAATCAGGAAATTTGCACTTGACAATAAAGTCAGGGTTCCCCTGAAGAGTAAAAAGAAAGACGGAAATCCCGCGCCTGACATACAGTTCAGGACATCTGCAATAGGAATTCATCCCGTCACGGGAAATTTATTCGTCATTTCAGGTCCTGAAAGCATTCTCTTCGTTTTTGATATGAAGGGAAACATTGTTTTCATGGAACAGCTTGACAGCAGTCTGTTCAGGCAGCCTGAAGGAATAACCTTCATGAAAAACGGCGATATGTTCATTTCAAATGAAGGAAAAGGAAAGGCTGCCACTCTGGTAAAATTCAGTTTCAGCGGGATTAAGCTGAATAATTATTAACATATCAGCCGATACTGTTGATAATTAGCTGTGTTCCATAAGATAAAAATGGGTATTTTTCATCCGTATTTAGGAAGAAAGTCTATATTCTAATACTATCGTCATGCCTGACAACATTTTCAATCTGAACAATCCTGATTTTTTCGGGATCCTGTTACGTTTTGCAATAAATACAATATTCCTTTTCCTTCTTATAAGGGTGGTATATTTCAGGTATACCAAGAAGGAGAAATTTCTATTTACATTCTTTCTGCTTGGCATAACGGTATTTTTCATTACCTCAATGCTGAAATCGGTTTTCATTGAATTCGGAATGGCTATCGGTCTTTTTGCAATTTTCACCATACTGAGATTCAGAACACGAAATTTCAGTCTGAAGGATATGTCCTACATGTTTGCAACCATAGGATTATCCGTGATAAATTCCCTGAAGCTGATAGGATTTCCGCTGCTCGGCGTATTAATATTCAACGTTATTCTGATTGTTTGTGTGATCATCCTCGAAGAATTCACCCTGCAATACAACACAACAACATACAGGATAATATTTAAAGACCTGGAATTACTTAAAACAGGTAAAAAGCAGAAAATCCTCAGGGAAATATCAGCTTTAACAGGACAGGATATCCTCCGTTACAGGATCCGGGAAATATCCTACAAGGACATGATTGCCAAAATTGACATCACTTACAAAGACTGAAAGAATCCTTCTGTATTACGATACCTGAAACTGCCGCATTCAGTTCACCTGGCGGAAAGGGTACAAGCCTGATTATTTATTGCAGGGTATTGTTCATCTTCTAAGGTCCAGGTCATGAAAATCATAACTGAAATCCGTCAGGGGAGATATTGCCTTCATAGTCATTCCCGAGGCCCTGCCATTCACATCGAGGGTGAAAATCACCCAGGCATCAGCATCCAGACTTCTGTCATTCCATTTCACCACAAAGGTATTGCCTTTATAGGGAAACATACTGCCGCTCAGAAGAGGTGACCTCCCTGCATCAAACCAGAGAACCCCGTTCTTTTCCGATATTGTAACCTCTCCGAACCAGTTGTCGGTATAGGTTCCTGTATAACTTGCATTATCCGGTTTGTATGCTGACACTTTTTGATTTTCAATATCTTTCCATATTTCATCGGTTATCCTTTTTGCGCTCTCAACACTTCTTTGCTCATTTTCATAATACTCTTTTACCCTGTCAGCTCCCCTGATACCAAAATAGCTGTCAAGAATAGTATTCGTAATTGCACGGAAAGCTGCTCCTGCCTGCTGATTGGTAAAGACCATAATACCCAGGTTCATTCCGGGAATAAGGCTTACCTGGGTCACAATACCTGCAAGTCCGCCGGTATGGCCCACCTGTTTGTATCCCATTATGTCATTGAGCCTCCAGCCCAGTCCGTATGCTGCAAAATGTGTTCTGTATTCAGCTGATTCCCTCACCGGGATTATTGTATGAGGCGACCACATTGTACTGTGAACGGCCTCGCTGAAAAGCTGTTTGCCGGGTTTATCCCCGTATCTGCCCTTGTTAAGCTGCATAATCACCCACTTGCTCATATCTGAAATATTACTGTAAATACCTCCGGCTGCTACAGCCATTTCATTGAAGCTCCGGTCAATCACCTGCACCCTGCCGTCAACGGGAGCATGCGGATCAATCACGTTGGATTTGTCTTTCAGCCGGCTGAATGAGGCAGCACTGCCGGTCATGCCGAGGGGTTCCATAATCCGCTTCTCTATGAATTCTGTCCAGCTCATCCCCGAAACCCTGGCAACAATCTCTCCTGCAACTATATAAAGAAGATTGTCATAATCATATTTCGTCCTGAAACTTGAAACCGGTTTAAGATACCGGAGATTGTGAATGATATCACTGGCTGTAAAATCATTCCTCCCTGGCCAGATCATCAGATCCCCGGCTCCGAGTCCCAGTCCGCTTCTGTGGGTCAGCAGATCTGCTATGGTGAATTCACTTGTAACATAGGGATCATAAAGCCGGAATTCCGGAATATAATCAATAACCCTGTCGTTCCAGTCAAGCTTATTTTCATCCGCCAGCATGCCGAGTGCTGCAGCAGTAAATGCCTTACTGTTTGAAGCAATGCCAAACAGTGTATTTGAATCAACTTTCTGTCCTGTTTTCAGGGATCTGACACCATATCCCTTTGAATGAATTACTTTACCATCTTTAACGATGCCAACGGCAATACCGGGAACGTCAAATGTTTTCATAACATTCTCAACCAGAACATCAATCTCTTTTGAAGTGATTACCTGTGCGGCGGCATGAAGATATCCAAACGCCAGTAACAGGACAAAAACCAGATACTTTCTTAAATTCATTTTCATCTGTCTATAATTTAATTTTAATGGTCTGACCAAAATTCTATCGGATTCTGCAATGATTCTTTATCCCCTTCCGCTAAAATACTATCTTTCCATTACAATACTGACACAATTTACCCTGCCTCCCACCGGGGGATTCATTTTCGAGACTTTCACAGTGGCTTTTCTGATGCCTGCCATTTCAGAATAAAGTGCATCAAGTATCCTCGATGCAATGTTTTCAAGCAAATGCGATTTCTGCTCCATCTGAACCTTGATAAGCTTGTAAGCCTGCTGGTAATTGACCGCATCCCGGAGATTGTCACTCTCTGCCGGTTTTTCGAGATCCGTCTCCATGGTGAGATCCACAAGAAACCTGCTGCCAACAATCTGTTCTTCCCTGAAATGCCCGTGAAAGGCATAAAATTCCATACCTTCTATCTGAATTAGTCCCATGTTAAAATATTGATAATCCTGACTATAATGCTTTTTAAAAAAAATTAATAATCCTGGCTATAATGCTTTTTAAAAATATTGATAATCCTGGCTATAAAGTTTTTAAGAAATATTGATGACCCTGATTAAAAAAAAATTAAAAAAACCGATAAAATTCCTGTTCCTGAATTTGGTTTATATTATAAACTACTTTATATTTGCAATATATTTATAAATAATTCCAGTCACGGCTAAAATTAAGAATAATTATGGAAAATGCAGAAAAAACAATGACGGGTGAAGAGAGCTTCACAGTCATTACCGAAATGATCAACAGGACAAAAGTGAATATCAGCAACAGCAGTTTTCACTATCTCTTCTGGGGCTGGCTGATACTTGCATGCAGCCTGGCGGAATATATCCTTTGGAAATTCATCGGAGTCAGATCTCACTGGTATGTTTGGTTTCTTTCGATACCGGGGGTATTTGTCTCCCTGATATATGGTTACAGGGCAGGAAAAAGAGCCAGTTTCCATACTTATGCAGATAATATTTATGTCTGGACCTGGATGGCCTTCCTGATAGCTGCGGCAGTTCTGTTCATAATATCATCCGGAAGGATGCAGTTCATTGCTCCGCTTATTCTTACACTGGCAGCAATACCCACTTTTCTCTCAGGATTCATCATTAAATTCAGGCCGCTGATATACGGGGGACTTTCTTTCTGGATATTTGCCCTGATTGCACGTTTCGCAGGGAATGAGATATCGGCCCTTACTGTTCCGCTTGCAATGTTTACAGGTTATCTCCTGCCCGGATATATGTTAAAAAGGAAGGTTGATCATGAAAAAATTTAAAGATCTTGACCCCCTGCTCCATTCACAGCTTCGGCTTGCCGTAATGTCAATTCTTATCAGTGTCGAAAGTGCGGATTTCACTTTCATTCAGGCACAGACAGGTGCCACTGCCGGAAACCTGAGTATACAGATAAGCAAACTGAAGGAGGCGGGATACATTGAAGTGACAAAGAAATTCAAAGACAATTATCCTCAGACCCGGTGCCGGATAACCGCATCAGGAAGGGAAAATTTCAACGAATATGTCAATACCCTTAAAGATTATCTGAATCAGAAATAGAATACTATTTTTGTAATCATAA
>CAZFVQ010000038.1:0-34297 GCA_964522415.1 uncultured Rikenellaceae bacterium | reverse complement strand
ATAATTGTTTTTTAAGTGGTTCGTATAACTTGTCCCGGTTTATCGGGAACCTGCCCCGGTTTATCGGAAGCCTGTCCCGGTTTATCGGGAGCCTGCCTTTGTGGTTGGCTTCGCCGGGCCCGTTGCGCATTTCCCGGTCCTGAGTTTAAGGTTTATAAAAATTTGTTCTTCAGCGCCTGATTCTTTGCTTTCCTGTTTCCTTTTTTCCTTATTTCCTGGTTTTCCCAAAAGCTTCAGCTCAGCATAACCTGTCCTCCCGTCACCGGAACAGCCTGTCCCGTTTCATATTCCTGATCTATAATATACAGTAATGCCTTGATGAGATCTTCGAGTCTGCAGCCCCGTTTGAGGGGAACCTGGTCTTCATAGAATTTTCTGACATCCTCAACGGTTTTTGCACCCGGCACTTTGCCGGTTTTAAGATACTGGACAAAGAGTCCTTTTGCCGGATCGGACCATAAGGGACCTTCATAATAATTACCGGGACAGATGGCATTAACCTTTATTCTGTATGGCGCCAGTTCCAGTGCAAAGGACTGTGTAAGGCCTATTCCTCCGAATTTGGCACCGGCATAGGTGAAGTTCCGGTTACTTCCCCTGAGTCCGGATTTTGAATTGATCTGGATAATATCTGTAAAATAGCCCGGTTTTTCACTGTTCTGGAGCTTCATGACCTCTGAAGCATATTTTGCACAATAGAAAAAACCGTTATAGTTGATATTTGTTGTTTCGGAAAACACTTCCGCTTCGATTTCCTCAAGTCCACCGGCCTTTAGTACTCCGGCATTGCTGATCATGAGATCAAGTCCGCCGAATTCACTTACGGTAAAAGCCACAAGCTCTTTAACTGATTCCGGATCAGATACGTCTGTCTTTTTGAATAATGTTTTTCCGGAAGAAGGGCTTTGTGATAGTTCTGATACGAATTTTTCCCCTGTCTCTTCATTAAGGTCCGCGATAACCACATTAAGGTTCAGTTTATGCAATGATTCCGCTATACCTGCTCCAAATCCCTGCGCGCCACCGGTCACTATGGCAATTTTACCCGACAGTTTGTCCGGGGATGAACTGTCGCCGGCCACTTTTCTTCTGTAGTTTTCAACTTCCCACTGGTCAATAAATGCAATCTGTTCTGCAGTGAGGTGTTTTATCCCGCCTGAACCGGATGCATAATAGCTTACCCTCATCAGATCTTCGTAAACATCGAGTGTTGTTTCTGCTGCAGCCGGAGTATTATCCACCGCAAAGACCCCCATGTTTTTAATGATGATCAGTTTCGGAAGGTATCCGTATTCATTCCTGAAGCGGGGTATCTGGATTCTCAGTGAGTCAATGATTCTTTCGGCGGTTGCCGATTGTTCTATATACAGATATTTTGTTTTGCAGTATACTATCATGTCGGGTGTGAGCGGCAGGGATATTTTATAGAAATCCTGCTGTGAACCATAATATTTTGCGATAAGGGTATTGTGCCGGCCACGTATTATTTTTGGTTTTTCCCCCGGGAGCATCAGCCTGATAACCGGAAGTACCTTGTGCATGATCTGGTTGTAGGGGAGGTCTTCAGTTTTTTCAAGTTCAGGAAGTTCTTTCCTGGCGGATTCAATAAGTGTCCTGTAGATTTCCTTTATTTCCGGGCATGTATCTGCTGCTGCAAAAACACCGTGGTTTTCAAGGAAAATGCATTGAGGGTCACTCTGATGTATCTTCCTGTAAGAAGTAATTTCTGCTTCAAGTGCTTTAAACAGGATATAACCGGGATCTGTATATTGTACAAACAGGGCTTTGTTCCCAAAGAGCCGTGAGACAATATTTTTTGCATTCCGGCTGCATAGAATACCGTTTAAAATGGTGGGATGGAGGTGTACCACGAAGCTGTAGCGGATCAGTTCATGAAGTGAAGTTTCAACCGAGGGTCTTTTGCCTTCCAGTGGATTACTGATGCATCCGTAAAGATCATTTTTAACCTGTTCCTCCCTGACAAGCGGATCTTCCGGATATATTTTCTCCGATATCTTTCTCAGCCTGTCTCTGCTGAGGGCTACCAGACCCTCGGCAGTCAATGTCGCAAGAGAATGTCCGCTTGCCTTTACCCAAATTGTATTTTCATCCTTGAAGGAAGTATTTCCGCCGCCGGCAATGACATATTCCTGATTGCTGCCATAGAACCGTGAGATTTCAATAAGCTCCTTTATTTCCGCTTTCATGCTGACTGTTGTTTAGAAAATATTCAATTACATTTCTTCCCAGACCGGCAAGGTCGTTTTTCTGGTCAGCGCACAGGGTTCCGTCGTCAAGGACGTAGCCCTGTCTGCCATGTGCCCTCAGGTATTGATGTGCTGCTATTACGCATGCACCTTCCCAGGCGATTTTTTTAAGATCTTCATTCAGCGGCATGCCGCCCCTGGATGTAACTGCAAGCGGTGCAAGGTCCGGGGTATTGTGTTCCGTACCGAAGGTGACAATAAATCCTTTTTCATTAAAGTATTTTGTACATGTTTCGAGCATTGACGGATCATTCCTTGAGGGAATCAGTTCTATGCATCCTATTCCCATAGATGAAAGTGAATTGTGGAGTTTTTCCATACCGGATTCAAATTCAGTCAGTTTACCTGACTCGTCATCCAGTAGTACCGGATAACATGGAATCCCGCCGGCTTTTATAATGATCCTGATCAGCATTCCGGGAGAAGGGAATGTTTTTTCATTTTCCCCCACAAAAGCAGGTCCTCCAGCTTTAAGCAGGTTTGATCTGATTTCGTTTTCCAATGTTGCCTGGTCGCTTATGGCAGCTTTTACTTTTTTGCCATTATAGAGTGATTCAATGAATTCCACCTGATCCTCAACATTGTCATAATTATCTGTTGCAAGTGATCTCAGGGCTTTGGCCAGATGTCTTTCCCTAACGAGGTTTTTTGCAAATCTCCTGCGGATCTCCCCATAGGATAAAACAAGTGCAGGATTTACCGGCTCAATCAGTTTGTTGAGTCTGCCGATCATGGCTTTTATCTGATTCTGGTTTTCCCTTATAACATTTCTCAGTTTTCTTCTGAGCCACCAGTTGAGGGAGAAAGGATAATCAAGACCTTTCCCGCACAGATACATCCTGCCGGGATTATTGGGATCGTTTATTCTTATGCCTTTGTTTTGTTCTTCTTTTAGAAGTCCGATGAATTCAATGTTGAAAAGCGGGAATATTTTGTTTCTGACACAGCCGTCATGAAAAGCTTCATAGCCATCGGCAACAAAGAAATCGTTGATGCCCAGTATTGCAATTTCTTCCTGACGCGCAAGCCGGAACAGCATGTCCATCGAATCAAAGGCACTGAATGAATAGGGGGTGTGAATATGGGCATTTGCCTCCCTGTAATCCGGAAAATCAACAGTGGCGGTTTTTTTTACCAGTTCATCATGCCATGGCAGGTTTTCAAGAAAATTACTTTTCACTATAGTTTTTTTATGTTGATATTATTTGTTTTAATGCTTTCCCCGGCTTGCTCACAGAGCAAAATATCTGCTTTAAATTTCCTTCCGGCGTGCAATTCTGATTTTGGAGTTATACTCCGTATCTGTTGAGGGCAATGGTTTTTTTATCTGAAAAATCATATTGCGGACTGTGTCCTTTCAGCGGCATTATTTTTTGATGTATTGCATCGATTATCCATCCGGGTTGCGGAAAGAAATATTCTTCCATTTCATATGCGGGCGTTATCCAGTTTCTTGATCCCACCACTACTGGCGGGGCATCGAGATAATCAAAGGCCAGTTCCGTGATGGTATGGGCTATGTCCTTAAGGAATGAACCCCGTGATGAGGCATCACTGGCGAGAAGGATTTTCCCGGTCTTTTTGAGAGATTCAATAACAGGAGCATAATTAAAAGGAACAAGTGTTCTTGCATCGATTATCTCGGCTGAAAGACCGAATTTTGTGCTGAGGATGTCTGCTGCCTTTATGGCTGTGTATAAAGTTGCACCAATGGTCAGAATACTTATGTCGTTGCCCTGTCTCTTGATGTCGGGTTCGCCTATGGGTATTTCATAATATTCCTCCGGGACACCCGGCTGGTGGAACATTTCACCGACATCATATATTCTCTGGCTCTCGAAAAAGATTACCGGGTCCGTTCCTTGCAATGCAGCATTCATCAATCCCTTGGCATCGTAGGGAGTGGCAGGGAAGATAACCTTCAGTCCCGGGATGTGGGTAGTCAGTGCTGACCAGTCCTGGGAATGCTGTGCCCCGTATTTTGAGCCTACCGATACCCTTATTACCACCGGCATTCTGAGCATATTTCCGCTCATGGCCTGCCATTTCGGAAGCTGGTTAAACACTTCATCACCCGATCTGCCGAGGAAATCGCAATACATTATTTCGACTATTACCCTTCCGCCGCACATTCCGTAGCCTATTGCCGTTCCGACAATTGCTCCTTCGGAAATCGGGGAGTTAAAGAGGCGGTGATAGGGAAGGGCTTCGGTCAGTCCCCTGTAAACAGCAAATGCTCCTCCCCAGTCGCGGTTTTCCTCTCCCCATGCAACCAGAGTGGGATCTTTGTAGAAACGGTCGATAATAGCTTCGAAGACAGCGTCGCGGAGCTGGAACAACCTGGCTTTTGACACTGCTTTTCCTTCCCTGTCCATGTAAAACCTTTCCTTTGTTCTGATGGACCTGATCCGGGGATTTTCTTCAAGTGGTATCAGGGTTTCCGGCTTTCCTTCTTCCATCCTGTCTGCGGATCCGGCAGAAAACATCATTTTTCCTATCAGGTCGGGATCGTTGTCAAGATCAAGCCGGGGTGAAATGTCATCATTGACTGCAAGCTCAAGAATATGTGTTATCAGTGCTGATGTGTCCTCCCTGATTCCGTCAAGATTATCTTGGGTTGTAATTCCCGAGCTGACCAGCATATTGCCATAAGTGATTATTGAATCCTCTTTCTGCCAGAGTTCTACTTCTTCCTTTGTCCTGTAGGACGAGGCGTCTGAAGGAGAATGTCCGCTGATCCTGTAGGTGAGGGTGTCCAGGAGTACAGGTCCTTTCTTTTCCCGGAGTATCTTCATTTTTCGTTTAAAAGCATCTGTTACTGCCAGGGGATTATAGCCATCCACCCGTTCGGCATGCATCATTTCAGGATTCACTCCGGCACCCAGCCGTGCCAGGATTCCGAATCCCATGGTTTCTCCCATTGTCTGGCCGCCCATGCCGTAGTGATTATTCATGAAATTGAAAATCAGAGGCAATCCTCCTTTATATTCTCCTTCCCAGAGCGTCCTGTACTGATCCATGGCGGAAAAGCAGATGCCTTCCCATACGGGGCCGCATGCAGAGGATGCATCGCCTATGTTGCATACAACAATGCCCGGTTTCCTGTTGATTTTTTTATATAATGCAGCCCCTACCGAAATATCCCCAGAACCTCCTACTATTGCGTTGTTGGGATAAATGCCGAAGGGAGTGAAGAAGGCATGCATTGATCCTCCCAGCCCTCTGTTAAAACCGTTTTCACGCGCAAAGATTTCAGCAAGAGCTCCGTATAGCAGGAAATGAATGGCCAGATCCTTTATTTCTCCCTGAAATCCTTTTTCCACGACCTTAAGGGTATTTCCGCCGAAATAGGATTTCATAACCGCATAACAGGTCTCTTCGTCAAGTTTATGAATTGCAGAGAGTCCTTTTGCTATAATTTCCCCATGACTGCGGTGTGATCCGAAAATGAAATCATCAACATCAAGATGGTATGCCATGCCTACGGCAGAAGCTTCCTGGCCTATAGACAGATGTGCAGGTCCCGGATGATTATAGCTTATGTTGTTATATTCGTTTGTGGTTTTAATAAGATTGAGCATGGTCTCAAATTCCCTGATTATAACCATGTCCCTGAAAATCCTTATAAAATCCGAAGAGCTGTAGTTCTCCTTTTCCTCTTCAATGGTTCTGGAATACTGGTTAACGGGTATTTTCCCGAACTCAATAAATTGTGGCTTGCGCAGCTCAGCCGGAATAATGATTTGATTCTTCGCCATTTTTCGATGTGTTACGATGGTTTTTCTTTAATTAACAGTCATTGTAATTCGTTTTACATTTCCTGTCCGGGATTGAAATTCTCTATCTGTTTCTTTATTTCCTTAAGGAAAAGTGTTGCGGGCCCTCCGTCAACCGCCCTGTGGTCGTAGGTGAGGGAAAGCCCCATGTAGGGCACGAATCCGAATATGTTGTTTCCCAGGCTGGCCGGCCTGTTTATAATGGCACAAATTCCCAGTATGGCAACCTGTGGCAGGTTCAGTACCGGAGTGAACATTTCAACACCATAGCTTCCCAGGTTGGATACCGTGAAGGATGCCGAGGTACTCAGGATCAGTTCCGGATCAATGTTTCCCTTCCGGCAGGCTTCGGCAACTGATTTAAGCTGCAGTGCCAGATCAGTGAGTTTCAGTTTGTCTGCATTTCTGACCGATGGAACCATCAGGCCTCTGTTTGTATCAACAGCAAGACCCAGATGTATTCCCCGGAATTTCCGGATTGTATCTTCCAGTAAATGACTGTTTATTTCAGGGAATTTTTTTAATGCCTTCACCACACACCAGCATACCATATCATTGAGAGTCAGTTCAACAGTTGTGCTGCCGGATGCGATTGCTTCCTTGTTTCTTTTTCTTTCTTCCAGCAGTTTTCTTGCATCGGCGCTCATATGATGAGTGAGTTGTGCGGAGTTTTGAAGCGAGTTATGCATTGCTTTGGCTATCAGCTTCCTGACATTTGAAAGTGCTTCCTCAGTGAATTCCCCGCCGTCTGTACCGGCTGGAATAATATCTTTTTTCCCGGATAAAAGAAATTTTTCAATATCGCTCACCATGATTCTGCTGTTTGGACCTGATCCGTGAATCCTGCGGTAATCAATTCCTTTTTCCAGGGCCAGTCGTCTTGCTCTTGGGGAAATCCTTATCCGGGTGTCAGCGGATGGAGCTGCAGTTTCCTGATGTGGCAGCTGTTCATGAGCCGGGCCGGCTGGGGCAGCCGTCTGTTTGCTTTCAGCCGGGGAATTGCCGGGTCTGAAGGATTCGGTTGATTCTCCTTTTTCTCCAATCACTGCAACATTGACAAGTACAGGAACTTCATCGCCTTCATGGAAGAAAATATCAAGCAGGATACCCTCTGCAGGGGATTCCATATCAAAGGCAGCCTTGTCTGTTTCGTAGGAGAACAGTATATCGCCTGTTGAGACTGTGTCACCCCTGGATTTGAACCAGCGGCTTATGATACATGTTTCAACGGACTGACCCAGTTTTGGCATGGTTACGGGTGTTGCCATATTTGTTGCTGCTTATTAATGGTTGATTAAAAATATTTCATTATGGATGGTCATTCGTTTGCAGGCGCTTTCCGCTACCTGTCCGGCTTAAATATTGGAATTGAACTTGTTATGATATGTTGAATGAAATTTGAATAATTACTATTGCATCTGACTAAGAATCAGAGCGTACAAAAATAAATTAAATAACTTGTATTTACAAGTAAAAAACAATATATTTACGGAAAATTATTCCGTTAATGGTATTATCCGCAAAAATACCGCAGCACAAAAGACTTTACGAGATCCTCCGCAGACATATTATTGAAGGGATTTACAATGAAGGCGATCTTCTTCCGTCGGAGAATGAACTATGCCGTCTGCATGGAGTAACCCGGCCGACAGTAAGACAGGCACTCAGCAATCTTGCAAATGACGGGTATATAAGCAGGCATCAGGGCAAGGGGAGTATTGTCCATCATCTGCCCCGGGAAATCGGCATTTTATCTGTTGCAGGAACGACCTCTGCACTTGGATACCGTAATCTTAAAACGAGGATAATAGTTAAACCGGTGATCGTGCCCTGGGGCGATGATTTCATGTTTCCCCTGACGGGTCTTGAGAAGGAATCGGGATGTTTATATATGGAAAGGCTGAGATTACTTGATGATTTTCCTATTTTTTATGATATAAGCTACATAGCCAACATCAATCTGCCCAGGATTACCTCCAGAAAATTTGAGAACAGGTCGCTTTTCAGGATTTTAAGGGATCATTATCAGATAGAGATTAAGGGTGGTGAGCAAAGGATTAAAGCCATTCCCGCGTCACAAAAAATAAGTCGCTACCTGCAACTGAGTACAGGAGAGCCGGTATTGCATCTTGAAAGGAAAATGGAAACCAATAATCCGGAGTTATTTCTTTATTCTTCAATCTTTTGTAATACGAAGAAATATTCTATATTCGGAAGATTTTAGTTACTGTTTATTTTTCAATATAAATCATTAATTATAACCTGTTATGGAAAATCAGAAAACAAATTGGTCCAGACGGCGCTTTATAAACACTGCACTGGCAGGGGTTGCAGGTGCGGCTGTTATTCCGCATCTTTCGGGATGCCGGGGATCTGTTGCAGCTTCGGATGAAATCCGCCTGGGTTTTATCGGACTTGGGCAGCAGGCAATGTACCTGATGAACGGATTCCTCCAGATACCGGGCGTTAAGGTTCTTGCAGGATGTGATGTATACGGCATCAAACGCAAACGCTTTGAAAACCGGGTTTCGGAATTTTACACAAATGCCGGTGTTAAATTCAAGACAGACACCTATGAACAGTATCAGGATATACTTGCACGCAAGGATATTGATGCTGTGATTATTGCAGTTCCCGATCACAGTCATGCCATGATTGCCATTGCTGCATGCAGGGCAGGAAAGGATGTTTACCTGGAAAAACCAATGACATTTACTATCAGGGAGGGTCAGGAACTGAAGAAAATTGTACGTGAGAACAACACAATCCTTGGTGTCGGAAGCCAGCAGCGTTCAAGCGAGGAATTCAAACATGCAGTTAAAATGGTAAGGGATGGTGCCATCGGTACAATATCAGAGGTTTATGCCTATGTGGGTGCACCTCCGACGCCCTATGATCTTCCGGAAGAAACGCTTCCTGCAGATCTCAACTGGGATCTGTGGCTTGGTCCGCTTCCAGAATCAATTCACTATAACAGTCAGCTTAATCCGTTAATATCGCTCGATCCTCCGAAAGATGAAGAGATATGGGGTGGATGGAGATGGTACAAGGAAATGGGAGGTGGCTTTACAACTGACTGGGGTGCCCATATGTTCGATATTGCCCAGTGGGGTCTCGGGATGGACAGGAGTGGTCCGGTGGAAATTTCCCCCATTGGTGACGGCACAGAATTCATTTCATGGAAATATGCGAACGGGGTGGTTATGACATCAGAGCCTTTTGATGAAAAACTTACCAAAGGTGTGAAATTCATTGGTGACAAGGGCTGGATTGAAGTGGCAAGAGGGTATTACAATGCATCGGATCAGGAATTGAATCCGCCTCCGGAAGCAACCGAAGTTGAGGGTCCGTATGAAACAAGAATACCTCACCAGGTCGATTTCATCGAAGCAGTCAAAAACCGTGTTGATCCTGTTGTTCCCGTCGAAATTGGTCACAGCAGCTGCACCGTCTGTACTCTGGGAAATATTGCATGTGAACTGAAGAGGACTATTAAATGGAATCCTGACACGGAAACATTTGTTGATGATGCTGCTGCAACAAAATTGTTGCACTATGACTACAGGAGTCCCTGGAAACTGCTTTAGGAAGAGATAATGCCGGTGCAGGAATGATTTGAATACTTTGTGGATATATGAAAAAAAAGAGGCTGTATTGATACAGCCTCTTTCAAAAATTATTAAATAAGAGCAGGATTACTCTGCATTTCTTACTTTTACAGCAACAGGACCTTTTTCTCTCTGCTCAATTTCAAATTCGACAGCCTGACCTGCTTCAAGATTGGTGTGAGAAACCTCAAGTCCTGAACGGTGTACAAAAATGTCCCTGTCGTCTTCAGTTTGTATAAAACCATAACCCTTGACTCTGTCGTACCACTTAACAGTACCTTTCATAAAATTTGATTTTTATTCCCGTCAATAATTATCTCTTCTGGAATATCCTCCACGGCGGTTATTGTCTCCACCTCTGAAATTACTTCTTTTGTCCGGTCTTTCAATTGATTCATTAACAATGATTTTCCTTCCTTGAATATCTGCTCCATTGAGTTCTTCAATAGCTTTTTTGGCTTCAGCATCGTTCGGCATTTCAACGAAACCAAATCCTTTGCTTTTTCCGGAGTATTTGTCAAAAATAATTTTTGCTGAGGCCACTTCGCCATACTCCTCAAATTTTTCCCTAAGGTCTGCTTCAGTCATTTTGAAATTAAGACTTCCTACATAAATGTTCATAAATTCAGTTATTAAATAAGTATTTAGACTATGTCAAAGGTCTGACTTTTTTTTGGAAAGAAAAAATATTAGAATGCATTAAGTTGAATTTTAAAACTCTTTTTGTCCGGCCTGTTTTCAGTTTAAATCATTCATCTGACCATTGACTCTCTGCCTGAGTTGGCCGTGAGATAAAGTTAAGAATCACATCAGGTTGTGAATATTCTCTAATAATGAGAGTCAAAAAAATTAGCACAAATCATAAATAAAGAATATTGTTAACTTTGTCGGAACCTGAAAAGGGGAATGAACAAATCAAATCCGATAATTATGGGAAAAGGTGACAGAAAAACAAGGAGAGGTAAAATTATCCTTGGGACATATGGTGTAAGACGCCGTAAAAAGAAAATGAAAAAAACTGACTCAATGCAGTTACAGGCTGTAAAAGAGAAAGATACAAAAGGAAGCAGGACTGTCAGGGGAAAAAAGACTGAAAGTGAAGCTGCAAAAGCCGGGGAAGAAATTGCTGTCTTAAAAGACAAAGGGAGGCCTGAGGAAAAACAATCAGTGAAGCAGGAAGAAAAGAAGAGCAGGGAGATCAAAGCAGAGAAAGTTGGAAAAGAGGACCGGGAAGCGAAAGCTGATAAAAAAATAAAGAAAGCTGCAAAGAGTGAAGAATCCGGGAATGCGTCTTAATCTGAACTGCCATCGCTTAGAGAAGCTTTTTCTCGTAATTCCTGCAATCCGTCCACATTCATAATCATGTTGATATTCAGTCGTTTTGCGGATAATACGACAGAATTGACAAGTAAATATTCTTGTGTTGCATGCCTGTTTTGGCTGAGGGTTTATGGGGACAGGCAGGTGTTTTTCACTAATGGTTATTTTATCCTGCTGAAATGAAAAACAGACTAAAGGCGGTATTGGTTTATTTTTTATTCTGGATTGCATTTTTTGCAGTGGCAAGACTGTTGTTTATTCTTACGAAATACCAGGAAGCATCCGTGTTCAGTCCGGCACAACTGTTTTCCACATTCCGGCACGGCATAAAGCTGGATCTTTCCGCAACAGGATATATAATGACAATCCCGGTGCTGCTCATGATACCCGGAATTTACCTTGAAGGCAGGTGGTTCAGGAAATTCATGAGATATTACACAATTGTAATCACGGCCCTTTCATCTGGTATAGTCGTGTCTGACACCCTGCTTTACAAATACTGGGGTTTCCGGATGGATCATACCCCTTTTCTCTATCTGAATACACCGGGGGCTGCCATGGCATCAGTAAGTACCTTTCAGATAATCGTTGTGGCAACAGGAATAATACTTCTGACAGTATTATTCATTTATCTCTATTACAGGTTTGCCGACAAATATTTTGAGGAATTTGGAAAAATCCGTTTCAGATTTCCTGCCCTGCTCTTTTTTGTTGTTTTATGGGGATCCCTACTGATACCCATAAGGGGAGGAGTGGGTATTGCTCCAATAAATGCAGGTACGGTTTATTTCAGCAAGGATATGTTTCTCAACCATACTGCAATAAATGTTGTCTGGAATGTCGGAAAATCTCTGGCCGGTAAAAAGACGGTAAACAATCCCTATCAGTTTTATGATACGGCAATTGCAAGGCAAATGACGGATACCCTTACTGCCGACAGGGGATCAACCACAAGGCTTGTCAGTGATTCAGAACCGAACATCCTGCTTATAGTACTCGAGAGTTTCGGGAGTGCCATGATCGGACCTCTGGGAGGGGACCCTCTGACTACACCGAACTTCAACCGCTATGTGAAAGAAGGTATTCTTTTTACCCGTTTCTATGCTTCGGGAAACCGGACAGACAAGGCCGTGCCTGCAATTCTCTGCGGCTATCCCGCACAGCCGAGAACTTCAATTATGAAAGAGCCGAAAAAGACACAATCCCTTCCAGGTCTGGTTAGAATGATGAACAGCCGGGATTATCACACTTCCTTCTGGTATGGCGGGGAAATCAATTTTGCAAATTTCAATTCCTTTGTCATAAATGCCGGATTCAGGGATGTTGTAACAAGAAATAATTTTAACCCCGAATTTTATAATTCGAAATGGGGTGTCCATGATCATATCCTTTTTGAAAGCCTTCAGGATTCAATGAAAAACATTAGTGAGCCTTTTTTGAAGGTTGTTCTTACCCTTTCAAGCCATGAGCCGTTCGATGTGCCGATGAAGCCTGTGTTCAGGGGTAATGATGACCTGACCAGATTCCGGAATTCAATCTATTATACCGACAGGTCCCTGGGGCAGTTCCTGGACTGGGCAAGAACCACGGATTGGTGGAAAAATACCCTTGTAGTGCTTGTCGCAGATCATTCCAGACGAAATACACCGGATGTTCAGGAATACTCCGGTGAAATATATAAAATCCCCATGCTCTGGCTGGGAGGGGCATTGACAGAAACCGGGATCACCATTGACAAGACAGGCAGCCAGACCGATATTCCGCTGACAATACTGAATCAGCTCGGCCTCAGTGACAATTATCCCTTTTCGAAAGATCTTCTGTCTTCCGGATCTGCTTCATTTGCTTTTTATGCCTTCAATGAAGGATTCGCTTTTATAACTGACAGCTCCAGATATATTTATGAACACAAACTCGGAGGTTCAGTGCTTGAAGAAGGTAAAAATCCTGAAATTGCCGGAGAATACGGAAAAGCATTTCTTCAGACATTATTGGATGATTTTCTGCAGCGCTGAACCTGGCAACATTCTGTTTTCGCAAACTTGCAGAACCTGACAATATTCTGTTCCCGTATGCGGGCAGAACAGGGGATTTAGTAAATTTGCTTCATGTATCCTGCTGGAATTAAAATTTACACGGAAAGAAATACCCCGCGGCTGAATTATACGGCGGCATTGATATTTGGTGATATCATGGGACTTGACTGGGAAATCGTTACGGATTCAGACAGGATCAGGGGAATTCCTGCAATTAATTACTCCCGGAGGATCATTCCGGGTTCATTCAGGGTGGAGCCCTGTTCCCTTCTTTTTGAAAAAGGAATTATTCCCAGGGAAATTCAAATCCGTGACTGGAAAGGACTGCCGGTGTTCTTTTATGCTGACCGGGACCCCGGTTCCGGCACTGGCTCCGGTTCCGGTATTCCCTTTGATATATTTGCTGCTTCCTTCTATCTTGTAAGCCGTTATGAAGAGTATCAGGATTATCTGCCTGACAGGCACGGAAGATTTCCTGCCTCTCTTTCGCTTGCATACAGACACGGTTTTCTGACTCTCCCGGTAGTGGATCTATGGGCCGGGAAACTGGCAAAGGAACTGGGAAAAAAGTATCCGGGACTTAAGTTCAGTTTCAATAAATACAATGCTCTTCTCACTATGGACTCGGACCAGCCTTTTGCCTATCTTGGCAAGGGGATGATACGCACAGCCGGCGGGCTGGCCAGGAATGTACTGCATGATCGCCGGAAAGCAGCGGAAAGGGTCAGGGTGCTGTCCGGAAAGGCAAAAGATCCCTTTGATGTTTATGATTATATTCTCCGAAGCATTTTTGAGAAGGGAACCGATACAAAATTTTTCTTTCCCGCAGGGAATTTTTCGAAACATGACAGGAATCCGCACTGGAGGAACAGAGACTACAGGAAATTGATATTAAAACTGGGAAGCAGACATGTTTCGGGCCTGCATCCTTCATACCTTGCATCGGAAGATCTGAGCAGATTCAGGTCCGAAAGGGAAAGGCTGGGCAGGATCCTGAACAGGGGGATTATGATAAGCAGGTTTCATTTCATCAGGATGAAAATTCCTGATTCATACAGAATGATTTCCGGGGAAGGAATAACCGAAGATTATTCAATGGGTTACCCTGATCATCCCGGATTCAGGGCGGGCATTGCACGGCCCTTTTTTTTCTATGACCTGGCAGCGGAAAGACAGACTGACCTGAAGGTAATACCTTTTCAATATATGGATTCAACGCTCTATAGTTATATGAAGCTTGATCCCGTTCAGGCGGAGCCAGTAATTGTAAAACTGATGGATGAAACAAGAAAGGCAGGTGGCCTTTTTGTCAGCTTATGGCACAACACCACAATTACTGACACAGCTGAAGGGCAGAAATGGAGGGAATTGTTTGAAAAAATGCTGGAGATGCAGAAACCATGATCAGTTATTATAATAATTGCGAAATCGACCGCAGGCAGTGGGATACCTGCGTTAAAAATTCTACGGGGGCCAGACCCTATGGGTTTTCATGGTATCTTGACATTATGTCTCCGGGCTGGGATGCCCTCATCAATGATGATTATACTTCGGTTTTCCCTCTGCCGGCGTCAAAAAAGTACGGAATAAAATATGTTGCCACTCCCGTTTTTCTACAGAAGCTCGGAGTATATTCACCGGCCGGATCACCAGAAAAGACAATAAATGAATTCATGGCATTCATGCCTGACTCTTTCCGGCTTGTTGACCTCTGTACTGCCCAGAAAACTGATGATGACAGATTTATTGTTACCCGGAAAGCCAATTATGAACTGGATATGGAAGGATCGTATGAAAAACTTCGGGAAGGATTCTCCGTTCATTGCAGAAGAAACATTGCCAAAGCGGAAAAAGAAAAAATAGAAAGAGACATAAAACCGTACGAGATTGTGAAACTGTTCCGGGAAAATGCGGGAAAAAGAATCGGGGGAATAAAACATGGGAATTATCAGCGGCTGAGTGATCTTATGGAGTTTTGTACCAATAATAACAAAGGCAGGATACTTGGAATCAGGGATACTGCGAAAAGACTTATTTACGGCATATTCATAACTGAGGTAAAAGGCAGGAAAACAATGCTATTTGTAGCGAATTCCCAGGAAAGCCGCAGAAGGAGAATTGGTTATCATATTGTCAATGAGCTTATAAAAGAGTCGGCGGGGACAGGAACGATCCTTGATTTTGCGGGTTCATCAATACCTTCCATTGCTTCCTTCATGGAGTCGTTCGGAAGTAAAAGCATTCCTTTTTACCGGAATTACTGCAACAGACTGCCATGGCCCGTCAGATTATTCCGGTGAGGAACAGTACAGCCTGAATTTCCGTGAATCCCGGCTGACAATCCCTTTGTTCTACAGTTTTTCCAGTTCGATTTCCTCGTCATCATCAACCGGTATCAGCCTGCCATCCTGGCATCTCACTGTCCGGGCAGGGAATCTCCTGAGAATTGTGTGATTATGGGTTGCTATGATAACTGCCCTGCCGGTTTTGCTTATGTCCACAAGCAGTCTGATGATGCCTTCAGATGTCTCGGGATCAAGATTTCCTGTCGGTTCATCTGCAAGTATGATATCCGGATTGTTCAGCAGGGCCCTTCCTATTACAACACGCTGCTGTTCACCTCCTGAAAGCTGATGAGGCAGCTTGTATCCCTTGTGACCCAGTCCGACTTTCTCCAGAACCTCACCAATACGGTTGTTGATATCATTTCTGTCCTTCCATCCCGTTGCCCTGAGAACAAAACCGAGATTGTCGCTTACCGGCCGGTCGGTCAGCAGCTGAAAATCCTGGAATACTATGCCAAGTTTTCGCCTGAGCAGAGGAATATCCCGGTTTTTAAGACCGGCCAGATCAAAGCCCGCAACGACAGCCTTCCCCTGCTTCAGGGGCAGCTGTGCATTTATTGTTTTTATAAGGCTTGTCTTGCCGCTTCCTACCCTGCCGACCAGGTAAATGTGTTCACCTTTTGCGACATTCAGGTTTACGTCTGACAATACCAGATTGTCCTGCTGCCATATCTGACAATCCTTAAGTTCAATAATCAGTTCAGGAGGAAGTGAACTTTGCATATCTGTGTGTTTGGATGGTGCAAATTAATGAAAGAAATGGTAATTTAAGCCCCGCATGTTGAAAAAAACAATAATAAAGACCCTTCGGGGGCGTTTATATAATTGTAATTTTGCAGCTGTTTGCCAAAACTGTTGTTGTATAGCCGTTATGGCCTGAAGAGGAAAAGGTTAATGATACAAATTATGAACAAAAGAGGATTTTTGCTAATCTCCGCTATACTTACGCTGTTCTCATTCCGGGCGGGTTCCCAGGTGGCTTTTTCGGGGAGCGGGTATTCATCTGAATTCAAAAGGGCCATGGAATTTTATAACAAGGAAAAATATCCTGCAGCTATCAGGCTTTTTGATCTCTACCTGAGCGATCCTGACAACAACGATATTCTTTCTCTCACGGATGCGCGGTATTACAGGGCCCTTTCATCGGTAAAGCTCTTCAATCCGGATGCGGAATATCAGGTGCTCACCTTTATAAAAATGCATCCTGAGAGTCCCAGAATAAATGAAGCCAGGCTTGCCCTCGGAAATTATTTCTATCAAAATAAAAACTACCGGAAGACCATTACCCACCTTGAAGAAGTGAACAGGCAGGAACTGCCGCCCGAAGAACTTCCGGAATATTATTTCCACCTTGGCTACTCACATTATATGCGCGGCCAGAAGCCGCGTGCCCTGGTCATGTTCTCCGAGATAAAGGATACAGATAACGAATATTCCATACCGGCGATATACTATTACTCCCAGATTGCCTATGAGGAGAAGATGTACGAAACTGCCCTGGAAGGCTTTAACCGCCTCAGGGATAATGACACATTCGGCAGTATTGTACCTTATTACATAGTACAGATCCTTTATATCAAAAAAGATTATGACCAGATACTGGAGATTGCACCCGCTCTGACAGACAGGGCGGGAAAGGATCGTGCAGTTGAATTGTACCGCTTCATCGGGGATGCCTATTTCAATAAGCAGAATTACACGGAAGCCCTGCCCTATCTGGAAAAATTCGCTGAAGGAACAAAAACAGGAGAAAGAGAGGACAAATATCAGCTGGGATATTGCTACTACAAGGCCGGAGATTATGATAAGGCAATCAAAGTGCTTGAGGAGATAGGAGTAAGATCGGATATACTCAGTCAGAATATCTGGTATGTTCTCGGGGATTGTTACCTGAGACTGAATAATAAGGACAGAGCTAAATTCGGATTTGCGGAAGCTGCAAAACCCGATTTTGACAGAAAGATACAGGAGGATGCTCTTTTTAACTATGCAAAGATCACCTTTGAGCTTTCATATTCTCCTTTTGGTGAAGCCATTAAATCTTTTCAGGAATATGTAAACCTGTTTCCGGGATCTGACAGGATTGAGGAAGCTTATAATTATC
Source organism: uncultured Rikenellaceae bacterium (assembly GCA_964522415.1). Lineage (GTDB taxonomy): Bacteria > Bacteroidota > Bacteroidia > Bacteroidales > VadinHA17 > LD21. The sequence goes on along the minus strand of CAZFVQ010000038.1, from coordinate 16,841 downwards.
TTGTCCTGGCATATTTGCAGGACAGGAATTACAGTGCGGCACTGAATTCTCTTGACAAAATCCGTAACAAGGATGCCAGACTGGAGGAAGCCTATCAGCGTGCGGCATTTTTCAGGGGACTCGAGATGTTCAGCAATCTTACACTGGAAGGGGCTGTTGATATGTTCAACAAATCATTGCAGTATGAAAAATACAACAGGCAGTTAAGGGCAAGGGCAATTTACTGGATGGGAGAGGCATATTACCGCCTGGGCAGATATGAAGAAGCAAGAAAGGATTATGTGACTTTTCTGGGGATACCGGGCTCATTGAACCTGAATGAGAGTTCCATGCTAAGATACAATCTTGGTTACACTTTCTTTAATATGAAGGATTATCCGAACGCCATTGTTCACTTCAAAGCCTTTGAATCAGAAGGAGGAAATTCAAAAACCGATCTGGTGGCTGATACAAGGAACAGGCTGGGAGACTGTTATTTCATTTCGACCAATTACCGGACAGCCATAGATTATTATGATAAAGTTATTGATCAGGGCAAAACGGACGCAGATTATGCCATGTTCCAGAAAGCCTTTTCCCTGGGTCTGATAAACAATGAACGCGGAAAGGCTGATGTTCTGAGCTCTCTTATCACAAGATTTCCTTCTTCTTCCTATATCCCTAATGCCATTTTTGAACGCGGGCGTGCATATACCCTGCTTGAGGATTACTCAAGAGGGGAAGCAGACTTCAACAGTATAGTGAATTCATACGGATCAAGTCCCTTTGTGCCCCGTGCACTTGTACAGCTGGGACTTCTTTATTATAACACGGGCCAGAACAACAAGGCTGTTGAGCAATATAAAAGGGTTATCGAGAACTACAAGGCGACTCCCGAGGCAAGAAGCGCCATGACAGGCCTGAGAAATGCCTATGTGGAAATGAATGATGTTGAATCATATTTTAGCTATGCCAGAACTATTCAGGGTTATGGTGGTATCAATCTCTCCGAAAAGGATTCCTTGCTTTATGCATCGGGAGAAAATCTTTATATGTCAGGAAATTACCAGAGGGCAGCGGGTGTTCTTGAAAGTTATCTGAGGGAGTTTCCTGCCGGAGGATTTGTTCAGAATGCCCGCTTCTATCTTGCCGAATGCCGGAGATCCGAAGGGAAGGATGATGAGGCACTGAACCTGTATTCTGCCGTTGTAGCGGCTCCCAATAATCAATTCACGGAGCAGTCGCTGATTTCTGCCGCCGGCCTTTCATATAACAATGAGGATTACCTGATTTCCCTGGGCTATTATGAGAAGCTTGAAACTGCTGCCAGCAATCCGGAAAACCTGATTGTTTCATTAAGGGGACAGTTAAGATCAGCTTATCAGCTCGGGGATGCAGGAAGAACAATAGCAGCAGTGGACAAGATAAATAAAAATGCAAATATTCCGGATGAGTTGCATAGGGAAGCAATATTTATGAGAGCAAAGGCAAATTACAGTCTGAACAATTTTGACGAGGCTCTGACGGATTTCCGCAGAACGGCGGGAGAAGTGGTAAGCTCGGAAGGGGCCGAATCCAAATACAGGATTGCAGAGATCCTCCATATGAAGAATCGAAGCGATGAGTCGGAAAGAATAATCCAGGAGTTCATCGATCAGAAATCCCCCCATCAATACTGGATGGCAAAAATATTCCTTCTGCTGTCGGATATCTCAGTAAAGAAGGGGGATATGCTGCAGGCAAGAGTTACCCTGGAAAGTATCAGGGATTATTATACCATCAGTGATGACGGGATTCTGGATGATGTCAGGACGAGACTTGCAGCCCTCGACCAGAATAATATGTGAAAAGCAAATATGGCAACATGATGAAAAGAAATCTTCTGAATATAATCCTCCTACTGCTGATCGCTGTTGATCTGTTTTCACAGGAACAGGAACTGAAAAGAGAAGTGACCCTATATAATCCGTTTATACCTTCACTTACGGATTTCAGGAAAAAAAGCTTCCTGCCTGTGATCAGGGATACTTCAGTGGTAAGGCCTGAGTTCACCTATACTGTAAACACAAACCCTTACAGTCCGGAATATACGATTAATCCAATCAAGGCGGCAGCCATTGTTCCCGACCCGCTTGAAAAACTGTATAAAAGCCATGTTAATCTCGGACTGGGCAACTATTATTCTCCCCTGGCCGAAATCAGCATTACAAATGAACGTTCAAGGGAGGGAATATACGGACTCTATGCAAAGCACTATTCAACACACGGGAAGGTGAAACTGCAGAATGACAAAAGAGTGTTCGCCGGATACATGGACAATGATGTTTCTCTCTTTGGCAAAAAGTTTTTTCATGATAATTATCTTGAAGCTTCAATTGATTATTCCCAGAAAACCAGACACGCCTATGGCTATGATACAAGTATTGTTGCTTATGAGCCTGAAAAGAAGGATATAAGGATTCCATACAGCAAAATCGGGGCAGCTGTGTCATTTGCATCCCTTACCCTGGATTCAACAGACTTCTCATATGATTTTGACGTGGCCTACAGCTATTTTTTCAGCGACAGGAATTTGTCACAAAACAGCCTGGAGTTGGCCGGCTACATGGCAAAGACCTATCGGGACCTCTATATGGGAGCAGGCCTGGAAATGGATTTTTACCGGCCGTCCAGGGAAATTTCCCGCTCCGGCAGATATGTGGTTGCCCTGAGTCCCTTTATTTCCAAGAGTTCTGCACAATGGAACTTCAGGCTAGGGATACAGTTGCTTCTTGACAGTGACACAAGTTCTTCAGTGAAGTTCCATTTCTATCCCGATGCAAGAATGGGATTCAGTATAGTGCCATCCTATATTAATTTCTTTGCGCGGCTGTCAGGAAAACTTGAAAAAAATACGCCGGACAGGATCGTTGATGAAAACCCCTTCCTTCTTCGTAACGGAAGCCTTTTTGCACTTCCCAATACAAGCCATCAGCTTGTGCTGTCGGGAGGACTGAAAGGCAATACGGGTATCGGGGGAAATTATGTGCTTTCAGCCTCATACTCAATGATCCGGAATATGTTGTTCTATTCCAACCTGGTTGATGATGATCCCCTGCCTGAACCCCGGGTGGGTAATTATTTCATGGTTGTACCCGATAATCTTGAACTGTTTAACCTGCATGCTGAAATAAACGGTGTTATCGGGAACAAAATAAGCTACAGGAGCAGTACGAACTACTATAGTTATAAACTTGAAACACAGGAATATCCATGGGGTAAACAACCCTGGGATGCACAGATCGGTCTTAAATACAATCTCAGGAACAAGATTATTGCAGGAATTGAGCTGACAGGCCTCGGCAGGCGAAACTTTATTGTGAACAGGAGCAATATGTCAATCCCACAGGAAGACTATGTTTTTACATCCCCGGTACATGTCAACACGAATCTGAGTGCGGAGTACAGGTACACCAAGATCCTTTCCCTCTGGACCAGAGTTAACAATATTGATTTCAGCAGGAATTATGACTGGGCATTTTACCCCACTCAGAGATTCATGTTTATGATTGGTCTGACATATAGTCTATAACACAGATGTACAGACAGTAACCTGATTCCCGGGTTTAAACCGGCCGGAATATACAATTCTGGTCTTTCATCTTTTTGTCAGGCTCTTCGGTTGTTGATTTTTTCAACAAATTGTGTATAAAAACGAAGTGCTTTTCCTGTGGGAAAACAGAATATTTTTGTATATTTGCAGACATGATTAATGAACATGAATTCAGTTATTTATCACTTCTGAAGAGAGGATGTTCCGTATGCCGGTGATTAATGGAATATTCAGATGCTTTCTCCCGGAAAAATGCATAATTAGTCAGAGCAGAATAAAAAGCGGATGATCTCCTTCAGGAAATTCATGGAGCATGTAATCCAAAAACTGTACCCTTTAAAAAGTTAGCTAAAAATGGATGAGGAAATGAACATATTGCAGGATGACAGAAAATATTCTGCGGAGAGTATTCAGGTTCTTGAAGGGCTTGAGGCAATAAGAAAGAGACCTGCAATGTATATCGGGGATATTGGTGTAAAGGGTCTGCATCACCTTGTCTATGAGGTTATTGATAATTCAATTGACGAGGCTCTTGCCGGCTATTGCAGCAGGATAGATATAATAATACATGAAGACGGTTCCGTAACGGTTACAGATGACGGAAGGGGAATCCCTACGGGAATCATGGAAAAGGAACAGAAATCGGCACTTGAAGTTGTTATGACAGTGTTGCATGCCGGCGGAAAATTTGACAAGGGATCCTATAAAGTATCCGGCGGCCTTCATGGAGTAGGTGTTTCCTGTGTAAATGCACTTTCCTCGGAACTGACTGCAACAGTATGTCGCGAAGGCAAACTGTTCAGGCAGATCTATCAGAAAGGTAAACCCCTCAGCAAAGTTGAAGTTATTGGAGAGAGTGATAAATCCGGAACCAGCATTACCTTTAAACCCGATGGCACGATTTTTCAGACTCTGGATTTTAATTATGAGATTCTTGCAGCCAGACTGAGAGAACTTGCTTTCCTGAACAAGGGCATTCTTCTTACACTGAAAGATCTCCGGGAGCTTGTTGAAAACGGTAACGGAGGCCAGTCTCTTTACACTGAATTTTTTTCGGAAAACGGACTTCAGGAATTCGTTCATTATCTCGATGCCAACAGGGAAAGAATAATTGAAAAACCTATTCATATCAATTTCGACAAGACGGATTTTCCCGTTGAGATTGCATTACAGTACAATAATTCCTTCTCGGAAAATGTGCATTCCTATGTCAATAATATAAATACAATTGAAGGGGGAACACATCTTGCGGGATTCCGCAGGGGCCTGACCAGGACGCTGAAGAAATATGCCGAGGATTCAGGAGCTGCAGCCAAGCTGAAATTTGACATAAACGGTGACGATTTCCGTGAGGGACTTACTGCAGTAATTTCCGTAAAGGTAGCTGAGCCGCAGTTCGAGGGCCAGACAAAAACAAAATTGGGGAATTCGGAAGTAATGGGTGCTGTTGACCAGGCGGTTAGCGCAATGCTGACAAACTATCTCGAAGAGAATCCCAAGGATGCCAGAATAATTGTACAGAAAGTCATTCTTGCCGCGACAGCGCGTCATGCAGCCCGGAAAGCACGGGAACTGGTACAGAGGAAGAATGAATTCTCCGGATCAGGATTGCCGGGAAAACTGGCTGACTGTGCCGACCGTGATCCGGCCAATTGTGAGATATATCTGGTTGAAGGGGATTCAGCCGGGGGTACTGCAAAACAGGGCCGTGACAGAAAGTTTCAGGCTATCCTGCCTCTCAGGGGCAAGATACTGAATGTGGAAAAAGCCATGCAGCACAGGATTTATGAAAGTGAAGAGATAAAGAATATTTTTACTGCCCTGGGGGTAAACATCGGAACCGAGGAAGACAGCAAGGCCCTTAATATTTCCGGACTGAGATATCATAAGATCATAATTATGACAGATGCGGACGTTGACGGTTCACATATAACCACTCTGATTATGACTTTCTTTTTCAGGTATATGCAGGATCTGATAAAGGGAGGGAATCTTTTTATTGCCACACCTCCGCTCTACCTTATAAAAAAGGGGAGGGTTGAAAGATACTGCTGGTCGGAAGAGGAAAGAAACGCTGCCGTCACGGAGCTGGGGCAGGGGAAGGATTCTTCAGTTACAGTACAGCGTTACAAGGGCCTCGGGGAAATGAATGCGGAACAGTTGTGGAATACGACCATGAACCCTGAAACCAGGACCTTGAGGCAGGTTACGATAGACAGTGCTGCAGAAGCTGATCATATTTTCTCAATGCTCATGGGTGATGAGGTACCTCCGAGAAGGGAATTTATTGAAACACATGCACGATATGCTAGGATAGACGCCTAGGTATACAAGAATAAACGTCTGGGTATGCAGGGATAGACGCCCGGGGTTTTGTTCTTCAGACACCGAAAAACTTCCGCCTGATTTCCACGGCATTGTACCGGCATACTTCGCTGCAACAGAAACAACGTATACATTGCCTGTCGGTCAGGACAACATGGTTTTTCTTTTCTGTATGCATTCTGATTGCATTTACCGGACATATTTTGATACATTCCGTGCAGCCGCTACAGTTCCGGTGTATAAATACCGGTCTTCTCTGAAATCTTCGTATCCGTTTAAACCTCTTGAATATGAATTTAAACAGGGTGTTTTTAGATCCGGATTCGAATATTCTTTTAAAATCTTTTTTGATCAGGGATTCCAGTTCAGGCCCGTCATAAATTATTTCATTTTTATCCCTGAGCCATTTGCCCCGCCTGAGGGCTTCCAGGTTTGTCGGAATCGTCAGGGGATCATAACCTGCCAGAGTTGTTGCAATAATATCCAGGGCAAGAGGATTTGAGGATCCGATAAGTGCACCAATGGTAACCGGAATTCCCTGACCGGGACCGGGACCTTCCATTCCTCTGACCGCATCCATCAGAAAGAAATGAGGCAATACTGATTCATTGAGATCAACAAGAAATTCTGCAAACCTGTTCCTGTCCTGGTGAATTGCATGCTGACGGGCTTTTGTAAATCCCGGAACCAGTCCCAAAGTGTTTTTTATTGCACCGGTAAAGAGTAATAATTCATGGTTCTTGAATTTTGGAAGTGATATTATCAGATCGACTTCCCTGATTACTGAAGCAATCCTGACCCGGCCGCTGCCAACCGGCACACTGGAGGGTGAAATCAGGAAATCGACCCATTCTGCTCCGCTCTTTTCACAGACGGGACCTATGCCTGATTTGTTTCCCCTGAAGCCCTTCAGGTGTACGGCCGGAGAATCACCCACCAGGACCGTGGCTCCCTGTGACCGGAGATAAATTATCATCGCTTCGACAACTGACGGGTGGGTTGATACGCATTTCAGGGGATCGGTATCTGTAAGAATATTGGGTTTTAGCAGAATCCTTTTATTTCGGGGATCCGGACCATCACAGCTTTTATAAATATCAGCAATAAGGTCAACCATCTCATCTGCATTGTATTCACTACATCTCCTTATGGCAACTTTAAAATTCATTCAGTGATTCCTTTTATGTTTGTGTTTTGTTCCAGGGTTGAAAGCAATCCGCATGCGGCGCCAATATCTTCGCCACGGGATGCTCTTACCGTCGCAGGTATCCCTTTTTTGTTCAGGGCATCCCTGAAACGTTCTGCTTCCTCCTGACCGGGACTTTTCAATTCAGTTCCGGGTATTTCATGAAAGCGGATAATGTTTATCCGGCATTTGAGACCCTTGACGAGACGGGCCAGTTCCCTTACATGTGCCGGTGTATCATTCAGTCCGCTGAAAAGTATGTATTCAAAGGATATTCTTCGCTGTCCGGCAAAATCATATTCCCTTACTATATCAATTACCTCTCTCATCCGGCTGGATCTTTGTACGGGTATGAGCTTTGCCCTCTCCCCGTCGAAAGGGGAATGGAGGCTTATTGCAAGGTGGCAGCGGCTTTTTTCAAGAAATTCCCTTATCCTGTTTTTCAGTCCTATGGTACTCAGTGTAATTCTTGTAGGGCTCCATCCGTATCCCCATTCCGCAGTAAGTATCTCCAGACTTTTAAGAACCTCTTCAATATTGTCGAGAGGTTCTCCCATTCCCATGAAGACAATATTAGTGAGAATACTGAATTCAGGAATACTGCGGAACTGATTAAGTATCTCGTTCGATGAGAGGTTTCCCTGGAAATGTTGTCTGCCTGTCATGCAAAAAATGCAGGCCATCCTGCATCCGGCCTGGGAAGAAACACATAATGTAGCCCTGTTTTTTTCAGGAATAAAAGCTGACTCTATGTATTTGCCGGAGAGTACTTTGAAAAGGTATTTTTTTGTTCCGTCCCTGCTTTCTGAAACACTTACCGGGGCAGAAAGACCGATCTCATAATCCGCTGAGACCTTTTCCCTCATTTTTTTTGAGAGGTTTGTCATTTCGTCAACGCTGTTAATCTCTTTCCTGTACAGCCAGTCTGCAATCTGTTTTGCCGAATAGCCCGGCAGTCCGGCATTTTTAGCCACAGAAACAAGTTCATTCAGTGTTTTCCCGTATAGCTTCTCTTTGCTCACAATTCCCTGGTTCCGATTCCTTTTATTTGCATCCTTACACTTTATCTCCTGACTTTCAACTCCCGGCTAATTAATTCCGTATCCGGCTTTCCGGAGATATCCGGAATTGGCAATTTTTTTTTTCAGGCATGGCCATTCATTTTTCTCCCCTTTATGAGAAACGTGATTTCATATTAATAATGATATTTTTATCAGACATCTATTTTCCCTTCGAATACAAAAGTGGCAGGTCCGGTCAGCCAGATATTACAGATTCTGGTATTGCCTGTTTCAAATTCCACTCTGAGATTACCGCCTCTTGCCCTTACATCAACGGGTGAAGTGCCAAAATGTCCTTTCAATACTGAAGCAATGGCAGATGCTGTTACGCCGGTACCACATGCCAGGGTTTCATCTTCAACACCTCTTTCGAATGTTCTTATTTTAAGTCCATTGTCAATAACCTGGACAAAATTTACATTGGTTCCGCCGGGTGCGAATTTTTCCGACCATCTGATCCTTTTCCCTTCCTCATATACGTTCATATTGTCCACATCATTAGTGAAAAGAATATAGTGAGGCGATCCGGTGTTGATAAAATAATTGTCATCCACTATCCTGTGGCTGCTTACATCTGCCATCTGAAGCCGGACGGTATTATTATCCACCTGTGCTTCATGGAGGCCATCGAAAGCCATAAATTTTTGTTCTTTTCCGGCTATGCCTTGATTCATAGCAAAATGAGCTGCACATCTTCCGCCGTTTCCGCACATTGAACCAAGTTTCCCGTCGGAATTGAAGTATTTCATTTCATAATCATATCCTTTTATTTCAGAAATAAGAATTAATCCGTCGGCCCCGATACCGAATCTCCGGTCGCATAATCTGTTAATAAGAATTGAATTGTCAGGATTTATTATATTCCTGCGGTTATCCATGATAACGAAATCGTTACCCGCTCCCTGGTATTTGTTAAAAGTGACTGTCATCATTGTTAAAGTGTTGTTAAATCATTCTAAAATATTGAAAATCATAGAAAAAATGCACGATCTTTGTAAAACAATTTGCACGGAAAATGGTTATAAAGATATTAATCTTTTATCAGGCATAAAATTTGATATTAGTGTAAAGAATTCACAAAACTGACATTTTAAATTTTAAAGATATGAAAGGCAGAAATTTATTAGGTGCATTGCTTATGGCTGTTCTGGGAGCTGCAATAGCACTTTTTGCATATACCAGAATAGCTGACAAGCCAGCTGCAGTAGCGGCAAAAGACAGTTCCCGGACCGAAGTTGCCGAAGCCAGGGCTTACCTTACGGCTCTTCAGACCATGCCGGGCCAGATTGATTTTACTTATGCAGCAGAACAGACAGTTCATGCAGTTGTTCATGTCCGCACAAAATCCATGGTTCAGCAGCCCAATAATCCGATCATGGAGTGGTTCTACGGCGATCGTTACCGAAGCAGGCCCAGGGAAATTGCCGGTTTTGGATCAGGCGTGATAATATCATCAGACGGATATATCATTACCAATAATCATGTTATCGAGGATGCTGAAAATATTGAAGTAAAACTGAACGATAACAGGGTTTTCAATGCGGAACTGATAGGTCGCGACCCCAGCACGGATATCGCCCTTCTGAAAATAAAAGCGGAAAATCTGTCCTTCCTGAAATATGGTGACTCGGATAAGCTGAAGGTGGGAGAATGGGTTCTGGCAGTGGGCAATCCCTTCAATCTTACCTCAACCGTAACCGCTGGTATTGTAAGTGCCAAGGGAAGAAATCTGGGCATTCTTGACAACGATTACAGGATTGAATCATTTATACAGACTGATGCAGCCCTGAACATGGGCAACAGTGGCGGGGCACTCGTTGACACCAGAGGAATGCTTGTAGGAATAACTTCTGCAATCTACTCCCCTAGTGGTGCGTACGCCGGTAATTCCTTTGCCATTCCGGTAAGCATTGTGCACAAGGCGGTTGAAGATCTCAGACAATACGGAGAGGTGCAGCGTGCACTGATAGGTGTTAATATAACTGATGTAACTTCCGAAATTGCAGAGCAGAAGAAACTGTCCGAAGTCAAGGGTGCAATGATCACAGATGTGCGGGAAGGTGGTTCCGCAGCAGATGCCAATCTCAAAAAGGATGATGTGATCATCAGGTTTAACGGCATTGCAGTTAATAATGCCACAGAGCTTCAGGAACAGGTTGGGAAGCATCGTCCGGGCGACAGGGTAAATATCATATATATCAGAAACGGCAAGGAAAACACGGCTTCACTGACTCTTAAGAATATTTCCGGAACAACCGATGTGGTTCCACGGGGTTCAGGAAGTGGTGCAGTGTTCGGAGCCAGGTTTGAATCATTGGGTTCAGCTGATAAAAGGACGTATGGCATCAGCAGTGGGGTTAAAATTGTTGAGATAGGCGACGGACTTTTCAGAGATCTGGGAATAAGGCGCGGAACAATAATTACAGCAATCAACAATAAGAAGATAAACAGTTCTGAAGATGTTCGCTCGGCAGCAGGAACAAGTGAAAAGTCACTGAAATCAATTGCCGGTATTACGCCGGAAGGAAGGGAATTCCACTTTCAATACGGAAACTGATCCGGCAGTTTCCGGGTTCGTTAAAATCATGGTTCGGTTTAACAGGTTCAGCAGGTTTCCCGGCACTGTTTTTGAACCTGGCTTGTCCGGAGCCTTTTGGGTTCCGGGCCTGTCTGAATCCGGACCATTATTCTTTCACCCTGAATAAAAAAAAGGATGAAAAAATATATAAATAACAGGTTGATAACAATTTAAAATATTAATAGTTTTCTGTTGACAACAACTGTTAAATTTTTTTGTTATTTTATAGTATAATATTAACTTTGCGACAATTTTTCAAAAAGCATGAGACAGCTAAAAATTACCAAATCCATAACAAACAGAGAGAGTGCATCACTTGACAAGTACTTACAGGAAATTGGTAAAGAGGAGTTGATATCGGTAGAAGAAGAGGTTGAACTGGCTCAGCGAATTAAGAAGGGAGACAGATATGCTCTCGAGAAACTCACCAAGGCAAATCTCCGTTTCGTTGTTTCCGTTGCAAAACAGTATCAGAATCAGGGATTGAGTCTTCCTGACCTTATCAATGAAGGCAATCTTGGTCTGATAAAGGCTGCGGAAAAATTTGATGAAACCAGGGGATTCAAATTTATATCCTATGCTGTGTGGTGGATCAGGCAATCAATATTGCAGGCCCTGGCAGAACAGTCCAGAATCGTAAGGCTCCCCCTCAACCAGGTAGGATCGTTGAACAAGATCAATAAGGCTTTTTCGAGGTTTGAACAGGAGAATGAACGTGCTCCGACTCCCGAAGAGCTTGCCGAAGTACTCGAATTACCCAAGGAAAAGGTCACGGATACCCTGAAGGTTTCAGGGAGACATATTTCTGTTGATGCTCCTTTTATTGAAGGTGAAGACAACAGTCTTCTCGATGTCCTGACGAATATTGATTCACCTGTTGCCGACAAGCTGCTGATGGATGAATCATTATCAAGGGAGATATACCGTGCCCTTGCCACACTTACCGAACGGGAAAGGGATATAATCAGATATTTTTTCGGCATAGGATGCCAGGAGATGACACTGGAGGAAATAGGAGAAAAATTCGGCCTTACCCGTGAAAGGGTTAGACAGATAAAGGAAAAAGCGATCCGCAGGCTAAGACATACATCGCGAAGTAAACTTCTGAAGGGTTATTTAGGTTAATATACCGGAAATTTCCGGAAAGAAGAGGCGCTGCAGAGGCGCCTTTTCTTATGGGTGACAGAATGTCATTATTGCCGGAACAGAATCCTGCGGAACTTTGTATTATTTCAGTCATCTCCGGGATTATTTATAATTTTGCTTTTGAAAACAAAAGCAAACAGCTATTTGTCAATCATGAATTTCAAGCTGGTATCAGATTTTGTACCCACAGGCGATCAGCCCGAGGCAATAAGACAGCTTGCCGAAGGACTGGAAAAGGGTGTTCCTTATCAGACTCTGCTCGGGGTGACCGGTTCAGGGAAGACTTTCACAATAGCAAATGCTGTAGAAAAAGCACAGCGGCCGGTTCTGATACTTAGTCATAACAAGACCCTTGCAGCACAGTTGTATGGTGAATTCAGGCAGTTTTTTCCGGAAAACCGTGTTGAATATTTCGTTTCATATTATGATTACTATCAGCCGGAAGCATATCTCCCCGTTACTGACACATATATTGAAAAAGATCTTTCGATAAATGAAGATATTGAAAAACTGAGACTCAGTACAACATCTGCTCTTTTGTCGGGAAGAAAGGACGTACTGGTAGTCTCTTCTGTTTCCTGTCTTTACGGAATCGGTAATCCGGATGATTATCATTCCAATACCATATATGTTACAAGCGGAAAAAAGACCGGGCGAAACCAGTTTCTCAGAAAACTGGTTGACAGCCTGTATTCCCGGAATGAACTTGAATTCCGGCACGGTACATTCAGGGTGAGGGGAGATACAGTGGATATTTTTCCCGCGTATGCCGATATTGCCGTCCGGGTGATATTCTTTGGCGATCAGGTTGAAGAGATCTATACATTCGACCCCCTGAGCGGTGATGTTTTTGAAAAAGTGGATGACTATATCATTTATCCTGCCAATATATTTGTCACAACCCGTGAAAGAATAAATCAGGCAACAGGCAAAATACAGGATGATCTGGTTAAACAGGTGATATATTTCAATGATATAGGAAAGAAGGAAGAAGCCAGAAGACTTGAGCAGAGAGTGTCATACGATCTTGAAATGATAAAGGAACTTGGATATTGCAGCGGGATAGAAAATTATTCCCGTTATTTTGACGGTCGCCCGGCAGGTACCAGACCATTCTGTCTGCTTGATTATTTCCCCCGGGATTTTATTACTGTTATTGATGAAAGCCATGTGAGCATTCCCCAGATCAGGGGTATGTACGGCGGAGATCATTCCCGGAAGCAGACACTGGTTGAATATGGATTCAGATTACCTGCTGCACTGGACAACAGGCCTTTGCGTATTGAAGAGTTCGAGTCTCTCACAGGCCAGGTGATTTATGTGAGTGCAACCCCGGCAGACTATGAACTTGAAAAAAGTGAAGGAGTGTTTGTTGATCAGGTTCTGAGACCTACCGGACTGCTGGATCCGCCCGTGGAGGTGAGGCCGACGCTGAACCAGATAGATCACCTTATGGATGAAATAAGAGAGAGAACCCTGAACGGCGAGAGAACCCTTGTTACTACCATAACCAAGAGAATGGCCGAAGAACTGAATGCCTATTTCATAAAGTTTGATATAAAGAGCAGATATATACATTCGGACATTGATACCATTGAGCGCATAGAGATCATGGAAGGATTAAGGGCAGGGGAGTTTGACGTCCTTGTGGGGGTGAACCTCCTCCGTGAAGGTCTGGATCTCCCTGAAGTATCGCTGGTAGCCATACTTGATGCCGACAAGGAGGGCTTCCTGAGATCAGCCAGATCACTTACCCAGACAGCCGGGAGGGCTGCCCGTAACCTTAACGGCAAAGTTATTATGTATGCTGACACTGTCACCAACAGTATGCAGATGACAATCAATGAAACAAACCGCAGACGGGAAAAACAATTACAATACAATGCCGAAATGGGTATAACTCCTGCCCAGATTGTCAGAAAAACCGGAACTATCCTGGCCGGACTCAGTAAAAAGGGTGTTTCGGTAAAAGCCTATATTGAACCCGTACATTCGGATATTGCAGCTGATCCTGTAATAAAGTACATGAACCGCGAAGCTCTCGGGAAAGCTATTGAAACAACAAGAAAGAAAATGGAAAAAGCAGCTTCAGAGCTTGATTTTATTGAAGCCGCAAGATTCAGGGATGAAGTTAGCGGACTGCAGATGCTGTTGAAAGGGCAGTTGAAGCAATAATTAATGGGCGACAGGGTCTGGTCCCGTGTAAGGTATACAACAGATATCCGTAAGGCCGGGACATGAACGGCATTTTAAAGAAGAACTTGTTTGTAGGGTTCAGGGCTTAAGTAACAGATTGCGGAACTACTTGGTTTAAGGAATAGATTGCGGAACTACTTCAGGCCAAGGACTTAACGAATTGCTGTCCAGTCACTTGTATTGCCGAGAACAGAATCCGACACCTTGCCTGACATCCTGTTGCCGTTTATAATGCCGGTATATAAATAATCACCTGCCCTGAATGTTATTTCATTTCCATTCAGTCTTCCGCCACTGATAGTGACTGTTTTTTCACCCTGCCTGAGCCTGCCTTGTACCATCTGGTACTCCTGGGTCAGGATAAGCTCATTCTTGCCTAATTTCCACGTACCCTCAACTCTGGCCGGTACAATCCATAAAAGGGCAGTGTTCCAGCTGTTCCAGTTGTCTTCGGTTGTGACATGGATGTCAGCCTCCCATTCTCCCATTGTAAACGTGTTTGAAACAATCCTTGTACCCGGCTTGAGTTCCAGGAGCCTTGGTCTGAGTTTGAGGTTGATTTCGGGAAGAAGAAACATGGTAATAACAGTGGCCTTTGACAAATCGGTGTCATACAGGTCGGCTTCAATGAATTCTGCTTTTCCACTGACGCCAGCCCTTGCAGCATTCCTTTTTGAAAGGCTGACCATGTCTGAGTTATATTCAATTCCCAGAGCCTTTGCGCCTCTTTTGGCTGCTGATATAACTGTACGGCCGTCTCCCGAACCCAGGTCAATAACGAAATCAGAAGGAGTAACTTTTGCTATTGAAAGCATTGTATCAACAAGCTCCTGCGGTGTGGGCACCCAGACCACATCCTTACCCTGCTGGCCTACTTCCGGAACATATTCCTCACCCGGTTTATTGCTCTGTCCTGTCAGTATCAGGGGTATAAGAATCAATGTTGCGGCCAAAACCGGAAATTTGTATTTGCTCTGTGATTTCATTTTATCCTTCTTTAGTTTCTGTGCTGGGAAAATCAGATAAAAGTAAGTGTTTTATTCAATATTAATTACAAGTTCAAGGATATAATTTGCAATATCACTGTTGCTTCTCATTTCATGCAGGATTCATGACATCCTATGCATGTTATGACACGCTTAATGACCGCTATGTGCTTGGACCGGTTCTTATACCCGCGCAGGAGAGCCTGAGAAAGGAAACCACAATAAATCCAGCATTTGAAATCGTTTACTGGTACTGGGGTCTGAAAACGGCGGCGGAATGGGAAAAGCTGTTCAGGTGGCAGAAAAGGCAGGGCTGAAAGGTATTACAACCCGGGGCTATCATGGAGTGATGAATGTCTATAAAACTATCGGGGATTTTCCGGAATACAGGCAAAGCCTGCTCCTGATGATAGAGGCAGGAGTTGATGAAGATGATTTCAGGAAGGCAGATTCGCTGCTTAAGATCGCTTATAAACTGGCAAAAATAAAAAATGATTCCTCTGTTGCTTCTTTGTCACTGGTAAATACCGGCTGGAATTTCTATCTGGAAAAAATGTATGATTCATCCCTGTATTATTACCACAAATCACTTAATTACAGTCTTCCGGCAAAATTGTTCTCCTATGCCTCCAATTCTCTGGGCAACATAGGGACCATATACCGCGATCTGAATGATTACGAAACAGCCATTGAGTATTACCAGAAGGCAATAGACCAGGCCAGGCAGGTGAATGATTTTTTTGATCTTCAATGGATATATATGGATATGAGTAATATGTACCTGGAGTCGGGAGATACGGCAAAGGCCTATCTTGCATATGTCAGGTTTAAGGAATACAGTGATGAATGGCTTAAATCAGAAGCTACCCGGGATATAACAGATGCAAGAATACGATATGAGGCAGATACGCACAACAAGGAACTGGCATTGCTCTCCCTCAGACTGAAGAATAACAGGATCCTGAATTGATGAATCCTCATTATATTTTCAATACACTGAACTCGATACAGTATTATATGTACAGACATGATGAACTTGAAACAAACACATATCTTACAAAGTTTTCATGTCTCATGCGTAAGATACTGGATAATTCCAGTAAGACATCTATTCTCCTTCGTGATGAACTTGAGGCACTTACATTATATCTTGATCTTGAAAAACTGAGATTTAATAATAAATTCAGCTATGAGATCAATATTGATGAAGATATTGATCCCCTGGTATACAAGGTTCCCGCAATGCTTATTCAGCCATATGTTGAAAACTCAATATGTCACGGACTGATGCCAGCGGAAAATCATGGTCTTGTTACAATTGACATGAAGCTTGAAGAGGATCATATAAGCTGTATTATCCAGGATAATGGAATAGGAAGGGAAGCTGCGCAGAGAATCAGGAAAATGAAAAATGTCGATCATGATTCCCTGGGAACCCGGATTGTTTCCTCAAGGCTTGATCTTATAAATTCCTTGTATGGCACCAGTTTGCATACAACTTTTACCGATCTGAACAATGACAGGGGGGAATCCGAAGGTACCCGCGTTGAGATCGAAATTCCCATCATGACATGACAAGGAAACTAAAAGCGATAATTATTGATGATGAGCCTAATTCAGTTGATTTCATTGTTTCGCTCATCACGGAGTATTGTCCTGAGCTGGAGATTGCAGGAAAAGCCTTTGATGTATCGGAAGGAATCAGGGCTGTCGATTATATCCTTAAGTCTATAAACATCAAGGAATTCCAGGATATTCTTGACAGGCGCAGCTTTTTCCGCCCTCATAATTC
>CAZFVQ010000037.1:0-34578 GCA_964522415.1 uncultured Rikenellaceae bacterium | reverse complement strand
TATGTGCGCCCGGCATGGGCGATGACTATAGGGTGAAAGTCCCGAACGCGCCATGACAGTAGGAAGCGTTAGCCAAAGGCAAGGGTGTCCATCGTGAGGTGGAATCTGAAGGAAGCCGGAGGCAAAATCCCGGTCTGACGAAAAGGAACTTCATAAAAGGCCTATGGTTACCGGATGAGTTTGCATATCAAAACGAAGTCCGAATCTGTCCGGGGTAACCGGGGTAAATGAAGCAGACAGGTGGGATGAAAGTAATCGTTCTTACCCGGGGAGGTCTCACGGACATGAAGAAACAAAGTATGAATCATGGTTGAAACAAGATTTATCGTGAGAAGTCAGCCGAGGCCATAGTACCACAGAACTACTCGATGTGGGAAGGGCTGAACCTTAACGAGTGAGTAGTCAATGAATGTTACTGACATGAAGGAAGAGAAGCAGAAAATCTTTGAGCAATCAAAGACCTGTCCACGGAAAGATAGGACGGAATCCGAAGGCTACGTGGAAGGGCAGACATTTATGTGGATAACTGAAAACAACCTCACCATCAATGATTATCGATTAGGAATCGGGCTTTTGGAACATATTCTGTCCCCCACAAACCTGAATGCAGCTTTCAAACAAGTAAAACGCAACAAAGGCGCAGGGGGAGTGGACAAGATGGAGGTAGAGTCCTTAAAGGGCTATCTTGTCACTAACAAGGATATGCTTATTAAGTCCATCCAAATGGGGAAATATCGCCCCAATCCTGTTAGACGGGTATGCATACCTAAAGAAAACGGAAAACAACGCCAGTTGGGTATCCCCACGGTAGTTGACAGAGTAATCCAGCAAAGCATTGCACAAAGACTGACCTCGATTTACGAGCCACTATTTTCAGACAACAGCTACGGGTTCAGACCCGGGCGCAGCGCCCACCAGGCTCTTCGGAAATGCCGGGACTACATTACTCAAGGCTATATTTACGCTGTAGATATAGATATGGAACGGTTCTTTGATACCGTAAACCACAGCAAGATGATAGAGGTACTTTCCCGAACCATTAAGGACGGAAGAGTGGTATCACTGATCCACAAATACCTCAATGCAGGAGTAATGCAGGAAGGCCGCTATGAAGAAACCAATGAAGGCGTCCCTCAAGGCGGGCCATTAAGTCCGCTACTGGGGAATATCCTGCTGAACGAACTGGACTGGGAGCTTGAGAGGAGAGGACATAAATTTGTTCGCTATGCCGACGATATGGTGATACTCTGCAAGAGCCGACGCAGTGCCGAAAGGACTATGGAAAGCATCGTTTCCTACATTGAGATGAAGTTATTCTTAAAAGTCAATCGGGACAAAAGTCAGGTTGCAACCGTGAAGGACATCAAGTTCCTTGGCTACTCCTTCTACCAACTCAAGGGGGAAGGCCGGCTGCGGATACACCCAAAAAGTGTAACAAAGATGAAGACTCGAATTAAGCAGTTGACATCAAGAAGCAGCGGATGGGGTAATCAACGGCGGAAGGAAGCACTTAGCAAGTATATCAAAGGCTGGGTGCAATACTTCAAGTTGGCCGATATGCGAAAACTATTGGAGAAGATGGACGCATGGTATCGCCGCAGGCTACGTATGGTCATTTGGAAACAATGGAAACGGATCAAGACCAGAATGGCAAATTTAATTAAGCTTGGCATTAACAAATACAAGGCTTATGAGTGGGCGAACACCAGGAAAGGCTACTGGCACATTGCCAATAGTTTCATTCTGTCCCGAACGATTACTAATGATCGTTTACGCAAGGCCGGGTACGTTTTCCTTCTGGATTATTATGATTCGGTAAGAGTTGCGTATTAAGGAACCGCCGTATACGTGATCCGTACGTACGGTGGTGTGAGAGGTCGGAAAATGAAATAGGAGGAAACCTATTTCATTTTCCTCCTACTCGATTGTATAAATTTTAAAATATTTATCATGAATATAGGAAAGAAAACCTATGCTTTGGCACTTTTATCTTTTATACTGATTGCTTCAGTGCAGGGACAGGTTACCGAGGGTGAAAAGAATCTTCGTACTCAGTCAGCCGATACTGTCACAGGCTGGACAAAAGGCGGGATAATTGCTGTCAATCTTGCTCAGACCTCGCTCACGAACTGGGCTGCAGGCGGTCAGAAATCAATGGCAATAAACGGAATATTCAGCCGGTTTGCAAATCTGAAAGGCGAAAAATTTACCTGGGATAATTCCCTGGATATCGGTTATGGTCTTCTCAAACAGGGAGATGAAGGATACAAAAAAACTGATGACAAAATTGATTTTCTTTCAAAATACGGAAGACAGGCACTTAAAAACCTGTATTATGCCGGACTGCTGAATTTTAAGACACAAATGCAGCCGGGTTACAAGTATGATGGTGAAGAAAAAACAAAAATTTCAAATCTCTTTGCACCGGCTTATCTTCTCACGGCTCTCGGACTGGATTATAAACCCGATGCATATTTCAGTGCCTTTGTTGCACCCCTTACTGCAAAATTCACTTTCGTTACTGATGGTGACCTTTCAGCAGCAGGAGCTTTCGGAGTAAAGCCCGGTGAAAAATCAAGGGCTGAAATAGGGGGATATGTAAGAGCTATCTATTCAAGATCAGATTTTACCAGTGAATTTTTAAAAAATGTTACTTTCACTACTAAACTGGACCTCTTTTCCAATTATGCACATAATCCCCAGAATGTGGATGTCAGCTGGGAAACACTGATCGGTATGAAAATAAACAAATACATTTCTGTAAGTTTCAACACACACCTGCTTTATGATGACGATATAAAGATCAAGGTAACTGATGAAGAGAGATCAGTGGGTTCTCTGGTACAGTTCAAAGAGATATTCGGAGTAGGATTTTCTTATAAATTTTAATTTTAATAATTAACTTAAACCCGTAATTATGAAACTAATTGATGAATTCAAAGCATTTGCACTGCGGGGCAATGTCGTCGACATGGCTGTCGGTATAATCATTGGCGCTGCATTTGGTAAAATCGTTTCCTCTGTGGTGAATGACATAATCATGCCTCCTATCGGATTACTCCTTGGCGGTGTTAATTTCACCGATCTGAAACTGGTTATGAAGGCAGCCACGGAACTGGAACCGGCAGTAACCTGGAATTATGGAAATTTCATACAGGTGACAATCGATTTCCTGATCATAGCAATTGCAGTATTCATGCTTATCAAGGGAATGAATGCACTCAAGAAGAAAGAAGAAGAAGTTCCTGCAGCACCTCCCAAACCAAGCACGGAAGAAACACTTCTGACAGAGATACGCGATCTGCTGAAAAAATAAACCTTTCCTTAACGGAACATTTTGAGGGGCATGATATTCATTGCCCCTTTTTTTTCGGATTATTACTTTTATTTTTGAACTGTATTTTGTGTCCGGCAGATGATCGTAAATATTTTATCATGATGAAAAAAATAATTCCGTTTTTGGTTATGGCATTTACCCTGTTATCCTGCAGCGGGGATGCCGGAAAGAATTTCAACATCCAGGAACTGAGATGCAATAATCTTACCGATCCCGGGGGAAGCGGCCCGGATCCTGTTTTCAGCTGGATAGTCTCTTCTCCGCTTCGGGGTGTATCACAGAAAGCGTATCAGATACTTCTTGCCGGGAATGAGGAAGATTTGAAATCGGAAGATAAATGTATCTGGAATACCGGAAGAACCATTTCCGGGGAATCAGTAAGAGTCGGATACGCAGGTCCTGGATTAAAGCCTGCAACAAAATACTTCTGGAAGGTCCGCGCCTGGGATAACCGGGATAAGCCTTCCGGATGGAGTGAAACAGCTTTTTTCATAACAGGCCTGTTTGACAGAGAAGACTGGGAAGGAGCAGAATGGATAGGCTTTGAGGAAATACCGGATTCAATGCTGCTTGTTCCGGGAATACACCGGGGACTGCAGGTTAAAGGCAATCTGGCGCAGGAAAGGACAGTTGTTCCCTGTTTCCGCAGGGAAGTAGTCCTGGAAAAAAAGATAGCTGAAGCTTTTGTTTTTGTCAGCGGACTGGGACATTATGAATTGTATATCAACGGCCACAGGATCGGGGACCGCTTTCTTTCACCCGGCTGGACCGATTATGATAAAACATGTTACTATAATACCTATGATGTAACAAATGAACTGAAACGCGGGCAAAATGCTGTCGGAGCCATTGCAGGAAACGGTTTCTACAACATTAACAGGGAGCGATACTATAAGCTGGTAATAAATTACGGGGCACCCAGACTGAAGCTTCTGCTGAAGATCCGTTACAGTGACGGCACGGAAGAAACAATAATATCAGACCGCCTCTGGAAAACGGCCCCTTCCCCGGTGACTTTCAGCAGTATTTTTGGAGGAGAGGATTATGATGCAAGACTCGAACAGCCCGGATGGAACACTGCGGGCTTTGATGACAGGGAATGGGAAAATGCCCTGACCGTAAGGGAACCGAAAGGTGTTCTGAAAGCGGAACCTGATCATCCGCTGAAGATTATGCAGATTTTCGATCCGGTAAGTATTTTTAGTCCGGATCCCGGTGTTTTCATCTGGGATTTCGGACAGAATGTATCAGGTATAATAAATCTCAGAATCAGGGGCAGGAGCGGACAGAATGTGGTATTAAAACCTGCAGAGCTGCTGGGTTCCGATTCTCTTGTCTTCCAGAAGGCATCGGGTGAGCCTTATTGGTTTTCCTATACAACAGGTTCCGGACAGGAAGAGGAATGGAGACCGGCATTCAGCTATTACGGATTCAGGTATGTACAGGTTGAAGGAGCAATACCGGAAGGTATGCCCAATCCTGACAATCTTCCTGTTATTACAGGATTGCAGATGCTTCATACAAGGAATTCATCCCCGGCAGCCGGAAGCTTTGAATGCTCAAATGATCTGTTCAACAGGATATATAATCTTATTGACTGGGCCATACGGAGCAATCTTGCAAGTGTGGCCACCGATTGTCCGCATCGCGAGAAACTCGGTTGGCTTGAGCAGACACATCTCATGGGTAATTCTGTAAAATATGTCTATGACATTCATAATCTGTTCAGCAAAATGATTGATGACATGATTGAAGCCCAGCTGGATAATGGTCTTGTTCCCGATATTGCACCTGAGTTTGTCGAGTTCATCGGAGGATTCCGTGATTCACCCGAATGGAGCAGTGCCTGTATCATACTCCCGTGGAACCTGTATGAATGGTACGGGGATATTGATGCCGTAAAAAAGGCATATCCCATGATGAAAAGATATTTGGATTACCTTGGCGGACTCTCCCGTAACGGTATCCTGACTCACGGTCTGGGCGACTGGTATGATCTGGGACCGGAATTTCCCGGAGTTGCACAGCTTACTCCCATAGCAGTAACCGCAACTTCAATATACTATTATGATGCCAGGCTGCTCGCCGGGATGGCCCTGATCCTTGGTGAAGAAAATGATGCAGCATTTTACAGGGAACTGGCAGAAAAGATCAGAACAGCATTTAACAGGGAATTTTTCAATCCCTTAACGAAAGTGTACTCAACGGGAAGTCAGACTGCCTACGCCATGCCCCTCTTCTATGGTATGGTTGATGACAGCCTGCGCAGTGAGGTGGTGAAAAACCTGGTAAAATCAGTCAATGACGGAAACAAGGCCCTGACAGCCGGCGATATCGGATACCGCTATCTTCTGAGGGTTCTTGAACAGGAAGGATATTCACAGCTGATTTATGAGATGAACTCGAAGACCGATGTTCCGGGCTACGGCTATCAGCTGGCAAAGGGTGCAACTGCCCTTACGGAATCATGGGCCGGACTTGCCGAGGTGTCAAACAACCATATGATGCTCGGCCATCTGATGGAATGGTTCTTCAGCGGACTGGGTGGAATACGACAGGACGAAAATTCAAAAGCCTTTGAACATATAATTGTCTCACCGGAAATTGCAGGAGATATTAGCCGGGTCGATTGTTCATACAAATCGGTTTACGGGGAAATTTCAAGTTCATGGAAACTTGCCGGGGATGAACTGATTCTGAAAGTAAAAATACCGGTATCATGCACTGCCACTGTCAGACTCCCGCAAAAAGATGCGGCAAAAATCCGGCTGGATAATAAAGCTCTCGAAAATTCTGATGCTGTTTATAAAATCCGCAGTGAAGAAGGGAAAGTTTGCTTTGATGTCCTTTCGGGCGATTATACTTTTGTCTGTAAAACTGATACCTTGAAGGAATCTTGATGGGATCATGCATTTAACTGTGATTCAGTCTGCAGGAATTATTATCGGATTAATACAGCTTCCCGGTTTGTCGGGGCAGCAGCGGATTTAAAAATAAAAGATTAAGTTTATGCCTCTGGAAAAACGGCAAATTTCTGTTGTTATATTTTAAATAATGTGATGACCGGAGTCGTTTTAAGTAGTTGCATATAATGATGCCAAGACAGATTTCGGATGAACGACTTTTATAAACGGGAAACTGATGAAGTGATCAGTTTCCTGAATACGGATAAAAACAGGGGTCTCACACATGACGAGGTAAGCAGGCGGCTGGAAGAAACCGGATACAATCAGCTGGTTGAGAAGCGGAGAAAAAGCTTTATCAGAATGTTCCTGGAGCAGTTCAAAAGCTTCATGATAATAGTGCTTTTAATTGCCGCCATTATTTCTGGTGTAGTCGGACTATATCATAGTGAGGGATTGCTTGATACTTTCGTAATTCTCGGTATCCTCATCATAAATGCATTTATCGGTGCTACCCAGGAAAGGAAGGCGGAGTCCTCACTTGAGGCTTTGAAAAACATGGCTGCACCACTGACCAAAGTAGTGCGGGAAGGAAATATTTACGAAATACATACCAGGGAACTTGTTCCGGGTGATATTGTAATACTTGAAACAGGATCTGTCATTCCGGCAGATCTTCGCCTGACTGAATCAGTGAATCTTAAAATCCAGGAAGCTTCCCTTACGGGAGAATCTGCCCCGGTTGAAAAGTCATGTGAATCTTTAAAGGGAGATGACATCGGGATAGGAGACCGTACAAACATGGCCTTCTCAACAGGCATGGTGACCTACGGCCGGGGAAGGGGAGTTGTGGTCAGTACGGGTATGCAGACTGAAGTGGGAAAAATCGCCGGCATGCTTCAGGACACGGTTGAAACAGAAACACCGATGAGCCGCCGCCTGAACCATCTGGGAAAGGTTCTGGGGATTGCGGCCCTGGCAATATGCGCTTTGATCTTTCTTGTTGGAGTACTGTACGGAAATTCGGTCGTGGCCATGTTCATGACGGCAGTCAGTCTGGCTGTTGCTGCCATACCTGAAGGCCTTCCGGCTATCTCCACCATCGTCCTGGCAATAGGGGTTCAGCGTATGGTTAAAAGGAATGCCATAATACGGACTCTTCCTTCTGTTGAAACCCTCGGAAGTGCAAACATAATATGCGCTGACAAAACCGGTACGCTTACACAGAATAAGATGACCGTGGTTTCTGCCTATGTCAATCACAAAAAGGATCTGATAAGCAGGACATTGCCTGCGGCTAAGCTCAATCCGGAAGAGTACGGACTGTTATCAGTATCTGTTCTGTGTGCCGATGCAAGCCTGTGTGTCATGAATGACGGGAGAATCGACTATTCGGGGGATCCGACAGAAACGGCATTGCTTGAACTGGGAGTATTTTACGGCCTATACAAAGATAAGTTTGAAGACCGCTATCCCCGTGTTGCGGAAATCCCGTTTGATTCGGACCGCAGGAGAATGAGTACGGTCAACAGGATGTCGGAGACAAGTTTCAGTGTGAATGTAAAGGGAGGTCTTGAGGAAATCCTTGCTGCCTGTAACAGGATAGTTCTGAACGGTGAAATAAAGCCCATTACTGACCATGACATTGATCTGATAAGGAAAAGCAATGATGAGATGGCCGGGTCCGCACTGCGTGTTCTGGCAATGGCCAGCAAGGATCTGTCCGAGGTGCCCCTCAGGCCGGAAGCAGACGATCTGGAAAATGAACTTGTTTTCATAGGATTGCTGGGAATGATTGATCCTGCCAGACCGGAGGTCCTTGATGCTGTGCACAAGTGCAATACCGCGGGTATCAGGCCGGTGATGATCACAGGTGATCATATAAATACAGCCCTTGCCATAGCCCGCGAACTAAAAATATTCAGGGATGGCAATGTTGCCATTACAGGAGCTGAACTTGAAAAGCTGAGTGATGAGGAATTAGCTGCCAATGTATCTAAATATTCAGTATATGCACGGGTTGCTCCTGAGCACAAGGTGCGGATAGTCAGGGCATGGCAGTCACATAATCAGATTGTTGCCATGACAGGTGACGGTGTTAATGACGCACCGGCACTGAAACAGGCCGACATCGGGGCCGCCATGGGAATTACGGGAACCGATGTTGCCAAGGGAGCGGCTGATATGGTTCTCACGGATGATAATTTCGCTACTATCGTGTCCGCTGTTGAGGAGGGAAGGCGGATATATGACAATATTCTCAAGGCAATACAGTTTCTTATCTCAAGCAACGTCGGAGAGATATTCCTTCTGCTTGTCACATCTGTTTTCAACCTTGGAGCTCCCTTGCTGCCCATACATATTCTTTGGGTTAATCTTGTCACCGACAGTTTCCCCGCCCTGGCACTGAGTTTCGATCCCGCAGAAAAGGATATAATGAAGAGGAAACCGCGTGAAATACGGCAGGGATTTATGACAAAAGGCATGGTGTACAGGATCTTTTACCAGGGATTAATGATTGGAGCCATTCCTCTGGCAGCCTTTCTCATGGGATTATATGAACAGGACCTGGTTCTTGGTCAGACTATGGCTTTTGCCACACTCATGCTTGCACAGCTGACCCATGTCCGGAACATGCATTCCAATACAAAACTGTCGTTTACGATAAACCCCATGAATAACAAACCCCTCATAGGAGCCGTGCTGTTATCCGCAGCACTTGCTTTGGCAGTCCTCCTTATTCCACCGGTGAGGGATGCTTTCAGACTTACTGCAATGGACGGAAAACACTGGGTCATGGTAATTCTGATGTCATTCATTCCAATCGTGGTGGTCAATCTGTTCAAATTGTTAAAAATCAATACTGTCAAAGAGGAAAAGCAGGGATAATTGCCTAAATTTGTATTTCCCGGTTCATCAGCAATATTTCGTACTGCAGACCGGAACATTCCGCCTGTTGCAGATACGTCAGACCAGGGATTTGTTTTTGTATCCGGACAGAGCACCGCCGGGAACAGCAGCCTTATTTTTCTTCACCGGGGGTTTCGTCGGTTAAAATTGAAATATATTTTTTTATTGAAGGCCATTTCTCGTCAGGGATTTTTGCACCCACTGTTTCTATTACATTTCCTGCCATCACAGATCCAAGGACACCGCATTTTTCAAGACTGAGATTTTTTGCAAAGCCATACAGGAATCCGCAGGCATAAAGATCACCTGCGCCTGTTGTGTCAACACATTTTACGGGAAGCGGGTTCACTTTAACCATTTCATCATTTTTCATGAGCCATGACCCGGCCTGGCCAATCTTGACAGCAGAGATTAATGTGTCCTTAGCCATTTCTGCAAGCGCCTCCCCGGGGTCAAGCCCTGTAAATATCCTGGCCTCATCTTCATTGGCAAAGAGAATATCTGTATAATCCTTTACTATTGCCCTGAATTTATCCAGATAATTTTCAACCACATTATAGCTTGCCAGGTCAAGGGCAATTGTCATATTCTGTTCCCGGGCGATCCTGCAGGCAGTCTCCACGAACTGGAAATTGCTTATCAGATAACCTTCAATATACAGTATGTCGTAGGCTTTGAATATTTCAGGATTCAGATCTCCGGCACCAAATTCCACTGCAGCTCCGAGATGAGTGGCGAATGTTCTTTCATGGTCGTCTGAAACAAGGGTAACCGCCGTTCCGGTGGAAGAATCCTGCTTCGACAGATAAGTCATCACACCAGCCTTTCTCATTTCGGTTTCAAAAATATTCCCTGTTTCATCCTTGCCGACGGAACCTATGAATCCGGCTTCGGCCCCCAGCATGGCCAGTCCGTGAATAGTATTTGCAACGGAGCCTCCCGGAGTAAGTATCCTTTGAAAATTACCTGTCCCGGATTTGATTCTGTGTGATTCTGATGCATCTACAAGCTGCATACTTCCTTTAGGCAGTGAAAATTTAACGAGAATATCATCATCATTTATGAGAGTCATTATATCGACAAGGGCATTGCCGATACCAAGGATTTTCCGCATAATTAATTTTTTTTTTAAAGATATTGTTAAATTCACTAAAAGCCCTTATTTTTGGATCGCTGATAAAAAATGGCAATCAGCAAAAATTCCTCAGTAGCTCAGACGGTTAGAGCGGCGGACTGTTAATCCGTAGGTCGCAGGTTCGATCCCTGCCTGGGGAGCAATCCCAAAAGATCAGTTATTCAGTGTTACCTCCCATGCGCCGGATTCATTAATGGTAAACTCAAAAACAACCTCAATCATTCCTGTCCGCATCTTGTTCCATGTGAAATAGTGGATCTTGACATCCAGGGGGAAAAAAGCATTCTGGATCCCGTACATCTTGCCGGAGCGGTATTCGGAACCGCTGGAGGAAGCAATTGACAGATTCTCGATGGCAACATTATCCGAGCCGGCCTGCAGAAATAAGATCCTTACTCCTTCAATTGCACCGGACTTTTTAAAAGAAGACCGTACCAGGTTCAGGCTGCGTGTTACTTTGTAGGGCGGAATAATTTCCAGGCCGATATATTCGTCGTTTTCCCAGAATCCTGTTATTTCCGAACCGTCCTGAACAAGTTTCCCCTTGCCGTCTTTTTTTCCGTCTTTCCATTCACCTTCATAGTAAGATCCGTCATTCCATCTGTAAAGACCTTTCCCTGAGGGTAATCCTTTGGAGAAGGATCCTTTGTAGTAATCAATGCCCTGAGCGGTACCCTTTCCGTGTGCCAGCCCCTTTTTACATTTGCCTGTATAAGTTCCCGAGATATTTTCAAGGAGAACTTTGCAGTCATTCTGCTGTGCCTGAAGTGAGCCGACAGTACAAAACAACATTGTCAGGATCAGAATTCTTGTTTTCATAAGGTTTTATATTAGTTAAAAAGAATATCGAATGAGCCGTTTTACAGCTTGCATTTCCATTCCTGCAAAATTACTACTCTTTCCATCATTTCAATGAATATTGGATTTTGATGTTTTTTCTTTGAATCATGCTATTTATTCAATATTATTGAATGACCAAAATAATCAGGGAACAATGAAACGACCATGAAAAGGCAGGAGCTCTCCCGATAAACGGGACAGGTTCCCGATAAACGGGACAGGTTCCCGAAAAACCGGGACAGGTTGTTTTACGATTAAAAATTAAACTATATTCTAATGAAAAAATCTATCTGTTTTTTATTAATGATCCTTACTGTTCCGGTCTTATTGACCGGCCAGTCCGGTAAGGTGTCTGACAATCTTTCAATGAAGAGTCAGATACTGAAAATGGACCGCAAATATGCAATTTACCTTCCACCGGATTATGAAAGCTCGGCCCGCAGCTATCCGGTTCTCTACCTGCTTCACGGAGCCGGTGATGATCAGACGGGATGGGTTCAGTTCGGCGAAGTAATGCATATAGCCGACAAGGCAATCAGTGAGGGAACATCAACCCCGGTAATAATTGTTATGCCTGATGCCAATACCGGCCGCAGGGGATACTTTAATTCAATGAAGGGAGATTTTCAATATGAGGATTTTTTCTTCAGGGAATTCATTCCTTTTATCGAAAAAACCTACAGGATCCGGGCAGAGAAGCAGTACCGGGCTGTTGCCGGGTTATCCATGGGCGGAGGAGGAACCTTCCTGTATGCACTTCATCATCCGGAAATGTTTGCTGCAGCCTGTCCGTTGAGTGCTTCGGTCCGGACAGGCAGCTCAGAAAGGGGAAGATTATCAGCAACCGATACAGCCGGTCTTGGCACGGAACAGATCAATAACTATCTCAATCAGCATAATGCATTATACCTCATTGAGAATATGCCGGATGATCAGAGAACAGCAGTAAGATGGTATATTGATTGCGGGGATGATGATTTTCTGTATGAAGGAAATTCACTGATGCATATTGCCATGCGCAAGAAGGAGATACCTCACGAATACAGGGTAAGGGACGGTGGACATACCTGGCAGTACTGGAGAGAGGCCCTGCCTGAAGTTCTGAAATTTATCTCCGGGGCATTTCACAGATAATCCGGTTTTACCTTTGTTCCGATATTTAATTATTTTTATAGCTGATAACCTTATAACTCTCTCATGACAGAACAGCCCTCAAGGATTGGTCATTACCGGTACCGGATACTTGCCCTGGTTTTCATGGCAACCACCATCAACTATTTCGACCGGAGTATTATCGGGGTAATGGCTCCGACGCTGCAGCATTTGTTTGACTGGTCAAACAAGGATTATGCGGCAATAACCGTATCATTCAAGATTGCCTATGGTATAGGATTACTTTTTATGGGTGGTCTTATCGACAGGCTCGGAACAAAGATAGGCTATACAATGTCAATAGCCATCTGGAGTGTTTTCGGCATGCTGCATGCAGCAATAAAACCGGCTTTCAGCCTGGTGGGATTCATGGCTGCAAGGTTTGGCCTTGGTTTCGGTGAATCGGGAAATTTTCCTGCGGCAATAAAAACAGTGGCAGAGTGGTTTCCGAAACGGGACAGGGCTTTTGCCACCGGTATATTTGATGCGTCAACAAGTGTTGGTGCCATTCTTGCTCCCTTCATTGTGGGAGCCGTAGTAAGCGTTGAAGGACACCGCTGGCAGATACCATTCCTGTTTACCGGTGTGTTGAGCGCAATATGGGTATGGTTATGGTGGAAAACATATCAAAAGCCCGAGTTTCATCCGAAACTTTCAAAAGCCGAACTTGCCTATATCAACAGTGATTCCGAACCGGAATCCGAGGAAAGGATCCCCTGGATCAAAACAATTGGCCGAAGGGAAACCTGGGCTTTTGCCCTTACTACGGTTACCGATGCCGTATGGTGGTTCTACCTTTTCTGGGGTGCAAAATTCCTTTTCTCACAGTTCGGAGTGGATATAAAAAATGTTGGATTGCCCTTTCTGGTGATTTTTATCATGGCTGATGCAGGAAGCCTTCTTGGCGGACTGGCTTCGGGAGCACTGATAAGAAAAGGCTGGTCGATAAATAAATCACGGAAAATCACGCTGCTGGTCAATGCCATTATTATTTTGCCTGTAGCACTGGTTCCCATGATAGCCAGTAAATGGCTTGCCGTTTTTGTAATAGGCATAGGAGCATTCGGACATCAGTCATGGTCTATCAACAGCTATACGCTTGTGCCGGATGTTTTCCCGAAGAAGGCAACGGCCTCTGTTATCGGAATAGGGAAAATGGTTGGTGTGGCTGTTTCAATAGTGGCGGATATTGCTTTGGGATCTGTTCTGGACAAAGCCGGCAATACCGGTTATTTCTGGGCATTTGTTATCGCGGGATTCTCATACCTGGCAATACTGGGATTTGTACACCTCCTGATGCCGAAGATGACACCTCTGGATGATAATCTGGAATATATTACCAGGTAAGATGATCTGACCGGCCTGTACGTCTTAGCGCAATGCCATGAACCTTATGGTCCGGCAAAGCCGGTCCGGGAGATCATGAAAATACCGATACCTTCTAATACTTCGGAAGGGTATATCCGTTATTATATTTTGGTGTTATAAGATTGTTTGCGGTTTTTGTGGTAAAGGCCTGCCTTTTGTCATCCCAGAAAATTTTTTCGCCGGTCCGGAAGGCTATATTTCCCATCTGTGCCACCAATGCCACGTCGCGGCCGATATTGATGCCGGCATTCAGCTTCTGTGGCGTGTTGTTCTTTATACAGTCGAGATGATTCCGTACATGGAGATCGAGGCCGACTCCGACATTTTTCTGAAGGGGTACCGCTTCAATTCTTTCTTTTTCCGGAAATACTTCCCAGCCGTTGCGATCGAGGACAAGTGTGCCGTTTTCACCGGTATATGCCATACCATGAGGCCGTTTCCAGTTACCCAGTCCGATGCCTATGGTATGTTCCCACGACATGGTGAAATCTCCGAAATCATAAACGGCTGTCATGGTATCAGGCGTTACCATTGCATCATCGGGGAAGGCATATTTTCCTCCGGTAGCCATGACCGATACGGGAACCGACTTGTTCATTCCATACAGGATATAGTCAATCAGATGTACTCCCCAGTCTGTCATTACACCACCAGCATATTCCCAGTACCAGCGCCATGACTGATGAAAATGGTTTTTGTTGAAGGGCCTTTTTGGCGCAGGACCGAGCCATCTGTCGTAATCAACACCGGCCGGTACCGGCGAATCCGGAACCCTGGGGATTGCTCCCTTCCAGTCAACAAAGGACCATGCCTTGGTAGCCCTGATACGTCCGAGCTTACCGGATTTCAGATAATTAATGGCATCAACAAAATGCGGCTGGCTTCTTTGCCATTGCCCGACCTGTACAATTTTCCCATGCTTCCTGACGGCATTCTGCATTATGTTGATCTCAGAAATGGAATTTCCCATGGGTTTTTCAACATACACATGCTTGCCTGCTTCCAGTGCATCACAAAACATCAGACAATGCCAGTGATCGGGGGTTCCAATAATCACAAGATCTATATCTTTGTTTTCCAGCATATTCCGATAATCAACATAAAGTTTAGGCTGTGGCCGGCCCATTTTTATGATTTCATCAGTCCGCTTGTTGAGCACATTCCTGTCAACATCGCACATCGCCGTACATTCAACGTCCGGGTTTTTCAGAAATGAGCTGAGATCGCTCCATCCCATACTGTTTCCACCTATAAGGGCAACCCTTATTTTATCTGATGGCGCAACACTTTTTCCCGTTCCGGAAAGCAATTCAGGGGAGATTACTGAACCTGCTGCAAGTACTGATGCGGTCTTTATAAAATTTCTTCTTGTAGGGGCCATAATTATGATATTTAGTGTAATGAACCGCAAGTTAATATTAATATTGCTTAATTATCACATCTCCCCCTTAAAAAATCTGAAATAGACGGGGCCGGCACCGGACTGGGAAAGGTTTTTTTATTCTGAATTTTGAAGCGGAAACATCGGATTTATTCGCTTTAATAGTGCTACATTTACAATATACAATGGTTTCTTAAACTTTTGGATTTGTTGATTCCTGTCGATTGTATATACTTTATTATGAATGACGTATTAAAATATCGTTAATTTAGCTATGCCTTCATGGCTGACTTTGTCGAACTCGTTCCGCAGAGAGTATCCCGGGTGTAAATTTTTTAATACCCTTTTGTGTGTTTGTATCATAAAGGGTTCATATAAATAAGATAAGTAATGAAAACAATACGGCTGATTATCATCGTTGTCCTCCTGGCTTTTAACCCGGCTTTCAATCAGGTTTTCATCCATGCCCAGGTTCATGATCCTGACAGTGTCATTCCTCCTGATTCCGCCGTTATCACCGGCAGACTGGACAACGGACTTGCATATTATATCAAATACAATAAAAGGCCTGAGCAAAGGATGGAGATGAGACTGGCCGTCAATGCCGGTTCCATTTGTGAAACAGATGATCAGCAGGGTCTTGCACATTTTGTGGAGCATATGTGTTTTAACGGAACAAAAAATTTCCCCAGTAACAGGATCGTTGATATGCTTGAGGAGATGGGCATGAAATTCGGGGAGGAGATAAATGCATATACCAGTTTTGACGAGACCGTATATATGCTTAAGGTACCGACTGACAAGGCTGAAACCATCGATGCCGGCTTCCGGATTCTTGAAGACTGGGCTCATCAGGTGAGCATGGAGGAAGAGGAGATTGACAAGGAAAGGGGCGTTATTGTTGAGGAGTGGAGGCTCGGACTGGGTGCCGATGAGCGGATGATGCAGAAATACATACCTGTTCTGCTGAAAGGATCAAGATACGCGGAAAGGCTGCCCATAGGCAAAATGGATATAGTAAAATCCTGTCCCTATGATACCCTTCGTGCTTTTTATAAAACATGGTATCGTCCCGATCTGATGGCAGTTGTGATAGTTGGAGATATTGATATGAAGCTGGCAGAGGAAAAGGTCATTGAACATTTCGGCAGGATACCGGGAGCCGTGAGTGCAAAGCCGAGAACAGAATATTCAGTTCCCGGGAACGACGAGCCTCTAATAAGTGTTGTAACGGACAGGGAAGCATCGGGTTTTGATATCCAGATCATGTTCAAGCGGCCCAGGGCAGAGTCTGTCACATACAATGATTACCGCAAGAGCCAGATGAGATCGTTGTTCAACAGTATGTTCAATGCGCGGCTCCGGGAACTCATCCGTAAACCTGATGCTCCTTTCCTGTATGCAGGATCGGGATACGGATCCTTTATCGGGCGTTCGGTGGATGTTTATTCACTTTATGCCAGTGCAAAAGAAGACCATCTGAGGGAAAGCATTGAAGTGATCCTTGCAGAAAATGAAAAAGTGCGTCGTTATGGTTTCACTGATTCCGAGCTGGAAAGGGAAAAGAAGAATATATTATCATTTTATGAGCAGGTGGCAAAGGAAGCTGATAAAACAGAATCAGCAACATATGCCGGTGAGTTTATACGTAATTATTTTACCGGGGAATCCATGCCGGGTTATCAGAAGGAATATGAACTTGTCAGGGAACTTCTTCCGGGTATCGGGGTGGAAGAGATCAACAGGATGGGTCAGGAATGGATAAGCGAAAAAAATATAATAGCTCTTCTTACAGCTCAGGAAAAGGAAGGACTGACAATTCCCTCGGGAGAGGAAATAGCAGAAATAATTAAATCTGCCGGATCGTGGAAAGTTGAGGCTTATGTTGACAGCATGGATGATGCTCCGCTTCTCAGTGATATTCCTTCTCCTTCCCCCGTGATAAAAAGAACTGAAAATACTAATTACAGATTCACGGAATTGAGCTTCGGCAATGGTGTAAGGATGATCCTGATGCCTACAGATTTCAGCAATGATGAAATACTGCTTACAGCCTACAGTCCCGGAGGGATATCACTTTATCCCGATCAGGAAGTAATGTCGGCAACGCTTGCTGCGACGATAGTGACGCAAAGCGGCCTGGGTAACTATGACCTTACCGGCCTGCAGAAGCTGCTTTCGGGAAATACGGCAAAACTAACACCCTATATCAGTGAACTCCATGAAGGTTTTAACGGAAGCTGTTCGCCAAAGGACCTGGAAACACTGTTGCAGCTGAACTATCTCTATTTTACCGGAATACGCAGGGATGAGGATGCATACAATTCATACATGTCCAGAATGAAGAATATGATCGGTCCCATGAGGGCAATACCGAGAGTGAAGTTTGCAGATACCCTGTCAAAGGTTATAAGCAAAAACTCACCAAGGGTTATCAATGTACCTACCGATGCCCAGCTTGATCAGGCAGATCCCGGCAGGATAATGAGTATTTTCCGGGAGCGCTTCGCCAGTGCCGGAGATTTCACTTATATAATGGTCGGGAATATTGATGTGGATGAAGTGATACCGGTGCTTGAAAAATATATCGGGGGACTGCCTTCGGTAAAGGGGAAAGAAAAATGGAGGGATATGACACCCGGATTTCCTGAAGGACTGGTTGAGATTGAAGTGCCGGAAAATTCCGAGCCCCAGAGCCTGGTAGCAATGGTCTGGAAGGGTGATTTTAAGTGGAAGCCTGTTGACAGGCAGGCTTTTTCGATGCTGATGGAAATACTATCCATAAAATGCAGGGAATCGATGCGTGAGGACCAGGGAGGTGTTTACGGGGTGTCAGTCAGCGGTACGGCTTCAAAATATCCGAAACCTGAATATACAATAACAGCAACATGGGGCTGCGATCCTGAAAAAATCGACAGTCTTGCAGCTGCGGTAATAAATGAGATGAACATCATAATGAGGGAGGGGCCTTCAGAAACCGATCTGAACAAGGTAAAGGAGACAATGATTCGCCAGCGTGAAACCCGGATGAAGGAGAACAATTTCTGGATTTCATATCTTCAGAGTCATTTTCTTAACGGAAACAAAATTCTGTCGCTTAATGAATACAGGGATTTTGTAAATTCGGTAGATACAAAAACCATAAAAAAGATTGCAGGAAGATACCTGAATACAACACATTACGTTAAGGCTGCCCTTACCCCGGCAGTAAAGGACAGGGATTCATCTTCAGATTCAGAACCGGAATAAGCTGACATTCAAAACAGACCATGCAGTTCAGCGTTGATCTTGTCGATCACTTCGCTCAGATGGTCCTTGTTGGTCGGAAATTCATAATGATCGGCCTCGACGATGAGCATTCTCCCGAGATCATACGTTTCAACCCATGCCTCATATCTTTCATTGAGCCTTTTCAGGTAATCGATTCTGATGGAGCTTTCATATTCACGGCCTCTTTTCTGAATCTGGCTGACCAGTGTCGGAACCGATGCCCTCAGGTAAAGCAACAGGTCGGGAGGCTCAATCAGCGAACTCATCATTTTGAAAAGAGCGGAATAGTTTTCAAAGTCGCGTGTTGACATGAGACCCATTGAATGAAGATTGGGTGCGAAAATCTGTGCATCTTCATAAATAGTCCTGTCCTGAACAATCGTCTTGTCAGATTTCCTGAGCTGAATGATCTGGCTGAAACGGGAATTGAGGAAATAGATTTGCAGATTGAATGACCACCTGAGCATATCCTCATAGAAATCGTTGAGGTAGGGATTATCATCAGCGTTTTCATAATGCGGGGTCCATCCGTAATGCTTTGCAAGCAAGCCTGCCAGTGTGGTCTTTCCTGATCCGATATTACCCGCGATAGCAATGTGCATAATTGACTTTTTTTGACGTGTAAAAGTATTAAAAATATATGATTACAGAAATTTATAAAGCTCTTCAATATACTCTCTTCCGTTGGACAGGCGGGGCACCTTATTCTGCCCGCCAAGCTTGTTCCTCGATTTCATCCATTTATGAAATGTACCGGCAGGAACACTCCTTATCACCGGCATTACCAGGTTTATATCCTTGTAGCGTTTTGCCTCATAATCTGAATTGACCGATTTGAGAGTTTCGTCCAGTATGTTGACAAACAGGCCGATATCTGAAGGTTCCTTTTCAAATTCTATGATCCATTCATGTGAACCCTTTGATGCAGTTCCCATATAAACCGGTCCGGCCGTGTATTCTGAAATGACGGCACCTGTTGCCAGACAGGCCTTTCTAAGTGCTTCTTCAGCATTCTCCTTGATGACCTCCTCGCCGAATGCGTTGATAAAATATTTTGTTCTGCCCGTGATGCGGATACGATGAGGATTCAGGTCCGTAAAAACAACCGTGTCACCCATGACATATCTCCACAGGCCGCCGCTGGTTGAGATAACCATTACATAGTTAATGCCTTTTCCAACCTCAGCAATATTGTATACCGGAGGATCGGGATATTTGAACCTGTCGGCGGGAATAAATTCATAATATATTCCGTAATCAAGCATCAGCAGCATCTCATCCGATGCAGGATCCTCCTGAATGGCAAAAAAACCTTCCGATGCATTATAGGTTTCCATATACTGCATCTGACTCCCGGGAATGAGCTGGCTGTAAGTTTCACGATAGGGATTGAAGTCGATACCACCGTGGAAAAAGACTTCAAGATTGGGCCATACCTCGAGGAGGTTTGATTTTCCCGTATAAGCGAGGATATATTTTATCAGGCTCAGATACCATGAGGGAGTACCCGAGAAACTGGTTACATTCCTGTTGACCGTTTCCTTTGTTATGAGTTCAAGCTTTTTTTCAAAATCATCAGTAAGGGCTGTTTTCCTCTTTGGAATTCTGACAATTTCGGCATACAGGGGAGTGTTCTCGATCATGACAGCCGAAAGGTCACCGCATAATGCCCTGCTTCCAAACTGATCGATACGGTGACTTCCCCCGAGGGTAAGTGATTTTCCCATGAAGATACGGGTCCGGGGGTTATTCCTGATATAAATGGCCAGAAGATCCTTTATTGCCCGGAACTGGGTTTCATAAAGTGCTTCATGGCTCATGGGTATGAATTTGCTCTTCGAAGAGGTGGTTCCTGATGATTTGGCAAACCATCTGATTTTTCCGGGCCATAAAAGATCCTCTTCGCCGTTTCCGATTCTTTCAATATAAGGCAGAAGATCCTCATATGTCTGAAGCGGGACCCTTTCACTGAATTCCCGTGCCGATGCCAGGGATGAATAATTGTATTTCCTCCCCCATTCAGTCCCTGAAGCCGTTTCAACAAGCCAGGAAAAAACCCTGTTCTGTGTTTCGAAAGGATATTTCTTAAAATGGTCAATCTGTTTCAGGCGACGGGAATTAACCGAATTGAATATTGCTGGTATGATCGGCATCATGGAAAATGGTCAGGTAATAAAGATAGTCAAATTCATTAAAATTTTGAATCAGATATAAACTTGTCGCAGGACCTCCAGGGATTTTATTTTTTTAATTCCCGGAAGATGAAGCGAGAAGTAATTAACAAGAGTATCAAGAATTTCATTTCTCATTGACCCTTTCAGGGCTATTTTGTCCGCCTCCTCCGGGGAACGGGAAAATAATTCTGAAAGTATCCCGGATATTTCAGGATTTGCAAAATACCTGTGTGCGGGAGGATGATTTACAAATGTCCCGTTGAGCATGTCGAAATATTTAGTGCCGGTGAAAATCCCTCCGGAGGGTTCAAATCCAAGGAATCCCGTAAGCCGTGCCATGAATACCAGGTGAAAGTTGATAATGTCCTCGCTGCAATTGTCGAAATATTTTACGGAATTTTCAATAAACCTGAATAATGGTTCATTGGGACTTTCTTCACGGAGGACCGAGGTAAGCACTTCTCCCAGGAAAATTGCAACAGTACATTTTCTTATATCAGACCAGACGGCAACAGGGGAATATGATGGCGAAAAATCCCTGATGGTCTGTATTTCTCTTGATTCCCTGTAACTTAATGAAAGATCCAGGACAGACATGGGCTGAAAGAGAACCTTGTTCTTTCCCGCTTTCCTGTTTCCCATTCCCCTGACCATGCAGGATATCCTCCCGAATTTATGGGTAAAAAGGCGGATGATGATACTCGAATCGGAATACCTGATCTGATGAAGGACTATTGCTTTTGTTGATTCAATCATCGGACACATTGTTTGTTCAAAAGTAAAACAATTTGCTGATTAGCGCTATTGAATTGTGAAGGCGGAATTACTATATTTGTCCTTCAATCTGCTGTCTGATGATTACTAAAAACAATGAGGAACTTGTAAAAAGGATTGCCCGGCTTATGCGGCAAAATAAGGATCTGGAAGAACAGCTGAAGGTTCTGCAGAAAAAAAATGAAAATCTTTCGGGGGAAAATGAAAAGCTGAAAGCTGAGTACGAAAAATTTATTCCAGGTAAAATTAGCGGGGAGAAAATGTCAGCCAGGGCAGACAGATCGCTGAAGTTTGACATGGCGACCGTATTGTTCTCTGATATTCAAACTGATTCCATCCTGTCTGAGGAAGGCGATTCCGCCTCGGTAATGGATGAACTGGATGAGATACTATATGAATTTGACCAGATAGCACTGAAATACAAGATTGAAAAGATAAAGACCATAGGGGATACCTTCATGTGTGCGGGCGGAATTCCGGAGAAAAACATAACCAATCCGGTCGATGTGGTTATGGCTGCACTTGAAATGAGGGCATTTTTGTCGGATTATGAATCGCGGAAGTACCCGGGCGGCAGGAAACAGTGGGAATTTAAAGTAGGTATTCATACAGGTCCTGTTACCGCCGGCGTAACAGGTAAAAAGAAAATTAATTACGATATTAAGGGGGATACGGTTAATTCGGCAAGCCGGCTCGAGAAGATTTCTGAAAAGGGACTGATACTGATATCGGTAATGACCTATGAACTTGTAAAGGAGTTTTTTGACTGTGAATATTTCGGCAAGCTTCCGGTTAAATATAAAGGTGATCTCCAGGTATACAGGGTAAAAGGGCTTAAAAATAAATTTTCTGCTGACGCCAGGGGAACCGTTCCGAATGATGCATTCAGGATAAAATTCGGACTGATCCGTTTTACCGATATCCAGGAAATTGTTCTTGACAAGCTTGAAAGGGAGCTTCCGGCTCATCTTTTTTATCACAATGTAAAACATACCGTTGATGTTGTCACGGAAGTCGAGCTTATCGGACTGGCAGAAGGCTGTTCCGATGAGGAGATCCTGATCCTGAAAACGGCAGCATTGTTTCACGACACCGGACATACGGTTGCATATGAGGAACATGAATTCCAGGGAACACTGATTGCCAGGGAAATGCTTCCGGAATATGATTACACTCCCGATCAGATTGATCTTGTATGTTCCCTGATAATGTCGACCAGGCTTCCTCCGGAACCCTCAAACCTGCTTGAAAAGATAATCTGTGATTCGGATCTTGATTATCTCGGGCGAAGCGACTTCATTCCGGTATCCAATTCTCTTTTTGAAGAACTGAAAGCACAGAATAAAATGGGATCCCTGAATGAATGGAATAAGCTTCAGGTAAAATTTATTTCGGGACACCAGTATTTCACCAGGACGGCAAGAAGACTCAGGGAAGTCAATAAACAGCAGCAGATAAAGAGGATACAAAGCCTCATCAGCTGATGGGCACCGGTTAATCACAGGAACTTTTTCGGCTGCCGGATGTCAGTTAATCGCGAGAACCTTATCAGCTGCCGGATGTCAGTTAATCACCAGGACCTTGATCACGCATGAGCGGCTTCCGTCATCTGAGGCACAAAATACCAGGTATACTCCGGTAGCCACCCTTTTGCCATTGTAGGTTCTGAGATCCCAGGACGCTGTTCCGCCATCGGAAACAGTCTTGTATACAAGATTTCCGCTTATGTCGGTTACGCTTACCCGGGTATCCCTCATCAATCCCGAAATTGTCAGATTCCCCTGATAATCCTCCCTTACGGGGTTTGGGAAGGCAAAAACCTCAGTAAAACCATCAGATCCTGAAGTCGCACCGCCGCGGAAAGATTGTATTCCCCTTGAG
Organism: uncultured Rikenellaceae bacterium; assembly: GCA_964522415.1. Taxonomy (GTDB): domain Bacteria; phylum Bacteroidota; class Bacteroidia; order Bacteroidales; family VadinHA17; genus LD21. The sequence goes on along the minus strand of CAZFVQ010000037.1, from coordinate 11,453 downwards.
GTGGCAAACCAGACATCGCCCGTTTTGCCGTCGATACTGATGCTGAGAATTGAATTTGAGAGCAGGGGACTGTTTGATTCATTGAAATTTAGTATTTCTGTTGTTCCGTCAGCCGAAACAAGATAGGCTCCGGAACCGGAAGTCCCGAGCCATTTCCTGTTGGAACCGTCAACAGCTATTGCAGTAACTGTTTCAGTACCGAGCAAATAATCTGCCAGGCCGGAATCATCACTTCGGGGAATCCTGATACGATAGGCTTTCAGATCATTCCTGAAAATCCTTTCCGGACTGTAATAGACTGCCGGCCCCTGGTCTGTGCCTATCCAGATATTACCGTCCAGATCTTCGGCAATGGAAAAAACCATAGGGTAAGTTTTGTTTTCCGAATCCGTTATCAGTATTTTTTTGCTGATATCATCACTGAATATTTCAGGCGTATTATTGTCATCCAGAAGGAAAAGTCCGAAACCGCGCGGCAGCAGCAGCCATTTGTGTCCTGACCCGGTGATGATCAGATCGCCTACGGTATAGACATCTGCTGATGCCGGATTTACTATCCATGTCCCGTCGGGTTTCAATGCTTTCAGCGTATTCGTGACCTCAGGCTGTGCTATCCATAGATATCCTTTCCTGTCAAAAGCCATTCCGCATATTCTCACATAGGGTTTCCCCGGTATTATATTCTCAAGGGGCGAATTGAGATCAGTATAATTATTAATCAGTTCATTGTTCCGGTATTCAAGCAATCCCGTTCCCCATGTGGAAACAAAAAAATGATTATTGTCCGCCGGATCAAAAGTGACTCTCATGGCATCATTGTTGGGAATGGAGCTGATCAGCTTCCAGGAATTATTTTCAAACAATGACAGACTGAATGGTTTCCAGAGGTTGTTCCACGATGCATCCACACCTCCTCCGCAAATTATCGTTTTTCCCTTGTGAGAACTGATGCTGATTGCATCATTGGAGAAGGGACCGGGAAGTGTCAGGGCAGAAGCTTCATTCATGTTCCTGAAACGGACCAGTCCGGAAGTCCTGTCTGCTATCCATAAATCCTGGTCGGCAGCAGCCATTGAGATGTCGGGTGATCCCCAGGGGTAGGCGTTTATTATTCTGAGCAGCTGCCCTCCGCCGGAATAATGGCGTGCCATGCCGGATGAAGCAACCGTGAATCCGCCGGCCGCGGGTTCAATTGACTTGTTAAACACGCCTGGTTCACAGGAGAATAACCTGCAGGATGAATCGATTACATACAGTGAATCCCCTTCAAAATATTCACCCGACCTGTTGGCATATAACCGGCTGCCTGAAAAAAGAACCGCATTGTAGCTTCCCCCGGGGTTTGGCAGCCTGCTTTCAGGTGACCAGTTTCCCGGATATGCCAGTCCCGGGGAGGAAATGGCTGCATAATATAATCCAATGTCGGTTGCGGCAAAAATTTTATCGTCGTCCCCGAAGGAAATATCCCGGACTTCCCCGGTGCGGAAATTATCTCCCGGCTTCCAGGTATCAGATATTTCCTTCTTCACGAGATCGACAACCACAATACCAAAACTACAGGCCAGGTAGGCATACCTGCCCCTGGTCCTTATCCTGTTTATATTCTTTTTTCCCGGGATGTATTTGTTGCTTATATCAGGAATATGGTAAATAATGTTGTCCCTGACAAGATCCAGACCGGTGCTTAAATAGGCAATTACCAGGGTGTTGTTTTCTTCCGACCAGGCAATCGTGCTGATCTCCGTTTCAGTCAGACCGTTGATCCTGGTTAATTTGCGCAGTTCGTCATACTTCCTGTCATACACCAGTAATGATGATCCTGTTGAGGCAAATACTTTGCCGGAACTCAGGGCGAGATCCTCAATCCTGTTGTAAACAAGATGATCACTCCATGTTCCTACGGGTGTCTGAGAGAATAAACCTGCAGGCAGTAAGATCAGGTATGTCAGTATCAGTATTTTTCTCATCAGGCATGTGTTCCTTTATACAGCATCCTTCCCCGGGTGGCGGGCCTGACTGTTCAGAAATGTCCTTAACTTCTCAAATGCCCTGGCCCGGTGAGAAATCTTATTCTTTTCATCAAGAGGCATCTCCGCGAAAGTTCTGGATTCACCCACGGGAATGAATACCGGATCATATCCGAATCCTCCTGTTCCCCTTCTTTCTCCCGTGATCCTGCCTTCGGCAATACCTTCGAACAGGTATTCTTTTCCTTCAATGATAAGTGCAATTACGGTCCTGAACCTGGCAGTTCTTTGTTCCGAATCACCCATCATAAGAAGTACCTTGTCAGTGTTTGCTTCGGAATCCTTGTTTTCTCCTGCAAAACGTGCAGATTTTACACCGGGCAGGCCATCAAGCATATTAATTTCCAGACCTGTGTCATCTGCAAAAACATTACGGCGGAATTTTTCATAAATATAACGGGCTTTCTGAAGGGCATTTTCTTCAAGGGTAGATCCGTTCTCCGGAATATCTTCATTGACATTTAAATCGTTAAGACTCAATAGATTAATTTCGTCCCCGAGAATGTTTCCAATTTCCCTGGTTTTATTTTCATTGTTTGTGGCAAATATAATATCCATACAAGTTCAGGTAATCAGGGGTCAAAAATACTGAAAATTAAGTTTTCCTTTTTGACTGAATTTGATTAAGTAGTACATTTGAATTGATATATTCCGGTAATTTGTATGAGTTTCTGCAGAAGTCTGAAAACAATTCTGATTATTTCATTGATTATTCCGGCTTTGTATTCAGAGGGATTTACAATGCCCGCTGAACATATTCCGGTCCTGAAGGAGATAATTCTCAACGGTGATTCTGTTATCGGAATTCCATCGGGCATTAAGACAACGCCCGTGATTACTGTTAATAAAAAACACAACAATATCGGATTTGAGCTTGAGAAATCGGATTCTCTTGTTTACATGTTTCTGCTTGAGGGTTTTGACAGGCAATGGGGTCAGTGGTCAGTTTACAGCTTCAAGGAATATACAAATCTGCCGGCCGGAAGATACAGTTTCAGGGTAAGGTACACCGACCTGGAAACAACAGGAGGGGAAGTACATCTGGCCGATCTCAGGGTATTGCCCATATGGTATTTGTCATCCGCAGCTTTCCTGATGTATGCAATACTGGCCGGACTTCTGATCTGGACGGTTTATTCGGTTTTGAACCTGCGCTTTGCACGGACCCAGTATATGCTAGAGCGGATAATAAGCAAGAGAACCGAAGACCTTATAATCGAAAAGGAGAAGACCGAGAATCTTCTTGCAAACGTTTTGCCCAGGAACACGGCAAGCGAGATAATGGAAACAGGCAAGGCTGCCAAGGTGAAATATAATTTCGTCACGGTACTTTTTTCGGATATTCAGGGATTTACGAAACTCGCTGAGGAAATGAATCCGGAGCTCCTGATTGATGAACTGGACAAGTTCTTTTTTTATTTTGATTCGGTTGTGGGGAAGTACGGAATTGAAAAAATCAAAACTATCGGGGATGCATACATGTGCGCAGGAGGTATTCCGGAGAAGAACAGGACCAATCCCGTGGAGGTTATTCTGGCAGCACTTGAAATGCAGGATTATATGTTGAGACTGAAGAAAACTTCAGGAATCGGAGGAATGGAATTATGGGATATCCGGATAGGTATTCACACAGGTACGGTTGTGGCAGGAGTGGTCGGACAAAAAAAGCTTTCCTATGACATCTGGGGTGATACGGTAAATACGGCAAGCAGAATGGAATCCTCGGGTGAGGCAGGGAAAATTAATATTTCGGGAACCACCTGCGAATTTGTCAAGGATTTCTTCATATGTGAATACCGGGGTAAAATGCCGGTAAAATACAAGGGCGAGATCGATATGTATTTCGTAAACGGGATTGTACCTGACCTGAGGGATGAAAACGGAAAACCAAACAGCAGATTCACGCTGAAAATGCGGATGATAAAACTTCTTGATATAGAAGATGCAGTTATCAAGATGTTTGATGATGAAGCAGCTCCGAATCTGTATTTTCATAATTCGCAAATGGTTAAGAATATAAGTAATCAGACAGAATTGCTTTCCAGGGCGGAAAATCTTGCGGACGAGGAATTCCTGAAAGTAAAGCTTGCTGCATTATTTCTGTTCACCGGATTCATTTCTGATTCTGATTATAACAGGTATGCCGAATCTTCGATGCTGAGGGTTGAGGAATTGCTGCCGGCCCATGGTTTCGAACGAAAAGATATTGACGAAATAAAAAGGCTTATAAGGAATTCCTGTGAAAACATCCGGGAATCACATTCTGATGATATTTTACATGATGCCCGCTATGATTACCTGGGCAGGGTTGACTTTAGCATATTGACGGAAAGACTTCTGAAGGAACAGGCAGAATATGGGATAACTTACACCAGGGAGGATTGGCTGGATGTTCAGCTGAAGCTTCTTGCAGATCATGAATTCAGGACTGAAAAAGCCAGGGTTCTCCGTTCGGTGTCCCTTGAAGATCAAACAGGTGAACTCAGGGATCTTTATTCCCCGACCGGATTATTGAGATAAAATCCCGAAAATAGATTTTTATAATGTACTTTTACGTCCTAATTAAAAGAATCTGCAATGGAAAAACTTGACTGGAAGAATCTGCATTTCGGCTATATGAGAACCCCCTTTAATATTCGTTCCTATTACAGGGATGGCAAGTGGAGTAAACCTGAAGTATCTGATTCTGAATATTTTAACATTCACATTGCGGCAACGGGTCTGCATTATGGCCAGCAGGCATTCGAAGGCCTGAAGGCATACATGGGCAGGGATGGAAAAATAAGGCTTTTTCGCTGGCAGGAAAATGCAAGGAGACTGCAATTGTCTGCAGAAGGTATTAAAATGGCCACAGTTCCCGCGGAACTGTTCCGGGAGTCAGTGTTCCTGGCAATTATGAAAAACATACAGTTCGTTCCTCCATACGGTACCGGTGCAACATTGTATGTCAGGCCATTGTTGTTTGGCAGTGGCGCTGAAGTGGGTGTAAAACCCGCATCGGAATATGTTTTCATTGTATTTGTCACTCCCGTTGGTCCCTATTTCAGGGAGGGCATAAAACCTGTCAATATGATGATATGCCGGGATGTCGACAGGGCTGCTCCGCTTGGAACAGGCACATTCAAGGTGGGAGGGAATTATGCAGCAAGTCTGCGTGCACTGCTGACTGCCAGTGAAGGTGGATATTCCAGTGCGATATTCCTTGACGCCAAAGAGAAGAAATATATAGATGAATGCGGTCCGGCTAATTTTTACGGAATAAAAGGAGATAAGTACATAACTCCCAAATCAAATTCAATCCTGAATTCCATAACAAACATGAGTCTTATTGATATTGCCGCATCAATGGGGATGAAGACTGAACGAAGACCCATTCCGGTTGGTGAGCTGTCGACATTTTCGGAAGCAGGTGCCTGCGGAACAGCAGCGGTGATAACTCCCATTGCCAGAATTGTTGACCCTGAGAAGAATATGGTTTATGAATATTGCAGTGACGGCAAACCCGGTCCGGTAACAATGAATTTGTATAACAGGCTTGTCGCGATTCAGAGTGGTGAGGCTCCTGATGAATTCGGATGGATTACCATGGTGGAATAGCTGATCGGGAATAATATATTATAACTCCGTCGCCATTTGCCGGATTGAATCCGCACAGTGGCGTTCATAATTTTAAACAGGCTGATTCTGACACTTATATGAAGAAGGGGGTAAGAGAATTTTCGAAAACAAAACTGAGAAGTTCATACGTGACACTTGTTGTCAGTGTGTCTCTTGTCCTTTTTCTTCTGGGCATACTGGGCCTTGTGCTTATAAATGCAAAAGGGCTTGCAGATTATTTCCGCGAAAGCCTTTCCTTCTGGGTGATGCTCGATGATGATGCGAAAGAAGCCGACATACGACTGCTTCAGAAGGATCTTGATGCAAAGGATTTTGTAAAATCGACGGAATACGTATCGAAGGAAAAAGCTGCTTCAAAAATGAAGGAAGAGCTGGGAGAGGATTTTATCAGTTTTCTTGGAGAAAACCCTCTGCCGCCTTCAATAGACGTCTATCTTGTTTCTGAATATACCAGGACGGACAGTGTTGTGAAAATAGAAAAATATATTCTTGAGTATCCCTTTGTAAAGGAAGTGTATTACCAGGAATCGCTTCTGTATCTCATAAACGAGAATGTAAACAAAATAAGCCTTTTTCTTCTGGTAATCAGTTTCTTTCTGTTTCTTATTGCATTGACTATCATTAATAATACGATACGGCTTTCGATTTATTCGAAAAGATTTCTTATCAGGACCATGCAGCTTGTAGGGGCAACCCGCTCATTCATCAGAAAACCTTTTATTGTACAGAGTGCTTTCCATGGGGTTCTTGCGGCACTTACAGCAATGCTGCTGCTGATGGGACTGCTTTACATGATTGAAAAGGAATTCTTTCTCATGTTTACCTATGAAAATACCTTTCTGCTGATATTGCTCGGATTAGCAATCATTGCGACAGGAATAAGCATCAATATGGTTTCAACATATTTTTCTGTAAACCGTTATTTAAGCATTTCTGAAGATAAACTATATTACTGACATCATATGGCAACGAAAAAAGAAGAAAAAGAAAAACCGGATTTTGCTCTTGGCCCCGAAAATTATAAACTTCTGGGAATAGGATTCTTAATAATAGTTGTCGGATTTCTTCTGATGCTGGGAGGAAAATCGAACGATCCTGCAGAATTCAGTAATGATATATTCAGTTTCAGGCGTATCACCCTGGCACCCGTTGTAGTACTGGCCGGCTTTGTTTTTGAGATCTGGGCCATAATGAAAAAACCAAAGGAAAAATGAATAAAACGCCTGGTCTGAGTCTCCGGATTACCCCGGCATTCAGGACTCAGCCGGACAGATTTGCCCGGGACATTTCCTGTTCCGGCAGGCTTTAGGTTTTTGTAATTATATTTGTTATGAGTTTATTGGAAGCAATAGTACTTGGAATTGTACAGGGTCTGACAGAATTTCTACCGGTAAGCAGTTCCGGCCATATAGAAATAGGGAAAGTACTGTTTGGTGTTGATGCAGAGTCAAGTTTCTATTTTACCGTAGCGGTTCATGGTGCAACAGTGTTAAGTACCATTGCTGTATTCCGGAAAGAAATCGGCTCACTTCTCAGGGGATTCTTTAAATTCAGAATGAACGATGAAACATCCTATATATTGAAGATCCTTGTTTCAATGATTCCGGTTGGATTTGTCGGATTGCTGATGAAGGATCAGGTTGAAGCCCTGTTTAACGGTAATCTTTTGTTTGTAGGGTCAATGCTCATTATTACGGCAGCCCTGCTTGCATCTGCACATTTTATGAGGAAAAAGGAACGTCAGATCGGATATCCTGATGCACTGATCATCGGTGTGGCACAGGCACTGGCTGTCATTCCGGGTATTTCAAGATCAGGAGCAACCATAGCCACCGGCCTGATGATCGGAAACAGTAAGAATGAAATAGCACGCTTTTCCTTTCTGATGGTCCTGATACCTGTCCTGGGCGCTAATTTCCTTGAGCTGCTTAAGACAGAAAATACTATGGCAGGACCCGGGACTACTGCGATTATTGCCGGTTCACTGGCTGCATTCGTTTCTGGCTTCTTTGCCTGCCGCTGGATGATCGGACTGGTACGGAAAAGCAAGCTGATAGGATTCTCGGTCTATTGTGCTGCTGCCGGATTACTGGTTATACTGCTCGGCTGATATGGATAAACAAAAGGAGGAAAACACTTTTCAGGAAGGCAGGGTGCTTCTGTTTGACAAACCCCTTTACTGGACATCCTTTGACCTGGTAAACAAAATCAGGATAATGATCAGGAAAGCTTTCGGACTGAAAAAATTAAAGGTGGGACACGCGGGAACCCTTGACCCCCTTGCGACCGGATTGATGATCATATGCACCGGGAAGGCAACAAAGAGGATAGAAGAATACCGTGATATGGACAAAGAATATTATGCAACACTGCATTTTGGAAAAACCACACCCTCTTTTGATCTGGAAACGGGAACTGACGGGAATTACCCTGTTGAACATATTACAAGGGAAATTGTTGAAGATGTTCTGGAAGGCTTCCTTGGAGAGCAGAAGCAGGTTCCTCCGCTTCACTCGGCAAAACTGGTTAATGGTAAGCGGGCTTATGAATACGCAAGAAGCGGGAAAAATTTGGAATTGTCACCTGTAAATGTTATAATAAGGGAAGCCGAACTTGTTTCATTCGGAATCCCGGAAACGCGGATCAGAATCCTGTGCAGCAAGGGAACATATATAAGGGCATTTGCAAGAGACCTGGGTTATGCACTTGACAGCGGCTGTTATCTGTCAGCACTGGAGAGAAGTGCAATAGGCTGTTTTACACTGCAGGATGCCCTTAATATAGAAAAATTTGAAAAAGTTTTAGAACAATTGAAACAAACTTGAAATTTATACGTATAACGGATTCTTAATATAAATGCCAGTCTGGAAAATGAAATTATCGCAATTCAGGTATAACTTACCACAGGAGCTTATTGCCCTATATCCTGAGGAAAACAGGGATGAATCGAAGTTGCTTGTTGTAGACAGGAAAACAGGAAAATACGAGCACAGAATATTTAAGGAAATAGTAGATTATTTCGATGAAGATGATGTGATAGTTTTTAATAATACCAAGGTTTTTCCTGCAAGGTTACACGGGAATAAGGAAAAAACCGGTGCTGAGATTGAAGTTTTTCTTCTTAGGGAACTGAATCGCGAACAAAGACTCTGGGATGTGCTTGTGGATCCGGCACGCAAAATAAGAATAGGAAACAAACTATATTTTGGAGAAGATGACCTCCTTGTTGCTGAGGTAATTGACAATACAACATCCAGGGGAAGAACACTCAGGTTTCTTTTCGAGGGCAGCTATGAGGGATTCAAGCAGACCCTGTACAGTCTGGGCGAAACTCCTCTTCCCAAATTTATCAACAGGCCGGTTGAACCGGATGACAGTGAAAGGTATCAGACAATCTTCGCAAAGCATGAAGGTGCCGTTGCAGCACCGACTGCAGGACTCCATTTCAGTAGGGAGCTGCTGAAGAAACTGGAGATTATAGGTGTCGAATTTGCCGAGATAACACTTCATGTCGGTCTCGGAAACTTCAGGAGCGTGGATGTTGAAGATCTGACAAAACATAAGGTTGATTCTGAAAGAATCATTATTTCCGGAGAAACTGCCGAAACTGTCAATAAAGCCAAAGACAACAAGAAGAAAATATGTGCTGTGGGAACAACAGTTGTCAGAACCCTTGAAAGTTCAGTATCGACCGACGGATATCTCAAGCCTTTCGACGGATGGACCAATAAATTCATTTTCCCCCCTTATGAATTTAAAGTGCCCGATATGATGGTCAGTAACTTCCACCTTCCCTATTCTACATTACTGATGATGGTAGCCGCATTTGCAGAATATGACCTTCTTTTTGATGCATACAGGACTGCTGTCGCGGAGAAATACAGGTTTGGAACCTATGGTGATGCAATGCTTATCCTGTAAAAGCTGAATGCGGAAAATGGGCAGGCGTATATGCCGGTTCTGCACTGACAATCTAAATTAATACATTGATATACAGCCGGATAAATATATTTATCCGGTTTTTTGTTGAAATTTTCTTCTGATTCTGACTTTTCAGTTTCGTGAAAAGGATTTTACTGACGGATTTAGATAAATCTGCCTGGTCTGCCAGGCCGGTATCAAATAATGCAGAACAATCTTAAAAACCCTGTAATATTTAGAAACATAATAGTATATGATCCGTTTAACATCATTGTGAAAGTCGGAACATTAATTACTTAATACAGATATCATCCGGGGATTTCAGGAAATGAACCGGAAATATTGTTTTTATTTCACCTGATGGCATCTGCAGGTCTTTATAGTATTGAAATTAAATCAGATTCGCATATTGCGCTTTTCTTCCGGATAAGTTGTGCCCGGACATTCTTCCTATTTATCATAGTTAAAATCCAAATACCCTAAAAATCAGGAGGTATATCATGAATATTATGCAAAGAAAAATTTCGGGTCTTCTTCCCTTGAAGCGGGACAAGGAAAGTAGTCGGATCCTGAAGCGGTCAGGAATTCTCTTATGCATGGTAGTATTGATGCTGTCAGGCGGAAATATTATGCTTAACGGCCAGGGTGTGGGTATCAGTGAAACCACCATTGTACCTGATGCTTCAGCAATACTTGAACTGAGATCGGTTGTCAGGGGTTTCCTTGCCCCCCGTATGACAACGGATCAGCGGCTGACTCTCGGAAATACATCACCGGCAGCCGGCCTGCTGGTTTATGATACCGATACAAAATCCTTCTGGTACTGGGATTCAGGCTGGAAAGCATTTGCCTCGGGTGCCTGGGGAGCATCAAACCAGTTGATGGGAATGAATGCCGCCGGGGATGCCAATGAATATAAAACCCTTGCCGGGACAGCTAACCGGATTGAGGTTACACATACTCCCGGAGTGGTTACTCTTTCCACACCGCAGGACATACACCCGGAAGCAACTCCTGAATTCCATGGTCTTACCCTCAGTGGACTGGCACCCATGGCAGGGGTTTACACGGATCTGTCAGGCAGACTTACAACCAGTGTTCCGGATGGAGGAACAATAGGTTACTGGAGTCGTACCGGACCAGTCCTTGCACCGGCAAACACGGGGGACCATGTTACCACGGCAGGAGATATCTATACCACGGGGACAGGCACAATCAGCTCTGCAGGATTGCTGACAGGCAGTTCGGGAGCAGAAATCTCGGGTGGAACAATAAATCTGAACAATAATTCAGGTTTCCCGGTGAATATCGCAACTGGCAGTTCCACAGGTCCCGTTACCATAGGCAATACCGCCAACACTATCACCCTGCCTGCATTTGATTCACCCGGGGTAGTGCACAACAATGCATCCGGCGTGCTTTTTACAGGACTGATAAACGGAGGTGACATCGCAGCCGGAGCCATAGTGAACGAACATATCAGTCCCGGCACCATAGTCAATGAACATATCAGTCCCGACGCAGGTATTGATGCCACCAAGCTTATTGACGGATCAGTCAGCAATGAGGAATTGAGTTTTATCAATACTCTTTCAGGAAATGCACAGGAGCAGCTCGATAATCTGTCCGCACAGATAGTTGATATAAATGAACTTGAAGACGGCAGGATCTACATTGGTGATGAGAACGATACGGCACAGGAAGTTCTTATGACAGGCGATGTTACTATCAGTAATACAGGAGTGACGACAATAAGTGAAGGGTCAGTAACTTCAGAAAAGATCCGTGACAACAGTATCACAACTACGAAAATTCCTGACGGTGCAGTTACTACTGAAAAAATTGCTGACGGAACCATTACAGATGCGGATATAGCGGATGATGCGG
>CAZFVQ010000036.1:0-35853 GCA_964522415.1 uncultured Rikenellaceae bacterium | reverse complement strand
CGGCCCGTAGCTCAGCTGGTAGAGCACGTGACTCTTAATCATGGGGTCGAGAGTTCGAGCCTCTCCGGGCCGACCTGAAAATATGGCAGTTATTGAATCTTCAGATAACTGCCTTTTTTATTTCCTGTATACAAACGAATACAAATAAACCGGCTTAAACCGGCATTACATCAGGAATCTTCCGGTCTGCCGGCAGATTCCGGTTCCCGGGACGAAAATCTTCAGTTAATACAGCAGACAAGTATAATTCCGTGATTTGCATCTGCTGTGCCGGCTAAACCCGAATCAGGCTTCAGCGGATCAAAGACTGAAACATTTAAATCCCGGATTCCGCATTGTTCTTTCATACAAAACACACAGCAGTCAGCAGTTTTATAGTGTTTCCTGCCTTCCTCCAGGGCTTTTTCCGGATATTCGAAACAACCCAGAAATTTTTCATCTGCATTACCGGCCAGGAAAGGGCAACCCTCTCTGTGAACGGTGTGGCATCCACTAACACGCGGCCGGCATTTAATAAGATATTTTGCAGCCATTGTATTTATGATATTTCATGAAATTATCAATCCTGACAGTGTCCGGATCAGGTTTTCAAATAAATTCCAATCTGAGGTTTAATAAGTTTTATTCAGAAATTGTTACCGCCGAAAGGAAAGTGTAAACCTGTCCGGGGCCGTGAATGCCATAATATCAACCTGACTCGTGGTCATCAGGAGAAAAGTAACATTTTAAAGCACATTCATATTAAATGATGAAATGTTTAACTTAAAACCTTTAAACCATGAAAAGCACAAACAAATCAACTCCCCAAAAAAGAAATTTGGTAACATTAATTTCCGGATTAAAGAAACACCAGATCCTTGATTCCGCCGGAATGATTCACGTAAGAGGCGGCGAAGGAGAAGGAAGCGGATATGAACCTATTATTATAATACCGCCAAAGAAAACAGAATCCTGATCGTCCGGTTTGATAATTTCATCAAGGAGCATCCCTTCATATAAGGGATGCTCTTTTTTATTCTGTTTTAATTTTTTAATTAATTTGCACGAAATAATTAACAATTAGAATCTTTTATAAATTACATTATTAAGGTTTTGATTAAAAGAATCTTTATCACTTTTATTCATTTATTTACATTCTTGTCTTTTACGCAAGCCGGTGATACGGATTCTCTTTTTTTGCGGTTTTCAACTCTCTATCAGGCCGGCAATCTCCTTGAAGCGGAAAAGACACTCAGCCGTATTCTTGAGCCGGGAACACAACCTGACGAACCAGGTATTATAGCTGCATATAATAATCTGGGTGTTGTAAACCAAATGCTCGGGAGATATGATAAGGCACTGGAGCTCTTCACCACGGCTGAATCCATTGCAATTAACAAAAAAGAATATATTAATAATCTGCCGGAAATTTATTCCAACAAAGGTATCATCTATTCAATCAGGCAATCCTTTGAGACAGCAGTAATTTATTTTGAAAAGTGCATCAGGGTATATAACAGTCTGGATCTTACGGATGAAAATATTCTCAATTCACTGGCTTCAGTTTATCTGAATGCCGGAATAGCCTTCCTTCATGCCGGAGAATATACCAAAGCCCTTGATTTTTTTAACAACAGTCTTAAAATCAAGTCAGATTTTGGATTTCAGGGAACAGGACTTGTTTACATGAATATGGCAAAAACCTGGATGAAACTGAAGGACCCACGGAAAGCTGAAAAATTCTATATAAAAAGCATTGAATACCTGAACTCCGCTTTCAGCGGGAATTATTTCAGACTGGCAGAAGTATATTTTGATTACGGGATTTTTCTCGACTCTGAAGAAAGGTTTGCGGAAGCCCTTGACATACACAAAAAAGCACTCGATATCTGCCTGAATAACTATGGAACGAAACATCCGCTTGTTGCACTTGCATACAAGAACATGGGAGATCACTGGTTCAGGCAGTCCGCCTTCCTGAAATCACTGGAATATTATCAGAAATCCCTGACAGCCGTCGTGAACAATTTTAATGACGAGGACATTTATTCAAATCCTTCAATTGATTCCGTACTTTTCGATGTGCGCCTGCTTGACAACCTGAAAAGCAAATCAAAATCGCTTGAATATCTTGCAGATAGAATGGACGATACGAATCTTAAACTGCAAACGGTCAGGAAAAGTCTGGAAACAGCCGAACTCGCACTGGAACTGTCAAACCGTCTGAGAAACAATTATCCCGGCGAAGAGAGCCGTCTGTATATTTCAAAAAATGAGAAGGGAACCTGTCTGCATGCAATTAATCTTGCAGAAGTTCTTTATAATATGACCGGGGAAAAGGCTATGATGGAAAAAATGTATAGTGTGGCGTGCGGCGGGAAAGCTGCCATTCTGAGAAATCAGATCATTGAAAATGAATTATTTTCTCTTGCCGGGATTCCTGATTCCTTAAGGGAAAAACGCAACCGGTTCCGGGATAATATTGCAGCCCTTTATAAAATGATAGCTGATGAATCGGAGAAAATAAGTCCTGACAGCAATAAAATATCCTTCTGGAAGGATACTCTTTTCGAAATGTGCAGGAAGTATGAAAATACAATTTCGGATATCAATACATCATATCCGCACTTTCGTAATCTCCTACATAAAACCGAACCGGTCACCCTTTCTTCTGTCCGCCATAAATTGAGGCGCAACGAGACAATAGTGGATTATATTCTTTCGGAACCGGACGACAGGAATGAACGGGATCTGTATATATTCATTGTAACAGGAAAAAAACTTCATTATGTCAAATTAAAAGCAGACAGCAGATTTACAGAATTAGCACGGATACTCAGGGATTATTCCCACAGCAGGACTGTCACGGATTTTGGTCAGCTCACAGCTGCTCTTCATTACATGTATGAACTGCTTGTTGCTCCTGCTGAAAAATATTTTGCCGGAAAAAAGCTGATAATAATCCCGGATGAGGAAATAGCATGGCTGCCCTTTGATGCCTTCCTGCCGGACAGGCCCGATGCGGACCGCGGAAACTTCGACGGACTGAAGTATCTGATAAATGACTACACTGTTTCATATTCCTTTTCAGCCTCCATGACAGGGGAAAGAGCTAAACGCTTCGGGTTGTCAGGAAAAGCAATTGCCTTTTATCCTGCTTACAATGACAGGCAGACAGACAGTGAAATCTACGATCAGCTTCCGGATGCTGCCCTCGAGATCGAATCAGTGATAAATACTTTCAGGGGGGAAAGATATACGGGCAGCAATGCCAGTAAAAGCAATTTCCTGAAAGTAATCAATGAGCCGGCAATCTTTCATCTTGCCATGCATTTAACTTCAGATTCCCTGAATTCCAGATATTCTTACCTCCTGTTCGACAGGAGCTCTGACAGCATCTCAGACGGGAAGCTTTACAACTATGAGATCAGCTCACTGAATATCAGATCTCCCCTGGTAGTGATCAGTTCCTGTAATTCCGGCAGGGGAACACTCCGCCAGGGTGAAGGCCTCATAAGCATTGCACGGAGTTTCAGGCTTGCCGGGGCATCATCCGTTGTCAGGACTGCCTGGGAAATCAACGATGAGACAAGCGCAAGAATAATTTCACGTTTCTACTATTATCTCTCCAGGGGAAAATTCAAGGACGAGGCTCTCCGCTTATCAAAACTCGATTATCTCAGGGAAATTCCTCCTGCATTTTCCGGACCTTATTACTGGGCTGCCTATGAAATTTCAGGAGACAATTCACCAGTTGTTCCTCTGGTAAGACCATCTGTCCTGGATGTATTTGCAAGTCTGTTGATTGTGACTGTAGTGATTTTCTATCTAATAAGACGGAGAATCTTCCTGGCAGGTCCGGAGTAAAATCCGGAATCCTCTGCAAGCAATTCAAAGCATTCCCTGGCCTTGTCCTTCTTTCCGGTCCTGACGGAAAGCAGACCCAGATACCACTGTGCCTCTTTCATGAATTCTCCCGGCTGTGCAGAAAGCGGTTCAAGAATCATAAAAGCCCTGTCATATTCATTCAGTTCAATAAATGTTACTCCCAGATAAAATTCAGCCATATCCGGAACAGAAGCTGTAAGGAGTGCTTTTGAGAATTCCACCGCAGCCAGCCGGAAATTACGAAGCCTGTAATTCTCCAGAGCATATCTCAGGTTTTCATCTTCCTCCTGTCCGGAACTTCTGGTAATAACCGATGCAGCATAATAAGGTTCATAATATTTGCTGAACAGCCTTTCCGGATTGCCTCCGGGAATTAAAAACTTAATAAGGAAAAAAGCTGCCAGGACAGCAGCGGCTGCAATACCGGTCCACCGGAATATTCTTGTTACAGCCTTATGTTCCTTTCTGATCTGTGGTACTTCATTAAAATCCCCGGCACCGTCTGTCTCCTGAAGCGAATCAATAACAAAACTCCTGATCTCCTTCTCCTTTTCACTATTCCCTGCTTCCGGCTCCCTGCGCTTCCTTTCATGCCAGTCCCTGACCCATTCGGCAGTAATACCGTCAATACGTTTATAATCGCTTTCCTGCATGATCCGGCTGATTTCAGGATGAAGTCCGTCATTCCGCTGATCATCCGGAATACTATTCCTGATGAATCTTTGAATCTCACTTTCCCCTGTTCCTTTTTTCATAAAGCCGGAAACAAGTGTTTTTATATATTCATCCGTATTTTTGTATGCAGGATCGCTTCTGACATCCTCAATATCAAAATAAGCTTTAAAATAATCATTTATCCTTGCCAAAAGCAGTCTGTCGCCGGCCGGAAACAAGACAGTATCTTCATTATCAGCATTATAAGCCTGTTTTTTATTCCCTGGCTCTCCCTTATTCATATGCCTGTCTTCTGATCTCATCTGCTGTCAATAGTCATATTTGAATGCTCACCGTCCGGTTCTGAAGATGACGGAATCCCGACGTCTGAAATACCTTCATGTCTTATTATCTTCAGGTAATCCGGATGCTTTTTTATCTTCATAATAAGTTCCGCCTGAGCCTCGCATTTCTTTTTTCTCACATAGGCATAGGAATATCCCAGTTCCTCCGCTATCTCACGCGCCGGAAGCTCTTCCCAATAAAGTTTCAGAATATTTCTCCCTGTCGGATCAAGTGTTTCAAATGCGCCATGGAAGATGGATTCATACAGGCTGCCATCCATAATTTCAGTGAAATCGTCATCATCATCATCAACCTTCCTCAGAAAGTAATTTTGTGCAGCCTTTCTTTTCGTCAATATTGTTTTCCAAAGATTTTCACAAACACAATAAAGGAATGTCTTGAATTTGCATGTTAATGCAAACTCCCTGTTATCAAGCTTCTCGATCATGATCATCAGGCCATCCTGGAAAATATCCATGGCATCTTCCGTTGTGCCGCCCATACGGGTAACCATCAGACGAATCATGGGTAAATAACGATCATGCAGGAAGCGTACAACATAACTTTGCCTGGCACGTAGACATTCAATTATCTCACTGTCAGTGTATTCTCTCACAAGCACTACCCTTTCAGGAGTAAAATTCATTAACCAAAAATAAGGATTTTTGGCTAAAAATGAAAACATATTGTCCGGGAAGGTAACAAATCATCAGGGCTTCATATTAAGCCATGTATTGGAATCATGAAAATAAAAAGGATTTCCCGCTTCACGATGGCGGTCATCATACTGCTTGCATTAATACCGGATACCAAAGGCCAGACATTTTCACTCACATTTGACCTGCACGATCTGTGCCGGAAAAATCAGATTGTGACATACAACCGGCAAACAGACTGTTTTACCGAAAACGGCACAAAAATAATCCGCCTGTCGGAGAATACTGGTTATGGAATTGCATGGATAAGGGGAATGGAATTCTCTGATGTTGTGATAGAAGTAGATATAAAGTCGGGGTATGAAATGAAGAATTTCGCGGCAGGACTCGCATTTCACGGATTGAGCAATGATAGTCTGGAAGCAGTTTATCTGGGACCGTCCGGATCCCCTGCGGAAAAAAAGAAAGGATCGCACAGATTGTTTTATGTATCTCATCCGGACCATGCCGGTAAAGGAACAATGAATGATTTTCACATATTATACGATAAGACATTCAATCCCCTGCCTGATTCAAACGGATGGATACGTTTGAGGATTTCCGTTCAGGGAGATCAGATATCGGCATTTGCCGGTCTCAATGCTGATCCCTTTCTTGTAGTTGAAAGGCGGGACAGCAGAAAAGCAGGCCGGATCGGATTTTGGGCGGAAAACATGTCGGGAGGAGACTTTGCAAATCTTAAAATTAGTACCGGTCCTTCAAAAACAGGACAGTGAATTTCTCCAATCATTTTTATATTTGATGAAAATATTTTTTTATTCATAAATTCTTACTAGTTTTGTTCTCTGATGAGAATAACTCTCATTAGAGAATGATTCTCTCACAACACTGGCTCTCCTTGGATAAATGATCCGGAATGAATAATTTTATTCAGTACTCAGTTATCCGCAACAGGAATCCGGTTGTAACGGCCTCCATCAGCAAACCTAACAGGCATTAATAAACAAACAATATCAGTATTGGCAGACAAGAACGTCATCAGGATACTTACGGAAAACGGACTCAGGGTAACCCCGCAAAGGACTGCAATCCTTGAGGCCATCATGACTCTGCACACTCATCCTACTGCTGATGATATAGTTCAGCATCTAAGGTTAACATATCCCAATATTCCACACGGAACTGTCTACAAGATTCTGGATAAATTCATTAAAACGGGCTTAATCCAGAAAGTAAAAACCGATGGAGACCTGTTAAGATACGATGCGGTTAAAGCACGGCATCACCACCTTTATTCATCTGTTAATGATTCTATTGAAGATTTCTACGACGAGGAACTGGATAATATCCTGTCAGATTACTTTGAAAAGAAAGAAATTCCCGGTTTCATTGTGGAAGATTTTAAACTGCAGATAATCGGGAAACGAGAAAACAATCCGGAAAATAATCTGTCCAGGAACACAAAAATCAATAATCAATAATTAATTTTGATGGTATAACAATTAAAAATTCGACTATTATGGCAGAAATTGGAAGAGCAATTGTAAAAATGGATGTTGACGAACTGATCAATCTCCTTAACAAAGCGCTGGCCGACGAATGGCTGGCTTATTACCAGTACTGGATCGGAGCAAAGGTAGTTAAAGGCCCGATGAAAAATGCAGTTATCAGTGAACTTGAAGAGCATGCAAAAGAAGAGCTGGCACATGCTGACCTGCTCGTGGACAGGATCAACCAACTTGGCGGCACTCCGGTTCTTTCACCCGACGAATGGCCAAAAATCACCAACTGCGGATATGAAGTACCTGATGATCCTTTCGTGCAAAAAATACTTGATCAGAATATCAAAGGGGAACAATGCGCCATCCGTACCTATGACAAGATTCTTGAGATTACCAGGGATGCCGATCCGGTAACCTATAATATCGTACTTGGGATTCTTACCGAAGAGGTTGAACATGAAGAAGAACTCGCAGCACTGAAGGAAGATATCGAAATGATGCTTCTAAAAAAACAATGATGTCGCATGCAATTGTTCCAGTATGAAACCCGGGACAATAATTGCAAGACACGTTACTACAGATGATAAACAGCAATAATCAAATAAAAAATAAAAAATAATAATTATGGAAGAAAAAACCTTTTCATTACCCCTTATTGGGGACAAAGCCCCTGAATTCAAGGCGGAAACAACACAGGGTGATATTAATTTCCCCGCTGATTACAAAGGCAGCTGGGTAATTCTTTTCAGTCATCCCGCTGACTTCACACCGGTATGCACATCCGAATTCATGACTTTTGCCAGCATGGAAAAAAAGTTCAATGAAGCAAACTGCAAGCTTGTCGGTCTATCAGTTGACGGCCTTTACAGCCATATAGCATGGCTGAGAACGATCAAGGAAAAGATCGAATACAAAGGCATGAAGAATGTTGAGGTCACTTTCCCGTTGATTGAAGACATTACAATGGAAGTGTCAACCAAATATGGAATGCTTCAACCGGGAGAAAGCTCAACAAAAGCAGTAAGGGCTGTCTTCTTCATCGACCCCGAAGGCATTATCCGCACAATTATTTATTATCCTCTCAGTCTGGGGCGTAACTTCGAGGAATTGTACAGGGTAGTCATCGGCCTGCAGACGGCAGATGCTTTTTCAGTAGCTCTTCCCGCCGACTGGCAACCGGGTGACGATGTTATTGTTCCCACGGCCGGATCATGCGGAGTAGCAAAAGAACGTATGGAAAACAAGGAAGAAATGACATGCTATGACTGGTTCTTCTGCACCAAAAAGCTTGACAAGGAAAAAGTTCTGAAAACCGTTTTGAAAAAATAAACAAAAACAAATAATTTTTGTTGTTGACCTCTGTGGTATTCTGTGTTCCGGTTTTATCACGGGACACAGGGATCCACAGAGTTTTTTATAAAATATTTAAATCTTCGGACATGGAAATAATTTTTGAAGGAGGGAAAGTGGTGACTGCCCACACCGGCAGCCATAAAATAAGAACAGATCAGCCGCCGAACCATGGAGGCACAAACAGCTCACCCGCTCCTTTCGACCTGTATCTTGCATCAATAGGAACATGCTCGGGCATCTACGTGAAATCATTCTGCGATAACCGTAATATTCCGGCAGAAGGAATCAGAATCATCCAGACAGTTGAATGGAACAACGAAACGCGTCTTCCTTCAACAATCAGGCTGGACATCAGGCTTCCGTCCGGTTTCCCCGAAAAGTACAAGGCTTCCCTGATCCATGCCGCCGGACTTTGCCTTGTTAAGAGAAGCATCGCCAGCCCGCCCGAATTCGAAATAACTACATCACTTCAGGAAGACAGGGATTCTGATACCTAGACGATATACATATTGATCAGCTGTTCATAAAGTTCCTGCTTGCCGCTGATTGTGGCAGGTTCTCCGTTACTGAGCGCAATACCGTGAAGCTGCTCAAGAGTCAGTCTGCCTTCCTCAAAATCCTTTCCGCTGCCACGGTCAAAGGAGGCATAACGCTGTTTCCTCATCTCAAGGTAGGGAGACTCATTGAGTATCTTATCCGCTATCAGCAAAGACCGGGCAAATGTGTCCATCCCGCTTATATGAGCTATAAAAAGATCTTCAGGATCAGTTGAATTCCTTCTGATATGGGCATCAAAATTGATTCCGCCATTTGTAAATCCTCCAGCCCGCAGAATAACCATCATTGTTTCAGTAATCTCATTAATACTTGTGGGAAATTCGTCCGTATCCCATCCGTTCTGATAATCGCCCTTGTTGGCATCAATGCTTCCAAGCAGACCGGCATCAGCAGCAACCTGAAGGTCATGAACAAATGAATGACCGGCCAGTGTTGCATGATTTGCCTCAATATTCAGTTTGAAATCCCCGTCAAGGCCATAATGGCGAAGAAAGCCGATCACCGTGGAGGAGTCATAATCATACTGATGCTTGGTAGGTTCCATTGGTTTGGGTTCTATAAGATATGTGCCTGTGAATCCGTTTTTCCTGCCATAATCCCTTGCGAGCGAGAGCATCATTGCCATATGGTCAAGCTCTCTCTTCATATCGGTATTATGAAGACTCATATAGCCTTCCCTTCCCCCCCAGAATACATAGTTTCTGCCGCCAAGCTCAATCGTTGCCTGTATGGCATTTTTCAACTGTGCAGCAACATTGGCAACAACGGCAAAATCAGGGTTGGTAGCCGCTCCGTTCATATACCGCGGATGGGAAAAAAGATTGGCTGTCCCCCATAGCAGCTTCACTCCCGTCTGCTCCTGCATTGTTTTCATTACCGGCAGGATACGTTCAAGACGCTTTTCTATTTCCAGAACAGACCCGTTACCTACAACATCAACATCATGGAAACAATAAAAGCCGGTCCCGATCTTGGTAAAAAACTCAAAGGCTGCATCAAGCCTCATCCTGATTTTTTCATCGTTACCCGCTGCATTGTCCCATGGATAAGTATGTGTCGGGGATCCGAACTGATCACTGCCGTCTCCGCAGAATGAATGCCAGTAGGCAATTGCAAAACGCAGATGATCCTTCATTTTTTTCCCCGACACTATCCGTTCAGGATCATACCACCTGAATGCCAGGGGATTCTTTGATTCCCTGCCCTCAAATTCAATCTTCCCGATACCGGGATAATACTCTTTTTGAAAATTATCAGCCATATCACTCAGTATTATTTTGTTTTGTATTGTTTTATTTTGATTTATTTCATCTGTCGCTTATTTTACTTCTTCAAGATACTGAAGCCATTTGTTGTATGCTTCCTCATATTCATCCGATTTAGTTTCGTCAGGCACAGTGACACCGGTCGATTTCAATCCCGTAAATGCCTCCTTTACCGACATGTAATAGCCGGATCCTATTCCGGCACCGCGCGCTGCTCCGACAGAACCGTCAGTATTGTAAAGATGTATCTCCGTTCCGGTCACGCAGGAAAGAGCTTCCCTGAAAACACTGCTGCGAAACATGTTTGCCGCACCGGCCCTGATCACCGCCGGTTCAATCCCCGTTGCCTTCATAATATCAAATCCGTACCTGAACGAAAAAACAATTCCCTCCTGGGCAGCCCTGTAAAGGTGTGAACTGGCATGAATGTTGAAATTGAGTCCGAGCACCCTGGCTCCGATATTTTTATTGCCAAGCATTCTCTCGGCTCCGTTCCCGAAAGGCAGGACCGACAGGCCTTCCGAACCTGTGGCGACTTTCCCGGCCATATCATTCATTGCCGCATACTGAACATTACTGCCGGTATTCTTTCTGAGCCACGAATTGAGTATTCCCGTACCGTTTATGCAAAGCAGTACTCCCAGTCTGGGTTCATACGGACCATGATTGACATGAAGAAAGGTATTCACCCGGGAAAGGGGATCATATTTTTTCATGTCGGTCACTCCGTAAATCACTCCTGATGTTCCGGCAGTCGCAGCCACTTCCCCCGGATTGAAAACATTAAGGGATAATGCATTATTCGGCTGATCACCTGCCCGGTATGATACCGGAATACCCTCCGGAAGATCCATTTCCCTTGCTGCCCCGGGAGTCACTTTTCCCTGTATGGAAAATGAAGGTACTATATGAGGTATCAGATCATGACTGAATCCGAAATGATCAAGGAGTTCCTCCGATAGTCTGTTCTCTGCAAAATCCCATAAAATGCCTTCGGACAGACCCGACAAGGTTGTCACGGCTTCCCCTGTCAGCCTTAAGGCAATATAATCACCCGGAAGCATTATTTTATGAATCCTGCCATACAGATCCGGTTCATTTTCCTTAACCCATGCAAGTTTTGAAGCAGTAAAATTACCCGGAGAGTTCAGCATATGACTGAGGCAATATTCCTCTCCCAGGGAACGGAATGCCTCTTCACCGTAATCCACTGCCCGGCTGTCACACCATATTATCGAAGGACGCAATACATTGTAATTTTTGTCAACGATCACCAGCCCGTGCATCTGGTAGGAAATACCTATGGCTCCGATATCACGTTTCCGATCACCAAGCTGAGTGTTGCAATCGGCAATAGAAGCTTTTATATTTTTCCACCAGGTTTCGGTATCCTGTTCAGCCCATCCCGGCTGAAGAGCCATGATCTTCATGTCATCCTTCGGATAAAAGGCCGAAGCCAGACAGTTTCCTGAAGCTCCGTCAATAACCGAAGCCTTGACTGAAGAACTTCCCAGATCAAGTCCCAGTAAAAGCATTTCTCCTGTCTTTTTTAATGGTTTAATTATAAAGACAATAAAGTTACTGTTTTATTTTACAATACTGCTGATGCTGTTTCCAAAAGCTGAAAGATAATTTCGGAACTTAACAGTGCTCTGTGGAACTGAATGATACCCGTTCCTGGGAGTTTTTTCTGATTTATTCGTATGAATTATTATTTTTACTTAAAACAACCTTTTAATAACCCGGAAAAACAAAATGGCTTTTGGCAAAAAAATGGCAGAGGATTTTTATAACCGGCTGATGACAGCATCACTATGATTCAGCTGCCTGGGGAATGGATACGGAACTGACCGGACCGGATGAAATTCATCTCTCTGCTGAAGGGTTGAAACCAGCCTTTTTCGTATTGTAGGGTTGATATTCTCCCCGATAATGAATTTACCTTTTCTTTTGGCTTCACCCTACTGAAAATAAGGCTTGAGATGCTTCATGGCACTGTTCATAGCCCTGGCAGCCATCAGCACCATCCTGGCCTTTCATGTCGGGAGGAGTTTAATCAGAAGATCATCCATGTGTGATATAATTAAGATTTAATATACAGAGAACCTGACGCAATACATAAACAATTAAAAATGTTCAATTTTCCCCAATTAGTTTATTAAAGGGAAAATTTACTTTATAAATAGTTTATAACTTCAGCAAGATTGTACAGCTTCACCATTGTTTTGTCCTTGGAAGGCATGCCCGCCATGAAATCCGAAGCAAAAATTCTGACGGTTAAAAATCAATTGATTTTCTTTCCCCTGCCCTGAGGTTTGTTTCCCGTTTCTCCCCGGCATAAACCAGTGTGCATTTTCCTCCTTTTTTTGAAAAAACACTCACGTACTGAAGCTGGTTTTCATCCCATTTCATATCAATCACAAAACCTCCCCTCGCGCGCAGGCCTTTTACTTCACCACTCTTCCATTCCCGGGGAATTGCCGGGAGCAATCTTATAATATTGTTATGCGATTGTATCAGCATTTCGGCAATTCCGGCAGTTCCGCCAAAGTTGCCATCAATCTGAAAGGGCGGATGGGTGTCAAAAAGATTGTTCAGTGTTGATTTCCGTAACAGTTCCAAAAGATTTTCATATGCTTTCTCCCCGTCCTGCAGACGTGCAAACAGATTGATAATCCATGCCCTGCTCCATCCTGTATGCCCCCCCCCAAAAGAAAGCCTTCTTTCGATTGTCTTCCTGGCAGCCTCAAAGAGTTCAGGTGTTTCCGGAGTGAACTGGGCCAGGGGATAAAGACCAAGCAGGTGCGACATGTGACGATGTCCGGGCTCAGGCTCATCATAATCCTTTATCCATTCCTGAATTACCCCACCGGCACTGATCTGCACAGGAGGAAGAAATCGTTGGGCTTCCCTGAGCCTGGAAACAAACTCTTCATCCCTGTCAAGTATCCCGGCCGCTTCAGTACAATAGGAGAAAAGCGCATTAACCAGTTCAATATCCGTAGTGGCTGCATATGTCAATGCCGACACTTCTCCTGTTTCCCGGATCCTGAAATTATTTTCCGGTGAATGAGAGGGATTGGTAACAAGATATCCTTCCGGCGATTTAACCAGAAAATCCAGGACAAATTCAGCAGAACCCTTCATCAGGGGATATGCCCTTGATTCAAGAAATGCTGTATCTGCGGTAAACAGAAAATGCTCATAAACCGGAAATGTCATCCACGGGCCGTTCAGGGGAGTGATTCCCCATACGCCGTCTGCAACTCCTGTCCTGCCGAAAGGGTCAGTAAGATGGTGCAGTGTCCATCCGCCGGCACCATACATCTCCCTGGCAGTAACCCCTCCCGGAACAGTCAGTCTTTCCATGAATCCGCTTAGTATCTCAGATGTTTCAGTCAGATTGCAAACCTCTGCAGGCCAGTAGTTCATCTGAAGATTAATATTTGTGTGGAAATCGGAATTCCATGGTGCTTCATAATGCTCGTTCCAGATTCCCTGAAGATTGGCAGGCAACACTCCCGGTTTCCTTGAAGATGCCATCAGAAGATAACGCCCGTACTGAAAAAACAATGGAATAAGCCCGTCATCACTGCCTCCCGCCTTTAGCATGCCAAGGCGCTGATCCGTGGGCAATCCCCTGCCGGGATCAGCGCCAAGGGAAAAATGCACCCTCTCAAACATTTTCCTGTGCTCCCCTTCATGGATTTTTCTCAGTTTACCGGCACTGTAACGACATGCATCTGAAATTTTATCTCTGCATATTCCCAGTGGATCCTTCAGGGAATCAAAATCGAGCATGTCTATGTTGTAATCACTTGCACCAGTGAGTACAATAACAACTTCCCTTGCCGATTCAACACGGAATCCTGCCGAAGTATCGGATGTAAGAGGCAACAAGCCCTTTTTGCCGCCTTTTAAAAGCTTCATTGCTGCGGAATATCTCATATGCTTTCCCCCCGGCCCCATCAGGGGTGAATCAAAATCCAGTATCTGACCCTTAAAAAAAGCCATACCATCCTCATTTCCGTATTCATTCACATAATGACCCGGCACCCGCCTTCCTCCGTTTCGCGCAGGCAAATCCGAAGTGTCGCGTTCCCTGGAAAGAAGCAGATCAAGGTCAATAACTTTGTCTGATTTAATGGTCACTATCATAACATCATGGGGAGCTGAAACAAATACTTCCTGAATAATCCTGTTCCCGTCAACCGTATATTCGGTCTTTGCCACACCAGTGTTTAAATTGAGTGATCTCCTGTAGGATCCGGGAGTCCCTTTACTGCCAAAGCTGATATAAAGATGGCCTAGCGGCTGATAGGATCTGATCCGCGGAGGAGTTCCCAGCAAATATTTATCTGACAGTTCAAAAGCTTTTTTAAACTGATTTCTGAATATCGCCTCCTGTATTTCCGGAAGTTTATTTAATGCTTCGGGATTATTGTTATTGATCCCTGACCCGGCCCAGATACTCTCCTCGTTAAGCTGTATGATCTCATGATCAAATCTGCCATATACCATTCCGCCAAGGCGGCCATTGCCGACCGGTAGTGCTTCAGTCCAGATGGCGGCAGGCTGTCTGTACCACAGCTCCGTATCCTGAATGCCGGTTCCGGATTCATTCCTGCATGCACATACGATTATTGTTACAAATAAGATAAGGCTGACGGGAAAAGTTTTTTTCATGTCTTGAAATTATAATTACAGGTTGAAATCTGCTTATAAATCTAAATAATTATTGTCATATCATTGAATAGTCCGTAATATTTTCATAAATAACCAGGTAACAATATATTATCAATACCTATGAAAATCTCAATGCAGTTATTGAAGAATTGAGCCTGAGAAATGTAATGTGATGATATAAAATTCATTATTTTTATGCCTTCTGGCCCTAATGCATATGAAACCTTCAATTTCACAACTACACAAAAGATTATGAAAAACATAATGATTTTCTTTTTGTGCCTTATGATTTACAGTCTGGAGGCACAGGTATCCCCTACGGGTATTTTCAGCTCGTCAGCCGATGTAGGCAATCCCATAAACAGTGGTTCTTCGGTATATAACAGTAGTGATCAAAGCTATTCAATCAGGGGAACAGGTTATAATATCTGGTTTGAAAGAGATGAATTTCACTACCTTTTCAACAAGATGAAAGGTGATTTCATTCTTACGGCAAATTTCAGATTTGAAGGAGAAGGTGTTGTGGTCCACAGGAAAACAGGCTGGATGCTAAGAAACTCACTGGACGATGATTCCCCGCATATCTCAGCTGCATTGCACGGCGACGGACTCACTGTCCTGCAATGGAGAGGCAGCAAGGGAGCTCCGATGAAGGATCCTGAAGATGAAATTTTTGCCCGTGGTTCACATTACGAAATTCTCCAGCTGGAACGTTGCGGGAAACTGATTTTTATGAGGGCCGCTCATCCGGGAGAGCCCCTGGAAGATATAGGATCCTATGAAATGCTCAACCTCCCGGATGAGATCTGTGCAGGCCTGTTTGTATGTGCCCATGACCCCGAAGCAACAGAGGAGGCAACTGTCTGGAATGTGCGTATAGACAAACCCGTCAGCGATAATTATAATCCTGACAGGGAAGGATATCCGGGATGCCGTCTGGAAACAATGAATGTTTCTGACGGGAAAAGAATGGTCATTTATGAGAAAGCCGGCAGGTTCGAAGCACCGAACTGGATGCCGGACGGAAAAAAACTTCTGTTCAATATGGATGGTCTTCTCTATAAAATTCCGGTGACGGGAGGGGAACCCGAAGTGCTGAACACGGGATTTGCCAACCGCAACAACAATGATCACGGAATATCCTTCAACGGTAAACTTCTTGCCATCAGCCATCACCGCGAAGGATTACCTGGAGGCGGATCAACTGTTTATGTCCTTCCCCTCAGGGGAGGCACTCCGAAGATAGTTACTGAAAACACACCTTCCTACTGGCACGGATGGGCCCCGAACAATAAGGAAGTGATATATGTGGCCCAGCGGAACAATATCCCTGTTTACAATATTTACAGGAATTCAATAAAGGGAGGAAAGGAAGTTGCCCTTACCAGTATTGAAAAGGGACAGCACGTTGACGGATGCGAGTATTCTCCCGACGGACAATATATATACTTCAACGGCAACCTTACCGGTACCATGCAGATATGGAGGATGAAACCCGACGGATCATCAATGGAACAGATGACCTTCGACGGATACAATGACTGGTTTCCTCATATTTCCCCTGACGGGAAATGGATGGTCTTCATTTCATTTCCCCCGGATATAGATCCGAATTCCCATCCTTCATATAAAAGAGTAATGCTCAGAATGATGCCGGCATCAGGAGGGAAACCGGAAGTGATTGCATGGCTGTACGGAGGTCAGGGAACCATCAACGTTCCTTCATGGTCACCCGACAGCAGGCAGATAGCCTTTGTCAGCAATACGGGCAAATAACAAATATTAATTCACTCCATGACAAAAAAAACAATCCGCTGCGGAATTGCAGGTTCAGGATTTGCAGCAAGATTTCATTATGACGCATTACTGCGGGTATTCAGCGTAAAAGCCGATATTGCAGGTTCTTATTCCCCGACACGGGAAAAACTTGAA
Source organism: uncultured Rikenellaceae bacterium (assembly GCA_964522415.1). GTDB lineage: Bacteria > Bacteroidota > Bacteroidia > Bacteroidales > VadinHA17 > LD21. Next base: position 19,035 of record CAZFVQ010000036.1, on the reverse strand, counting down.
CAATTCACCGATCCGCGTAATCTGAAAGCCTATGACAGCATTGATGATCTGATTGATGATGTTGATATTGTTCATGTCTGCACTCCTCCGTCAACACATGAACCGATAGTTGTTGCAGCCCTGAAAAAGAACAGGCATGTAATCGTGGAAAAACCCTTCACAGGATATTTCGGAGACGGAAATCCCGCTTTCAATGGTGATACATTTCCCAGGGAAAAGGGTCTCCGTGAAGCTCTTGCAAGTACCGGAAGAATGCTTGAAGCAGAAAACCAGAGCAGGGGAAGGATCATGTATGCCGAAAACTGGATTTATGCTCCTGCCATTATGAAGGAACGCGACATGCTCCGCAAAACCGGGGCACAGATAATATGGATGCATGGCGAAGAATCCCATTCCGGATCCCACTCCCTGTCATACGGGCAGTGGAAATTCTCCGGAGGCGGATCAATGATCGGAAAAGGCTGCCACCCCCTGTCAGCCGCCCTGTATTTTAAACAGGTTGAAGGCCTGAACAGGACAGGAAATCCCATAAGGCCTGTTTCCATAACAGCCCGCACTCATGCGCTGACCCGGATGCCGGGCTATCTGGATCAGGGTCATCTCAGAACCTCCTACACCGATATTGAAGATTTTGCACTTATGCATGTGGTTTTTGCCGACGGCACATTCGCGGATATTTTTGCCAGTGAACTGGTACTGGGAGGAGTCCATAACTGGATTGAGGTAAACACAAACAATCACAGGACGATCTGCAATATCAGTCCCAACAACGCAATGCAGGCATACACGCCCGACGAGATGCATTTCAGGGATGTATATATCGTTGAAAAGACGGAAACCAAACAGGGATGGTCATCTGTTTCGCCTGATGAAGGCTGGTTCACCGGATATCAGCATGAAATGGAAGCATTCTGCCGTGCGGCTGCATTCGGGGAACCTGTTGAAAGCAACAGTATTCTTGCCGCCGATACGATTGCTGTAATATATGCCGGCTATCTTTCGGCCGAAAAAAAGGGTGCGGAGGTTGCCGTTACCCTATACCAGGGCAGATCTGCGTGATATTCAGGCATCTGGCTGCATTCTCAGCAGGCCGAATCCTCAGCTGCCCATATTCTCAACTGCCCGTATTCTCGGCTGGCCGAATCCTCAGCTTGCTATTATCCGAACCAGCCTGTCACACAGATCCTTCAGTCCCTCAGGCGTATTTCCGCCCGGCTGTTCAATGGTCGCCCAGTCCCCGTAACCGATATCATCAAGGGCTTTCATCACTTCAGGCCAGTTAACGTCGCCTTCGAGAAGATTTACCCTGAATCCTGCCGATTTGCCCTGACTGTCACCTATCTTCCTGCTGTACTCCTTGATATGGACTTTGGCAATCCTCTTGCCCAGGATCCTTATCCACTGTTCCGGCCAGCCATAAACAAGGATATTGCCACAGTCAAAATAAAATCCGACTGCCTCGCTCCGGAACTGATCAACATAATTTGCTGCCTCCAGGGGACTCAGCAGAAAATTATTCCAGACATTCTCGATTGCAATCCTGATCTTCAGTTTTTCTGCCAGGGGAAGAGCCTTCTTGATCTCCTCCGTGGACCTTTTCCAGCATTCATCATATGTCACCGTTTCACTTACCCTTCCGGGAACAAGAAGTACAGTATCCGCTCCATAGATACTGGCATCTTCAATTGACAGCCTGAGAGCCTCAACACCTTTTTCACGTACCGCGGGATCCGGATCAGACAGAAGATATTTCCAGTGCATTTCACCACAGACACTGGGAACAGTCAAACCGGTTTCTTTCTTGGCCCTGAGAACTTCGCCCCTGTTCAGATGACTCATTGGCTCAATGCCATCGAAACCTGCAGCCTTTGCAGACCGGAATTTCTCTGCAATGGTTTCTCCAACTCCGTTGCTCCCCCACATTACACCTTTCTTAATGGTTCTGGCAGCAGGGGAAAGCAGCTTCGAAAAGCCCTGAACCGGTGCGACCGATGCCACAGCCGAAGCCATGATAGTCCGTTTTGTAAACTGACGTCTGTTCATATCAACCCATTTTTGCTTCAATACCTATTACGGGAATGACTTCCGGTATTCCCTCAACCGGTCCGAATTCATAGCTTGCCGGTCCCAGCCGCATGTCAGAATTGATTACTTCCTCCCAGGTAACATCCTTACCCGTATATGCCGACATTCTTCCCATAACCGCAACAAGAGTCGACATAACCTGGGCTTCAGCATCGTTAACAACGTTTCCAGTGCGGATACCGGTTACCAGATTAATATGTTCCTGAACAAAAGGATCCTTGACTGCCCAGGTCTGATCGGGATCATCCTTCTCCGGCCTTGGGTATTTCCATATCTCTTCCCCTTTCCAGTTGTAAAGGGCACCTGTTGCATCAGCATATCCCTTTGTTCCGGCAATATGAACCCGGGTCAGGTTTGAGCATCCTGAAATCTGCCTGGCTGCACAGTGTGTATGCATTCCGTTTTCATAAACATATTCTATACTGAAAAAATCATACTGATCACCTGTAACCCTTCTCTGGCGCCCCCCCCAGCCGATGGCTCTTACCGGATTCTCACCGGTATACCAGTTCATGACATCAATCTGGTGAATAAATTGTTCAACGATATGATCTCCTGAAAGCCAGCAGAAATTACCCCAGTTTCTGAGCATGTATTCCATGTCTGTCCAGCCGGGTTGCCGTGATCTGATCCACAAGGATCCTCCGTTTCTTATAACATGAGCACTGATCATATCTCCGATCTCACCGTTCATCACCCGTCTCCTGGTTTCCATGTAATCCTTGGATACCCTGTATATGGTACCGCTAACCATGCAAAGGCCCTTCTGTTTTGCCTTCTCAACCGACACCAGCACTGATCTTGCCCCGACAGGATCAACGGCACACGGCTTTTCAAGGAAAATATGCTTGTCGGCGTTTACGGCAGCTTCAATATGTGCCGGCCTGAAATGCGGAGGAGTACAGAGAAGAACCAGATCAACATCCGATTCTATCACTTTCCGGAAACTGTCAAAGCCGACAAAACACCTGTCATCAGGTATTTCCACATTCTTCTGCTTCTTAAGCTGTGCCCTGCAGTTATCTATCTTATCCTGGAAAATATCAGCCAGGGCTGTAATCTCAAGATTGGGGCCGGCATCCAGAAAGTTGACTGCCGCACCGGTACCTCTTCCACCGCATCCTATAAGACCGGCCCTGAGCACCCGGCCATCAGGAGCCTCATTAAGAAGAACCGGCAATTTCTCCTTTGGTTTCCTGCTGCATGAAGATATTATACCGGCAGCACCAAAGGTTCCGATAGTGGCCATTGTTGCACTGGCAATAAATTTCCTTCGACCTGTTACCTTCTGTGTCTGCTCCTTTGATTGTTTTTCGTTTTCCATCTGCTTTATTTTTAATAATATATGTTTTTGATTAAGGTTTCATTGTCATTAATTTACTTCCAACTCTCTCCATCCCGGTATCTGAGGAAATTTTGCATGCGGCTCTGTCTGATACCAGAAACATACTGAAGCGATATCGGATTTCTGGGGAAGATATCTTCCCCCGTGCCTCCATCCCAGATCCTGAATGGTAATCCTGAGGTCTTTCTCAAAACGTATGGGATCCAGAATATGCCAGCGATACATGCCAAAACGCTGCATTACGTTATAATGACCGTCTCCGCGGATCACCTGATGCAATCCGGCATAAGGCGTACAGAATTCGGTATAATTAACTTCCTCAACACCTGCAGGATTCTTTTTCCGTGTGTCGAAATCATATGACCCGCAAAAATAATCTTCTGTTCCGGTTCCGCATATTGTCGGAAACCTGGTGTCGCCGTCCATAAAAAACTTGATTTCACCTTCTCCCCACCAGCCGTTGTTGTTAACACCCCAGGCCATATATACCCCTACATAATGACCTTTTCCCCTGATACCGTCAACGATGGTATAATCGGAAGTCACATTGGGATTAAGCCTGCGATACTGGGCATGGAAATAGGCAGCATCCGGGGGGACCTCGGTAAGAGTATAATCAATCTGATAATACAGTGTCATTGGATCAGTATCCCCTGTATTTTCCATGGTTATCCTGCATTTTTTCCTGAATGGCATCATCCAGTAACAGTTGAATGCGCTGCCGGGATTCACGCATATTGCCAGCGAAGTCAGTTGTGCGTAATTGCCCCATCCCATTCCAAAAAAATCACCGACGGGACATTCCACTGAAGGTTCCTTCTCATTGTCCCAATAGATACGGAGAATGGAAAAACGCCAGTTGCCGGCAGGCGTCATCCAGATATGCTGAATTGCACCCGGACCGTCAATATCCGCAAGAGTAAAAGTTTCTCCAGGCTGAATCCTGACATAGGGATTAACCTTCCAGCCCTGGCCGAGATCACGTGCCGCATTGGCCGCATTGGCAACATTGCGCTTGTCACTGTCTGCAGGATCAGCCATGCCTCCCCTACCTTTTTCACCGCTGAAATTTTCAGGGCTGATTGAACGGGATCTGGCATCAGAAAGCCTGTAAAGATTCCCCATATTCATATCAAGTCCGTTGAATTTCCCCTGGGATAACCCGGTTAAAGGAACCAGACATAATAGAATTAAGATTGTCAGATTTGTCTTCATAGTATAAATTCAGGTTGAGTTTGGTAAATCAATCTAAAATTACTAATTACGGATGAATTGTAAATATATTTTTGAATTAATCTGAGAACCCTCCGGTTTATTTAATGGATTGGTGAAAATAAAGGGGATAACACACTGATACATTGCAGCAGGAAAATATCTGTCAGAAAATAAATCTTATGGAAAAGGCAGCCCCGTCAGCCACAAATCTTGATCCCAGAATATTATACGCCGGCTTCCAGTCAAAACCAAGATTAATCGGTACCTCGCTGAAACTGTATTCAATTCCGAGAATCAGATCAACACCGAGAACAGGAAAGGTTCCCTCATTATCATTCCACCCTGTATTCTTACCATTGTAAACACCAAGGTGTCCCCCTGCACCAAAATAAAATTTCAGCCTGTCAACATTTCCGAGATTATGATGGATTTCATACAGACCGGTTGCCTCAAAACCCTTCCACCTTGATGCCAGAAGTACTTCCACTGCTCTGTTTTGTCTTATAAAATGCTTGGCTGTCAAGCCATTAAAAGGTCCGCCTCTGAATCCAATGCCGGTAGTGTAATCCTGTGCCGCAGCTAATCCTGCCATACCCATAACCAGGCTTAAAATGATCAACAATTTTTTCATCTGTCTATAATTTAATTTTAATGGTCAGATAAGCTCCCGGCCCCCGCACGTTGCATAACCAGGGTTACAGCATCCATTACCCTGTCTTCAATATCTTCGGTAAATGCTCCCGGAAAACCATAATATATCATACTGCTTTCAGGCTCATATCCTCCTTCGCGAAGGATCTTCTTTGAAGGTATATAGCATTGAACTTCAGTACAATATCCAGCCACGAACATGTTTTCGCCGGGAAATCTGCTCCTGGCGGCAATGGAATAATCCAGTACAACTTCCCCGGTCAGTGCAAGAATGGTGAAATCATTGCTGAATCTCACTGCCTGAACAGGATACCTGTATTTTGATATATCCCATCCTTTGTTATATGCTTCAAGCATCAGCCTGGCACGTCTTTGCATGTAAATATCTCCTTCTGTCATTTCCCGGCGGTATATTCCGGGATCAAAAAGCCCGAATTGCAGTTCCGTCACGGTATGGCTTGTACGAAGCGGAGGCCTGACAGGTTTCATTTCTTCTTCCATGGCACTTTTTACTGCTTCAGCAAGGGTTTTACCATGTTCAGCTGCCAGCTCCACATTACCCCTCGGATTTGGATTCTGATCCGCGCCACAGCCTGCCATATACATAGCTACTGCCCCGGGATACATCTTTTCCACTTCAATCTGTGCAAAACCGGAATAGTCGCCGTTAATGAGATATGAAGCCGAGCTGGTGTTATGACATGCATAACCAAAAAGAATTGCCTTTGTATTGCCATTCATATCCGATGCTTTCAGAACAGGTACGTCATGATCCACGGGTCCGGCAGTATTCAGTCCGATTACCACACCCTTATCGGTAACCTGACGACGATTTATAGCAAAACCTGCATTTCCTCTACCGTATGACAGCTGCATCGGCTCCATTGAGGAAAATGCCGTATTCACTGCCTCCACAATATTATCAGTGAGTTTCTCAGCATATCTGACTGCTGTTCTCTGATCATCCTGGTCAAAATCAAAGATAACACTCAGTGCCGGCCATATCACAGGACCGGAATGGGTATGGGACGAACTGAGAATAAGCTGCGAACGGTCAATTCCATGTTCCCGCGAAATCCTCCGGAAAACCTCCTCCGATATGTCGTGCGATAAGCCGAGAATGTCAGTTGTCACGATAACTACCCTGCTTTTGCTGTTTTCCTCTATTACCAGCACCTTGGCCCACAGATCGTGCAATACTTCCGTGGATGGCCTGTCGCGACTTGCATAGCCTGTCAGCCAGATTGGAGTTTCCGGGGTAATTGATTTCCGGGCAACTCCCACCCTCAACTGGGCATCAGCAATAATACTGACTGCCATAAGGAGAATCAAAATCATCGTTCTTTTCATGATTTCTGCATTAAAATTCAATGACCAATTTACTAAAATAAATTAATCCTGATCACCCTGCGCCCTGTAGAATCTGTTACATTATGCAGAACGGCTGCTGTTAAAAAAAATGATTCCTTGATTTGAATAATTTCCCGAAGAGGCCATCTCTGTCACTGCTGTAATATACCCCGGGATTAAGACTGGAATTAAGAATAAACCGATCGTCCGCATCCCTGAAACATTTGACTGTTATATTAAGCAGGTTGTTCCCTTCGATAAGCATCTGGTATGTTGGAAAGGAACCCGGCTGGAAAGTGTCGGCAAATTCCCGTCCTTCAGTCATGCTCAGATCGTTCAGGTAAGCAGCTGTTTTGAGCGAATCGGCTTTCTGACCGGCTGCAAACCAGAATGAATCTCTTTTAACCAGACTGAAGCTGCTGTCAGCCGGATAAGAGAATGTTATTTTTGTTATGTCATCACTGTTGTATCTAATAAAAGTTTTATCTCTCCAGTCATTGAAACTGCCACTGAAAGCAAGAGCAAGAAAACCATCAACAGCGTATATTTCCTCTTTTCCAGCAAGTCTTACATAGGTGGTCATGTCGAAATTATTTCTTCCGTAACCTGCATAAGGATTATCTGCCTGCCTGTAGGTAAATTTCCCGATAAGCAGTTCGGCAAGCTTCCTGCCTCTTTTGCCTGTAACTTTTATTCTTGTTGCCAGGCTGTCGGTCAGTTCATATTCCTCCAGCGCTGATATCCCCACCGCAGCCAGTGCCTGCGGCCTGATTGTCATTATTCCCGAAAGGATATTATCCGCCGCGCCCTGCAACGGAACTGCAACTATTTCATCCTGAGTTATACTCCATTTGCCATTCCCGCGGATGAACCTGAATTCTTCCGACGACCCCGCCCCCGGAGTAATTGTGATCACATCCGCAGCGGCAGTGTCAAATTCAACGAGAATACCCCTCAGTGTCGATCTTTCACGTGGTATCTTTACTATAACTGTCAGCAAAAGCAGTATCAGCAATCCCGAAAGAATAATAAGTAACTTCCTGTTGTCAAATCTTCTACTCATAATTCAGCTCCATTCTTTTTATGCGCCTGTTACGGCTGACCTGCATTCTTATCAGTTCATACATTATTATGAGAACTATGGGCAAAAGGAAATTGAACCATTTCAGGAAACTTCTGGTTCCGTCAGACAACTCCCTGATGGGTCTTGATGTCACTTCCTTTGTCCTGAGATCAATCAGTCCCGTATCATCTGAAAGCCAGTCAATGGAATTGACCATAAGACTGATATTGTCAGCCGGCAGCTGCTGGCCGCGTTGTGATCCGCCTACGGCAAAATCCCCGTCCGAAACAAGCACTATTCTGGAATTCATGTCACCCGACAGCCTTCCTTCAAGAATTCCGGCTACGGGAATATCTGACATGGGAAAATCATTTTCCGTCCACTGCCTTTCCACATCAAAATAAAGCGGAGCATTTACGGTTCCTGATTTTTCTGAGGAAAATGCCAGGGGAGTAAATTTTTTTGTACTGTCACCATTGAAAATTACAGGACTGGCAAACTGAAGCATAACCGATTCAAGTCCGCGGGTTATTGAATTATCCGCAAATTTTGATACTATGGGAAAATATGGAAATGATACCTGTGTGGTCATGATGAAATTGCCCTGCTGTTGCTGAACAGTCACGACACCGCAACTTGCATCAATAACAAAATTATCCGCAACAGTCAGGCCTTTCCTCATCAGCCATTCTTCGAGTCCTGTTGTTACAGGATGTCCCGTTGCTGTGGAGAAATCCCCCTCAACACGATTCAGTGCCAGAAATATATTACCCCCCCGGGCAAGAAAGTCGTCAAGCTGCCGGAGATGACTGGTATTTAATGTATCTGCAGGCCGGACAATAGCAATGGTTTTATATCTGCCGGGAATGATTGTTGTGTCAGTCATGGTGAAAAGTTCAACATTGTAAAGGACACTCAATTCCGCATAAACCTGGGGCATTTCGTTTAATGACGGTTCTCCGTGTCCCTGGATCAGAGCTATTGAAGGCTTGTCAGCAATGGATAATTTCTTGATCGAGGTGGTAAGAGCATATTCCATGGCCGCACCCGGCTGGAAAAACGGTATGGTCTCCTTATCTTCACCAACCGAAACAACGGCTCCCAGATATGCTTTCTGCTGCTTTACCTGGTCTTTTTCCCTGACATTAATCATCACAGGCTGAATACCATTCTTCATTGCCTCCTGCTCCAGTTCCTCCTTTTCATTTGGATTGACAAATTTAAATACCACCATGCCTTTTGATCTGTTGCCATATTCAATCAGCATATCCCTCAGATGATCTGAGATGTTAGCTATATGGGGCGGAAGATCTTTTGAGAAATATGCCGTTACCGTGACAGGCTTGTGAAGATCCCCGAGAATATCCCTGGTAGCCCTGCTCAGGGTGTACTCCTTCCCTTCGGTAAAATCCAGCCTGAAATTGTAGCTCTTTGAAAGAATATTTATAACGACCACAATCATTGTGACAATGACTATTGTTGATGTTATTTTTGCTTTCCTCATAATCGTTTTCTGAATTATTAACGGATCAACGCACTATGATTAGTCTGGTTAATTAAAGGCATTTCTTTTTGAAAGAGAAACTTCTGTAAGGAACAATCCCATGAAAATAATGGATGCAAAATAAACAACATCCTTTGAATCAAGTACTCCGCGAGCCAGACTCTCAAAATGAAAGGTAATGCTGAAATAGTTTACAATCTGTCCCAGAAATCCTTTCATCCCTCCGGCAATGATCTGAAAAATAATATGGAAAAAAAGTCCGATAAAAAGAGCTGAAAGGAATGCAACTATCTGGTTTGATGTAATACTGCTTGTAAAGAGCCCGATACTGGCATATGCCGCGCTGATAAGAAGAAGAGCAAGATATCCGCAGAAAGTGCCGCCAGCGTCAAGGTTCCCAATTTTTGAAACTGTGATCACATAGGGAAGGGTGAGAACAAGACTTATTGTTATAAGTATTAGCGTTGCAAAATATTTGCCAAGGATCACCTGGCGGTCGCTTACAGGTTTTGTAAGGAGCATTTCAATTGTGCCGCTCTTGTTTTCTTCTGCAAAAGTCCTCATGGTGAGGGCAGGAATAAAAAAGAAGAGTGTCCAGTAGGCAATTCCGAAAAAGGGTCTAAGGCTCGCCTGCCCGATAAAGAAAATGTCTGATCCTGATATCCAGGTAAAGAATCCGCTGAAGCCCAGGAATAATACTATCATTATTACTGCCGTAAGTGAATCAAAATATGAATTCACTTCCCGTTTTGCTATTATCCAGATTGTTTTCATGATTATTCAGAATTAACTCATTGTCAGTTCCCGGAAAATATCTTCCAGCCTGGTTTCAAATGGCGTTATCTCGGTAAGCACCCAGTTTCGTTCAACGCAAAGCCTGAAAATATCCCGTTTCACATCCTCACTTCTGCAATGAACATCAAACCTGTTCTTCTGCCTGTCAGCAAAATCAACCATTGACACTGCCTTAAGCGACTGCAGAGCCGTGAATATCTGATTTATATCGCCATCTTCTATTCTCACCCGCAAAATGTCGGATCCCTGTGCCTTTTGTCTCAGACTCTCTGCCGTGCCGTCAGCAACCAGTTTCCCCTTGTTTATAATAAATATCCTGTCGCAGGTAGCCTCAACTTCCGGCAGGATATGAGTACTTAGAATAACTGTTTTCTCCCTTCCCAGCTCACGGATCAGTCTGCGTATTTCAGCAATCTGGTTGGGATCCAGTCCGGAAGTGGGCTCATCCAGAATAAGTATTTCCGGGTCATGAATCATAGCCTGGGCCAGACCTACCCTCTGCCTGTATCCTTTGGATAATTCGGATATCTTTTTGTGTTTTTCATTATTCAGTCCGGTAATACGTACCATCTCGGCAATTCTGCCCGCCACCCTGTGTTTTTCAATATTATTTAACAATGCACAGAATTCCAGGTAATCCATAACCGGCATTTCCTGGTAGAGCGGGTTATTTTCAGGCAGATAGCCAATATGTCTTTTTATTTCGAGAGGATTTTCCCTCAGCGATTTCCCTCCGATGTAAACCTCACCCTCATCAGCTGTTATAAAACTGGTAATGATTTTCATCGTGGTGGTCTTTCCTGCACCATTCGGTCCGAGGAAACCAAGAATCTCACCCGTTGCCACCTTGAGTGAAATATTGTCAACGGCTTTCTGAACACCGTATCGCTTGGTAAGATTTTCAATCACAATATCCATAAAAAATCTGCTTTTTCAAGGTCCCTGTTAACAATAATCTGTTAAACTTTTGAGTCTGTTGATTCCCGCCTGATGTATATTTCAGATTATAAATGCTTTATAATATTTTTTGTCTGGTAATATGCTATTATCCGGCTGTTTATGAAAATACAAAACACTATTGCCTTAAATAGCGGTTGAAATTATTTTAAAACAGGGAAAAATAAAAAAGATGAAAGTTAAAAATTTGTTAAAGAAACCGTCATGCAAATAAAACTTATGCGAGTTTCAGCCTGCGGACTATGCAGAAAATCTGATCTGTTTTTGCACCTGAATGAGAAATTTGTTGATAAAATGCCGAATTTGTTGACTATTGTTCAATAGTATTTGACAAAAATTTTTCCACTTAACACCATATCAAGTATTTTTGAGATTAGCATTGCTGAGTTTTCTTCCGCTATAATTATTTAAAATGCCACTCAATAATTTCACACTTGAAAAGACTGCAAAAACTCCCCGGGTTGATCTGAGTCAGAGTTCCGGTGAACTGTCGTTCTCCGGAAAATCCATTCCTGAAAACGCTGCAAAGGTTTACGAACCCGTCCTGAACTGGATAAGTGAATATGCGTTGAAAGCCAAACCAATTACCAACCTGAGGCTGAATATTGAATATTTCAATACCGCGTCAATGATGTGGCTCTCCAGGATACTGGGTGTCCTCAAAAAAATAAACGATCCGGAATACATTCTGTATATTCATCTCTATATGCCCCTGGAAGAATATGATGACATGAATAATATCGAAGACATCAGGGATGCGCTGATCCCGGTCCAGGACATACTTCAGGATGCCATTCCCTGTGTCGGAATAAAATTGTATGGCACTAACAACAGCATTGTAATCAAGGATGCCCTGGTATTTATCTGAGACAGAAAAGCATCATCCGGCACCAGTCAATCAATTATCCGTATCTTGATATTTCTGAACCACGATTCATCATTATGGTTCTGCAAAACGATATGAGCCTTGCGTTTCCTGGTAAAATCCGGAATCTTGCTGAATTTACTGTCCTTGTACGCCTCTTCCAGCTCCTGTGACTCAAAATCATATTCAAGCACCCTGATTCCGTTCAGCCAGTGTTCGGCATGATTTCCATCAATGATTATTCTGCTGCTGTTGAATTCCCCGACCGGCCGGAGAGTAACATTTTCCGGAGATATCAGATCATAGAGCGCTCCGGTGAACTGGGCCGGTTTCAAAACACCCCTGTAGGATTCATCATCATCATCCAATAACTGGTATTCAAAACCCAGTGCCGAGAACCGGGAACCATATTCCTGCGACATCTTTTCCGATACGTTGTATTTCACACCGCTGTTTCCTGCCTTGTTCAGTTTCCACTCGAAAATAAGTTCGAAATTTTCGTAAGTATCAGTCGTCATCAGATCTCCTCCTTCAACGGGCCTGCCATCAGGCAGTCTCTCCTGATTTCTTGTGTCAGCCTTTTTGATCATGCCGTCTTCAATAATCCAAAGACCGGCCGGCACATGATCCCTTCCCAGTCCCCGCCATCCGTTGAAAGTCTCTCCATCAAACAAGAGCCTGAATCCCTGTTTCTTCTCGGCTCTTGTAAGCCTGTTTATTTTCCCGGCCTTGTTCCCGGCATAATCCGGACTTGTATTGCAGCTGACCAGAGTCAGTGACATGATCAGGACTGTAATCCTGAAACCATAATATGAAATTCTGAAATTCATGTTTAAATATATTAATATACTGATGGAATTTGACACTGCCCTTATACTATTCAAAACTGATCATTTATAATCTTAGTACATATAATAATTCGTTTTCTTTCATAAATAACTAAGTAACAATATGTTATCAAATGAACGTTGTTTTAATAATACATTCATAATCAAATATATGCATTTAATGGAAATCAACAAACTCAAAAGTTTAATGATCCGGTCCGGAAAATCATTCAGGAGATCAGGCACCGGGAATTAATACCGTATACAAAGCTATAACTGTTGTAAATTACATGCGAAAAGTATTTTGGAATATATCCTGTTAATGTATCTTTGTGTTCATTCCGGAAATTAAGTGTCAAGCTGTAAAATACCGGAAATTTTTCCCTGTCCGGAAAAAGATCCTGTATTGATTTCATTATGATCGGAAAGGATGCATTGATAAAGAACATTGCATGATGTACTGAAAAATTCGTTAATATTGAAGTCCTGATCCGGACCGGATAAGTATGATTTTTTAAAGGGAAGTAAAATGGTGATTTTAGATCAGACAGGGTTTGATAATGATAAATATCTTGAAGAACAGACATCGGCTATTCTTGAGCGGGTAAATCGTTTTCATCAGAAACTCTATCTGGAATTTGGAGGTAAAATACTATATGACTATCATGCAGCCAGGGTGCTTCCGGGTTTTGATCCGAACGTTAAGATGAGGCTTCTCCAGATGCTCAGGGACAAGATTGATGTAATTCTTTGCATTCATGCGGGTGCAATTGAACGAAAAAAAGTCAGGGCGGATTTCGGAATCACTTACGATGCTGATGCGCTTAAGACCATTGATGATTTCAGGGAATGGGGCATTGAGATCGCAGCTGTCGTCATCACCCGGTACCAGGATCAGCCTCATGCGAAAATTTTTCGGAACAAGCTGCAGCACAGGGGCATAAAAGTATATCTGCATTATCCCACAAAAGGATATCCCACAGATGTTAATCTGATAGTAAGTGATGAAGGATACGGAGCCAATGAACACATAAAAACTTCACGCCCCATTGTTATTGTCACGGGACCGGGGCCGGGCAGCGGCAAGCTTGCAACATGCCTCTGCAACCTTTATCATGATTACAGACAGGGAATCAAGGCAGGTTATGCAAAATTTGAAACATTCCCGGTATGGGATCTTCCCGCTGATCACCCGGTCAATCTCGCCTATGAAGCTGCAACTGCCGATCAGGAGGACAGGGTGCTGCTGGATGATTACCACATGAAAGCCTATAATATAAAGAGTGTGAATTATACACGTGATCTGGAAGCATTCCATCTTCTGAAGGAAATTATTGAAAAGATCACCGGGGGAGCATCCATGTATCAGTCACCCACCGACATGGGTGTCAACAGGGCAAGTGCCGGAATCATTAAAGACAGTATTATCAGGGAAGCTTCCCGCCAGGAGATAATCAGAAGATATTTCAGATGTTCTGTTGAGTATGCTGCCGGTCTTTCAGAAAAGGAATCCATGGACAGGATTGTTCTGATCATGGACAAAGTCGGAGTGAGGGAAGAGGACAGAAATGTTGTTCAGCCGGCAAGGAAAGCAGCCAGGGATGCCGAAAAAAGCGGAAAAGGAAATGAAGGTATCTTTTCAGGAGCAGCTATAGAATTACACGACGGGACAATCATCACCGGGAAAAATTCCACTCTGATGCAGGCTTCATCCAGTCTCATACTGAATGCTGCAAAGTATCTTGCCGGATTACCGGATAAAATGTATCTTCTGCCTGAAAATATAATTGACTCCGTCACCCATCTGAAGAAAAACATTCTTCATGGGAAAATGGTCAGTCTGGATGTTGATGAAACACTGATCGTGCTTGGCATAAGCGCCTTATCAAATCCGGCTGCAAAAATGGCACTTGAAAACCTGAAACTCCTTCGCAATTGTGAGGTGCATCTCACACATATTCCCACTCCGGGGGATGAGGCCGGCTGGAGAAAGTTAAGAGTCAATCTGACCTGTGATCCTGTTTATTCAAGTAAAAGCCTATTCATCAGTGGATAAGAATGAATACTGATAAAAAAGACAGAAGGGTTTTCACAATATACCCGGGCGGAAATACGCCATATCAAAAAATTCTGTGCAGTACCGAAGGAGTTTGAATAGGATTCCGGCGGACAAAGCGGTATTCCGCGTTTTTTAACTGACCACGCCGGATGTTTCCATTATTCCCCTGACCATATCTGTAACCCTGCGGAAATCTATTTTCCCGGTTCCCATCACTGGAAGTTCCTCAATAATGACAAATTGCCTGGGCAGTGAAATAATCGGTAATTCCTTCATCATTTTCCGCAGCATTTCCGTCTTGTTAACCTCAGCAGATACTGCAGCAACAATATAGGATCCTTTTTTTTCATCGGAGATCTCGACCACACAACATTTTACATCTTCCGGAATCAGTTTTTCAAGAATACCTTCCACTTTTACGAGGGAAACCATTTCTCCGCCGATCTTCGTAAATCTCTTGAAACGTCCGGCATGCCATAAATAGTCATCTCCATCAAGGAATCCCATATCGCCGGTATTATACCATCCGTCTTTTAATACCTCTTCAGTTTGTCCGGGATCCTCAAAATATCCCTTCATCACGGAATCGCCCTTCACCATAATTTTCCCGACTTCTCCTGTCCTGCAATCCTCACCCGTTTCAAAATGTTCAATCCTCACCTGCAGGCCGGGAATAACCTTGCCAGTGCTGCCCGGCCGATTGAATTCATGTGAATTGACAGATATCACGGGAGAGGTCTCTGTCGTCCCGTAACCTTCCAGCAGGGTTACACCATGCTTCTTCATGAATTCCTCCCGTAAGGCATCCGGACATTTATCAGCACCTGATACCATAAGCCTTAAGGATTTATAATCACCGGGCTCTGATTTCTGAAGATATCCCCAGAAGAAACTGGGAGTTCCAACCATCAGTGTCGGTCTTTCCTCACGCGCTATATTGCTGATTGTCTGAAAATCAAGTGGATTGGCATATGTGATCATGGTCATGCCGTGATAAAACGGGACCCATAAATCCACTGTCAGTCCGAATACATGGTAGAAAACCAGATTTGAAAGGATGATATCCGATGAGGTAATGTTTATAAAATTGCTGAAGCCCACGATATTTGAAACAATATTCCGGTGACTGAGAGGAACAGCCTTCGGATCCTTTTCGCTTCCGCTGGTAAAGAGCATTACTGCATGATCATCTTCATTCCCTTTATGTATGGTGTTCAACAGTAATTTTACGGGAAGCATCGATTTAAGTGCTGCCTTAAGCTTGTCGGAAGTGGTGACACTCTTCATGAGATCCTCAATCATAACCATTCCATCAATTACCGGGCAGCCGATCTTGTCCAGCAGGGCTTTCGAAGCAATGATTGTTTTGAAGCGGCATTTTTCCCGGGCATATCTGGCATTGGCTTCCGCTCCTGTTGAATAATTTATCATAACAGGTATTCTCCCGCTCATGAGGGCAGCAACCGATGCCAGGGCACAGCCCGCAGACGTCGGAATCATAATGCCGATAAATCCCTTTTCATATTTCTGAAATTTTGACGACAGAATCAGGGCTCCGATCAATGCCTTTGAAAAGGTAAGCGACTGATTGGTTGTCTTGTCTTTTATGGCAATTTTGGAAGAGAATTTCTTTGCTACCCGGACAAACTGCTGATGAAGTAACATGTAGATATAATTATTTGATAAATCTTAAAATGAATTTTCAGCTGCCTAAAGTAAAAATAATATTTCAGATTAAATCAAAATATTATTGAATAATCAGGGATCGGTCGAAAAATAATGCAATAACCGAATTAATATCTAATTGATACATATTAATTTACACGACCTAAAACCATGATGGACAGCATCTCTCTGAAATATTCGAAAAAATCCGTTCAGATTTACAGATTATCGTCGTGAGAACAATTAACGGGGGAAAAATAAAAAGGAGGCTTTCGCCTCCGGAAGTGGTACCACCTGGAATCGAACCAGGGACACACGGATTTTCAGTCCGTTGCTCTACCGACTGAGCTATGGTACCTTTTGACAGGATTGCAAATATATATCTCAAATTTGAGTAAGCAAAACTTTAAACTAAAAAAATCTGTTTGGATTCGTTTCAGTCTTGTGTTACATTTGCAACCTTGGAAAAATTAATTGATGGAGCTCCTTCATCATACACTTGACAACGGAATAAGGCTTGTTCACTGCAGAACAAACGGAATAACCGCCCATTGTGGTCTTATCATCAATACGGGTTCCCGGGACGAGAAGGAAAAAGAACACGGTATGGCTCATTTCGTGGAACACATGCTTTTTAAGGGTACCCGGAAACGCAAACCCTACTATATATTCAGCCGTCTCGATAATGAAGGGGGAGAACTGAATGCGTATACCTCAAAGGAAGAAACGGTAATACACGCATCCGTTCTCAGGGAGGATTTTGAAAAAGCCGTTGATGTCATCAGTGATATAGCATATAACTCTGTTTTTCCCGAAAAAGAGATTGCAAAAGAAAAAGAGGTGATCATCGAAGAGATAAACTCCTGTCTCGATAATCCGGCAGAACTTATTTATGACGATTTTGAAGGGATGGTCTTTGAGGGAGAAGCCCTGGGCCGAAATATTCTTGGAACACCCGGACACATCAGATCAATTACCAGGGAAGCCCTGACCGACTTCGTCAGGAGAAATTACAACACTTCTGAAACAGTTTTCTGTTCTGCCGGCAATATACCTGACAAGAAAATTATACGCCTCTTTACTAAATATTTCGGGGATATTCCTGAAAAAAACAACAGGATATACAAACGGCGAAAACAACTGTATACCCCGTCAACAAGAATCGAAACGAGGCATACAAACCAGAATCACTGTATAATCGGAAATATTGCATTCGGATACAGGGACAGGCGCAGATTCGGACTGCTCCTTCTAAGTAATATCCTCGGCGGACAGGGTCTCAACTCCAGGCTCAACATGTCGCTCCGTGAAAAAAGAGGACTTGTCTACAACATCGAATCAGGCTATAATTCCTACAGGGACTCCGGTATTATTACAATTTATTTTGGCACTGACAGTCAAAATCTTGAAAAAAGTATCACCCTTGTCAACTCGGAACTTGACAAACTCAGAAAAACCAAACTCGGGACACTCCAGATGCATACCTCGAAAAAACAGATAAAAGGCTATCTTGCAAGAGGATATGAAAACCACGAGAGCCTGATACTCAGTCTTGGAAAAAGCCTCCTGGTATTTAATAAAATTGACAGCTACGGAGAAATATGTGCCAGGATCGACAGCATCACCCCACAGGAATTGCTTGATATAGCAAACGAAGTATTTAATCCGGATGAACTTTCCACACTGATCTTCAAATAAACACGTACCATAATCCGGACAAAATCTGGTCGCTCACTCCGGCCGGGAATGATCGGATGATTGAAGTTACCCGCAGGCATACAGCAAACCCAGACACACTCCCCTTGCCTGTAATTACAATATGGTACAATTTTTGAACACTAAAGAAAAACAAAGATGAGCAGGAATATATTACCCTTCCTGCTCATCTTTCTTGTATATGGTTCCATGTTTGCCAGTAATACCGGAATCAGTAATCCTGAAGATTCTGAAACCGGCAACAGTAAAATTTCCCTAAGCGGCAGGGAACTGATACAGGAAAAACAGGCTTCATTTACCGCAATATTAAAATCTGCAACACGCCTTTTTGCAGACAAGGAAGATCTTACATCCGTCATTTTTATTATTCCCTCTGAAACGGAAGTCAATGTTCTGGGTGCTGACAGCATGTATCTCAGGGTTGTGTATGAAGATACTGAAGGTTTCATTTTAAAAAGACATGCACAGATCAGACAGACTCCTTTCTCATCGAGAACACCCATCATGCCGTACACATCCGGTGACCAGACAGAAATCCGCTCACTGCCTCAAACAGATGCCCGGGCTCAGCAGGCACAGGCACCGCCTCAGACACAGGTTTCGTCACAGCCACAATCACAGGAGGAAAGCAGATTCAGTTATCTTGAAAACAAGTACGGAACAGACATGGCCGTAAGACTTGCTGCCGGTAAAATCTGGAAGGGAATGGATTCGGAAATGGTCCTGGACAGCTGGGGTAAACCATTAAATATCAATAGAGTGCTATCAGACAATTCAGTCAGGGAAGAGTGGATTTATAAAAACGCCTGGCTTTATATAAGAGATAATATGCTTCTGACATGGGGTCCGGTCAGAAAATAGTTTGAGCGGGAGACGGGACTCGAACCCGCGACCCTAACCTTGGCAAGGTTATGCTCTACCAACTGAGCTACTCCCGC
>CAZFVQ010000035.1:0-36214 GCA_964522415.1 uncultured Rikenellaceae bacterium | reverse complement strand
TGCAAAAACAAAATTACAACATTGGGGGAAACCTTAGGGGAGTACCCCTCTTTTTGTTATTTTAGTCGGACAGTAGTGATTTTCTGAATTGAATCTGAAAGAGCTTCCATTTATCCGGGAAGCCTTTTTAATATAAGGTCAATGAATCGGATGATTTTTTTACTTTTGCATTTAAAATATTTAAATCTTTTTATCAGACGGACAAATGGATATTCCTTCGAGGTATGAACCCGCAAAGGCTGAGGACAAATGGTACAGTTACTGGATGAAGCATGGTTTTTTCAGAAGTGTTCCCGATGAAAGGGAACCATATACCGTGGTGATACCGCCGCCCAATGTTACAGGGGTGCTTCACATGGGACACATGCTCAACAATACAATTCAGGATGTGCTGATCCGCAGGGCAAGAATGCAGGGCAGGAATGCATGCTGGGTTCCCGGAACGGACCATGCATCCATTGCCACCGAGGCAAAAGTGGTTTCTATGTTGAAAAGCAGGGGAATAGAGAAAAAGGATCTCAGCCGGGAGGAATTCCTGGAACATGCATGGGAATGGACACACAAGCATGGCGGGATCATACTTGAACAGCTCAAGAAACTGGGTGCTTCATGCGACTGGGAGAGAAACCTTTTTACCATGGATGATAAGAGATATGAATCGGTAATCAGGGTTTTTGTCGATTTATATAATAAAGGCCTTGTTTACAGGGGAGTGAGAATGGTGAACTGGGACCCTCAGGCACAGACAGCCGTATCGGATGAGGAGGTATATTTTACCGAAGAAGAGTCAATGCTCTATTATGTAAAATACAGGATTGTTGGCCGGGATGATTATGTAACGGTTGCAACCACCCGTCCTGAAACCATTCTGGGCGACACTGCCGTTTGTGCAAATCCTGCTGACGAAAGGTACAGACATCTGAAGGGTATGAAGGTAATCGTACCCATGGTTAACCGTGAGGTCCCTTTTATATTTGATGATTATGTGGATATGGAGTTCGGTACGGGCTGCCTCAAGATCACTCCGGCCCATGATATAAATGACTACGGGATAGGCCTCAGACACAGGCTTCAGTCGATAGATATATTCAATGATGACGGAACACTGAGCCAGGATGCCGAACTATTTATCGGGGCTGACAGGTTTGCAGCCAGGGATCTTGCAGAAGAGGAACTGAAAAAAGAAAATTCCCTGGACAGGGTGACTCCGTATAAAAACAAGATAGGCCGCTCTGAAAGGACACATGCCGTTATTGAGCCCAGACTTTCAATGCAGTGGTTTCTGAAAATGAAGGATATCTCCCGGCCTGCTCTTGATGCGGTCATTCAGGGCGATATCCGGCTTTATCCTTCAAAATTCAGGAACCTTTACCGTCACTGGATGGAGAACGTTCATGACTGGTGCATCAGCAGACAGCTGTGGTGGGGTCACAGGATTCCCGCATGGTATTACAACGGCGGGGAATATGTGGTGGCTCTCAGTGAAAGGGAGGCTCTGGAGAAGGCAAGGGAAAAAAGCGGGAACAGGCTTCTGACGGAGAAAGATCTCCGGCAGGATGAGGATGTACTTGATACATGGTTTTCATCATGGCTGTGGCCCATAACATCTTTTGACGGTATAAACCGGCCTGATAATCCTGATCTTAAATATTATTATCCGACAAATGATCTCGTTACCGCACCGGAGATTCTTTTTTTCTGGGTTGCCAGGATGATAATAGCAGGTTATGAATACCAGGGTGAAAAGCCTTTTCACAATGTATATCTTACAGGACTTGTACGTGATCAGCAAAGAAGAAAAATGTCCAAATCGCTCGGTAATTCACCCGAACCTCTGGAACTGATTGCAAAATATGGTGCTGACGGAGTAAGGGTTGGCATGCTTCTTTGTTCCCCGGCAGGAAATGATTTGCTTTATGATGATTCGCTGCCCGAGCAGGGCAGAAACTTTGCCAACAAGATATGGAATGCATTCCGCCTTGTGAAAAGCTGGACTGTCAGTGCTGATGCTGTACAAACCCCATCCTCTGCCCTGGCTGTAAAATGGATGAAAGAAGCCATCGGACTCGGAATTTCCCGGATTGATTCGGATTTCAGAAGGTTCAGGATATCCGAAGCCCTGATGACGGTGTACAGACTGTTCTGGGACGATTTCTCGGGCTGGTATCTGGAAATAGTGAAGCCCGGGTACGGTAAGCCGGTTGACGGGGCAAGCTATGATTCAAGCATTGCTTTTTTCGACACGCTGCTGAGACTCATCCATCCCTTCATGCCTTTTATCTCGGAGGAAATATGGCAGCTTCTTGACGAAAGGAAGGAAGGGGAAAGTATTATGGTCAGTGCAATGCCTGAACCGGAAAAATTCAACAGAGAGATCATTTCCGGATTTGAAGCGGTAAAGGAGACTGTCACGGCCATCCGGTCACTGCGGAAGGAAAGGAATATTCCGGCCGGCGAGAAAATCACTCTTTATGCAAAATCAGCAGATACTTTTCCCGGCGGGGAATTTTTTCCCGTGATTATCCGGCTTTGCAATCTTTCGGATCTGGTCAGTGTTGATTCAAGACAGGGAAATTCCGTGTCTTTTATGGTCGGAACTACTGAATTCTACTTGCCTCTTGGTGATGACATTGATTTTGAAAATGAGATTGCCAGAATAAGGGAAGAACTCGCCTATTACAGGGGTTTTCTCGCATCGGTTATGAAGAAGCTGGATAATGAGCGTTTTGTTCAGAATGCACCCCCTTCCGTTCTGGATCTTGAAAGAAAAAAGAAATCCGATGCCGGACAGAAAATAAAATCACTTGAAGAGAGATTGAGCGGACTTGATGATCAGGGAGAAAGCTTGCTTAAAAAATAATTGTCTCCTACCTGGAGGATTTCCCAGTCATTATTGATTATCATATGCCATCCTTCGCCTTCAATCCTGTTCCGGCCTTCTTCAAATCCCCTGGCTGTGACACGCAGGTATTTGAGATTGGCTGATACCAGGCATCCTCCCTTTTCGACTGTCAGCTTGCCCCAGTTGTCCGAGATGCGGATCTTTTCATAAAGGGTGCCGTGGGAGGCTAGTGGTCTGGTATCTTCAGGTTCAAAATCGAAATACGGACTGATCAGTTCCATATATACAACGGGCTTTTCCGAAAAAGTACTCACCACCCTGTCTATCCTCTGATTTATTTCCTTTTCCCTTTCAATCTCTTCGGCTTTTATTTCCTCAAGGTCATAGTTAAAGGCAAGGCTTCCGGCTATATCCCGGCAGATAGCGGGCAGCCTGATATCATACAATTGTCTGACTTGTTCTCCAAGATCCATGTCTTCCGAGCGTATTGTCCTGAAATCAAAACCTTTCCGGTAAAGCAGGGATGCATACAGGGCGCCATGGACCAATCCGTATGATCTTGAATAGGACGGGAAGGAATAAAACCTGTCGAGAAGATCGAGGAGATTTTCCCTGAATTCTTCCTGTGAAGATGTGACAAGCATCAGATGGGTAAAAGTAGCCAGTCCCTCATAACTTTCAAACCTGATCTGATCCCTTACGAAAGTGGGATACAGTTCATGATTTGCGCCCCTGAAGATGAGGGCGTCCCTGATGGCGAAACAATGCCCGTCGTCTTCCGTCTCTATTGCCTTGCGGAGTGCTTTCCATTCAAGCTTCAGCCACAGTCTTGCATTTCTTTCATCCAGGTTGGCCGTGTTATAGCCTGATGAAGTAAAGCCTGTCGAATCCTGGTATCTGTGAAACAGGCAGTGAAGGGCGCGTGTCATAATCCTGAATTCATCCTCCTCGTTCGGCAGGGGAGCTATTCCAAACAATGTACTTCCGTAGCGGACAGCAGTATTGCTTATTAACTGGTCTCTTGGGTAAAGGCCTGTGTAAATTCCGTCTTTTTCCCTCAGCAGGCCGTCCTTGTCAGGATAGTTTGCAACCATCTTTCTTGTTGTGCGGTCAATGAACATCATAGGCCCGTAGAGATTTGTTCCCCACAATTTTCCATCATCACCGGCGCAGGCTTCCCTTATCTTTTCAAAATAGCGGAGAGACTTTTCAGGTGTAAGATAAATATCCTTTTCCTCTGTCCTGCATCCGGATAACAGAATAAACAGTACCCAAACGATCCATGAATATTTCATAGGAATTTTATGAGAGCCCAAATGTAAATAAAAAAACATTAATATATAATTCAGCCCTTGATGATCCCGTGGCGTGCCGGAAGCAGTAACAAGCGCTTAAAGTGCCACGAGACTAATGTCAAGACTGTTGATCTGGTGCGTAATGGCGCCTACCGAGATAAAATCGACACCACACTCGGCATAAAGTCTTACCGTTTCGAGATTTATATTTCCCGATGATTCTGTTTCATATCTGCCATCAATCATGTTCACTGCAATGCGGGTATCCGCTATGCTGAAATTATCAAGCATTATTCTGTTGACCCCTCCGTGTTTCAGTATACTTTCCAGTTCATCCATGTTGCGGGCTTCAATCTCTATTTTCAGCTCTCTTTTGCTTTGTTCAAGATATTCCCGGGCTTTATCAATGGCTTTTTCTATGCCACCTGCATAAGTAATATGATTGTCCTTCAGCATAATCATATCATACAGACCCATTCTGTGATTCATTCCTCCCCCGATCCTGACGGCTTCCTTTTCAAGCATTCTCATTCCCGGTGTGGTTTTTCTGGTATCAAGAATCCTTGCCCTGGTTCCTGCAATCCGGTCAACATACCGGCCTGTGCTTGTAGCAATGCCGCTCATCCGCTGCACAATATTGAGCATCAGCCTTTCTGATTTCAGTATGGATTGCAGGTTGCCATGCAGAATGAATCCCGTGTCGCCAAAACCTACTTTATCACCATCCTGCTTCAGGATTTCACAGCGGAGATCAGCATCAATAATTTTGAATAATTCAACAGCAACCCGGATACCGGCAAGGATGCCCTCTTCCTTGATGAGAAGCTTTGCTTTTCCCTCTGAATCAGCAGGTATGCATGAGAGTGAAGAATGGTCGCCGTCACCTGTATCTTCTTCAATACAGCGGAGAATGAATTCTCTGAAGAACTTATCTTCCATCTTCCGATTCTATTCTGATTGTATGGATCAGCAATTCCCGGTCGACTCTTTTCAGAAGGAAATAGACCCTGAAATCGCCCTTCACGGTTTTAAGATTACCTATTGCATACTGTGCTTCATTTTTTGCACCCTGATGTCTGATAATAAAATCCTTTGTCTGATAGGTGGCAAAAAAGTCCTTCAAAATGGTTTCTGCTACATTCTTTTTGTAAAAATCCTCCTTGCCAAGAAGAAGCAGTTCAACCGTTGAGTTCATATATTTTGCCATTTCGGCTGCATTCCCGGCTTTTATTGCAATAGATATACCCGGAGGAATCCTTTCCTGATCCTGTGCCTGGATATTTGTGCATAAAAAGCCCAGAACAAGTATTGAAGCAAGATTCTTAAAATCCATTTGATTACTTTTTGCTGACTTTCAAATTCATTTGATTACAAATTTAACTATTTTCCAGAAATATAAGCGGTTCTGCCTTGTCATTATAATTATAATTGCATCAGGCCGTTTTTAATTATATTTTTGCAGCCTGGAATCACAGATATCTTCATGCAAAAGTCGGGCCGTTTATGAAAGAAAAAAGGAGGCGTTTTATCCTGATAATTCTAAGCATAGTTTTTGGGCTGACTGCCGTCATTGCCCAGATGGTCTCTCAGGGTTCGTCTGAAAATAATATAATAACCAGGAGATTCAACAGGATCCTTCATGAGAAGGAGAAGATAATGGAGGACTGCCTTAATGACCTCAGGATTATTATGGCAAAGGGCGAGCCTCACGGTTCTGTATCTGAAAACAGGATATTCAGTCTTGCATCTCAAAACGGAATAACCATTCTCCAGTATATTGACAGGAGGCTGATTTACTGGTCCGACAACAGTTTTGATGTTCCGGTGCTTCTCCAGGACGAGTCATTATTTTCCCGGCCCCTGGTCTTTATGCAGAACGGCTGGTTTCTGCCGGCGCATATTGCTGAAGAGAATGAAAGGATTATCGGGCTTCTGAGGGTGAGGACCGATTACAGTTTTGAAAATGATATTGTAAAAAGCGGCTTTGCCAGGGATTTCCGGCTTCCCGCGGATGTAGGCTTCAGTGCGGAAAAATCGGAAAACGGCAATGATGTATTCAACCGAAAGGGGGAATTTCTGTTTTCACTTGTATTTCCGGCAACAGGCGGTGTCACTTCCCATATTCTCATACCCGTGGTTCTGTGGTGTGTATTTTTTCTGCTTATTCTGGCATTGCTGCTCAGCGCGGTGAGGTCACTGGCTGCCAGCGGAAAAAACCGTACAGGCCTGATAGTTGCTTTGCTGTTTTTTTCAGTACTGTACTTTATAGTTCTTTTTGCCGGACAACCTTCGGTATTTTTCAGGACATCGTTGTTTTCGCCCTATCTGTTTTCAATGAACGGTTTCATTCCTTCCCTGGGCCATTTCATGATTTTCAGCATACTGTCGGCTCTGTTCGGATATGTTTTCTACAAATATGCGGATTTCAGTAATTTATATCAGAAAAGAACAGTTGGCAGCCGTCTTTTGCCTGCTGTCTTTCTTGTTGCGGGAACATTGCTTATCAGCGTGTTCCATGTGATGTTCCGCAGGCTGATCCTGAATTCAAATATTAATTTTGAAACATATAAGATTCTGGATTTAAGTGCATACAGTGCCGCAGGTCTTGTTTCGGTTCTGCTTCTGCTGGTTTTACCGGTTTCCTTCATCTGCAAGACATTTCAGACCGGAAGTAAACCCGATCGCTCCGTGATAATTCCGGGCCTTATTGTTTCTGTTGCGGTAATTATCGCTTTTACGTGGCCCGGGGGGGTGTCAATGCCGGCACTCCTGTTCCTGTGGGCAGGCATTATAGCTGTCGTATGGATTCGTCAGTTCAGGAAACCGGGAAAACTCAGCATTCCCCTGTTTTTCTCGCTGACAGCCGGCATTTATTCACTTATGGTCATTACTGCTTTTTCAGAGGAAAAGACCAACGAAATCCTGAAAGTCCATGCTCTGTCCCTGTCGACTGAAAATGATCCGGAGGCAGAACATCTTCTCCTGGATATGTGGCCTGTACTTCAAAATGATGCAGTTCTGGCTGATATGATGAATGTTGATTTTTTTGAAAGAAGCGATTTCAACATCATATCTTCCTATCTCCATAATAACTACTTTAATGGTTACTGGGGCAATTTCAATGTCAGCATATATTTATGCAGGCAGGGCCAGATGATACGAATCGGTCCCGGCGAACATGATTTTGAGGATTGTTATGCATTCTTTGAAGAAAGGGTTGACAGATACGGACATCTGCTTACAGGTACTCAGTTCTATTTCATCGACAACCAGGGGGCGCGGCCTTATTATATCGGGAGACTCTATTTCGAAACCGCTTCCCATATCACCAACGGACTCTTTATTGAGCTGTACGGCGACATCAATGTGTTTCAGCCGGGTTATTCGGAATTGTTGCTGGATAAGAGATTCCATGGTTATTCGGGTCTGAAGAATTACTCCTTTGCAAAATACCTGAACGGGGAAATTATTCTCAGTCATGGTGATTTTCCGTACAACAAGGCTGATGAAGAATATGTTGATGAGGCAGCTGATTACCGGATATTTGACAATGAAGGATTCAGACACATCCTTTACCGCAACGGAAATGCGACGGTAATGATAAGCAGACCTCTTCTGAATGCAGGGAAAATAATCATATCCTTTGCCTATCTTTTTGCATTCATATTCATAGTTGTCAATTCCGTACTGCTTTTCTTTGCAAAACCTTCCCCGGCAGGGATCAGGGGTCTTGATTTCAGACAGAAGCTTCAGATATCCTTTACGGGTATTTTATTGTTTGCCTTCATCCTGGTTGGTATTGCCGTTGCAACCTTTACCATAAAGGAGTTTCAGTCAAATCACTACAACAACATAAAAGAAAAACTGAATTCCATATATACGGAGCTTGAGGCTGAAATATCCATGGAGAGGCATCTGACTCCAAACTGGCGTAATAGCAATAATGCTTCCCTGAATGAACTTCTCATCAACCTGTCCAATATTTTTAATACAGATGTGAATCTTTACGATCTCAACGGATATCTTATGGCCACATCCCGCCCCGAGCTCTTTTTCAGGGATCTGACAAGCCATAGGATGAACATGAAGGCTTTCATGAATGTGTCGGATCTGACAAAGAGTGAATATATTCAGACGGAAAGTGTGGGGAACATGAAATACATATCGGCATACGTTCCTTTTTATAACGTTGAAAAACATGTACTTGCCTATCTGAATCTGCCATATTTCAGGATGCAGAGTCTGCTTACACGGGAAATCTCGGACATGATAGTTGCAATTATCAATTTCATGCTTCTGATAATTGTCATTACCATGGCCTTTGTTGTTTTCATCAGCGGCAGACTTACTTCACCCCTGTCCATGCTGGGCGAGGGGCTTGCTTCCGTCAGGCTGGGCAGAAAGAGTGAGCATCTGTCTTACCGGGGCAGGGATGAGATAGGCGACCTGGTCAGCCAGTATAACAGGATGGTTGACGAGCTGGAGGAGAGTGCCCTTAAACTTGCCAATTCGGAGAGGGAATATGCATGGAGGGAAATGGCAAAGCAGATTGCGCATGAAATCAAGAATCCCCTGACACCCATGAAACTTAATGTTCAGCAGTTACAAAAATCGTGGAATGATAAAATTCAGGATTTCGGGGATAAGCTGGAAGTTTTTGCCAGGAACCAGATAGAATACATTAACAATCTCTCGAATATTGCCACAGCATTTTCTTCATTTGCAAAGATGCCGGGGGCCAATCCCGTCGAAGTAGACCTTTTTGATCAGATCGGGACCACCCTTGAGCTTTTCAGAAATACCGGCAATATATCCTTCAAAGTGAACTGGCCTTCGGGGAAGAGGGTGATAATCCATGCTGACAGGGAGCAGCTGAACGGTATTTTTTCCAATCTTTTCAAGAACAGTATCCAGGCCATACCTCCTGAAAGAGAAGGTCTGATAGAGGTGGGAATGGAGGCGGGCAAAAACAGTGTAACCGTATCGGTTTCGGATAACGGTTGCGGAATACCTGAGACTATCAGAAAAAAAATGTTTACACCAAATTTTACTACCAAGTCATCCGGTACGGGTCTGGGTCTCTCCATTGTAAAAAGATATGTGGAGGGAGCCGGGGGAAGGGTATGGTTTGAGTCGGAACCCGGGAAGGGTACGACTTTTTTTGTGGAATTTCCCCTGATACCGGCTGTTGAAAAAGCCGGGAAACCTTTTAGAACACTGCGTTGATTAATTGAATTATTTGATTATCTTAGCGCTTGATAAAAGGTATTGATGACTGGAAAGTTAAAAGGTATTGGTAAATACCTGGTTTTAGTCTTTATATTTATTTTCTGTTCATGTATATCCTTGTTTTCCCAGCGGAAAATAAGCGGTATCATTAACAGCTATGCCCGTGTCAGTTCAAAAGGAACTGATTTTGTAACCATTGATGATGATTTGCAGTTCAGCCGGTTCAGTCAGGGTGACACTGTCCTGCTTGTTCAGATGAAAGGGGTAAGGATATCTGCCTCAGAGACCTCTGGCTTGTATGGCATGGCGCAAATATCATATGGTCAGCCGGGTAGTCATGAATTTCTTACAGTCCTGTCAGTTGATAATGCAACAAACAGGATTGTATTCAGAAACGATATAAGAAACACCGGATATGATTTGTCCTGCGGGGTTCAGATTATCAGAGTGCCTTCCTACAGTTCAGTGCTTGTTGATGCAGTACTTACCTGTCAGCCATGGGACAGTGTTTCCGGTACCGGAGGTGTTCTGGCTGCAATAATAACGAAAACAATTTCGCTTAATGCAGATATTGATGTAAGCGGAATGGGATTCAGGGGAGGATCCGTTACAGAGGGACTGGGTATTTGTGGCTGGACCAACCCTTTAAAGCTTGACAGGTATGCTTTCCCGGCTTATACCGACAGTTCCGGTTTCAAGGGTGAGGGATTATCGGTCAGGGCAAATGCAGGAAGCGGACCACCCTATCCTTCAATTTTCCCGGATTTTGCAAAAGGGATGGGAGCGAATTTCACCGGTGGCGGCGGAGGGAACGGCAGGTTTTCGGGTGGCGGCGGAGGTGGCAATTACGGAAGCGGTGGAGCGGGAGGTATCGAAGCATCCGGCTGTTCTCCGCCACGTTCCGGAGCTGATGGCGGGAAAAACGTAGTCGCGGATACTCCCCTGGACGGCGGACTGTTCCTGGGTGGTGGCGGCGGGTCATCAACATATATTTCAGGAGGCAGTCCGGTTCCCGGAGGAAGCGGCGGGGGAATGGTGATACTGATATGCGATACGATCAGAGGCAATGGTCATGCCATCCTTGCAAACGGATCCCATCCCGGCACTGCTTCAGGCAATGCAGGAGCGGGAGGCGGAGGTGCAGGAGGATCAGTTGCCCTGTCTCTACGAAGTTATTCATCATCCGAACCGGGCTCTTCCATCAGAATCAGTGCAGAAGGAGGACAGGGCGGCCATAATTCCGGGAATTCCGGAAATGGTGGTGGCGGAGGCGGCGGACTTATTACAAGTAATATTACGTTTCCGGGAAATGTTATCAGATCGGTGAAGGGCGGAGCGCTGGGCAACCGTAACGGAGGCTCTACCGCTACGGCCAGTAGCACTGATGGAGTGATTCTCGCAGGATTCGAACCCATGCTGAACGGCTTTCTTTTTAACTCAATTTATTCATCCGTTACAGGAAATCAGCTTGATTCGATCTGTTCGGATGTGGTCCCGAAGCAGATCACCGGTACCTCACCGGCAGGGGGATCAGGTTCGTACAGCTATATATGGCAGAGAAGTTATGATCCCTCCTCTTCAGCAAATGTGATCAGTGGAGCAGATTCAAGGAATTACACACCTTCAGTCCCTGAAAATAATACCTTCTGGCTGAGGAGGATAGTTGAAGATCAGTTAACTGGTCTCACTGACACAAGCAAATGGGTGAAAATCATAGTACAGCCTGCGATCACCAATAATCTTGTGGGGGAGGATACTATTATCTGCTACAATCAGAGTCCTCTCGGTCTCAGGTCTCTTAATTCGGGACCTGCCAACGGAAACGGTATCTATCAGTACCAGTGGAGGCAGAACAGCAGTGACAGCGGCTGGGATACGGCTTCAGAAGCCGCCGGACCAGCTGCGGATCTTGATTCCTTTAATCCCCCGTCCCTTCTTGCAACAACATATTACCGCCGCTTTGTTACATCGGGCCGCTGTATCAGCCAGAGTCCGACTGTGACTATTACGGTACTGCCCCCGCTGACAGGCAATATAAGCTCCCGTTCCGATTCGGTGATATGTGAGGGAATGATTTTCAATACACTGGGAGCAAGCCTTCCGGCCGGAGGTTCAGGTTCCTATACATACCAGTGGCAGGACAGCATATCCGGCAGCACATGGCAGCCGGCGCCCGGAATAAATAATCTGCCGGCCTATGATCCCGATACTGCTGAATTTGCATCGGTTGAAAACAGATATTTCAGGAGGATTGTCTTTTCAGGGGATAACGACGTATGTAAGAACAGCGCATCCCCCATACGTCTCACCAGGTATTCCAGAATCACGAACAATATGATTTCAGAAGGTGCCACAATATGTGCGGGCACGGCTCCTCCCGCCCTTACCGGTAGTACGCCGTTGGGTGCGGCCGGAAGCTATACATATCTGTGGCAGGACAGTTCAGCCACGGCAACCTGGACAACCAGGTCTTCCGCGGGATTCCTGTATTCTCCTCCTGCCCTGAATGACTCGGTATGGTATCGGAGAATAGTGAGATCATCAAAATGCAGCGATACAAGTGAGATTTCTATAATAAAAGTACATTCTCCGGTTGCCGGCAATATTATCGGACTCATGTCAGGAAGCGGGCAGGATACAACGATCTGCAGCGGATCGGTGCCGAATATTATTGTAAGTTCCGAATCGCTTTCAGGCGGTACCGGAATACCGGGAGATTATGCTTTCCAGTGGTACTCTTCACACGATAATTCAGTTTATATCCCGGTTGATGTTTCCGGGACATTACCTGATTATCAGCCTCCGGCACTTGCAACTTCACTGTATTTCAGAAGGAGGGCAACATCAGGAATGTGTTTTTCGGAAAGCAATCCCGTTATGATAAATGTACTGCCCGGAATCAAGGATAATGTGATAAGTCCCGACAGACCGGCTGTGTGTTATAATACTGTACCCGGGCAGATCACTGGGACAGCCCTTACGGGAGGAACCGGAAACACGCAGACCTGGGTATGGCAGGACAGTACATCCCTGTCGTCATGGACGGATATTTCCCCGGGCAGCACACAGAGTATCTCGCCTTCAATCCCGATTACAGAAAAGACATGGTACAGGAGGATCGTCAGATCCGGACCCAATGACTGCTGCGCAGATACTTCTGAAATTGTGGTTATTGACATTAATCCTCTTCCCACGGCTTCCATTGTCAGCACGGCTGACACCACCATGTGCAGCGGTCCGGCTGTCAGCCTCAGGCTGCATCTCACCGGGCAGCCGGGATGGAGAGTAGTATTTGATGAGGATGGTTCGCCTGTGACGCTTACCGACATAACAAATCCTGACCCGCTTATAAAACGGAATCCTGTCCCGACGGGTCCTTCTGCCGTTTTCAGCTATTCACTCCTGTCGGTTGAGGATGCCAACGGTTGCATTGCCACAGAGCTTACAGGGTCAAGGCAGGTGACCGTTCACAGGACTCCCCTTGCCAATGCCGGTCCTGATACGGAGGTGTGTGGTCCGGTGGCGAGGCTTGCGGCAGTACCCGGCTACGGAACCGGAACATGGTATTTCCCTCCCCAGGTGATTCAGTCTGTACCATCCGAATATAATACAACTGTTCATATTGATTCCTCGTTCACTTCGCCCGGTGTAAGCTATAAATTTTACTGGGAGGAAAGGAACTGGCTGTGTTCAGGCAGGGATTCCGTCACTTTTACCTTTTACAAACGTATAGATGGTATAAATGCAGGCAGGGATACTTCGCTGATGACCTTTGATTATCTGTTGCCATTGAAAGGCTCATTGCCACTTCCCCATGAAACGGGGGAATGGAGTGTCATTTCCGGATCAGGTGATTTCGATGACAGGAATTCGAATGATACCTACGTAAGGAATATCGGTCCAGGGTTAAATACTTTCAGGTGGACTGTCACAAACGGGAAATGCAGGCTTGAAGACATGGTAAATATAAATGTTGTTTCGCTGGTTATTCCGGGAGGCATATCACCCAACGGCGATAATATCAATGATTCGCTGATTATCAACGGACTTGATTTGGTTAATCAGACTGCCGAGCTTACCATAATCAACGGTGCCGGAACACAGGTTTTTTCGGCATCGAACAGAAACGGGAACCGCTGGAGGAACTGGGATGGCAGGAATTCCTCCGGTGCTGAACTGCCTGAAGGCACGTATTATTATTTGTTAAGGGTTATTTCACCACGGACCGGCCACGTGGTGTCAAAGAGCGGTTTTATCATTCTCAGGAGAAACTGAGGGTGGAGCAGGAGCATGGAACGCAGCAGCCGGTGAAAAGGATAGCAATGAACAGATTTGCGGTAATATTATCAGTGTTTCTTCTGTGGACAGCGGGAAAATCTGCCGGACAGTCTGATGCTCATCCGGCAAGGATAAAACCCGGTTATCCTGTTTACAGTCAGTATCTTCATAACGGATTGATGATTAACCCAGCGTATGCCGGCTCCCGGGATGCACTCAGTGTACTCTTTTCCTGCCGGGTTCAGTGGATGGGTATAAGTGATGCTCCCCGGATCGAGTCTGTCAGTATACATTCCCCTCTCAGAAACGATAAGGTTGCCCTTGGAATAAAGGCCGGGTTCATGCAGTACGGAGTAACAAAAACGCAGAATATTTACGCGGTATATGCATATCATATAAGACTGAAGACGGGGAAAATATCTCTGGGACTCAAGGCCGGTACTGATCTGTCAAATACTGATTACAATGGAATACCGGGAATAACAAGACCTGATCCTGCTTTCCCTGAAACAGATAAATCCTATATTTTTCCCAATGCCGGTGCGGGGGTCTATTATTTTACAGATAAGTTCTTTGCGGGATTTGCAGTTCCTTCTTTTCTCTATTACAGAAATACGGGAAGCGGACATGTGCAGGCTTCCCATTCCTTCAGTGAATATGATTTTGTCATTTCTGCCGGGGCCCTCCTGACCCTTTCACCGGTTTTCAGGATCAAGCCATCGGTGCTGATTGATTATCCGGTGAATAAAACCGATCATCTGAATCAGTTTGACATAAACTGCAATTTTATTTTTTCTGATCTGATATGGCTGGGAGGATCCTGGAGAATAAGCGAGCAGGTGGCCGTCGGGCATCTGCAGATACAGATTAATCCGCGGCTTATGGCAGGACTGTCATATGATTATCCTGCAGGAAAAATGAATTCCTATTCCAGGGGATCAAGTGAAATTATTATAAGATATGAATTCGGATCCAGGATCAGTGCTGCGAATCCGAAGTATTTTTGATTATGTGCACAGCCTTGAGGTATAGTATCAGCATTGCATGCCTGTTTCTGGTGATCAGCTCCGCTCATTCACAGCAACCATCCATTTACAGGGTCACAGGATTGTCATTCAATGATCCCGTATTCAGTGAAATATCTCCTGTAATAATCCGGGATGGCATTGTTTTCTGCTCCGACAGGCGCTTCAGTGCTATAAGGGACCGTAAATCGTTTGAGGGAAAGAGAGTCTATAATGTTTTTAAGGTCCTGAAAAAAGACAGTACTGAATACGGAAAACCTGTTATGCTTCATAGCGAGCGCAGCGGACTCTTCAACATCGGTCCTCTTTGTTTTGCCCGGGATGGAAAGAGTGTATGGTTTACCAGTGAAGTGGAAACGGGCAGGGCAGTGAAAAAGCGCAGTTATAAAAATCACAGCGGTATATTCAGAGCTGAACTGAATGGTGACGAACTTGTATCTCTGACAGCCTTTCCCTATAACAGTACAGAATACAATATTGCCCAGCCGTCGCTGAGCAGCGACGGGAAATACCTTTATTTTGCTTCCGACATGCCGGGAGGCGAGGGTAAATCCGATATCTGGGTCAGCGAGCTTATTGACGGCCAGTGGAGCAGACCAGTTAATCCTGGTCCGGAAGTCAACAGCTCCGACAGTGAGAGTTTCCCGTTTATCCATCCTTCGGGAAGACTTTATTTTTCATCGGATCGTGCCGGCGGATACGGAAAACTTGACGTTTACTACACATTGCTGTCGGATGGCGTATGGGAAGATCCGGTATTGCTTCCCGAAGCCATTAATTCTCCGGCGAATGATTTTGCCTTTGTTGCTGAGGATGACCTGCAGTCAGGATTTTTTTCCTCTGACCGGAGAATAAATGATGACATTTACAGCTTTTCTTCTACAATAATCAGAAAATCAGTGTGTGACACATTGATTGAAAACAATTACTGCTACGAGCTTGTGGAAGAAAATGCAATAAAATCTGACAGTATACCATTTCGCTATGAATGGCATTTCGGTGATGGCAGTAAGGGAACAGGCCCCTCGGTCATTTACTGCTACCCTGGTCCCGGAACATATATGATCCGCCTGGATGTCGTCAATCTCATAACCGGGGAGGTTATGCACAATGAAAAAACATTCAGTCTTGAGATAACTGATATTGAGCAGCCGTATATATCGGTTGCCGACACTGCACACGCCGGGCAGAATGTGTTTTTCAGTGCAGAAAAGACCAATCTTCCCGGATGGAAAATTGCAGAATACTACTGGAACTTCGGAGATGAGACCGCGGCAGGCGGCATGAAGGTGAACAAGAGTTATTTAAAACCCGGAACATATAATGTTCAGCTGATTGTCAGGGCTGAACCCGGAGAGGGAGGGATAGTAAGGGAATCATGTATATGCAGAAATATAACGATAATACCGGAACCATAATGCTCAAAGTAAATAATGGGGGATTTAAATGAAATGTAAGAGGATCATATTTATAACACTGCTGGTATTGATAATCCTGCCCGGATTCCGGACGGGTTTTAGACTTTCGGCTCAGGCAGTGCCCGGCAAGGAAGAAAACATACCCTTTCTGGTAACATTCGGCAAAGATGCCGAAACATCCTGGGGAGATGATGATTTCCGTCAGGTTTTTTTCTTTACCATACCCAGGGAATACACGGGCCAGTTTTATATAAGAGTATTCGATCCGGACGTTGGGGGTGAGCATGATGAAATCCGGGGTGATTTCGATACCCGGACATTCTTTGGTGTTTACGGGGGCAAGGGAGTGGATCCTGACAAAAATCAGCAATCAAGGGGATTGAACAAGGGAGACAATTACAGGGAAGGTACACTTCTGGCCTCAAGAGTATTCGGGAGTGAAGCCAGGTATGACAACAAATGGTTCAGTTTCGGTCCCTTCAATCCGACAGCGGGAGATTTCAACGAAAAATGGAATTCATATATTTTCAAGATGGTTGTTGAAGGCCTTGAGGGGGATGATGGCAATCTTTACAGGTTCTTTATGAGCCGGGAGGCAGAAAGTAATCTGCCCGTGGAGGGCGGGAATGCATTCACCTATAAATATACTTTCCGGATGTGGAATGATTTTAAAAGTGTTGCACATATTTATCCCTATGTGGATTCCGGTGTTGTATGGATAAAACAGAGAAATTTTGACTGGGACAATGACGGTCACATTCTTGTTGTATCGAGATATAAACAGGGTATAAGCCTGTCTGTATCCAGCGAAAATGAATGGAAGGAGGACAGGATCCCCATTGAAGCGCCTGAAATTGGATCATCACTTGATTTTCAATTCCATAAGGCGCAGGGGGAACTTATAAAAAACAATAATGTGGTTGTTACACTTGAGAGTCAGAGAGGAGATGCCCTGCCGTTTTTCAGTTCTCCCATCGGCGGGGTTCCTGTGTATAATCCAAAGATTACAGTTAGAAAAGCCGTTAAGCCTAAATAAATTCAGCTGGCTGATATGATATTAAAAAGCAGACGAAAAAAACTCAGTGGCACAATTATGTGCTTTTGTTTAGTGGTTTCCTCACTTTTTGCCCAGACTTATCCCTTCAGATATTATGGCAGTGAAAGCAATATTCCTGACGGTTTTGTATATGCCCTGTGCCAGGACAATAAGGCATATTTGTGGCTGGGGACAAGAAAGGGCATCTCGAAGTTTGACGGATTTGAATTCCATGATGTGGCTTTTCCTGACACTTCCAGCGGCCGTTATCCCACTTGCTGCATACGGGATTTGTCAGGAAATCCCTGGTTCGGATGCAGTGACGGAACAGTTTTCTTCACCCGGGATGGCGTTCTGGGGAAAGTACCGCTTGACAACCATATAAGCATCAGTGTTCTTGCAGTGGATCCCGGGGGTTTTATCTGGGTTGTGCCACAGGCTGATGCAATATACAGGATAGATCCGGACAATCCTGAAAACATTCAGAGGTTCAGAAGCCGGGAAGGAGACATGTTTTTTTCCGCGGAATTCACAGACGGGGGAGAGCTTATGCTGGGTAGTCAGGAAAACATCAGCCTGTTCAGGATAGAAAAAGACAGTCTTGTATTCCGGGAAGCCTTTACCGGATTTGATTATTCGAGCGTGACGGCTATCAGGAGAATTCAGGGGACTGACTCCTTCCTTGCAGGAACCAACGGGAATGGTCTGTATATAGTGAATTTGCAGGAGGGAACTAAAAAACCGGCAAGACTGTTGAACAGCGAAGAATACAAATATCTGGATGTTCAGGAAATATGCCGGGATGAAGGCAGTGGTTTCTGGGTATCGACCAACGGTTCCGGTGTGCTCAGGCTGAATTTTTCCCCGGGAGGAACGGATCTGATATCATCCGGATTTATTGACGTGAATTCCGGTCTTCCGTCAAATAATATCAGAACGGTTTTCAGGGATCTTGAAGGAAATTACTGGATAGGCCATTTTGGCGAGGGCCTTTCAATGCTTCCTTCTCTGGCTCTTGCCTTTTATTCACCCGGCATGACACCTGAAGCCAGTAATATTATCAGCGTAAACAGTTTTGAGGGCAGTTGTTTTCTTGGAACCCCCACGGGTTATTATCTTTTTGATATTGATCAGAACATTTTGAAATCCTTTACGGATCTTCGCGGGAGTACCGGCAACATTGAAATTTCCAGCTACTGTGCTGAAGCTGATGGAAGACTTTGGATCGGTACTGCCGGAGCAGGCCTGTATCTGCAGGAGAAAAAGGGAGTCCGGCGCTTGTTTTACAGGTCCGGCAATTCGGGGGAGGATTACATTCTGAATATACAGGCTGACGAAAATTTCCTGTGGCTGGGTACTCTTAACGGTGTAATAATTCTTGACCGGATTACAGGAGCGGTGAAGGCCAGATATAACACAAACAATGGCTTACCCTATAACAGAATAGACCAGATCTGTCTTATTGGGAACGACAGAGCGGCAATAGCAACCAAGACAGACCGTATTTATACGATAGGCATTGAAGGCGGAGTATCTTCACAAAGCGGCATAATGCGGGGACCAACCATGAATGTGATATCATCCTGTTTCCGCAGCAATGACGGCAGTATATGGGCAGCAACTGCCGGAAACGGTGTATTTGAATTCCGCGGCGATTCAGTCATATCCTATACAAGGGCTGAAATGCTTTTGTCAGATTACTGTTACAGTATTCTTGCCGACTCACTCAACAGAATATGGATAGGTCATGAGAGGGGATTCTCCTGCTACGACAGGTCGGCGGGTACCATGAAGACATATTCCACCGGTTTTGCCAGGGGAGGGGCCTGTAATCCCGCAGCCATGCATGAGGCACCGGGAGGCAGGATACTGATAGGTACAACCCAGGGCCTGATGGTATATGATCCTGAAAAGGATTATAAAAGCAGGGAGGCCCCGCGTAATAACATTAATTTCATATCGGTGAATGATGTCAGGTATCCCTGGAAAAAATCCTTTAACCTTCCCTACAAGAAGCGCTACCGTATAAACATCAGTTATGTGGGCATCAGTTTCCGGGACCCTGACAAGATATATTATCAGACCATGCTTGATAACTGGGATGATGACTGGTCGGCCTGGAGCACTGACAGGGAAGTGACAGTATCTCCCCGTGACGGCAGGTTCCGGTTCAGCATGAATTCAATGAATGAGGAAGGATTATCCGGTACGCCCGTATCTTTCGACCTTGTCATCAGAACCCCGGTCTGGAGAACCTGGTGGTTTATGCTTCTTTCGGCAGCAGCGGCAACAGGCCTTGTGATTTTTATTGTGAGGCAGCGTGAAAAAGCCCAGAAGAGGCTTGAACTGTATCTAAAAACGGAACTTGAAGCCAGGACGGAAGAAGTTGTCAGACAGAAAGGTGAAATAGAACTGAAGAATGTTGAAATAACCGACAGTATCAGTTATGCAAAGAGAATCCAGACCAGTATACTTCCCGATCTGAACAAGCTGAAGGAAACATTCGGTGATGCATTTATCCTGTTCAGACCCAGAGATATAGTGAGCGGGGATTTTTACTGGTTTGACAGGTTCGGAGACGATAAGTTCATGCTGGTATGTGCCGATTCTACCGGTCATGGCGTTCCCGGTGCCTTCATGTCGATGATAGGCTCAACCATTCTTCAGGACATTATTGGCAGGCAACATATAACCAGGCCTTCAGTTATTCTGAAAACACTTGATAATCAGCTTTTCTCAACACTTAACCAGAATATTGAGCTGGGTGTGTCAAATGACGGCATGGACATGGTCGTCTGTGAGATAGGTCTCAGGACAGGGCATATAAGGTTTGCCTCTGCAATGCGGCCGGTGATCATGATACTTGGCGGGGAATTCCTTTATGTCAAGGGTAACAGATCGTCGATCGGCGGAGAATCATTTACGGAGAAATTTTTTGATGATCAGGAATATTATATGAAAGCAGGGGACAGCATTTATCTGTTCACCGATGGTTATCCTGACCAGTTCGGCGGAAAGGATGGCAAAAAGATGAAGATTGCACGCCTTAAATCGCTTATTGAGGAAGTCAGTAATCTTTCCATGGATGCGCAGGAGGAGAAAATTGCGAACTTCCTTGATGACTGGCAGGGAGAGAATGAGCAGGTGGATGACATCCTCATGATGGCAATAAGATTCTGATTCAGTTTCAGATCATTCGTCCTTTTTGTAGATATTATTTTCTGATAGAAGGATTTCGCTTGTCGATTCGGTATTACTCAGATTATCATCCCTGTCCTTTATGTAGAAATCGTATCTGACGGTATCATTGGATGCGGGTGAATAAAATAGGTACAGGAAGGTAACCGAGATGGTTCCCTTTAGAATTTTGTTCTGTCCCGTTCTGTCCAAATATGGTATCCTGTAATTGGAAGGCCTGAGTATGTCATTGCTGCCAACCTCGGTCATTCTGCCCTCTGTTTTTCTGAAAAGACTGAGAAAGAGGTTGGTGGTATCGGAATTG
This sequence comes from uncultured Rikenellaceae bacterium, assembly GCA_964522415.1. GTDB lineage: Bacteria > Bacteroidota > Bacteroidia > Bacteroidales > VadinHA17 > LD21. Next base: position 15,589 of record CAZFVQ010000035.1, on the reverse strand, counting down.
GTTCCGTCAGGCGGCGGAAGTCCCAGGTTTCCGTCTCCATCCTCGAAATAGAAATTGAGTCTCCCGCCCTTGCATGTATTTCCAAGAATATCAGTTGTGTCGAAAACTTCAAAATAGCGGAATTCAATTTTCGGTTCCGGCGGGAGGTGTTCTATTTTCCGGCAGCCGGCTGCAAGTACAGCGGCCAGAAACAGCAAAATTAAATATCTTCGTGTTCTCATAAGTCAGCCTTTGTTATTCCTGCACAAAAATCACACCAGAAATGCTCATTTCTTTCTGAAAAATATTCTGAGTGGTACGCCTGTAAACTCAAATTTCTCACGCATCCTGTTTTCAATATAACGTTTATATGGTTCTTTTATGTATTGGGGATAGTTGCAGAAAAAAGCAAAAGAGGGTGAATAAGTTGGCAACTGTGTTATATATTTAATACTGATATGCCTTCCCTTTGAAGATGGCGGAGGGTTTTGCCTGACAATATCAAGCATGACGGAATTGAGCTCTGCCGTAGCTATTTTCCTGGTTCTGTTTTTGTTGACAGTGTTAATCAGATCAAGTATTTTATGGATTCTGAGCAGTTTCACAGCCGAGATAAATATTATCCCGTAATCCGTAAAGGGTGCTGTCTTTTTTCTGATTTCCTTTTCAAGGAATAGTGCCGTGTTATTGTCTTTTTCAACAAGGTCCCATTTATTTACAGCCACGATGACTCCCTTATTGTTCTTAAGTATCAGGGATAGTATGTTAAGGTCCTGTGATTCAATACCTCTTGTTGCATCAATCAGAAGCAGGCATATGTCTGAATTCTCAATGGTTCTGACGGCTCTCAGAACAGAATAAAATTCAACGTTTTCACTGACCCTGCTTTTTCGTCTCAATCCTGCAGTATCAACAAGATAGAAGTCGTGGTTGAATTTATTATAGCGGGTATAGATTGAATCGCGGGTTGTTCCCGGTATTGGTGTGACAATATTTCTTTCCTCTCCGAGAAGGGAGTTCACGAGTGAAGATTTTCCCACATTTGGCCGGCCGACTATTGCCACCCGCGGAAGTTCGGGAATGGTTTCAGGAGCCTTTTCCGGGAGGTTGCGTACAATTTCATCAAGAAGGTCGCCGGTTCCGCTTCCGTTGACTGAACTGACGGGGAAAAAGTGTTCAATGCCCAAAGCGTAAAATTCAACGGCATCCATCAGTCTCTGGCTGTTGTCAACCTTGTTTACGACCAGCAGTATTTTCCTGCCGGATTTTCTCAGAAGATCTGCAATTGCTTTATCCGCTTCATGGATACCTTCAGTTACATCAACCATAAAAAGTATGAGACCGGATTCCTCAATTGCCAGGCAGACCTGTTTGTTGATTTCCTCTTCAAACATGTCATCGGAATTCTCGACAAATCCTCCCGTATCGATTACCGGGAAATCAACGCCGTTCCAATTGCAGCTGCCATAGTTACGGTCGCGGGTGACTCCGCTGATTTCATCAACAATGGCAAACCTTGATTCGGTAAGCCTGTTGAACAGGGTTGATTTCCCCACGTTTGGGCGTCCTACTATGGCAACTATTCTACTCACGATTTGTCCTTTTAGCGGTAACCAAATTTCTTCAGCATTCCCGGCTTGTTCCTCCAGTCCTTGCTTACCCTTACATACAGTTCGAGGTATACCTTCTTCCCGAAAAAATCCTCCATATCAAGTCTTGCTTCAGTACCTGTCTTTTTAAGCATTGAGCCCCTGTGACCGATTAATATGGCTTTTTGACTTTCCCTGGCTACATGAATAACTGCCCTAATCTTCAGTATCCTGCCTTCATCCCTGAAACTCTCTATTTCTGTTTCAACACTGTAGGGAACCTCTTTCCTGTAATTCTCAAGAATCTTTTCCCTTATTATTTCGGATGCAAAAAATCTTTCATATTTATCCGTAAGCTGGTCTTTTGGGAAATATGCTTCTCCTTCAGGCAATTTGGATATTACTGCATTAAGCAGAGTGTCAAGATTGAATTTGTTCAGTGCCGATACCGGTATAACGGGCGAATCAGGGAAAAAACCCTGCCATTCTTCCACTATTTTTTCCAGTTCCTTCTGGTTTGTCAGATCTATTTTGTTTACGGCAACTATTACAGGTATTCCGGAAGACCGGATTTTTTCCGGGTATTCTGTTTCGGCAAGGGCCTTTTCCGTAACATCAGTCACGTACATTATCACATCGGCATCGCTGAGGGCGGTTTTGACAAGATTCATCATTGATTCCTGCAGTTTGTAGGCAGGTTTCAGAATGCCGGGTGTGTCGGAATAAACAATCTGGAAATCTTCGGCATTGACAATGCCCATTATCCGGTGCCGTGTGGTCTGGGCCTTTGATGTTATTATGGAAAGTTTTTCCCCCACAAGGGAATTCATTATGGTTGACTTTCCCGTATTGGGATTTCCAAGGATATTTACAAAACCTGACCGGTGTTTCATTTCGTTTAATAAATTCCTCTTTTGAGCATGGTAATCTCCTTTTGTGTCAGGAATCTCCATTTCCCCCTGGGGAGATTCTTTTTTGTGAGTCCGGCGAAATAGACCCGGTCGAGTTTGCTGACTCTGTATCCGAGTGATTCGAATATTTTTCTCACCACCCTGTTTTGTCCGGAATGGAGTTCAATACCTATCTGCTTTTTGTCATCCGGATCAGCATATTCCACTGAATCCACGGCGACAGTGGAGCCATCCACGCTTATTCCCTCAACAATCCTGAAAAGATCGGACTTGCTTACAGCTTTGTTGAGATGAACATGATATATTTTTTTTCTTTCGTATTTCGGGTGAGTCAGTTTTTTTGTAAGATCACCGTCATTTGTCATGAGAAGGACACCTGTTGAATCCTTGTCAAGTCTCCCGACCGGGTAAATCCTTTCGGGACATGCATGTCTGACAAGATCAGTTACCGTGCGTTCAGCATGAGGATCCTTCGTGGTAGTAACATAACCGGCAGGCTTGTTGATAAGCAGATAAACCTTTTTCTCGGGCTGAAGTTTTCTGCCCTTGTATTTTACATTGTCACGCGTACTGACTTTTGTGCCCAGATCCGTTATTGTTTTCCCGTTAACACTGATATATCCCCTTGTGATGAATTCATCCGCCTCCCGGCGGGAGCAAAGGCCGCTGCCGGCTATATATCTGTTAAGCCGGATCTCGGGGGGCAGCTTTTCCTTCATTTTTCTCTTGTCCATCAGGGATATTTTTTCAGTGATGCAAAGGTACGATTATTTGACATATTTATTATTTGATGAATTTTTTGCAAATTTGCAGGCCAGAAAATCATAAAATGACACTGATAAAATCCATTTCCGGAATCAGGGGAACAATAGGAGGCAGGCCGGGTGATAATCTGACACCTGTCGACATTGTGAAATTCACTGCTGCATTTGCTTCCTGGATAAAGTCCCGCAGCAATGATTCCCCTGATGTTGTTGTCGGGCGCGATGCAAGAATATCCGGACCCCTTGTAAGTTCCCTTGTTTCAGATACCCTGAGGAGCATGGGTATAAATGTAAGGGATCTGGGACTGGCGAGTACTCCTACCGTTGAAATGGCTGTTGCCGGAACAGGATCTGACGGGGGAATCATTGTGACGGCGAGTCATAATCCGGCACAGTGGAATGCCCTTAAGCTTCTTGACAAGAAAGGGGAATTCATTTCGGAAAGGGATGGCGGGGAGATTCTGAAGCTGGCCTCGGCGGAGGATTTCGAATTTGCCCCTGCAGGAGATGAAGGCAGTTATATAACTGACCATTCCTGGAACAGGAAGCACATAGACCAGATTCTTAAGCTGGACCTGGTTGATACAGGAGCTATTGAACAGGCTGGTTTTTCCGTGGCTGTTGACTGTGTGAATTCTGTGGGTGGAATAATTGTACCTCAGCTTCTAAGGGCACTTGGCATTAAATCGGTCATTGAACTGAACACAACACCTGACGGCAATTTCCCCCATAACCCTGAACCTCTTCCTGAAAACCTGAGTGAAATTTCTGCCCTTGTTGCAGCCAGAAAGGCAGATCTCGGCTTTGTTGTTGATCCGGATGTGGACCGTCTGGCGATTATATGCGAAGACGGATCAATGTTTGGTGAGGAATATACACTTGTTGCCGTGGCGGATTTCGTACTACGCAACACCCCCGGGAACACGGTTTCAAATTTGTCATCCACCAGGGCACTGAAGGATGTGTCTGAGAAATACGGATGCAAATATTATTCCTCCCCGGTAGGCGAAGTACATGTTGTTGAGGAAATGAAAGCCCGGAATGCCGTAATCGGCGGGGAAGGCAACGGAGGTATTATTTATCCCGCACTTCATTACGGAAGAGATGCACTGGCAGGTATTGCACTGTTTCTGACCCATCTGGCCGGAAGCGGAATGAAATGCTCGGAACTGCGCGGAACCTATCCGGCATACCAGATAGCTAAGAAGAAACTGGAACTTGACCCTCAGACAGATTTTGACGGTATTCTTCTGTCGGTAAGAGATCATTTCAGCGGGATGGAAATTGATGAAAGGGATGGGTTAAGAGTTGATTTGCCGGAGGGATGGTTCCAGCTGCGTAAATCGAATACGGAACCGGTAATGAGAATTTATGCGGAGGGAAGATCAGCCAGGGAAGCCGGATTGCTGGCTGAAAAAGTAATTTCAATTGTTAAAAAAGAATAAATTTTACCGGTCTGCGGAATAAAATTAACTGCGGGAATGTCTTTGATAAGGTGTTCCCGGGCTTAAAGGGAATATGGATTTTGAATAATATTATGACTGTTTATAAAATAAATGAATGATGAAAAAAGCAACCATTATCACGCTTGTTGTGGCAGCTTTGGCGATCCTTGTACTGGTTGTGATCAACAGGGCCGGATCAAAAAGGGATCTGGAGAATCTGTATGTAGAGGCCCGGAGGGGGCAGTTCGACATTGTTGTTACCACAACAGGGGAATTGCAGGCGGAGAATTCCACCGACATACGGGGGCCTGAATTCGCCCAGAGCAGGAATATAAGGGCAATGGAAATCAAGATCACCGACCTGGTTCCGGAAGGCACTGAAGTTGGTGAAGGTGATTATATAGCAACACTTGACAGGACTTCATTTGATAACAGTCTCAAGGATGAACTTGAGAATCTTATTACCTATGAAACCAACCTTGAGGTTAAAATGCTTGATACAGCGGTAACCCTCAGTAATCTCAGGGACCAGATCAAGAACCTCCGTTTCAGTGTTGAGGAAGCTCAGATTACCCTTCAGGAATCCAAATATGAGCCGCCGACAACCATCCGGCAGGCTGAAATTTCGCTTGACAAGGCCCAAAGGTCGCTCGAGCAGTCAATAAGGGGTTATCAGCTAAAGGTGGAACAGGCACGCTCTGATATGAGAACAATCAAAAACCGGCTGGCCGAGCAAAATCAGCGGGTCAGGGATCTGCAGAAAATCCTGGAACAGTTTGTTATTTATGCGCCCTCAGAGGGCATGGTCATTTATAAACGCGACAGAATGGGTTCGAAAAGGAAAGTGGGCTCATCAATAAGTCCGTGGGACAATGTAGTTGCCACTTTGCCCGATATGTCGACCATGATTTCAAAGACTTATGTAAATGAGATTGATGTAAGCAAGGTGAAGACGAACCAGGAAGTGGAAATACTGGTTGATGCCTTTCCTGAGAAGAAATATTCGGGAATCGTTTTGAGTGTCGCCAATATAGGGGAACAGCTTCCAAATGCCGATGCAAAGGTATTTGAAGTGATTGTCAAGATTAAGGAGTCAGATCCCATTCTTAGACCGTCAATGACCACCGGGAATAAAATTGTTACGAAAACAATTGAAGATGTGACATATATACCCCTGGAAAGTGTTCAGACCGGTGCGGACAGTATTCCTTTCGTTTATCTGAAAAACGGTTCGAAGCAGATAGTGGTGCTTGGGGAGTCTAATGAAAACAATGTTGTTGTGGAACAGGGGATTGAACCCGGAGTACAGCTCTATCTCAACACGCCGAAGAAGCCTGAGGAATTCACCAGGCTGCTCGGGGAAAACCTGATAGATGTCATTAAGGAGAAGGATAGAATCAGGAAGGAGGAGGAACGAAAGGTAAATGAACAGTCACAGAGGAGAGACATGATGGAAGGCAGAGGAGGGGGCATGATGAATATGACTCCGGAAATGAGGCAGCAGTTCCAGAATATGAAGGGAGATACTGCAGCAATGAGAAGATTCAGGGAAACGCGGGGAAATGTTCCCCCGGGGCAGCAAAGGCCCGGTAATCAGCAGGGAGGAGAAGTATCCCGGCAGCCTCAGCTCAATCAGTAAAATATACAGCACTAAATAATGCAGGAAAATGTTTAATTTCTTCTTCAGGTATTTTCATGATATTGAGATTGCTGTTGAATCGATAATCTCAAACAAACTCAAATCCATGCTGACAGCTCTCGGTATCATATTCGGGGTTGCAGCTGTAATAGCCATGCTGGCCATAGGAAAGGGCGCCAAGCAGGAGATCATGGAGCAGATGAAAATGGTGGGAGTGAATAATATCCTGATCAATCCTATCCTTCAGGACCAGTCGTCAGGTGGTGAAGAAGGCGAAAAGCAGGCAAAGAAATTCTCCAGGGGATTAAGCATGCTTGATGTGGAGGCAATCAATGAAACCCTGCCTTCCGTCAAAAGAATCAGTCCGGAGATATCCTTCAATTCAACAGCGGTTATGAACGGTGTAAAATATACTGCCAAACTCGTCGGTGTTTCCAATGATTATTTCTATCTGTACAACCTGCCCCTGGTATCAGGTGCTTTTTTCAATTCATACCAGGAAGAGAATGGTATCCAGGTCTGCATTATCGGAGCAAACATAAGAGCCAAATTTTTCAGTAAGGTTGATCCGATAGGGCAGTATATAAAATTCAACGGGATATGGCTGAAAGTTATCGGAGTACTTCAGAAAACCACGATGAGTCTGACCGGCTTTGAAGAGAAAGGCGTGAATGTATACAATGACAATATTTACATTCCCATACAGACAATGCTTCTAAGGTATCAGAACAGGGCCCTGGTGAATACAAAACTGGCTTCGGAAGCCTCATCGAATATTTTTGTAATGGGAGGCTTTGGCGGGGGAATGGGAAGAGTGCTCTCCGGCAGTTCTGATGCAGGATCGGATATGGAGACCAATTACAACCAGCTCGACCGTATCGTGGTACAGGTGAGTGAAACCGAACAGATAACCCCTTCCACTGAAATACTGAGCCGTATGATGATCAGGCGCCATTCCAGTGTTAAGGATTTTGAGATCACGGTGCCCGAGCTGCTTCTTAAACAACAGCAAAGGACAAAAGACATATTTAATATAGTACTGGGTGCAATTGCCAGTATATCCCTTGTAGTGGGAGGTATCGGCATTATGAATATCATGTTTGCATCGGTGATGGAAAGAATAAAGGAGATCGGGACCAGGATGGCAATCGGTGCAAAAAAAATGGATATAGTTGTTCAGTTTCTTTCCGAAGCTGTCCTGATAAGCGTTTCAGGCGGATTTGTAGGAATATTCCTGGGTGTTATCATGGCAAAAATAATAGAACAGGTTGCTGGGATTATGACAATTGTTTCGTTTTTCTCCGTTTTTATTGCTTTTGGAGTATCGGCAGCTGTGGGTGTGATTTTTGGCTACTCTCCGGCCAAGCGTGCATCAGAAAAAGACCCTATAGAATCATTAAGATATGAATAAAATTATAACAATGAAGCGATTAATAATTCCCGTATTAGCATTTTCAATCCTTCTTTCAATAAAACCAGTCACGGCACAGGACCTCAGGGTACTTACTCTTGATCAGGTAATCAGACTGGCTGAGGAACAATCCCCACTGGCCCTGATGGCAAAGCACCGCTTCCGTGCCAGTTACTGGCAATACCGGACCTATGTGGCCCAGTACAGGCCGTCCCTGACCCTCACAGGAACCACTCCCGATTACAGTACTGCCTATAACAGGGTGTGGAACTCCCAGGAAAATGAATGGAATTATGTCTCGACAAATATCCTTCAGACAATCGGGTCCTTGTCCCTGTTGCAGAATATCGGCCTGACGGGCGGCACGATTGCCCTGCAGTCGGACCTTACCCTTGAAACGGATCTTGACAAGAATAAGGACCAGGATAGAAACAAATATATTACAGCTCCCCTGAGTGTAAGGTTTGTGCAGCCCCTGTTCAGATACAATTCCCTGGGATGGCAGAAAAAGACAGAACCTCTTAAATATGAGGCGGCCAGGAAAACATTTATTTCCGATATGGAAACGGTGCACAAGGAAGCTGTCCGGCAGTTTTTCAGTCTGACACTTGCACAGATCAATACGCAGATTGCAGAAACAAACTACCTGAATGCCGATACATTGTACAGAATGGCACAGGGCCGGTTCAATCTCGGGACTATTGCGGAAGACGAACTGCTGCAGATGCAGCTTTCCTGGCTCAATTCAGAGACTTCCCGGAAGGAAGCTGTCATGAATCTTAAAGACAGGGAATTGAGACTCAGATCATTTCTCGGGTTCAATGAAAATATCAGACTCGAACTGATACTTCCGTCATCAGTACCGGATCTTCAGGTTGATGTTCAGGAAGTTCTTGATCTTGCCCATTCCAACAATCCGCAGATAATAAATCAGCAGCTTACTCTTCTGACGGCACAAAGCAACCTGGCGCAGGCAAAAGCTGAAAAAGGGCTGAATGCCAATCTTGTTGCTTCGTTTGGTCTGCGCGACCAGGATCCGGTTTTCCGCTATGCATATCAGGAATCCAACCGTCAGCAGACCATCAGGCTGGGAATAACACTTCCCATACTTGACTGGGGTCTGGGCAGGGGAAAGTACCTGATGGCAAAGTCGAGTCTGGAACTGGCACAGGTCCAGTCGAGACAGGATCAGGTTGACTTTGACCAGAACCTGATTCTGGATGTTGAACAGTTTAATCTTCAGGGCGAGCAGGTGAGGATTGCGGCGAAATCTGATACTGTTGCCGCAAGAATGTATGAAGTTACAAAGGCGCGTTTTCTGATTGGCAAGATACAGGTGCTTGAGCTGAACAATGCCGACACCCGGAAAGACACGAACAGAAGGGCATATGTTCAGGCTTTGCAGAATTACTGGTCATATTTTTACAATTTAAGGAGCCTTGCCCTTTATGATTTTATGAACAGGCGTCCTCTTGAGACAAACTACGAAAAACTGCTTGATTAATAATATTAATACTCATTTATATGACAAGGCTGGATAAATTTTATTCAGCCTTTTTTCCATAAAAAATTAATATATTTGCGCCTCAATTAGCAATAAAGAGGAAAATAAACACGGAATAATTCAAAAGCCATACAAATGCAGAACAAAACAGCTATAATGGTTCTTGCCATTGCTCTTGCCCTGGTGTCGGTTTATCAGCTTTCATTCACCGGTGCAACATTCAAAGTCAAGCAGGATGCCAAAAAATATGCACAGGGTGACCTGGTGAAACAGACTTATTACATTGATTCAATATCCTCATTACCAAAAAGTAAATGGAGTTTTCTTGGCTACAGTTTCAAAGACTGTCAGAAGAGGGAGATCAATCTGGGGCTTGACCTTAAGGGGGGTATGAACGTCATACTTGAAGTATCTGTTGAGGATATTCTCAAGGCACTTTCAAATCACAGCAGTGACAAAACATTTTTAAGTGCGCTTGCAAGAGCCAAAGAGCTTGAAAAAGAAAGCCAGACGGATTTTCTTGTACTTTTCGGGAGGGCATTTCAGGAAATTGATCCGAATGCAAAACTGGCAGCTATCTTCAGTACTGTCGACCTGAGGGATAAAATCAATTTCAATTCAACGAATGACCAGGTTCTCAAGGTTCTTGACGAGGAAGTGACCAGTGCTACCAAGAATGCGTTCAATATTCTCAGGACAAGGATTGACAGGTTCGGGGTTGTACAGCCCAATATCACACAGCTTGCCACGAAAGGGAGGATACTTATAGAATTACCGGGCCAGACTGATCCCCAGAGGGTTCGTGAACTGCTTCAGGGAACGGCCAACCTTGAATTCTGGGAGACATACGAGAACAGTGAAATAATCAACTACCTTATTTCTGCAAATGAAATGCTGAAAGGCATTGAGGATAATGCCAGGAAGTCTGTTACAGCGGAAGAACAGGATCCGGTGGCAGAGCCTGCTCCGGACAGTAGCGGCAGTGAAATTCAGGATTTGCTGGATCTTATTGAAAAAGACACAGTTCAGCCAGCCGCTGCGTCCACACTCGAGGAATTCGCAATTCAGAATCCTCTGTTTGGCATACTTACACCAAGGGTGACAGAGCAGGGTGAAGCTCTTCCTTCATGCATGATAGGTCTTGCCGCAGGAGTTGACACAGCCAGGGTAAACAGATATCTCAGTATGAACCAGATACGGTCTCTCTTCCCCAGGGATCTGAGATTTTACTGGAGCCAGAACCCTCATAAATATGATCCGTCAGGAAGCCTGTATGAGCTTCATGCAATAAAGATTACCACGCGTGACGGGCGGCCCCCCCTTGATGGCAGTGTAATAACATCTGCGCGTCCGACCTCGGGAATGACCGGCAGTGAAGTAAAGGTTGACTTCAACATGAATTCGGAGGGAGCAAAGACCTGGGCCAGGATGACCCGGGAAAATGTTAACAGGTGTATTGCCGTGGTCCTTGATGGCTATGTCAGATCATATCCGCGTGTGATGGGTGAAATTCCCACCGGAAGCACCGAGATAACCGGGGATTTTACCATTGAGGAGGCCGATGACCTGGCCAATATCCTTAAATCAGGGAAACTGCCTGCTCCGGCAAGGATTGTATCGGATACTGTTATCGGCCCCACACTGGGTCGTGAAGCCATCAATGCAGGAGTGATATCATTCATCATTGCCTTTGTCATTGTGCTTGCCTACATGGCTTTCTTCTACAGCAGAAGCGCCGGAGGAGTTGCCGACGTAGCCCTGTTCAGTAATATTTTCCTGATCTTTGGCGTATCCGCATCGCTCGGCGCAGTACTCACGCTACCCGGTATTGCCGGGATTGTCCTGACAATGGGAATGTCGGTGGATGCGAACGTTCTGATCTTTGAGCGGATACGTGAGGAATTAAGGGCAGGGAAGGGCGTAAAGCTTGCGATTGCCGATGGCTACAGGGGGGCACTTTCGGCAATTCTCGATTCGAACATCACCACACTCCTGACCGGTTTCGTGCTTTATATTTTTGGAACCGGACCAATCAAGGGATTTGCCACCACTCTCGTTATAGGTATATTCACTTCGCTTTTCAGTGCCATATATATCTCCAGACTTATTTATGAAGGTTTGCTGAAGAGAAATGTCAGACTCACTTTCTCAATAAAAATAACGGAAAATTTCCTGAGAGATGTTAATTTCGATTTCATCGGGAAAAGAAAAATATTCTATACTATTTCCGGTGCGGTTATAATTATTTCCATTGCTTCACTGTTTATCCGCGGACTGAATCCGGGAATTGACTTTACGGGAGGCAGAACATATGTGGTCAGATTTGATGAAGCCGTGAAAACGGCGGATGTTGCCGAAGCACTTTCTGATGTATTCGGGGGGGATGTACCCCAGGTGGTTACTTTCGGCAATGAAAGCCAGGTAAGGATTACTACAAAATACCGTATTGATGAATCAGGAGCTGATGAAGCGGTTGAAACGGCTCTTTATGAAGGATTGAGGGAGATAACAGGTGAGAATATTTCAAAGGAGGAATTCCTTACAAAGTACCGGCAAAGCTCTGAGACCGTGGGTCCGGCAATAGCGAGCGACATAAAGCGGAGAGCAGCATATGCCGTGGGACTATCACTTATAATGATATTCCTGTACATTTTTTTAAGGTTCAAGAACTGGCAATACGGACTTGGAGCAGTTGTATCTCTTGCGCACGACGTGATGATTGTTGTCGGGATATATTCCCTGTTCTGGGGCATCATGCCATTCAGCATGGAAATTGACCAGTCCTTTATTGCGGCTATACTTACAGTGATCGGTTATTCCGTGAATGACTCGGTGATAATCTTTGACAGGGTAAGGGAATTCCTTCCTCTCCACCGTAAGCGACCGACACAGGATGTTCTCAACCTTGCGATGAATGATACTCTGAGCCGTACGGTAAATACGGGTGTCACGACAATACTCGTTCTGATAATGATGTTTTTCTTCGGTGGCACCACCATCAGGGGATTTCTTTTTGCAATGATAATAGGTGTTGTAGTCGGGACATATTCCTCAGTCTTCATCGGAACACCGCTTGTGTATGATACCTCTTCAAAGGCCGGATTAAAGATGTAGCGGGCTTATTATTCTGATTATTCTTTTGTAACTTTAGCGGATGGAATTATAACAGGGAATGAAATGAGCGGACCGGAGATTTTTGTTATAATTATAGTGATACTCGTTTTGTTTGGAGCCGACAAGCTTCCTGAAATGGCAAGAAGCTTCGGGAAGGGTATGCGTGAATTCAGGAAGGCGACCGATGATATCCGGCGTGAGATTGAAACAAGCACAAGTGATATACGGAGGGAGTTTACTGAAACGGCCGATTCAATCAGAAAGGAAGTAACTGATATTGCTGATTCGGTTACGAAAGATGTTAATGAAATCTCTGACAATATCACCAAAGAAGTTACTGAATTCAAGGACAGTATTACAAAGGATGTTACCGAGATCTCTGACAGCATCACAAAGGATGTTAATGAAATCTCTGACAATATCACCAAAGAAGTTACCGAGATCTCTGACAGCATCACAAAGGATGTTACCGAGATCTCTGACAGCATCACAAAGGATGTTACCGAAATTTCTGACAGCATCACAAATGATACTGCCGGAATCTCTGACAGCAGCACCGGAGAAATTACCGGTGATTCAGAAAACATTGCCGGTGATGCTTCCGGGATTAAAACAGACTCAGATAACGCATCGGGTGAAGATTATTACGAATGCACTGATTGAGCCCTGAATTGTTTTCACGGTGATGATATTCAGTGCCAGCAATACCCTTCCTTCATGATAAGAACAGCCGGTATTACAAAATCATTCGGAGACCTGAAGGTCCTGAAAGGAATAGATCTTGACATAAAGGACCGGGAAGTCGTTTCCATTGTGGGAGCCAGCGGCGCCGGCAAAACTACACTGCTTCAGATTATCGGGACTCTTGATTATCCCGACGGGGGGTCGGTTTATTACAACGGAACTGACGTTACCAGGTTAAAAGGCAGGAATCTTGCCGCCTTCCGTAACACCAACATTGGTTTTGTTTTTCAGTTTCACCAGTTGCTGCCCGAGTTCACTGCTCTGGAAAATGTGTGTATGCCCGCTTATATTTCCGGCAGGGGCAGGGCCGAATCCGAAGCAAGAGCAAATGAATTACTTGGTTTCCTGGGTCTTGCCGGACGTATTGACCATAAGCCGTCAGAGCTGAGCGGCGGCGAACAGCAAAGAGTAGCCGTTGCAAGGGCCCTCATTAATGATCCTTCGGTAATACTGGCAGATGAACCCTCGGGGAATCTCGATACGGAAAACAAAAATGAATTGCATAAACTTTTTTTCAGACTCAGGGATAATTTCGGCCAGACCATTGTGATTGTGACTCATGACAGGCAACTGGCAGAAATGTCTGACAGGATTATCCAGATCAGGGACGGATTGATTATTTGTTAAATGCGTCAGAATTTTTCAGAAACACCTAAACCAAACAACGCAAAATCGTATTTCACAGGATCTTCCGGGTCAAAGCTTCTCAGGATTTTATCAAGTTCAGCAACTGCCCTGGCATCATTCTGATTTCGATTCAGGAGGCCCAGTTTCCTGGCTACATTTCCTGAATGGACATCAAGCGGACACGACAGTTTTGAAGGTGATATACTTTCCCATATGCCAAAATCGACTCCCTTATTATCTTTCCGGATCATCCACCTCAGATACATGTTTATTTTTTTTGCTGATGAACCTTTATACGGGTCAGATACATGTTTTTCTGTTCTCTTATCATGCGGAAGTTCAAAAAAGATCTTATGCAATTCATGTATGGCCGGCTGAAGTGAATCAGCCGTTTGATGGGTTCTGAAGATAGCTTCAAGGCCGCCTTTGTTCCTGTAGATGTGCCGGAGTGCTTTAAGGAAATAGCACAGATCGGTGGAATTAAAAGTCCTGTGGACAAAACCATCGATCATATCAAGCTCGTCATCGCCTGAATTCATTATGAATTCGTATGGTGAATGATCAAGTAATTCCAAAATCCGGTTTGCACTTTTAATAATCGTCTTTCTGTTTCCCCAGGCAATAGAGGCTGCAAGAAATCCGGCTATTTCAATATCCTGTTTCTCCGTAAACTGATGCGGGATACTGATCGGATCGCATTCAATGAAAGAAGGCCGGTTGTATTGCTCAACCTTTTCATCAAGGAATTCTTTCATACAATAAAGAGTTCCGGTAAATTACCCGGATACCTGCAAAGTATACTATTTATTTCGGCAGGTATTTCGGATCACCTGTTTCCCGGAAGTTGTTAAACTGGGTTCGCAGCGGCTCCGGCATGCGCCCGTATATCTCACTTGATTTATATCTGCCAAGGTCAAAGGCCTTTTTGATCCATACATCCCTGCGGCGGTTCATTATTGTCGTTTTTATAACCGATGAAACGAGATGAGGAGGAACAGCCACAATACCATCTTCATCACCTATGACAAGGTCTCCCGGCAGGATAACGGCATCACCCAGGCGGACAGGTATGTTTACCCCTGTAACAATGGCGAATCCGGTATTTGTAAGTGGTGATCCGCCACGGAAAAAAGCCTGTACGCCGTCTTGTGCCATTGTTTCCAGAAAATAAATCCCCCCGTCGACAATAAACCCGGTTCCCGTTGTTTTCCAGATATAGTAGGCCAGTTTGTCTCCCACATAGGGCAGGCCTCCTTCTATCTTTCCATACAGGTCGATAACGGCAAGGTCATTTTTCTGCAGCATATCGATGCTTGCAGATTTGCTGACAGCCGTTGTATTATTCTTTTTCGCCATACTCTGGATGCCTTCCTGGAGATCGGGCCGCGGAGGCATAAACTGTACGGTAAAGGCTCTTCCGACAATTTTCTCACCGGGAATAAGGGTTTTCCATCCGGCTTCGAACTGGCTGTTATTGTATTTGTGCATGGCCAGTCCCTCCAGTGCTTCAATGGTCTTTATCTGCAGATTCCTTACGGAATCGATTACTGCATCGGGAATCATAGGCCTGCCGTCAGGAAAGCGGCCATAGGGATTCAATGCGGTATAGGTTTCCATCTGTTCCTTTGTGAATGTATGCACCTGGGCAGAAGCCGTTTCCGGCATAATCCAGGCAAATGCCAGAACAGATAAAATCAGGACATTCATAGTCAGATGCCTGAGGCATCTGACCATTTTCTTTTGCATTTCGGAGTACACCAGTATTTCCATTTGTTAAAAGTTTATTGAATTTCAGGAATTGTCATGTATTCATTGATGAAAAATATTTTACATCCAGCCCCGCTGACCCGGTCGCGGAGGAA
>CAZFVQ010000034.1:18691-36524 GCA_964522415.1 uncultured Rikenellaceae bacterium | reverse complement strand
GAATATTTTTTAAAAATAATACTCTGAAAATTTGGTTTACAACATAGAAGAACACTACCTCACTCACACTGTCAGCAACTGGTGCTACCCCTGGTGGTTTTGGAGGATTATTATTACAACACCATAAAACAATAATTATGGAAATGATCATTATTGAAATGGCAGTTGATCGATATAAGTTCTTTTTGATCATATAGAATTTGATTAGTCGTTAATTCAGAAAATCTGTTGGTTTTTTCATTCTTATGTTGCAATTTAAACATTTAAAGATAGTAAAACCAACATACTTTACTCCAAACTCCAAACTCTTTTTGGTTTAACATTAGTTTAAGTAACGCAGGAAACTGAATGCTTCTACTGTTTGTAATAGACTATATATTGTGATTAATCTTGGATACAGCAGCAATCCTGTTGATCTTAATAATAGTATCTATATTGAAAGTTGGAAATTGTGGAACTGCTATATTTATTCGGACAGTAAGTTAAGCTAAAATGCTTAATTTCGGATATGAAAAGAAGGGACAAGTATGACCCGGAGTTCAAACAAATGGTTGTTGAGCTTTTATACACGAGAGATGATCTGACTGTTCTGGCAAAGGAACTGGATATTCGAGCTGACATGATCTATCGTTGGATTGGATATAGTAAGCTTTGGTCAATTTGGGTGCCTGCTTCCCGGAATAGGGTTACAAAACGATGTAATAAGAATAAAAAGAGATAACCCGGTTAAAGAAGTAACTTCGTGATGCCCAACCAGATCGTAACATCTTAAAAAAGCCGAACTTTATGTGTTTGAATATATTGAAGTATGGTGCAATGTTAGCCATATTCATACATCAATAAAAACATCAATCCTAAATAAGAGAGAAATTTAAAAATCAATTATTGGCTTGATACAATAGCCGGTTCATTTTTGCAGTTCTAAAAAGTGAGTTCTTGAGATTCGGCTAATTAGAAATACCTATTAATCTTAAAACAAGTTATAAATATGCATAACAGATCATTAATTCTCTTCGTCCCGTTGCTAACATTATTTATTTGTTGCTCGACTAATCCCAAAACATTAACCAGTTATGTTAATCCATTTTATGGTACAACCACACTTTGGGACAGTTCTGATCTGGGCTATAAGCCCAGTCCCGAGCCTGAATTTCGTACTGTTCTTACTGAATCCGGACGGAGACCGGCACAGGGTATTACCAGGGCATGGGGAGGCGAATGTTATCCGGGATCAACATTACCACATGCCATGGTGCAGGCAACTCCCGTAACCATGTATGGCAGCGGTTCAGGCTATCAGTACGAGGATACAGTCATCTTTGCTTTCTTCCATTCCAGCAAGGGACAATGGGGCCTGGGACATGTACCCATTTTACCCTTTACCGGAGAAATAACAGTCGATAATTACCATTCCACCTATAAGCATGACAACGAGTCGGCAAGACCCGGCTATTATCAGGTTTACCTTGAACGTTACGGCATAAATGCCGAAATGACTACTACAATGCGTTGTGCATATCATAAATTCACATACCAAACGAATGATGAAAAAAGATTGTTACTCAATCTCTCCCGGACGAATAGCATGCGTGCCGGAACAAAATATACTTTCAAACAAGATAATCTAAACACATTCTCCGGTTCCCAGGGCTCCGGCGAAATAATATACTTTTACGCAGTAACCAGCCACAATATCGAAAGCATAGATTCAATCGCAAACAACAGAGAAAAAATTACCATTATAAATTTTACCGGTCAAAAGGGACCGCTTGAACTGAAGATCGGCTTTTCATTTGTAAGTGTTGAAAAAGCCAGGAAAAACCTGGAAGCTGAAATGATTGATAAAAATTTTGTACAAGTAGTCAGAGAAGCTGATAAAACATGGGAAAACCTTTTGTCGAAAATAAAGGTAAGCGGTGGAACTGAAAAACAAAAACAGACCTTTTACTCGTGCCTGTACCGGGCCTTGCAATGGCCGGCGATTCGAAGCGATATTGATGGCGAATACACTGATTCGCGCGGTAATGTAGTCAATAAAGGGTTTAATTATTATACCAGTAATAATTACTGGGACACCTGGCAGTCTAAAATGGTATTGATGGAGATGCTGGAACCCGGATTAACAGGCGATGTTATCCGTTCAGACATTGAAAGGGGCAAAGTAAGAGGTTTCCTGTCAAGTGGTTTTCATGGGGACTTTTCCACATCATTTATTACTGGTAGTTATTTGCGTGGTATTCGCGGTTATGATGTTGACAGTGCTTACTATTTATTATTGAACAACGCCACCAAAGTAACAGAAGGACCTGGAAGAGGCGGAAGACGATATCTCAGCGAATACATTGAAAGAGGGTGGATTGCCGAGAACCGTGTAGAAAATCCTACTACTAAAACCGAAGAAGACGAAGCAAAGGCAGCAGTGTCCAAAACGATAGAATATTCCTACAGTGATTATTCAGTTGCACTACTGGCCAAAGAATCAGGTGACATGGACAATTATCATATGCTGATGCAACGCTCGGAAAATTACAAAAATCTGTTCGACACATTAACACTTTTCATGCGCGGACGCTTTGATAACGGTGACTGGGTTACGCCTTTCTATCCTGATTACCCTTATTATGTTTACATGTATCGCGAATCAACCGGATGGCAATCGACTTTTTTTGCTCCGCAAAATCCATCGGGACTTATAGGACTTTTTCCCGACAAAAAGGCTTTCGAACAAAAGCTTGATTCTGTGTTTACCATTCCCTGGGGAGGTTACGAAGCAGATAATTTTACCGGCTTTTTCGGACAATACTGTGCCGGTAATCAGCCTTCCCAGGGAATAGCATACTATTACTATTTCATCGGTAAACAAGAAAAATGTCAGGAAAAACTGGATATTATTATGGACAAATATTACAACATGGGTAAAGAAGGACTGGCATATGCAGGAATGGATGATGAAGGCGGATTGTCGTCATGGTATGTGCTGAATGCTATCGGGTTATTTCCCTTTTCACCTGCTGACCCGGAATACATTATCACAGTTCCCATTTTTGATAGAGTTGTTTTTGATTTGGATGGAACTCCATTTACCATTAGCAAAATCAATAACGGAAGAAAGATCAGAAGCATAACATATGACGGACAAAGGATAGATGATTACTCTGTGTCACATGATGATTTGAAAAAGGGAAAAGAATTGCTAATAACAACCGAATAAAATTGTGCTTCAATAAAAAATTTGAGCCTGTGAAAGATTTTGTATAAACTGTCTGATTAAGTCTTGACTAACTCAAATTAATCGAACCATTTTGATACCTGCTTTACAATTAATAATGAACTCTAAAGCAGGAGTTATCAGCTTTTTAAGGCGGTTAAAGGCTAACCCCATAGCCTGAGGTCAAAAGTAACAAAAAATACTGTTTGCAACCAAAATGTTTGAAGGAACTTACAATTTGCAAAATTGGCAAATAAGATGGGAGCAGCTTCCCGGACTCGTATTCCCCGATGATGCAAAATACCTTAACGTTTTTTCCAGGTAGAAACCTGTTTTGTTATCATTTTCATGGAATTATAAAATTCTTTTGAAATGTTTTGTAACATTCGGGTGTTTTATGTCGTATAAGTTTGCAATTAATTCAAATATAGCTTTTTAAGCTAAGACATATAAGTTTTTGACTTATATATCCATTTCATTATTAGAGCAATTGGAATGGACCTTAAATGATAAATTTGTGTAATGTATAACGCAGAATTATTTTAGCGTTTTAAGAAATTGCGATTAACAAGCCCAGGATGATTTTGAGATTGACAAATATCAGTTGGTCACGTTTTACAACTTTCTTCCTTGTCTTATTATTTTTCTCCACTCCATCTAGTGCTCAAGATTGCTCACAGTTAGTAAATACAATGTTTGACGAGGTTACGGGAGTAACATTAATACGAATGAAAGAGAATCTATTAATATCTGCAGCTGGAGAAAAAAAGGTTGCTATTTTCGTTGCGCAAAAAATTGATGATCAGGGAATTGAAACAGTATTATCAATCGATTGCAAAGATCTGGGGTGTATCAGCAATGGCAATGCAATAAATATTCTTTTTACTGACGGTACAAGAGAGCAATACACTAATATGAGTACTTTTAATTGTGCCGGATTTGCACTGCTTTTTATTGATATTCCGGATTATTATGGGAATACAATCAGAACAACACTCTTAAATAAAAAAATAAAAGTATTAAGAGTATCCGGGAATAATTCCTTTACCCAGGTAGCATTTACCCAAGAAAACCAAAATCATTTGGTTAATGTTTTAAAATGTTTACGATAAATTTGAAATGAACCAAAATGTTTGTGACTATCAGGTAATCTATATCCTTGGAAAAGCCTTATTCTTAATAAGGATGAGTTAAAAGATTACTATTATCCTATTCCACAGGAAGATCTCGTCCTAAATAGTAATCTGAAACAAAATCCAGGTTGGGATTAATAAACCACATGTTTGAGTTAATATTTTTGGAAGGTTATAAATAAAGTAAATTTACAAAACCTCATGTTTTATGAGATTTTGTATTTTAATGGTGAAATTTATCAATTACTGAACTAGTAGAATATCAACTATGAAAAGGGTAATTATTCTTTTTAATCTATGGCTTTTTGTGCTGATCTCTAGCGCACAGTCATGTAAACCAGATAGCCTCATTCCTGATAAAGAATGGGAACATAATACTATCAGCAACGGTATTGTTGTAAAGTCGGTCACAACAAATCTGTTCGATTCATTTCAGGCAATTTATGTGGCTGAGATAGACACGACCATGGCAGAAGTGGAATTTGGAATATCTGTCCCGGATACACTCCTGCAGACAAGTATTATCTCAGAGAATATCAATGCAATCCTGGCTATAAATGGTACTTTTTTCAATATGAAACAAGGAGGGAATAGTCATTTTATTAAAATTGGTGATGAAATAGTTTCCTTTACTGAAGATAGAGAATTTGATACACGTGCCACAGGCATATTTATGTCTGACGGTAAGTCAATCAGTATTTCAAGATGGAATCGTGATAAAGAAAATTGCTGGTCTGCAAAATCAAAATATGCCATGGTTAGTGGCCCATTATTAATTGATGATAATATTGATATATTTATATGGGATAATGAATTCGTAAAAAAACGACACCCACGTTCATTCATTGGATCAACAAAAACAGGAAAGATCCTTTTAGTTGTTGTCGATGGCAGACAACCTGAATATGCTGAAGGAATGTCTTTATTTGAACTAAGATTGCTGGCGCGGAGTTTGGGATGCACTGATGCGCTAAATCTTGATGGTGGAGGATCGTCAACGTTATATGTTAATGGACTGGGAGTTGTAAATAAACCTTCAGATCTTTCTGAAAGACCTGTTGCAAGTATTTTATATGTTAAACTGAAAAAATAAGTTTTTAAATCCTTTCCTATAAAAAATTGCAATTACACAGTTTCTACATAATAAGAAAACGGGTACTGCTATACAACTTAAATAATATCTTCACAAGGTGAAATATGTGGTTGGTCATTTACTGCTTTATGTCGTGTTCTCTTTTCCCTTCTTTTTGCATAGATTAACCTATTGTTTATAGCTTTAGGCATATTGAATCCAATTTTTACCAAAAAATAGAAAATTCCGGTCTGATCTGGAAATCAAAAAAATGCCAGTAAAATGAAATACTGGCAATATTTGGATCACTTTTGAAAAGTGTGGGTTCTGAGAATATTAGTGGGACTTTGAAAATAACATTGTTATTTGCTGTTAACACCTGTCCTCCGTTACTAAACTTGCAAGCGGAAGCTGATCTTTCAAATTGCACTGAAAACGCTATGTTTTATGATCGGGTACTGGCAGTTGTTTTCTTTATAAATGAGTCACTTGATAATTCAATTTTTCTTTCAATTTATCTGTCATGGCATTTTTATCAGACACAGCTATGCCAGGTTGATATGTCCTGGGAGCCCCGGATAAATCTAAACTGTCCCATACCGTTAAATTCAACAATGAGAAAGTTGCCTCTCTGCCAGAATCCTTTTGCAACGGCAAGAACATTATTCCAGTTTTTATTTAATAAAGGCTGAAAATCTGAAGGGGCAGGATGATCGGGTGCAATAAATTCACTTCTGTTTGAATCGGCAACAGGAACCCACCGGGCAATTTCATAACTTCCCACAGAGATGGAGTTCTTTAAACCGACTGCATGAGACTTTTCCAAAGACTGATGGTTTATGCTTACATTCCAGGCCGATCTTGTTGCATTATAAGGTGTTGCCCCGGCATTTAATGCATTGTGAACCGGGAAAATAAAGACATTGGAAATTTTTGAGTCCGGATTGACAAAGTCAGCAGCCATTGCTTCAAGGTCATCCGGCAATAATCTTGACGATTTTGGCGGGCTGTATTCATTTAAGGTATCTCCGTTCTGCGACTCTGACAAAATATCGAAAAGCGCTGATTCTATAAGATCCGGTATAAGATCCGGACTGTTATTATTCAATGGCAGATTATGGGCGATAATTATCCATTCAACATCTTCATTGTTTTTCCAGATATCAAGAATACGGATCACTTTGCTGCTCATGTCAGCAAAAGGAACAGAGGCATCTGCACAGTTACCGGCTTCATTGAAGTGATCAAATACCCGGTCATTGGTCCCTTGTCCGACATAAAATATTTTCCGGTCCCGGGGATCACGCAAGGCGTAAATATATTTTCCGAGCTTTTGTTTTTGTAAGGGATCAAATGATCTCTGAAGATTCATTGCCATAGTTATGATTTTTGTGAACCTGTTTCTGCATCATTTATTAGGCACAGTTAATATTTTGGTGGTTTGATGCAGGTAAGGGCTTATTACATATAAATTCACTCATTTATCTGCTAAAATAAATCTATTTTCCGGAATCTCTTGTCTCTGATCTGATCTCCTGCCTCTGTCCTGAATAACATATTTCTTAAAAAGAAATTTAAGAAACCTAGCAATGTGCTATTAATAATAAGATAATTCAATATTATTTCTTCTGGGTTTTTTAGACTACTTTAGTTTTTCTGAACATTATGGAATAAAATAAGCGTATTTATCAGTATTAACTTTTGGGCAAATGAAGAAAATAGCAGTTATAGGATTTGGATTCATGGGACTGACCCACACGATTAATATTTTAAATAATGAAAATCTGAAACTTGCCGCAATTGTTGACAGGGACACAGATTTGATTGAAAAAACCCTTTCCGGGAGTGCGGGGAACCTTCCGACAGGAAGTTTAGGAGCCGAAAGACTCAGGGATGTAAGAAAGTACTCTGATCCTGAAACTTGTCTTAAGTCGGAGGATCTGGATGCTGTAATTATTTGTGTACCTACAGCCTATCATTATGAGATGACCAGACTTGCTTTGTCATATAACATGCATGTTTTTCTGGAAAAACCTATTTGTCTGGATATTACTCAGGGCGAAGAGCTTATTGAGATGGCAAAAAAGAATGAAAGGATCTTTATGGTCGGTCATGTTGTACGTTTTATGCCGGCTTACCGGCAGCTGAAAAGCTGGGTCGAAACGCGCGAATTTGGTGATCTTAAATTCCTGTTCCTCCACAGGTTTTCAGGAAGACCGGGCTGGGGGCAATGGGTTGAAAAGCATGTGGCAGATGCATCAGGCGGAGCATTGTTTGATCTTGTCATACATGATATTGATCTTGCAGCTTATCTTTGCGGAGTGCCTGAAAGTATAGAGTGCAGCTATCTCCCGGGAAGTCTCAGCAGGCATGACTATATAAGTGCGATGTGGAAATATTCAGGAAAAGATTTACATGTAAGCATAGAGGGAGGTAACAGATTTCATATGCAGCTGCCATTCGAGGCCGGATATTCAGCTCAGTTTGAAAGAGCCAGTGTTGTGTATACCACACTGAAAGATAATGTAATATGTGTTGCTGATGATAAAAGCGTCCGGGATATACCTTTGGATGATGCAACAATCGGTTACAATAACGAACTTCTTTACTTTACCGGGTGTATTGAAAATAACTCCCCGCCAACGGAATGTATGCCGGATTCATCACTTGAGACAATAAAATTATGTTATAAACACATTAATAAATAAACTCCCTATGAAAGAAAAACTTGCGATAAACGGAGGGCCAAAAACAGTGAATACTGATTTCCCCTGGCCGGTATTTGATCAGACAGATATTGATGAAATAACAAATGTTGTTAAAAGCGGAAGTTGGGGTAATCCGGACTGTGGTGAAACTGTTGAAATGTTTGAAAAGGAATTTGCCGATTTCTGCGGGTCAAAATATGCAATTGCCTGTGTTAACGGATCTGTCGCACTCAGGATTGCACTCATTGCATGTGGTGTAAAACCCGGAGATGAAGTAATAATAACTCCATATACCTTCATTGCAACTGCATCTATAGTTCTGGAAGCAAACTGTGTACCGGTCTTTGTGGATATTGATCCTGATACATACAATATTGATCCGGCAGAAATTGAAAAGGCAATTACTCCGGCAACCAAAGCCATAATACCTGTTCACTTTGCCGGTCAGGCTTGTGATATGGATGCAATTATGGCCATTGCCAAATCTCATGGTTTAAAAGTAATAGAAGATGCATGTCACGGACACGGAGCTGAATATAAGGGGAAGAAGCTTGGCAGTATAGGAGATGCTGGTTGCTTCAGTTTCCAGTCTTCCAAAAACCTGACCAGCGGTGAAGGAGGAATGATGATCACAAATGACCCGGACTTATACGATATGATGAATTCTTTAAGAAATGTTGGCCGTGTAAAAGGAGGTGAGTGGTATGAACATCATTATCTGGGCTGTAACTACAGGATAACACAATTACAGACCAGTCTTCTTCTGAGTCAGTTTAAGAGGTTGAAAGAGCAGACAAAAAGGCGGCATGAAAACGGGACTTATCTGAATTCACTTCTTGAACAGATAGACGGGATCGAACCTCTTAAGAGAGGAAAAGGAGAGACAATTCACAGTTATCATATTTATATTTTCAAGTATGATAAAAGTAAGTTTAACAACCTTTCAAAATCAGAATTTGCAAATATGCTTGCTGCTGAGGGTGTTCCCTGCTTTATGGGTTATCCGCAACCTTTGTACAAACAACCTCTTTTCCAGGAAAAGAATTTTATGTGTTATGCCATCCCGGAATCCGTATCTTATAAAAATGTGAAATGCAGGGTGACTGAAAAAGCATGTTATGAGGAAGCCATATGGATAATGCAAAATGCCATGCTGGGAACAAAAAAGGATATGGAGCTCTTTGCTGAAGCAATACGTAAAATACAGCTCGCCGTCAGATGAAAATTCAATGGAAACTGAATAAACTGCAGATCACCCGGAGATTCAGTTTTTTTGTAAGGATGTGACACTCAGAACAGAAAATATAGTAAGCAATTATCAGGGTGATAAACTGATCTGAATATTATGCCAATTAAAATCTTAGCTGCGGGAGATATTCACCTGGGGCTTAAAGTCACGGGACTTTCTGCCGGGGCGGGGGAATTTTCCGCCAGGGATACCTGGAAACGAATGGTGGACCGGGCTGTGCTCAACAATGTGGATATTGTTGCCCTGAGCGGTGATATCGTTGACAGAGACAATCGTTTCTTTGAGGCGGTGGGTCCCCTGCAAACCGGATTCAGACGGCTTGGGGAAAACAATATCAGGGTTTTTATTGTCTCCGGAAACCACGACTTTGATGTGCTTCCGCAGATAATCAAAGCCGGCAGCCACGATAATGTAAGACTTCTTGGTGCAGGGGGAACATGGGAGCTGGAAAAGGTTGAAAAGGGAAATGAAGCTGTACAGTTTGCGGGATGGTCCTTTCCGGTACAGCATGTCAGGGATAATCCGCTGAAAAGGTTTGATATCAGAAATATTGATCCGGACATACCCGGTATCGGACTTCTTCATGCGGATTTCGGAGCCGGTGACAGTCCATACAATCCGGTTAGCCTTCCGGATTTTGCCATTACGGGTATAGATACCTGGATACTGGGCCATATTCACAAGCCACAGGAACTGAATCTTTCAGATCCCTATATCTTTTATCCGGGTTCACCGCTTGCACTGAGCTCAAAGGAAACCGGTGCACATGGTCCTGTGATGATCACCATAAGCAACAACACCCTTGGCAGGGCGGAAAGGGTATTTGTCTCCCCCGTTCGCTTTGAAAACATTAGTATTGACATCAGTGGTTCGGAAAAAGAAGAAACATTGCGTGATACCCTTGTGAGCGGACTGCTGGACAGGAGTCTTTCATTCGGGGACGAGCTTCAGGATGTGAGCTGCATAAGCTATGGGCTCACGCTTACTGGTACTCACAGCAATCCGGCGCTGGTGGAATCCTGGTCGTCAGGCATGAAGGATGATTTTTCCCATGAAACCCGGGGAGGCACGAAGATATTGGTTCACGGCATGGACTACAACATACAGCCCGAGGTCAGTAATCTCAGGGAGCTTGCCCGGCAAAACTCGCCGGCAGGCATTCTGGCCCGTACCATTGTTGCCATTGAAGACGGAGAGGAAACGGAGTTTCTCAAAAACCTTCTTGCTGAATGGAAGGAAAATCACAGGGAAATGAACAGGAAGGAGATTTATCTCAGTCTTCAAAAAACCGGATTGCCTGATCATGACGCTGAAGAAAAAGGGAAACAGTTTATCCTGGCTGAATCAAAGAGACTCCTGGGAAACCTGCTGCAGCAAAAATCACAATGACATGGGCAAGCTTGAATTAAAATCGATCAGCATACGAAAAGCTCCCGGGTTCAGGGACGGACTGCATGCTACCGGCCTGGATAAGCTGGCAGGGGATATCAATATCATCACAGGTCCCAACGGTACGGGGAAAACGACTATTGCCCGGATCATTCATAAACTGATCTGGCCCGAAAGAACTGTTTCGGCAGATATTCACGGTGCCTACATGGTCAATGAAGAACCCTGGACAGTCCATCTTGATCCCACGGCCCGGATTGTGCAAAAGGACGGAACAGACAGTGATCCGGCAGGTATTCCGCCAAAGGAACTTCAGAAAGTGTATATGCTTGCTCTTCATGAACTTGTGGGTCAGGACGACAAGGATCTGGCCGGCAGGATACTCCGGGAATCAATAGGGGGATATGACCTTGACCGGGCATCTGCAGATCTTAAATATTCAGGGGAAACAAGAAATAAAAAAAGCAAGGAATATTCGGATTTTAAGAAAATCTCCGAAACAGTTGCCGGGCTGACTTCGGTTCACAGTAAACTGAAAGGCGATGAGGATAATCTCTCGCAACTTGAAGAAAGGAGACTAGCGGCAATGAAAGCCGGAGAGCTCAGGAGTCTTTATGAAAAGGCAGTTCAATACCTTATTGCGGAAGAAGAGGCTGCAGCCCTTAAGACCCGTCTGGATGCCTTTCCTGCTGTGCTGAATAATATTGCCGGTGATGAACTGGAAAGGATTGAAGAACTGGAGAAGGAGTCCGAAAGGGAGAAGTCTGCCGTTGAGGCTGCCGGTAAAATCATTGAGGAGGAGGAAGAAAAGATCAGGAAGCTTTCGCTTCCGGCCGGAGGTATTGATGATGAACTGCTGAATGAACTTGATAGCAGGATCAGCCTGATCTCCGGGACCGGGAAGTCTGTCAGGGAGCTGGAAACAGAGATAAAAAGACTTGAGACAGAGGAACTGCAGACAAGAGAAAGTATAAACAACATCAGCGACAGGGATGAATGGAAGGGTTTGAGACTTGAGGAAGCAGGGGAGCTTGATGATTTTTTCCACGAGGCTCTTGCCCTGAGGCAAAAAGAGATAATCATCAGGACAGAACTTGAAGGACTTGATAGGGAAGATGCAGATATTGCTGATAATAAGAAAATTACTAATACTGAGGGAGTTGTCGCGAATGTGTGGATCACTGATGATGAGGAAACAGCGGAGAATGCAGAGGTTAATGTTGGTATGGAAACCGCAGGGAATGCAGGGATCAGTGGTGGTACGGGAACTGCAGGGAATGCAGAGATTAATGCTGGTAAGGGAACTGTCCGGGATACAGCTGATGCGGATAAACTGAGAAGGGGGATTGTCATTCTCGGGGAATGGCTCAAGGAAAGCAGACCTTTTGCGGGTGTTCCGCGATGGGTGTTTATCATTCTTTTCCTGGCGGGAGTTCTGACTGCTGCTGCAATATACTTTTTTGGTGTATACGGTTTTTCCGGTGCAGTCCTGATTTTGGCAATACTGATATACGGTCTGATCAGGAACAGCGACAGGGATGTTGCGGCAAAGCTTAAACTCAGGGAGGATGATTTTGCAAAAACAGGACTTGATCAGCCCCGCGAATGGGAAGCAGAACAGGTTGCAGCCAGGCTTGGCGAACTTATGGATGAACTGAATAAGCTGTTGAGGGCTGAAACGGAGGAAAAGGCAAGGCAGATCAGGCTTGGAATGTTAAGGGATAAGCTTGACAGTGTGAATGACCAGCTCGGGGAAATGAACAAGACCAGGGAGAAGCTGCTGGAAAAACTCAAAGCAATGCCGGATTTTCCGAAAAGTGCAGAAGAATCAATGTCGGCGCTTTATCTTTTCCTGAAGGGTTTACAGAAATGGCAGTCTGCCTACACCGACCTGCTTGCCCGGGAAGAATCCCTGGTCAGTTTACTGAAACAGAGAAACACGGAAGTCGACAAATGCAATGCCATTTTCAGAGACCTTGGTGTATCCGTAATTATTTACGGCGATTCCGACGAATCCCCGGCAGCTTTGGACGACTTAGCCAGATCCGGAGTGACTGTCGCTGATCCCGTTGGATCGCCTGAAGATTTGGACGATTCCGGCAGATCCCCGGAAGATCTGGACGATCCCGGCGAATCCGGTGTGATTTTTACAGATCCCGGCAGGCGTGACAAGGTTTTTTCTGAAGCGGACGGAAGTAATTCAGTGACCGGATATGTTGACAGGAGTAATTCAGTGACCGGATATCCTGGGACAGACAATTCAGCTTTCAGGGAATTGAAGACAGCTATTGCCGATTATGCAGTTACAGCCAGGGCATTGTTTAATACGCTTTCAGCTGCCGAAAGGAAAAGACGGGATGCTGTCAGGGAAATAGCCAATCAGAAAAACCGGATTGATTATGCTGAGGAGCGAATCAGCGAAACGTATAAAAGGATCAGGGCATTGTATGAAAAACTGGGAACAGAACCCGGCAGTTTTGCTGAAGCCGCTGGGATAACGGATCAGTTTCCGGCTTTCAGGGATGCACTGAAAAATTATGAAAATGCTTCCGTGAATCTCAGGATAAGGGAAAATGAGTTGAAGGTTCATCCCTTTTACGAAGAGCATGAAGCCGTATTGGGCGGGATCAGCCTGTTTGAAGCTCAGGCCAGGGTAAAAGAGCTGGGAGCGGCAGCTGAGAGACTGGAAGAACTCAATGAAAACATAACCAGGACAAAAACCCTTATTGAAGAGAAAAAGAGAGGTGCGGAACTTGAAACAGCTCTGGCCCGGAAGATGAATGCCGGAGATGAGCTTGAAAAGCTTTACACTTCGAATCTTTCCTCCATGACAGGCTTCCTGCTTGCCGAACATCTCAGGAAGGAAACGGCAAACCTGGGCAGACCGGAAGTCATGAAACGGGCTGACAGGATATTCAGCCTGATAACCAGGGGGCGCTACAATCTCAGGGTTAGTAATGAGAACGGACCGGTATTCCGTGCTGTTGACAATGTGATGAAGCTCGGACTCGGCCTTGATGAGTTGTCAACCGGAACGCGGGTTCAGCTTCTGCTTGCTGCCAGACTGGCTTTTGCCGAAAGTATTGAAAACGATGTCCGTCTTCCGCTGCTCGCCGATGAGCTCCTGGCAAACAGCGATGATGAAAGGGCCGATGCCATCATAGAAGCCCTGTGCGGTATCAGCAGTGAAGGCAGACAGGTCTTTTATTTCACTGCACAGCCCGATGAAGTGGAAAAATGGTTGTCATATCTGAGCAGCCGGAGTGAAATCCGTTACAGGATCATTCAGCTCGGGGGACCTGCAAACGGGGAGAGCCGCTACGGTGTTCACAAACCGGCCATGGAAAGTGTCAGCTTTGTTCAGAAGATACCCGGACCGGGGAACAGGGATATGAACGAATACCGGAAGCTGCTGGGAATAAGACCTTATGACCTTATCAGCGATGAGGCGGCCGGCCTGTCCCTGTCTTTTCTTACCGGGGATGTGAAACTGTTTCATGAATGTCTGGAAAGAGGTATCACAACATGGGGACAACTTTATGCATTTCATGAGGCAGGCGGGAAAATCAGCGGAATCGATGAGAAACTGATCGGAGACATGCGGAAAAAGACTGATCTGCTGACATTCTTCCAGAAGCTTTACAGGCAGGGACGCAACAGACCCGTGAGCATCGGTGTTATCATGGACTCCGGAACTGTTTCGGAGAGATTTATTGAGGAAGTCAGGGAAAAACTTGATGAGGTAAAAGGCGATCCGCTTAAACTGGTCGAAGCACTGGATACAATCCGGAATTTCAGAACAGATAAAAAAGAACAGCTTAGGGAATATCTGATCAACGAGGGTTATATAGACGAGTCCGGACTCACTGATGAGGATGATTTAAGACTGAGTCTGCAGGTAAGGGCAGCAGAACAGGGAATAGATCCGGGGGATGCAGAAAATTTTATTAACGGATTGATAAAATTTTCCAGATCAAATACTTACAAAAGTTAATCCTGTAAGGGAAAAACCATATTCCGGATTCAGGAAAAAAAGGTTTAAAAACCTTCATTTTTATGAAAATAAATTTGATTTGAAGTTTTTATTGGTGTAAATTTATAGATGAATTGTAGAATTTTCCCATAAGATTTTCCAACCAGCCAGCCCGCCAATACAGTGGAAATTCCAAATCAGGTTAGGAGTAATTACACAAAGTTCAGGGCTGGCTTCTTAAATTTTGTTAATATACCTCACTGATACGGCAACCAGATATTCCCGGACAGTTTCAGCTTTGAAAAAAATGCTATAATTGCAAAAATTCAGCAAAAACTGAAAAATACTGTATTTATATTTATATACTTGTATTGTCCATGATTGAAAAATTCTGTTCCGTTCTCGCAATCTCTCTCTTTTCATTCAATTGTTTTTCACAGGAAGCAAAATCCTTTGAAGCTGTCTCCACAGATAGCCATTTTACCATTGATGGCTTTCTGGATGAGGCGGAATGGCAGCTGGCTCCTGTCGTGACCGGTTTTATCCAGTATGAGCCGGAAGAGGGAGCACCATCGGTCCGGAGGACAGAGGTGAGGGTGTTATTCGGGAAAAATGATCTGTATATCGGTGCAAAAATGTATGATGATCCGGGAAACGTAGAACAGAATCTCGGACGCAGGGATGAATATAACCGTGCTGACTGGTTCATGGTTTCAATAGATTCCTACTATAACCAGAAAACAGCATACACTTTTGCCGTGAATGCCGCAGGCGTTCAGTTTGATGGCCAGCAGGACGATAACAAGAAACTGGTGTCGTTCAATATGAATCCTCTGATTCCCGAGGGCCTGGATCCTTCATGGGATGCAATCTGGTTCTCCGAAGTACAGCTTGGTGATGACGGATGGACGGCAGAAATAAGAATCCCTTACAGCATGCTCCGGTATTCAGGAAGCGAACTGCAGAACTGGGGTATTCATTTCACCAGGCGAATCCCGAATAACGGGGAAATATCGGAATGGCCGTATATTCCCAGAAATGAAAGAGGGAATCTCGTTTCAGGCTATGGTACAATAACCGGCATCAGAGGTCTTGATCCCAGGCGCAGCATCCTTGTGAGACCGTATGTTCTGACCGGACTGGATGTTTTTGAGAATAAAAACAGACCCGGCTCCTCAGATCATAAGTGGAAATATGGTGCCGGGGCTGACCTAAAGATCGGACTGGGACCCAATGTAATGCTTGATGCCACCATTAGTCCTGATTTCGGACAGGTTGAGGCTGATCCGGCAGTATTGAACCTTACTGCCTTCGAGACATTCTTCACGGAAAAAAGACCCTTCTTCCTTGAGGGTGCCGACATATTCAAATTCGGCATCGGGAGCAGCAGACTTTTTTATTCACGCAGGCTTGGAGCCAGTGAACCAATAATTGCAGCAGCCAAGCTGTCAGGTCATTCAAAAAAAGGTCTTTCATTCGGGCTCCTCGGAACAACCACAGGGGATGATTTTAGTCCTACCAATAATTACGGGGTTTTCAGGGCAAACCAGACTATCGGCCTTTATTCTTCAGCAGGAGGTATAGTAACATATTTCCACAGTCCTTCAGAAAAGGGGACAGGCTGGCAGAGCATAACCGGGGGAGTCGACTGGGACATGAGATTCAATCAAAACAAGTACGGGTTTGAGGGAATATTTGCATTTTCCGACAGAAACTCCCTTGAGCCGGGAAGAAAAAATGAGGATGGCTTCATGAGTGCCCTGGTCCTGAGGAAAAGACAGGGTGTTATTGACGGACATTTAACATTGCTGCTGTTTTCTGATAAATACAACCCGAACGATCTGGGATGGATAAGCTATGAACAGAACTGGTACCAGCTGTGGACAAACCTGAGCTATAAGATCAAACAGGGCAAGCCTTTTGGCAATTTCCAGAGAGCAACACTGAATATGCATTATTCCAGACGCTTATCCTATCTTGAAAACTACGACATGGGGGGAGGTGCCAACATCAGTTCCACTTTTGTAACGAGGAATTTCAGGACATTTTCGGTTGGTACTAATTTCAGTGAGCTGCTGGGAGGTTATGACCTGTGGGAAACAAGAGGACTCGGGATATGGGCCAAGCCGGCCAGTTTCGGGTTCTCAGGTGACTTCAGCTCAGATAACAGGAAAAACTGGAAGATCATGCCCGGGGTATCAGCGAAAATAAATAATCTCAAAGGCAGCGAATATTCCGCCGGCCTGCAAAGTGAATTTAATACGGGAACCAGACTTTCATTTCAGGCTAATATCTGGGGTAACTGGGAAGTAAATACAACGGCATGGGCTTCGAATGAATCCTTTCTGTCAGAAAATTCAACATGGAAAATAGGAAACAGGTCGCTTTCCCCTGATCAGCTTGAATACAGTGATTTTGCAGAATTTGATGACAAGGGACAGCTCGCTGAAATCCTTGCAGATGTGGATGAGTACAGTCCGGATCATTATTACCTGCCGGTATTCGGACAACGCGATACCAGGTCGCTGGATCTGGTGCTGAGGGGATCACTGACGTTTACAAACAAGTTCTCGCTCCAGCTCTATACTCAGTTCTTCGTCGCCAAAGGGATATATGATAATTTCAGCATACTGACAGATCCTGATCACATGGCTGATTTCAACGCATATCCCAAAAGGAGAGATTTCAATTATAAAAATCTTCAGTCAAATTTTGTTGCCAGGTGGGAATACAGGCCGGGGTCAACAATTTATTTCGTATGGAGCCATTCGAGAAACAGGAGGGATGATATGAATCCGCTTGCACCCTGGGGAGAATCGGCTTATGAACAGTCACTCGGGGGCCAGTTATCAGACCTTTTCAGGACTTTCCCCGGAAACAGCTTTATGATAAAGCTCGATTACGCATTTTTCTGATCATTTCCGGAAATGTGGAACAGACGGATGGCGGAACTGTTTTATTATGGAAGAAGATAAGGTCTTACTGGCAGTCAGTTTCAAAGGAGAAAACCAGTTTGTCAACCCTGCTAATCAATTTCAAAAGAGATAACCAGTTTGTCATTTCTCCTAATCAATCTCAAAGGAGATAACCAGTTTGTCATT
>CAZFVQ010000034.1:10350-18591 GCA_964522415.1 uncultured Rikenellaceae bacterium | reverse complement strand
AACCAGTTTGTCATTTCTCCTAATCAATCTCAAAGGAGATAACCAGTTTGTCATTCCTGCTGATTCCGTAAATAATTTTTTTGTTTTTTATTGTACGGTCAAAAGCAATTCCCTGTCCGTATGAAGGGCTTGAAATGGTTTTTACATGCCTGAGAGTATGGCCTGAACGGGGTAATTCCATGATATAGATTTCCTGGTTGTCATGTCCGGTGCAATAGAGTTTCCCGTCATTTCCCCAGGCTGCACCGGAGTTGCTGTTCGGAGAAAACAGTTCAATCAGGTTTTCAGGGAAGATCCATGCTTCAAGCCGTTGCCATTTCCTGCTGAACTTTACCACTGATGTCCAGCGTGTGTCTTTCCCTTCAGAGGAACCTGCCTCTGTGTAATGGGCAAAGCCGGCATACCAGAATCCGTCGTGCATGTCAAGCCAGGTAAATGAACCTGTATGGATACCGAAACTGTGACTGCCGGCATGTCTGAGGGAAGCTGCATCGAATATTTCCACCGATCCGGCCATGGGCGAGTCAGGGAAATTGGAGGAAGCACAGTATAACTTCCCCCGGATCACCACTCCGCTGTTAAGATGGCTGATCCCTTCCGCCGTCCCGTCCCATTGCGCGATCAGCCTTCCGCTCTTTTTATCGTGTTTGGTAATGGTGCTGTTGTTGATGACAAAAAAGCTTTTTCCGTCAACAGCCACAGCCTGCTTTGCCTCGGGAACCGCATATCTTCCCGTTTCCCGGTAATCCTGACCGGACATGGCGGCGGATGTCAGCAGTAATGTGATAAGAATGAAAGACAGTTTTTTCACAAGCGTTTTAATTTACTGGGAAAATACAAAAATAGCTGATGACTTTGAGGTCTGACCGGAAAAAATTGTTTACAAATAACAGGGAAAATTTGACGATCAGGCTCTTTTTCTTGACAAAAATCAGATTAACAGCAAGTTGATTTTTGCAGGAATGTCTAACTTTACCCGTTGAAAAGACTGATTATCCCGGACTATTTAGTTCGGGAACGATTTTTGCGGAACGTTTAATCTGAAACCATACGGTCTGGGTTTATCCGGACCGTGATAACTTTTAAAAACCTGTCATGAATGCCTGAATGTTTCAAAACAGGTCGCAGGTCATTTATTTTTGAAATGGGCAGAAAAAAGATATTCTGGCTGAGTATGGTGATTCTCCTGGTATTCCCCGGAACGTTTTTGCGTGCCGGGGTAAGGGATTTCATAATATCCATCCGTAATGTTACACAGACGGCTTCAAACCGGCTTGAATTTGATGTATACATCGTTGATACCGATCCGTTGCAGAATTTCCAGTATGCAACAAGCCAGATCGGACTTATACTGAATTCCGGGATATATGAAGGGGGTGATATTGAAGTTGAAATTGATAACCGGAATTCGAAAATCCAGCCGCTGTTCACTGCCAGGCCCCGGATTTCAAATATCCCGGTCATTGAACGCGGTAAGACATATATTGAGCTGGACGGAGTTAATGTGTCATCTTTCGGCACCGGAATGACAATAGAAAAAGTTGAACCGGGTACTCTGATGACCCGTTTTATCATTACCTCTTCCGTCGATTTCACCATCAATACCACTCCTGATATTGAATTTACGGGAAACAATGCGAGTCAGCCAGTGTTTCCCACAAGAGTGTTTGCATACATTAACAGGATCAGAACCGAAATTCAGGTAACACCAGGCGAAAATGCAATTGTTTATGAAAATCCCGTTCTGAATCAGGTAAGGCCGCCCGAACCCTTTGAAGTTACCGGTACCGGTTCCTTTTGTGAGAATGAGGAAGGCCTTCCCGTCGGCCTGGCAGGATCGCAGAGAGAAGTGATGTATTATCTTTACCGCGATGGAGTTTTACTGGATATTCCGGTTGAAGGAACGGGAAATGAAATCTCTTTCGGAATTCAGAAAGCCGGAGTATATACTGTTACGGGAGTAAACAGGGGCGGGGAGACCAGCATGACCGGAAATGCCACGGTAACAGAGAATCCTGTCCCTGAAGAGCCGGCAGTATCAGTTGATTGCAGCCTGGGAGCCGGGGGAGCAGTGATCAGCATTATTAATCCGGCAGACAGGTCTTATGAATACAGGCTTGATGACGGGGAATTTCAGCAGGATCCTGTTTTCAGGAATGTATTAAACGGCAGTCATACCGTTACCGTGAGAAATGAATCCGGATGCATTGTCACGGGATCTCCTTTTACAGTTGACTGTCCCTGTGCTGATCCTCCGGTCATTGTTCTCAGCAGCTATTCCGGAAGTACATGCGGTACTGCTGCCGTTACGGTAAGCGACAACAGCTTCGGCGGAAGTGCAACAAGCGTGAGTCTTCATGCCGGCGGCGACGGAAGAATATTTCTTGTTTCCGCAACATCAAACCATTTCGAATTTATATATCTGCCTGCGGAAAGTGATATCGGCAAAACAATCACTGTTACCGCAGAGACAAATAATCCCGCCGGTCCTCCATGCGAAGCTGCCACAGCTGTTTATATGCTGACAGTAAGTGAAATACCTCCGGCTCCTGTTCCGGGGGAAGTTTCTGTACCGACATGCACTGTTCCGGCAGGAAGTGTTGTATTGTCTGGTCTGCCGGCCTCCGGAAACTGGACAGTCACAAGGTATCCCGGATCCCACAGTACAACAGGTAACGGTTCGCAGGTTGTTCTGGGAGGAATTCCCCCCGGGGAGTATCTTTTCACGGTTACCAATTCCGCCGGATGCACCTCTCCGCTGTCGGGTGAGGTTATCATACCCGATATACCCGATCTTCCCTCAGCTCCGGTACCGGGAGAAATAAGCCATCCAACATCTGATATTTCCACGGGGAGTGTGGTAATCACGGGCCTGCCTTCACGGGGTGTGTGGCATCTTACCAGGAGTCCGGGAAATGTTGTCATAAGCGGAACGGGAACCACAACCCTGGTCAGCTCACTGCTTCCGGGAAACTATACATTTACGGTAACAAATGAGGAAGGATGCATCTCTCCTCCCTCGCCGCCCGTAGTAATAAATTTCCAGCCCAATGCCCCGGTGCTGGTTATTAACAATCCGCCGACGATATGCTCTACAGAAACAACCGATCTTACCCGCCCGGAAATCACTGAGGGTTCGGAACCCGGACTGATACTTACCTACTGGCGCGATGACAGGGCCCGGGAGCCTTTAAACACTCCGGCCAGTGCCCCGGCAGGAACATACTACATAAGAGCTGCAAATGCAGAGGGATTTTCTGTGATCAGCCCTGTAATCGTCCTGGCAGATGAAATGCCTGTGGCAGATTCCGGACCTGACATGACACTCGGTTATGTTTTTGAGACCAGGCTGAATGCCAGGATCCCTGCATACGGAAATGGTATGTGGGCAGTTCTGAAGGGAGACGGCAGGGTAGACGATATTTATGATGCCAGGTCCATGGTTAGGGAATTATCCATGGGACAGAACATCCTTCTCTGGAAGGTAAAAAATGGTGTTTGTCCAGAAGACGTGGATTCCCTTAAAATCAACGTCAGGGATTTCCTTGTGCCCTCGCTGCTGACTCCCAATATGGATGGCAAAAACGATTATTTCACCATTGTCGGCCTCGACAGGCTGGGAAGATCGGAGCTGGTGGTGTTTGACCGGAGAGGGGCAAGGGTTTACCATGACAATGACTACGGGAATGACTGGAATGGGGTGGACTACAATGGAAGACCTCTTCCTGATGATACTTATTTCTACATTCTGAAAACGGAAGACGGCCGGAGAATCAACGGATTCATAGTCTTAAGGAAATAGGTTCGGGTATTCATTCAGTGCCCGGAGCCGGGATCGAACCGGCACAGCATTTCTGCCACTGGTGTTTGAGACCAGCGCGTCTACCTATTCCGCCATCCGGGCAAAAGCGGAACAAAAGTATAAAGAAAAATATAAACGGCAAAAGCCGGAAGTCAAAAGAATCCTTATTTGTCTTCCAGGTTCAGCAGCTCTACTTTTCTGAATTCCACAGGATGGCTTTCTGCCTGCAGACAGATATATCCTTCTTTTATCGGGGTTCCGTCAGGAACAGGATAATTCTCCGGTTTATTGCTTCCGCCCACCTGCGGTTTTGAGTATGTTATCACTGTATCCCCCTCAACAATATGATGGATGATGCTGTCGGCAAAGACCACAAGCTCACATGATACCCATACGTCGCCGTGATAGGTTTTCGATGAGGAATTTATACAGTGGGTTGTGATAAGCGAATCATTCATTACAATATGAGTGCCGGGGGAGCATACGTTGAGTGTCGGACGCTCGTCGACACCGTTTCCTCCCAGGAACTGGGCTTCCAGGGATACGGGGAAGTCCTGGTCGGGAAGCATTGACTCCGGAGACTGGGAATGGAGCATGACCCCGCTGTTGCGGAATGCCCATGCCTGACCGCCCGGTACCTGATCGCCCGTGAAGCGGTATTCTATTCTCAGCTTGTAGCTGGAAAAGGGCTGCCTGTAGAATATATGTCCGTATTCGGCATTGAACCTGTCGTATTCATCATAGCAAACCTTCATTACTCCGTCCTCCACCCTGAATGTATTCCTGTAATTAACATCCACGGGCGATCCCTTGATCTTGATGATCCATCCGCTGAGGTCTCTGCCGTTGAAGAGTTGAATCCATTCCTCACTGTCTGTCTTGTTGGTCTTTGTACCACATGATACGGCAAGCAGAAAAAGCACCGGTAAAATGATTGTTTTTCTCATGGCTGATTCTATTGTTGGTTAATAAATATTGGATTACGATCCTGTTTTCAGGGATAACATGCCTTTCATGCCTTCCATGCCTTTCATGCCTTCCATGCTTTTCATCCCTTTCATGCTTTTCATGCCTTCACTGCAAAGCCCCCGGCATCCGCTAACCATCCCGGCTGCAGCCGGACATTCTTATTCCAGCATCTGTCTTATCGTGCGTTCAATTCCCCCGGCATCATAGCCGCATTCCCGGTACAATTCCTGCTGTGTGCCATGTTCCACGAAATAGTCGGGAATGCCAAGCCGCCTTATCTCTGCACTATAATTGTTGTCACTCATGAATTCAATCACTGCGCTGCCGAACCCGCCTTTCAGTATTCCGTCCTCAACAGTAATGATCTTTTTAAATCTGCCGAATACCGAGTGAAGGGCCTCTTTGTCAAGGGGAGCGGCAAAACGCATGTCCCAGTGGCATATTGAAACTGATTCAGCTTCCAGTTTCCGGGCAGCCTCAATCACATAATTTCCCGGATGACCGATACTCAGAACAGCTATATCGCTTCCTTCCCTGATCAGTCTTGCCCTGCCGACCGGAATCTCACTGAAACCCTGCCGCCAGTCACGGATCATGCCTGATCCCCTGGGGTAGCGGATAGAAAAGGGAGAACTTATCCTGCCGGATTGTGCGGTGTACATCATGTTTCTCAGTTCGACGGTATTCATGGGAGCCGAAACGATCATATTCGGAATGGTCCGCATGAAGGCAAGATCGAAAAAGCCGTGGTGTGTTGCCCCGTCGGAGCCGACAAGTCCGCCACGGTCAATGCAGAAAACAACGTGAAGATTCTGGAGTGCGACATCATGAATCACCTGATCGTAGGCCCTCTGAATGAAAGATGAATATATATTGCAGAAGGGTATGAGTCCCTGTGTTGCCAGTCCTGCGGAAAAAGTAACGGCATGCTGTTCCGCTATGCCGACATCGAAGATCCTGTCGGGCATTTCCTTCATCATGATGCACATTGAACAGCCGGTTGGCATGGCAGGAGTGACTCCGACAATCTTTTCATTCATCCTGGCCAGTTCGAGAATGGTATTCCCAAAAACCACCTGGTAGGGAGGGGGGGAATCCTTTTTGACTGTAGACAGTATTTCACCTGTCTGCCTGTTAAATTTCCCCGGAGCATGGAATTCAGTCTGATGCTTTTCAGCCTGCCTGAAACCTTTTCCCTTGACTGTAACGCAATGCAGCAGCTTGGGTCCCCTGATTCTTTTCAAATCTTCCAGAACCTTTACCAGATGCATTACATCATGTCCGTCAATAGGGCCGAAATACCTGAAATTCATACCTTCAAACAGATTGCTTCTGTCGAGAAAGGTGCTTTTGAATCCGGCTTCAAGCTGTGCGGCAAGGGTCCGGGCATTGGGACCGAACCTTCCCGCCCTGCCCAGCATATTCCATACCCTGTCCTTTATTTTATTATAAAACCCGCTGGTGGTGATGTCGAGGAGATACTCCTTGAGTGCCCCGACATTCGGATCTATTGCTATATTGTTGTCGTTGAGTATCACCAGAAGGTTGGATTTGGCAATTCCGGCATTGTTGAGACCTTCAAAGGCTTCTCCTGCGGTCATGGCTCCGTCACCTATGACGGCCACGACATGCCTTTTCTCTCCTTTTTGCCTTGATGCCACAGCCATTCCCAGTGCAGCAGAAATAGAGGTTGAGGAATGGCCCGTTCCGAAAGCATCATATTCGCTTTCACTCATACGCGGGAAACCGGATATACCCTTGTATTTCCTGTTTGTGGAAAACATATCCCTCCTGCCGGTGAGTATCTTATGTCCGTATGCCTGATGCCCGACATCCCAGATTATCTTGTCCCAGGGTGTATTAAAAACATAATGAAGGGCAATAGTCAGTTCGACAACTCCGAGACTTGCACCGAAATGCCCTGGGTTGTTGCTGACTTCATCAATGATGAACTGCCTCAGTTCCTCACTCACCCTGATGAGATCGGAAGGATCGAGCTTCCTGAGATCTTCGGGAGATGAAAGCTTGAATAACAGGTTTTTACCCTGACTCATTTAAAAAAATACCTTAGATTGCAAATATAGCAATTATTATTCCCTGCGCTTTGAAGAAGCATAGGCAGGATTTTCTTATTTTTGCCATGTCTGTATGAATGTGTGGAAATATTTTATTGAAGTCAGGAGTTTTATGATAAAAAATAAAGGGTCATGAATGGAAAAATGATTAAAGCTCTTTTTTTGATTTTCCTCATTGCGGCATTCTCCTGTGTTCCGGCGAAGAAATACCGGGACCTTCAGGTTACAAGCATGCAGAACATGAAAGAAAGGGATGACTATAAAGGTTCAAATCTCTTCCTGGAGATGGAGAACCGTGAGCTGGAAGCCAAAATGGCGCTTATGGACAGGGAAGTTCAGAACACCAGGGATGATATTTCAAAGGCTGAAAGGGAACGGGATAAGGCTCTGGAAGAATTCAGGATTATTTCCGGGAGGTATAATGATCTTCAGAATGCCCAGGAAGAGCTTATCAAGGGTAATGTGAGGGAGACGCAGAAATTGCTTACGGAGCTTCAGGCTGCGCAGGAAAACCTTAAAAACAAGGAGGATCTGCTTCGCAGACTGGAGGAAACACTTGATACCAGGAAAGCTTCGCTGGATGAACTCACCTATGAGCTTGAAAAACGAAATGCCAGACTTGTGGAGCTGGAAAGGATTCTTGATGCACAGAAGAGGATAGCCATGGATCTGAAGAACAAGGTATCTGAAGCCCTGCTGGGTTTTGAGAACAATGGTCTTACAGTAAGCCAGAAGAACGGCAAGGTATATGTTTCACTGGATGAGCAGCTGCTTTTCAAAACGGCAAGCTGGGATATTGATGCAAACGGGAGAAATGCTTTGAGAAAACTGGCAGCCGTGCTTGAACGAAATCCTGAAATCCAGATAACGATAGAGGGCCATACTGATGATGTGCCATATAATCCTTCGGGAAGTCAGCTGAGGGATAACTGGGATCTGAGCGTGAAAAGGGCGACAACCGTTGTAAGGGTATTGCTTGAAGGCTCAGGAATTGATCCGAAACGTCTTACTGCAGCCGGACACAGTGAATACCTGCCCGTGGACGCCAGGAGGACATCCGATGCACGACAGAAAAACAGAAGAACGGATGTGGTCCTTACACCCGATCTCAGCGGACTTTATAATCTTATTGACAGTTACTGATTTCCATTGTCAGGGATTCTTTCCGCTAACTGCATCCGCAACCGGTAACCGATTCCATAAAGTTCGTTGCCCCTGCAGCTGTTTACTGATCTTCTCCGGAGAATTCCCCGAGGCGGACATTCATGTTTTTCAATGCCTGAAGAAGATTTTCCTCCGGCCTGAGAAAGTCCTGATTCTCCCAGAACTTTGAATCATAGCTTTTTATTGTCCTGGAAAAGACTGAATGAATGGGAGCAAGCTCTTCGCGGTCAA